>NZ_JNXD01000022.1:0-128600 GCF_000725785.1 Streptomyces flavovariabilis | reverse complement strand
TGACAACCGCGGTGGCGGGTACGTCCGGCGTGACGACCGTGACCGTGGGCCGCGCAGGGATGACCGCGACCACGGGGGCTTCCGGCGTGACGACCGTGGTGACCGGCCTGCGCCCCGGCGTGACGACCGTGGTGACCGCCCCGGCTTCCGTCGAGACGACCGTGGTGACCGCCCCGCCCCCCGGCGTCGACCGTGGTGACCGCCCCGCCCCCCGGTGACAACCGCGGTGGCGGGTACGTCCGGCGTGACGACCGTGACCGTGGGCCGCGCAGGGATGACCGCGACCACGGGGGCTTCCGGCGTGACGACCGTGGCGACCGCCCCGCCCCCCGGCGTGACGACCGTGGCGACCGCCCCGCATTCCGGCGGGACGACCGGCGGGACGACCGGCGTGACGACAGGCGTGACGACCGGCGTGACGATCGTCGGGGCGAAAGGCGCGAGGGCGACCGCGGTGGCTTCCCCCGCCGCGACGACCGTGGCGGTTTCCGTCGCGACGACAACCGCGACCGCGGCTTCGGCAGCGGCGACCGTGACCGTTCCAGGGACGGTGACCGCCCCGCCCCCCGGCGTGACGACCGCGGTGGGTTCCGGGGCCGTGACGAGCGCCGCGGGGACGACCGTGGGGAGCGTGGCGGCTTCCGCCGAGACGACGCCGGCCGGGGCGGACGTCCTGCCTTCAGTCGCGAAGACGGCCCTCGCAGCGACCGCCCCGCCTTCCGTCGGGACGACAACCGCGGCGACCGCCCCGCCTTCCGTCGGGACGACAACCGCGGCGACCGCCCCGCCTTCCGTCGGGACGACAACCGCGGCGACCGCGGTGGCTTCCGCGGCCGTGACGACCGCGGCGGGCGCGGTCCCCGGCGTGACGACCGTGGCGACCGCCCGGGCTTCCGGCGTGACGGTGATCGGCGTGACGGCGACCGGGGTGGTTTCCGTGGCCGCGACGACCGGCACGGTTCCGGTTCCGGCCGGTTCCGTGAGGAGCGGGAGCGGGACAGGGAGCCCATCAAGCGGCTGCCGATCCCGGAGGACGTCACGGGCGAGGAGATCGACAAGGACGTACGGCAGGAGCTGCTGAGCCTGCCCAAGACGCTCGCGGACGATGTCGCCAGGAACCTGGTGATGGTCGCGCGGCTCCTCGACGAGGACCCTGAGGGCGCGTACGGCTACTCCAGGGTGGCGCTGCGGCTGGCGTCGCGTGTCGCCGCCGTACGGGAGGCCGCCGGATTCGCCGCGTACGCCAGCCAGAAGTACGGCGAGGCGCTGGCCGAGTTCCGGGCCGCCAAGCGGATGACCGGGAACATCGACCTGTGGCCCGTCATGGCCGACTGCGAGCGCGGGCTCGGACGGCCGGAGAAGGCGCTGGACATGGCCGGGGCGCCCGAGGTGCACAAGCTCGACAAGGCCGGGCAGGTCGAGATGCGACTCGTCGCGGCCGGCGCGCGGCGGGACATCGGGCAGCTGGACGCGGCCATCGTGACGCTGCAGAGCCCGGAGCTGGCCGCGAACTCCGTGCAGCCGTGGACCGCGCGACTGCGGTACGCGTACGCCGACGCGCTGCTCGCCGCCGGGCGGGAGAGCGAGGCGCGGGAGTGGTTCGCGAAGGCCGTCGAGGCCGATCGCGACGGCAGCACCGACGCCTCGGACCGGCTCGCCGAGCTGGACGGCGTGGAGTTCGTCGACGCCATGGTCGAGGACGAGGCAGACGAGCCCCAGGACTCGGCCTCGCCGAAGGCGGACGAGGACGAGAGCGACGAGGACGAGAGCGACAAGGACTGACGTCCGTAGGGGAAGGGGCGGGATCCGGGCTGAAAGGCCTCGGGGTCCCGCCCCTTCGTCGTGTCAGCGCTGTTCCGGTGCGGTCAGAGGTCCAGTGCCCGCAGTACCAGACCCGACGCCGGTTTCGGGCCGAACGACGTCGACTTGCGGGGCATCGTGACGCCCTGGCGGGCCAGGTCGCGGACGACCTCCTCGCGGACCGGGTGCATCAGGACGGCAGTTCCGCCGTCGCGTTCCGCCTTCTCCACCGTGGCCGTCGTGTCGTGGATGTAGGCGACGTGGGCGGGGGAGTCCTCGGAGATGCGCCAGACGTGCTCCAGGAGCGTGGCGTGCAGGACCGTCGCGTCGAGGGTCCGCCAGGCCGCGGGGCGGTCGGTGGGGATCGTGCGGGCCAGCAGGTCCGGGTCCGGGCGGTCCACGAGGTGGAAGGCACCGTCGCCGGCCAGCAGGAACGCGTTGCCGGCGCAGGCCGCGTCGGCCAGTGTGTCCAGGGCCTCGGGCAGCGGGACTTCGAGGCGGCGTACGCGGAAGCGGCCCTCCAGGGCGGCCACGGCGTCGCCGACCGGCAGGTCGTGCAGAAGGCGGTGGATGGCGCGCACTCGAAGGGGGTAGCGGGCCGTGTCGACGAGGAGGACCAGGCCGTGGTCCCACGGGCTGGGGGAGGGGTGCTCCGTGCGGAGGCGGCGGTAGGTCGCCCAGCGGTGGTGGCCGTCGGCGATGAGAGCCTGGTGCCGGCCGAGGTCGGTCTGGATCGCGGCCAGGTCGTCGGGTGAGGTGACCGACCACAGGCGGTGGTGGAAGCCGTCCTCCGTCGTGGTGGCGAGGAGCGGAGGCCGTTCGGCGGTGCGTTCGATCAGGTCCGCCGTGACGGCCGTCGAGCCGTCGCCCCGGTAGGTGAGGAGCAGGGGTTCGAGGTTGGCGGAGGTGGCACGCATGAGGGCGGCGCGGTCGGCGACGACGTGCGGCATGACGTCCTCGTGCGGCAGCACCACCTGCTCGGCGGGGTCCGACACGCGCAGGGCGCCGATGATGCCGCGTTGCAGCATGCCGTCGCCGTCCTGCTGCTCGTAGACGTAGAGGCCCGGTTCCGGGTCGGTGGTCAGGACGCCCTCGGACAGCCAGCGGCGCAGGGTGTCGGCGGCCCGTTCGTTGCGGGCGCTGGGCGTGGCGGCCTGGGGGAGGATCAGGCGGACGATGTTGTACGGGTCGGCGGACTCGAGGTGGTGCAGGCCGTCGGGGCGCACCACGACGTCGTACGGCGGAGATGTGACGGCGGCAAGGCTGCCGACCCGGTCGGGGTCGTAACGAAGGCCTCGGAACGGGGTGAGTTCCAGGCCTCGGTGCGTCGTTGCCTCCGAGTGACCTGCTGAGTTCATCCCGGCATCGTACGGCTGTCGGTGGCATGGGGGATGATCGGGGGAAAGCCGTCGAACGAGGAGCGATGCAGGATGAGCCGGAGCGTCAGGACGAGGCCCGAGGCCAGTGGGCAGGCCCTGAGCGAGGCCTACGACACGGCGCTGCTCGATCTGGACGGTGTGGTGTACGCGGGCGGGAACGCGATCGTGCACGCGGTCGAGTCGCTGGCGGCGGCCCGGGAGGGCGGTATGCGCCTGGCGTACGTGACGAACAACGCGCTGCGGACTCCGGACACGGTGGCCGGGCATCTGACCGAGTTGGGGATACCAACGGGCGCGGAGGACGTCATCACCTCGGCGCAGGCGGTCGCGCGGCTGATCAGCGAGCAGGTGCCGCAGGGCGCCCGGGTGCTGGTGATCGGCGGTGAGGGGCTGCGGGTCGCGCTGCGCGAGCGCGGGCTGGTGCCCGTGGAGTCGGCGGACGACGATCCGGCGGCGGTGGTGCAGGGGTTCGGCGGGCCCGATCTGCCGTGGGGCCGGTTCGCCGAGGCGTCCTACGCGGTGGCGCGCGGCGTGCCGTGGTTCGCGTCCAACACCGACCTGACGATTCCGAGCGGGCGCGGGATCGCACCGGGCAACGGAGCCGCGGTGGAGGTCGTCCGGATCGCCACGGGTGCCGAGCCGCAGGTCGCGGGCAAGCCGCTGCCTCCGATGCACCGGGAGACGATCCTGCGCACCGGGGCGAAGCGGCCGCTGGTGGTGGGGGACCGGCTGGACACGGACATCGAGGGCGCGTTCAACGGGGAGGTCGACTCGCTGCTCGTCCTGACCGGTGTCACCGACGGTCCGCAGCTGCTGGCCGCGCCGCCGCAGCACCGGCCGACGTATGTGGACGCCGATCTGCGCGGGATGCTCGGCGGTCAGCCGGACGTCGTCGAGGCCGGCGAGGGCGGGTTCCGATGCGGTGGATGGACGGCGACGGCCGGGGCGGACCGGCTGGAGCTCGACGGAGAGGGTGAGGCTCTGGACGGGCTGCGCGCGCTGTGTGCCGTGGCATGGACGGCGGCCGGTGAGGGTGCGTGCGAGCTGGACGGGGGGAAGGCGCTGGCGCGGCTGGGTCTCTGAGTACCTGTCAGTGCTTGTGGTGCGCCGGGCGGCTGGGTACTCGTAGCGCTGCCGGGCAGCCGCGGGCAGCGTCGGGAATCCGAATCTTGCTCGAATGCGAGGGTAGGCTAACCTAACTGCGTGTTGGTCGAGAGTCCCCCCGAACAGCGCGCGGACACCGCCCCCGCGCCCCCGACCCGACGGGCGGTACGAGCCTTCGGGCTGCTCCTGTCCGTCGCGATCCTGGTGCTCGTCGCGCTGGCGAGTATCGCGATCGGAGCGAAAGAGCTGTCCCTCGGACAGGTCTGGCACGGCTTGTTCGAGGACTCGGGGACCTACGGAGACGTCGTCGTCGCGGAGCGGCTGTCGCGGACCGTGCTCGGACTGCTCGCCGGCGCCGCCCTCGGCCTGGCCGGGGCGGTCCTGCAGGCCCTCACGCGCAACCCGCTGGCCGATCCCGGCCTGCTCGGCATCAACGCGGGAGCGTCCGCCGCGGCCGTCACGGCCATCACGTACTTCGGGGTCACCTCGCTCAGCGGCTACGTCTGGTTCGCGTTCTTCGGCGCGGCCGCGGTCGGGGCGCTGGTCTGGTTCCTCGGTGGCAGCCGGGGTGCGACACCGGTGCGGCTCGCGCTCGCCGGTACGGCGATCAGCGCCGCGCTGTACGGCTACCTCCAGGCCGTGATGATCATGGACGAGGCGGCGCTCGGCAAAATGCGGTTCTGGACGGTCGGCTCGCTGGCCTCGGCGACCGACTCGACCATCACCCAGGTCCTGCCGTTCCTGCTGACCGGCACGGTCCTGGCCCTCGCCCTGGCCCGGCCGCTCAACGCGATGGCCATGGGCGACGACACCGCCAAGGCCCTCGGCGCCAACCTGAACCGGACGCGGGCGCTGTCCATGCTGGCCGCGACCGTGCTGTGCGGGGCGGCGACCGCCGCCTGCGGGCCCATCGTGTTCGTCGGGCTGATGGTGCCGCACGTGGTGCGTTCCTTCACCGGGCCCGACCTGCGCTGGATTTTGCCGTACGCGGCGATCCTGTCGCCCGTGCTGCTGCTCGGCGCCGATGTCCTCGGCCGGATCGTGGCCCGGCCCTCGGAGCTCCAGGTGGGCATCGTCACCGCGATCCTCGGCGGACCGGTGTTCATCTTTCTCGTACGACGGCGGAGGACGGCGCAGCTGTGAAGACCACCAACCGTGCCGTGCGGACCCCGGGCGGTCTCTCGCTACGCCTCGACGTGCGGGCCGTCACCGTCGTGCTCCTGCTGCTGGTCGCGGCGCTCGTGGCGAGTGTCGTACTCATCGGCACCGGCGACTTCCCGATCCCGGCCGCCGACGTGCTGCGGACGCTCGTCGGCGAGGGCAACCCGGGCCAGGAGTTCATCGTCAACGAGCTGCGGCTGCCGCGGGTCCTCGTCGGGCTGCTGGTCGGCGCCTCGCTCGGACTGGGCGGCGCGCTGTTCCAGGCCATCTCCCGCAATCCGCTGGGCAGTCCGGACGTGCTCGGCCTCGGGCAGGGGGCGACGGCCGGCGCGCTCGTGGTGATCGTGCTGACCTCCGGGACGGCCAACCAGGTCGCCGCCGGGGCGCTGGCGGGCGGCCTGGTGACCGGGCTCGCCATCTACGTGCTCGCTTGGAAGCGGGGTGTGCACGGCTACCGGCTGGTCCTGGTCGGTATCGGCGTCTCCGCGATCGTCACCGCGGTCAACGGCTATCTGCTGACCAAGTCCGACATCGTGGACGCGGCCCGCGCGGTGGTGTGGATGACCGGCTCCCTCGACGGCCGGGACTGGAACCAGGTGTGGCCGCTGCTCGCCCTGACCGCCGTGCTGGTGCCGCTCGTCCTCGTCAACGCGCGCGGGCTGCGGATGATGGAGATGGGCGACGACGTGTCGTACGCCCTCGGGGTGCGGGTCGAGCGCGTACGGCTGTTGCTGATGGTGGCGGCGGTGCTGCTCACCGCGTCCGCCACCGCCGCGGCCGGTCCCGTCAGCTTCGTCGCGCTCACCGCGCCGCAGCTGGCCCGGCGCCTGACCCGCTCACCCGGGCCGAACCTGGTGCCCTCGCTGTGCATGGGCGCGGCCCTCCTGGTCGTCGCTGACTGGGTCGCACAGCGGGCGTTCGGCGCCGAGCAGCTGCCCGTGGGTGTGGTCACCGGTGTGCTCGGCGGGGTCTACCTGCTGTGGCTGCTGGTCAGCGAGCGCAGGGCGGGCCGGATATGAGGACCGGCATGCGGCCCAGGAGCAGCACCAGCAGCGGACTGAACTACCAAAGGAGCACCGTGAACCGCCTGTCCGCCGAGAACGTCACCCTCGCCTACGACCAGCGGGTCATCGCGGAGCAGTTGTCGGTGGAGATACCCGACCACTCCTTCACCGTCATCGTGGGTCCCAACGCGTGCGGCAAGTCGACGCTGCTGCGGGCGCTGTCGCGGATGCTCAAGCCGAGCGAGGGCCGGGTGCTGCTCGACGGGCAGGTCATCCAGTCGATGCCCGCGAAGAAGGTCGCGCGGACCCTCGGCCTGCTGCCCCAGTCGTCCGTCGCGCCCGACGGCATCACCGTCGCCGACCTGGTCGGCCGGGGCCGCTACCCGCACCAGGGCATCCTGCGCCAGTGGTCGGCCGAGGACGAGCGGGTCGTCCAGGAGTCCATGCGGCAGACGGGCGTCGCCGGGCTCGGCGACCGCTACGTCGACGAGCTGTCGGGCGGCCAGCGCCAGCGGGTGTGGATCGCCATGGCGCTCGCCCAGCAGACGCCGCTGCTGCTGCTCGACGAGCCGACGACGTACCTGGACATCCAGCACCAGATCGACGTCCTGGACCTGTGCGCGGAGCTGCACGAGGAGCAGGGGCGCACGCTGGTCGCCGTGCTGCACGACCTGAACCACGCCGCCCGCTACGCCACCCACCTCATCGCCCTGCGCGAGGGCCGGGTCGTCGCCGAGGGCGCGCCGAAGGACATCGTCACGGCCGAACTGGTCGAGGAGGTCTTCGGGCTGCGCTGCCAGGTCATCGACGACCCGGAGACGGGCACCCCGCTGGTCGTGCCGGCGGCCCGCAAGGCCCGCGCTCAGAGCACGGGCGGGAAGGTCGCGGCTACAGGAGCTTCCTGAGCTGGAACAGGTCCCGCACGCCCGCGTGCAGCTTCACCCGGCCGGAGCCCCAGGCCTTGGCGAAGTTCAGCTCGCCGCCGACGAGGGCCACCAGGTCGTCGCCGGTCATGGCGAGTCTGATCTCGGCCCTGCCGGGCGGCGGCCCGGGCACGGTGTCGTGCACGTCGATCCGCCCGCCGCGCATCCGCCCGGCGAAGGTGACGTCCAGGTCCGTGATGTGGCAGCTCACCGAGCGGTCCAGGGCCGCGGCCTCGCGGACGTCCCCTTCGGCGCGCTGCATGCTGTCCGAGAGCTTGTCGAGTGCGCTGCGGCACTCCTCGATCGTGGCCATCGCGGTCGACGGTACCGCAGCGGTTCGCGGTAGCGTCGGGGCATGGACGACGCAGTTCCCGAGACCCCGCCGGCGGCGGAGGAAGAGCCCGCCCCCGACCCCGCCGCCCCCGCCCCCCTGAACGTGCCGCGCACGCCGACAGGCGACGCCGGTGTGGACGCGGCCCTGGGCCGGCTCGGAGACGCGGACCACCTCGCCACGGACGGACACATCGAGGTGTACGAGGATGTACACCGGGGGCTGCGCGACGCGCTCACCGCGCTCGACGTACGCCCGGGACCTCCGGCGCCCCCGACGCCGTACGGAGCTAGGAGCTGAACCGAACGTGGCAGGAGTCGCACGCCGCCGTCTGGACGCGGAGCTGGTCCGCCGCAAGCTCGCGCGCTCGCGTGAGCACGCCGCGCAGCTGATCGCCGCCGGGCGGGTCTCCGTCGGCAAGACCGTCGCGACCAAACCCGCCACGCAGGTGGAGACGGCGGCCGCGATCGTGGTGACCCAGGACGACAGCGACCCCGACTACGTCTCGCGCGGCGGCCACAAGCTGGCCGGCGCGCTCGCGGTGTTCGGGCCGCAGGGACTGGCCGTCGAGGGGCGCAGGGCGCTCGACGCGGGCGCCTCCACCGGAGGTTTCACCGACGTCCTGCTGCGCGCGGGCGCCGCCCATGTCGTCGCCGTGGACGTCGGATACGGACAACTCGCGTGGTCCCTCCAGAAGGATGAACGCGTCACCGTCAAGGACCGTACGAACGTACGCGAGTTGACGCTTGAAGCGATCGATGGGGAGTCTGTGGATCTTGTCGTGGGGGATCTGTCCTTCATCCCGCTCGGGCTGGTCCTGCCCGCCCTGGTGCGGTGCGTGAAGCCGGACGCCGATCTGGTGATGATGGTCAAGCCGCAGTTCGAGGTGGGGAAGGAGCGGCTGGGCAGCGGGGGAGTGGTTCGCAGCACCCAGCTGCGGGCCGAGGCGGTACGGGGGGTGGCCGGGAAGGCCTGGGGTCTGGGGCTCGGGGTGAAGGGCGTGACGGCCAGTCCGCTGCCCGGGCCGTCGGGGAATGTCGAATACTTTCTGTGGCTGCGGTCCGGGGCACCGGAACTGGACCCGGCCGAGGCAGACCGTGCTGTGGCGGAGGGGCCGCGTTGACCGAGAACCGAGCTCGTACTGTTTTCCTGCTCGCCCACACGGGGCGGCCCGCGGCCGTGCGCAGCGCCGAGCTCGTGGTGAAGGGGCTGCTGCGCTCCGGCCTCGGCGTGCGCGTCCTGGAGGCCGAGGCGCGCGACCTGCCGCTGCCGGCGGAAGTGGAGCTCGTCAGGGAGGCCACTCCGCAGTGCCTCGACGGGTGTGAGCTGCTCATCGTGCTGGGTGGCGACGGCACGCTGCTGCGCGGCGCCGAGTTCGCCCGGGCGTCTGGTGTGCCGATGCTCGGCGTCAACCTCGGGCGCGTCGGGTTCCTCGCGGAGGCCGAGCGGGACGACCTCGACAAGGTCGTCGACCGGGTGGTGACCAAGGCGTACGAGGTCGAGGAGCGGATGACGGTCGACGTCGTCGTGCACCGCAACGGGGACATCGTGCACACGGACTGGGCGCTGAACGAGGCGGCCGTGCAGAAGGTGTCCGCCGAGCGGATGCTGGAGGTCGTCCTGGAGATCGACGGACGGCCGGTGACCGGGTTCGGCTGCGACGGGATCGTGTGCGCGACGCCCACGGGGTCGACGGCGTACGCCTTCTCGGCGGGCGGGCCGGTGGTGTGGCCGGAGGTCGAGGCGCTGCTGATGGTGCCGATCTCCGCGCACGCGCTGTTCGCGAAGCCGCTCGTGACATCGCCGGATTCTGTGTTGGCTGTGGAGGTTCTGCCCCACATTCCGCCCGGGGTGCTGTGGTGTGACGGGCGGCGGACGGTGGAGTTGCCGCCCGGGGCGCGGGTGGAGGTGCGGCGGGGAGCTGTGCCGGTGCGGTTGGCCCGGCTGCATCACGCGTCCTTCACGGACCGGCTGGTGGCCAAGTTTGCGCTGCCTGTTTCCGGGTGGCGGGGGGCGCCTCACTAGCGGTTTGTGGGGGTGGTTCCGCTTCGTCGGCGGGTGCGGGTGGCTTGTGGCTGTTCGCGCAGTTCCCCGCGCCCCCAGGAAATGGGCGCCGCCACACTCGTGGGTGACAAGAGTGGGCCAGTCGCAATCCGTGGCTGGGACCTCGTAAGGTCGTGTCCGTGTTGGAGGAGATGCGGATACGGTCGCTGGGCGTGATCGACGATGCTGTCGTCGAGCTGTCGCCCGGGTTCACCGCGGTCACCGGTGAAACGGGTGCGGGCAAGACCATGGTGGTCACCAGCCTGGGGTTGCTGCTGGGCGGGCGGGCCGACCCGGCGCTCGTGCGGATCGGGGCCGGCAAGGCCGTCGTGGAGGGGCGGATCACCGTCTCCCGGGACGCCACGGCCGCGGTGCGCGCCGAGGAGGCCGGGGCCGAGCTCGACGACGGGGCCCTGCTGATCAGCCGTACCGTTTCCGCCGAGGGGCGCTCACGGGCGCACCTGGGCGGGCGCAGCGTGCCCGTGGGCGTACTGGCCGAGCTCGCCGACGAGCTGGTGGCCGTGCACGGGCAGACCGACCAGCAGGGGCTGCTCAAGCTGTCCCGGCAGCGGCAGGCGCTCGACCGGTACGCGGGCGACGCGGTCGCCGGGCCGCTGGCCAAGTACGGCGAGGCGTACAAGCGGCTGCGGGCCGTCTCCGCCGAGCTCGACGAGATCACCACCCGGGCCCGTGAGCGGGCGCAGGAGGCCGACCTGCTGCGCTTCGGGCTCGATGAGATCGCCGCCGTCGAACCCCGCGCGGGTGAGGACGTGGAGCTGGCCGAGGAGGCCGAGCGGCTCGGGCACGCCGAGGCACTGGCGTCCGCTGCCGCGGCCGCGCACGCCGCCCTCGCAGGCAACCCCGAGGACCCGGAGGGCGTCGACGCAGGGACGCTCGTCGCGGGCGCACAGCGGACCCTGGACGCCGTACGGTCGCACGATCCGGCGCTGTCCGCGCTCGCCGACCGCATCGGGGAGATCGGGATCCTGCTGCGCGACGCGGCGGGCGACCTGGCGGGGTACGCCGACGACCTGGACGCCGATCCGCTGCGGCTGGCGGCCGTCGAGGAGCGGCGGGCCGCGCTCACCGGGCTGACGCGCAAGTACGGCGAGGACATCGCCACCGTGCTGGCCTGGGCCGAGCAGAGTGCCGCCCGGCTGACCGAACTGGACGGCGACGACGAGCGGATCGGGGAGCTGACCGCCGAGCGGGACGCGCTGCGGTCCGAACTGGGCGGGCTCGCGCAGGCCTTGACGGACGCCCGGACGGAGGCCGCCGAGCGGTTCGCCGCCGCCGTGACCGCCGAGCTGGCCTCTCTCGCCATGCCGCACGCGCGGGTCTCCTTCGACATCCGGCAGACCGACGACCCGGAGGGCGTCGAGGTCGGCGGGCGTCCGGTGGCCTACGGTCCCGCGGGCGCCGACGAGGTCGAGCTGCTGCTCGCCCCGCACCCTGGGGCGCCGCCCCGGCCGATCGCCAAGGGCGCGTCCGGCGGTGAACTGTCGCGGGTGATGCTGGCCGTGGAGGTCGTGTTCGCGGGAACGGATCCGGTGCCGACGTACCTCTTCGACGAGGTCGACGCCGGGGTCGGCGGCAAGGCGGCGGTCGAGATCGGCCGGCGGCTCGCACGGCTGGCGAAGAGCGCGCAGGTGGTGGTGGTGACGCATCTGCCCCAGGTGGCCGCCTTCGCCGACCGGCAGCTGCTGGTCGAGAAGACCAGCGACGGGTCCGTGACCCGCTCCGGCGTCAAGCTCCTCGAAGGCGAGGACCGGGTCCGGGAACTGTCCCGCATGCTCGCCGGGCAGGAGGACTCCGAGACGGCACGGGCGCACGCGGAGGAGCTGCTGGCGGCGGCCCGGGCGGACGGCTAGAGCCTGATCCGGACGGCGGGCCAGGGGCCGGGCGGCCCCTGGTCCGGAGCGGCGCACGGCGGTGGTGCGGCAAGGCCGGGCGGGTCGCCCGAATTCACTCGTGTGGGTGACCCGGCCCGGCGCATTGCCCCGATGCCGCGCCCCACTGTCGTGCCGCAGGGGTCCCGGCGTTCCCGGAACCCCCCTATGGCCTGGCATCCTTGGCGGAGTACGCGTCGTGACCGCCCGACCCGAACCAGGAGCCCGGCCACGTGACCCCCGTGAGCAGCCACTCACCGCATGGCCAGTCGCCGCTGCGCACCGTGCAGGTGCTGGGCGGAGGCAATGCCGCCAGCAGCGCGCATGTGCGCTCGCTGGCCGCGGGGCTCGTCGCCCGGGGCGTGAAAGTCACGGTGTGCGCCCCCTATGAGGCCGATCACGCATACGACTTCAGCGGTGTCGGCGCCGACCACGTGCACGTCCCGCGCAGCAGCGACCCGGTGTCGGTGGCCACCCTGCGGGCGGCCTGCGCCGGCGCCGATCTGGTGCACGCGCACGGGCTGCACGCCTCCTTCCGCACCGTGCTCGCCCTCAGCGGGCGGCGCGTACGCACTCCGCTCGTCGTCACGTGGCACGACCGGGCACACGCCGACGGGGCACGGGCCCACATGCTGCGCGTGCTGGAGCGGAGGGTCGTGAAGGCGGCCACCGTGGTACTGGGCACGACCTCGGCGCTCGTGGACCGGGCTCGGCTCACCGGCGCGCGGGACGCACGGCTCGCGGCCGTCGCGCTGCCCGGCCCCCGCAGGCCCCGCGAGCCCGACGACCCCGACCGCCGGCGGCCCAAGGTGCGCGCCGAACTCGGAGCCATCGGACGGCCGTTGCTGATGGCCGTCGGCTCCCTGGAACACCACCGCGGATACGACGTGCTGCTGGACGCCGCGCGCGCCTGGCGCCGCCTCGATCCCGTGCCCCTGGTCGTGATCGCCGGAGAGGGTCCCCTGCGCGGTGAACTCCAGCGGCGGATCGAGGAGGAGGGACTGCCGGTCCGGCTCATCGGGCGGCGCGACGACGTCACCGACCTGCTCGCCGCCGCCGACCTCGCCCTCCTGCCGAGCCGCTGGGAGGCGCGCTCCGTCCTCGCCCAGGAGGCCCTGCGCGCGCGCGTGCCGCTCGTTGCGACGCATGTCGGCGGCATCCCCGAACTCGTCGGCGACGCGGCCGAACTCGTCCCGTACGGGGACGCCAAGGCCCTCGCCGACTCCGTCGTACGGCTGCTCGGCGACCGGGCGGGCCGGGAACTGCTGACGGCCAGGGGCACCCGGCAGGCCGCCACCTGGCCGACCGAGGACGAGACGGTCGCCCAAGTGCTCAGCGTGTACGACGAGTTGACCCAGCCCCAGCCGCTCTCCTGACACCCCTAGGGCACGTGCCTGCGGGCCCGCAGGGCCAGGCTCAGGGCCAGGACCGTCTGCGGGTCGTCGAGGTCCGTGCCCAGCAACTCCCCGATACGCGCCAGGCGGTTGTACAAAGTCTGCCGGTTGAGATGGAGCTCACGGGCCGTCTCCGCCTTGCGTCCCGCGTGGGCCAGGTAGGTCGTCAGGGTGGGCAGCAGCGGCGGCCGGGAGCGGCGGTCGTGCTCCAGGAGCGGGCCGAGGGCGCGGTCGACGAAGGCCGCCAGGTCCGGATGGTCGCGCAGCCGCCACAGCAGCAGGTCGATGTCGAGGCGGCGGGCGTCGTACCAGGGCCGGTCCGGCAGGCCACGGGCCGCCGTGGCCGTCTCGGCCGCGTGCCGCAGGCCCGAGGCCGCCGCCGTCCAGCCGCCGGCCATCCCGACGACCACCACGGGCGGCTGCCCGCCCGGCCGCGGCAGTCCGGCCCGGCCCACACCGGCCCGCAGCGCCGCCGCGGCCCGGTCAGCGACCGCCGCCCGGTCCGACTCCGCGCGCAGCCCGAGCAGCACCAGCACCCGGCCCTCCACCGGCCGCACCCCTAGCAGCACCGGCACGCCCACCGACGCCAGCTCCTCCGAGATCGCCCGGACCGGCACGGCCCGGCCGCCCCCGCTCCCGGCTCCGCCCGAGCGGGCGGCACCCGCGTCCGTGGACAGCGCGTCCCCGAGCCGCATGACCACCGGCAGCAGCGGGCCGTCGCCCGGCCTGAAGCCCAGCACGCGTGCCTGCGCCGGGGCGTCCTCCGCCGTGACCCGGCCCTCGGCGAGGTCCGTGAGGAAGTCGCCGCGTCCGCGCGCCGCCAGTTCCTCCTCCTGCCGTGCCTGCATCAGCACCACGGCCAGGATGCCCGCGGCCCGCTCGGCGGCCATCCGGTGCACGGGCGTCAGGGGAGTCCGCACGGGCAGCAGGACCAGACGCGCCCGGACGCCCCCGCTGCCGGGCCCGCCGCCCGGCACGTCCACGAGCACCGAGCCCGCGAGCGGCGGCTCCCCGTCCTTGTGCTGCCCGCGCAGCCCCTCCCACACCTGGAGCGGGTCCGCGCCCTGGGGACCGGCCCCGGCCGCGTACAGCAACTGCCCGTCCGCCGTCTCCAGGAACACGGGATTGCCGGCGAATTCGGCCAGGATGCCCAGCACTTGGGGCACACCGCCGCCGCCCAGCACGGCCTGCGTGCACCGCCGGTGCACCTCCTCGGCCCGCTGGAGCAGGGCGTAATGACCGTTGACGATCTCGGTGTGGACCTCCTCCGTCACCGTGACGAACGGCACCTCTCGGTGCAGTTGGACGAGCGGCAGCCCGGCCGCGCGTGCCGTGTCGACGAGGGCCGCGGGAAGCCGGGTGAAGCGCGGACCGAGCTCCACGACCAGGGCCGCGATGCCGCGCTCGGCCAGGGTGCGCACGAACGCCCGCTGCTCGGCGGGGCGGGTGCCGAGGCCGTAGCCGGTGGTCAGCAGGAGTTCGCCGCCCTTGAGCAGTGAGGCGATGTGCGGCACCTCGCCCGCGTGCACCCAGCGCACGGTCCGCCCGAGCCGCTCGGCGCCCGCCAGCACCTCGGGCAGCCCGCTGCGCAGCCCCGGCAGCTCCAGCGCCCGCTGCACGGTGATCCCGGCGCCCTGGGTGTCGTAACCGCTGTCCGTCCCGCTGTCCATGTGCCGGACGCTACCCGCGCGGGTGCCTCCCGGACATCTGGGCAGGGGCACCGAGACGATCAGCTCGTGGATGTTGCGGTGGATCTCCCCGGGATACGGCGCGGCCGACCGGGTACGGGCGCTGTCATGGACATAAGCGTGGTCGCCGTGGGGCGGGAGGACGACAGTCCGGTCGAGGAGCCGTTGCGGGTCGCGGTGCTCGCCGACCGGCTCGGGTACCGGGAGGTGTGGGCGGGCGAGGGACCGACGTGGGACTCGTTCGTCCTGGCGGCGGCGATCGGCGCGGCCACCGAGCAGGCCGCGCTGACCGCCGGGCCCGTGCCGGTGTCGGTGAGGGACCCGCTCACCATCGTCCGGGGCGCCGCCTCGACCGCGGCCGTCACCGGCCGGCCCGTCGGCGTGGCCCTGGGCACGTCCAGCAGGCGGGTCGTCGAGGGTGTGCACGGCAGGCCGCGCACCCGGCCCGCAGCGGCCCTGGAGGAGTCGGCGGCGGCCGTACGGGCGCTGATGCACAGTGCGCCCGGCGAGCCGGTCGTGCCCGGCAGCGGCTTCCCGCGCCGGCTGCCGCCGCCCGGAGGCATGGTCACCGTCGCGGCGTTCGGAGAGCGCGCGGTCGCCACGGCCGTCGCGCACGCCGACCGGATGCTGCTCGACCTCGTCTCGCCCGGGCAGGTCCGCGTGCTGCGGGACAGGATGCTCGCCGCGGCCGACAAGGCGGGCCGTACGCCACCGCGGCTGGCCGCCTGGCTGCCCGCCGCCGTCGATCCGGAGCCGGAGACGCTCACGCAGGTTCTGCGCAGCGTCGTCGGCTACCTCGCTGTGCCCGGCTACAGCGACATGTTCGTCGACGCGGGGTTCGCCGAGGTCGTCGAGCTGGCCGCCAAGGGCGCCGACCCGGACACCCTGCTGCGGGCCCTGCCGCCCGAGGCCGCCGGCACGGTCGCCCTGGTCGGCGACGCCGACACCGTCCACGCCCGCATCGACGCCTACGCCGAGGCCGGACTGGACGAGATCGCCCTGGTCCCGGCCACGGCCGGGGACTCCGCGGGGGAGCGCACGCTCACGGCTCTCAGGCCGCGGTGACACCCCCGCGGGCGGCCCCGCTCAGCCGCCGTAGGCGCCCGAGGCCGTCAGACGCAGCGCCGTGTCGATGAGCGGCACGTGGCTGAACGCCTGCGGGAAGTTGCCCACCTGGCGCTGCAGGCGCGGGTCCCACTCCTCGGCCAGCAGACCGAGGTCGTTGCGCAGGGACAGCAGCTTCTCGAACAGCTTGCGGGCCTCGTCCACGCGGCCGATCATCGCCAGGTCGTCGGCCATCCAGAACGAGCAGGCCAGGAAGGCCCCCTCGTCGCCGGGCAGGCCGTCGACGTTCTCGTCGCTGCTGGTGGTCGGGTAGCGCAGGATGAAGCCGTCCGACGTGGACAGCTCGCGCTGGATCGCCTCGATCGTGCCGATGACCCGCTTGTCGTCCGGCGGCAGGAAGCCCATCTGCGGGATGAGCAACAGGGAGGCGTCCAGCTCCTTCGAGCCGTACGACTGGGTGAAGGTGTTGCGCTCCTTGTCGTAGCCCCGCTCGCAGACGTCCCGGTGGATGTCGTCGCGCAGCTCCCGCCAGCGCTCCAGCGGGCCGTCCGCGTCACCGGACTCGATCAGCTTGATCGTGCGGTCGACGGCGACCCAGGCCATCACCTTGGAGTGCACGAAGTGGCGGCGCGGGCCGCGCACCTCCCAGATGCCCTCGTCCGGCTCCTGCCAGTGGTCCTCCAGGTAGCGGATCAGCTTCAGCTGGAGCAGCGAGGCGTAGTCGTTGCGCGCGAGGCCCGTCATGTGGGCCAGGTGCAGGGCCTCGGTGACCTCGCCGTACACGTCGAGCTGGAGCTGGTGGGCCGCGCCGTTGCCGACCCGGACCGGGCCGGAGTCCTCGTAGCCCGGCAGCCAGTCCAGCTCCGCCTCGCCGAGCTCGCGCTCGCCGGCGATGCCGTACATGATCTGCAGGTTCTCCGGGTCGCCTGCCACGGCCCGCAGCAGCCACTCCCGCCAGGCGCGGGCCTCCTCGCGGTAGCCGGTGCGCAGCAGCGAGGACAGCGTGATCGCCGCGTCCCGCAGCCAGGTGTAGCGGTAGTCCCAGTTGCGGACGCCGCCGATGTCCTCCGGCAGGGAGGTGGTCGGCGCGGCGACGATGCCGCCGGTCGGTGCGTAGGTCAGGGCCTTCAGCGTGATCAGCGAGCGGACCACTGCCTCCCGGTAGGGGCCGTGGTACGTACAGTGGTCGACCCACTCGCGCCAGAAGTCCTCCGTGGCCTCCAGCGACTGCTCCGGCTCGGGCAGCGGCGGCGGCTCCTTGTGCGAGGGCTCCCAGGAGATCGTGAACGCGATCCGCTCGCCCGGCGCGACCGTGAAGTCGGCGTACGTCGTCAGAGACTTGCCGTAGGTCTCCGCGGATGTGTCGAACCACACGGAGTCGGGGCCCGCGACGGCCACCGTGCGCCCCTCGTGCTTGTGCACCCACGGCACCACCCGCCCGTAGGAGAACCGCATCCTGAGCGCCGAGCGCATCGGCACCCGGCCCGAGACGCCCTCCACGATCCGGATCAGCTGCGGGGCGCCGTCACGCGGCGGCATGAAGTCCGTCACCCGGACCGTGCCCCGCTGGGTGTCCCACTCGGACTCCAGGATCAGCGAGTCGCCCCGGTAGCTGCGCCGGGCCGCGGTGGGTGGCTGCTGGTCGGAGGCATGCGCGGGACCCAGCCGCCAGAAGCCGTGTTCCTCGGTGCCCAGCAGGCCGGCGAAGATGGCGTGCGAGTCGAAGCGGGGCAGGCACAGCCAGTCGACTGTGCCGTCCCGGCAGACCAGGGCGGCGGTCTGCATGTCTCCGATGAGTGCGTAGTCTTCGATGCGCCCGGCCACGTGCAACTCCAGTCGAACGGCCACGTCACCCCACGAGGGGGCTGTCGCTAGTGCGGTCAAGGGGGGTTTCAGCAGGTCTTGCAATGCGTCGTTGAGCGATGAAGCAAAACAGGTCAATCAGCCGTGATGCAAAGCGCCAATTGTTGCTCAACGAACTGACGAGCTCACGTTGTTCCGGTGCTTACGGGCGGGGGGTGGTGCCGTTGGGCCGGACGGGCTCGGCAGCGAGTGTCCGAGCAGGATACGACGCATGCGGATGATCCGGGTGCCCGTCCTGGCAAGGCGAGTACGCCGAACGAGTGAGCAACGGGTGAGAGACCGGTGAGGGTGGTCGCCTCCGTGTCGGGATGTGTGCGGAGCGTGGCCGGAAGCCATCGCCCCGCGGCGCTGATACGCTGGTAGCCCGTGGACCGGTGGGCCCCTTCCCGACAGGGAACCCCCGAACCGCAGCGACGGCACCCCGGAGATTTCCGGCGGGCAGCCGCACCGCACCCCCAGACCGCGACCACGGGAGCCCCGTCTTGGCCATGCCGCCCGCCGCTTTTCGTAATTCGACGACCAAGCACATCTTCGTCACCGGGGGTGTCGCCTCCTCGCTCGGCAAGGGCCTGACGGCCTCCAGCCTCGGCATGCTGCTCAAGGCCCGGGGCCTGCGCGTCGTGATGCAGAAGCTCGACCCCTACCTGAACGTGGACCCGGGGACGATGAACCCCTTCCAGCACGGTGAGGTGTTCGTCACCAACGACGGCGCCGAGACCGACCTGGACATCGGCCACTACGAGCGCTTCCTCGACCGCGACCTCGACGGCTCCGCCAACGTGACCACCGGCCAGGTGTACAACACGGTGATCGCCAAGGAGCGCCGAGGCGAGTACCTGGGTGACACCGTGCAGGTCATCCCGCACATCACCAACGAGATCAAGCACCGCATCCGTCGCATGGCGACGGACGAGGTCGACGTCGTGATCACCGAGGTCGGCGGCACGGTCGGCGACATCGAGTCGCTGCCGTTCCTGGAGACCGTCCGCCAGGTCCGGCACGAGGTCGGCCGTGACAACGTCTTCGTCGTCCATATCTCGCTCCTGCCCTACATCGGCCCCTCGGGTGAGCTGAAGACGAAGCCCACCCAGCACTCGGTTGCGGCCCTGCGCAACATCGGTATCCAGCCGGACGCGATCGTGCTGCGCTGCGACCGTGAGGTCCCCACCGCCATCAAGCGGAAGATCTCGCTGATGTGCGACGTCGACGAGGCCGCCGTCGTCGCCTGCCCCGACGCACGCTCGATCTACGACATCCCGAAGACCGTGCACGGCGAGGGTCTGGACGCCTACGTCGTGCGCAAGCTCGACCTGCCGTTCCGCGACGTGGACTGGACGACCTGGGACGACCTGCTCGACCGCGTCCACAACCCCGACCACGAGATCACCCTCGCCCTGGTCGGCAAGTACATCGACCTGCCCGACGCCTACCTGTCGGTCACCGAGGCACTGCGCGCCGGCGGCTTCGCCAACCGGGCCCGCGTGAAGATCAAGTGGGTCACCTCCGACGACTGCAAGACCCCGGCCGGCGCCGCGGCGCAGCTCGGCGACGTCGACGGCATCTGCATCCCCGGCGGCTTCGGTGACCGCGGTGTGCTCGGCAAGGTCGGCGCGATCAAGTACGCCCGCGAGAACAAGATCCCGCTGCTCGGCCTCTGCCTCGGCCTGCAGTGCATCGTGATCGAGGCCGCGCGCAACCTCGCGGACATCACCGACGCCAACTCCACCGAGTTCGACCCGGCCACCTCCCACCCGGTCATCTCCACCATGGCCGAGCAGCTCGACATCGTCGCCGGTGAGGGTGACATGGGCGGCACCATGCGGCTCGGCATGTACCCGGCCAAGCTGGCCGAGGGCTCGATCGTGCGCGAGGTGTACGACGGCAAGGAGTACGTCGAGGAGCGCCACCGGCACCGCTACGAGGTGAACAACGCCTACCGCGCCGAACTGGAGAAGCAGGCGGGCATCCTGTTCTCCGGCACCTCGCCGGACGGCAAGCTCGTCGAGTACGTCGAGTACCCGCGTGACGTCCACCCGTACCTGGTCGCCACGCAGGCCCACCCGGAGCTGCGCTCGCGCCCGACGCGTCCGCATCCGCTGTTCGCCGGGCTCGTCAAGGCCTCGGTCGAGCGGAAGACTTCGAAGTAACACACCAGTTGTACGGTGGCCGGGGTGCATCCCTTCAAAGGGTGTGCACCCCGGTTTCGTTTCGGCAGGTCGTGCGGCACGTGGAAGGACAGGCATGACGATCAAGGACAGCCCGCAGGAGTGGGAGATCCGGGCGACGCAGACCCCCTTCGTGGGCAACAAGACCTCCGTCCGCACCGACGACGTGGTCATGCCCGACGGCACCGTGGTCGGCCGTGACTACCAGGTCCACCCGGGCTCCGTGGCGGTCCTGGCCCTCGACGAGGCCGACCGCGTCCTGGTCCTGCGCCAGTACCGCCACCCCGTGCGCCACAAGCTGTGGGAGATCCCGGCCGGACTGCTCGACGTCCCCGGTGAGAACCCGCTGCACGCAGCGCAGCGCGAGCTGTACGAGGAGGCGCACGTCAAGGCCGAGGACTGGCGGGTGCTGACCGACGTCTACACCACGCCCGGCGGCTGCGACGAGGCCGTCCGGATCTTCCTCGCGCGCGATCTGTCCGAGGCCGAGGGCGAGCGCTTCGCGGTCGAGGAGGAAGAGGCCGACATGGAACTCGACCGGGTGCCGGTGGCGGACCTCGTCCGGGGCGTACTGGCCGGCGAGCTCCACAACAACTGCCTCGTCGTGGGCGTGCTGTCCCTGGTCGCCGCGCGCGGTGGCGACGGTCTGGACGCCTTGCGTCCGGCACAGGCGCCGTGGCCGGCGCGTCCGTTCGAGGCGTAGCGCTCCGCGAGGGGTGCCGCGCGTGTTGTCGGCCGGGTGCGGCACCCTCGTGGCTGGTCGCGCAGTTCCCCGCGCCCCTTCGGGGCGCGCCCCTGACGCTGTCAGTCCTACCGTCTGCTGATCCGATCGGGGGAAGTGGTCGTCCCGCCCGCCGTGCTCCACCCGGGCCGTTGCAGAGCGTGAACTAGGCTCTGGAGCACGCCCGACCCGGAGTCCCGGCGGGCTCGCGTGTGCGGTGGGACGGGAGTGTGGCCCGTGACGGATCAGGTCGTGGAGACAGGCGACGTGCGGCCGGCCGGGCGCGCTGGCGGGACGAGCGAGTTCCTGGGCCGCACACGGGAGTTGAAGGAACTGCGCGCCGACATCGAGCGCGCCGGACTGGACACCCTGGCCGGCCGCAAGCCACCCCGCGCGCGCGTGCTGCTCATCGCCGGCCGGCCCGGCTCGGGCCGCACCGCACTCGCCGGGGAACTCGTACGGCAGGTCGCGGACCGTTACCCCGACGGGGTGCTGCGCGCCCGCCTGACCGACCCCGACGGCACCCCCGTACCCGTCGGACGCGCCGCCCGAGACCTGCTCATCGCCCTGGACGAGGAGGCGCCGGCCGGGGCAGCCGAGGACGACCTCGCCGACGCCCTGCGCACCGCCCTGGCCGACCGCCGCGCCCTGCTCCTGCTGGACGACGCCGCCGACGCCGAGCAGGTCGACGCCCTGCTGCCCGACACCCCGGACTGCCTCGTCGTCGCGGTCTCCGACGGCCCGCTGACCGGCATCTCCGACGTCCGCCCCTGCACCCTGGGCGGCCTGGACGCCAAGTCGGGCGTGGAACTGCTGACCCGGCACACCGGCTCGGTCCGGATCACCGTCGACCCCCGGGCCGCCGAGGGGCTCGCCGAGGAGTGCCAGGGCCAGCCCGCCGCGCTGATGCTGGCGGGCGGCTGGCTCGCGGCCCGCCCCAAGGCCGCCGTCTCCGACCTCGCCAAGCAGCTGCGCGCCGAGGACACCGAGGGCACCGCCCTGACCCGGGTCTTCCGGCTCGCCTACGCCGCTCTGCCCTCGACCGCCGCCCGGATGCTGCGCCTGCTCGCCCTCGCCCCGGCCGGACTGGTCGACCCGCAGGCCGCCTCCGCTCTCGTCGGCTGCTCGGTCGGCAGCGCTCGCACCGTCCTCGACGACTTCGTCGCGCTGGGCTTCCTGCACGCGGTGGACTCCCCGCTGCCGCAGTACGAGGTGCCCGGCTGCCTGCACCCACAGCTCAAGATCCTCGCCGAGCGCCACGAACGCCCGGCCGAGCTCCAGCTGGCCCGCGCCCGCATGCTGGAGCGGACCGTACGGCTGCTCCAGGCCTGCCGGGCGATCACCGAGACCGACAGTGCCCAGGCGCGCCAGAAGCTCCTCGACATGCCGCGCGCCCTGCGCTTTCCCACCCCGCGGGCGGCCGCCGACTGGCTGCGTCTGACCCGGCCCGCCCTGCTGGCCTCGGCCCGGCTCGCGGTAGCCGACGGGGAGCTGGACACCCTGGCCCGACGGCTGATGTCCCAGCTGGTGCGGGCCATGGCGGCCCACATCGGCACCCAGGCCGCCGCGCCCGACCTCTACGACATCCACCGCATGGTCCTCGGCGTCGCCGAGCGCCGGGACCTGCCCCGCGAACGTGCCGCCGCCCTGCTCAACCTCGGCGACCTCGACGCCCGCACCGGCCGCACGGCCGACGCCCTGGCGCGTTACCGGGCCGCGCTGGACGCCGGGCGCGAGGTGAACGACCCGTATGCGACCGGCCGCGCGATGGAATCCGTAGGCGGCGCGCACCTCGAGCTCGGTGACTTCGACCGGGCCGCCGACTGGTTCGGGCGCGCGCTGGTCGAGCGGCTCGCCCGGGGCGAGCGCGCGGAGGCCGCCCGGCTGTACGGGCGGATCGCCGCCGCCCACACCTTCGCGGGCCGCTACGGCGAGGCCCTGCGGAACTGGCGCGCGGCGATCGCCGGACACCGCAAGAACGGTGATCTGGCCGCCCAGGCCCGGGCCTTGAGCGAGCTGGCGCGGGTCCAGGAGTACGCGGGCCGGCCCGAGGAGTCGCTGCGCACCTGCCGGGAGGCCGTGGAGTGGGCGCGGCGCGCCGAGGACCCGCGGCTGCAGGCCGCCCTGCACCTGCGGGTCGCCGACACCCTCGAACGCCTGGGTGATCCCGCGTCGGCCGGGCTGCACCGGGGCGCCGCCGAGCGGATTCTCGACGACTCAAACCTTCAAAATGAACCGGACGCCTGCGAAATCCGTACCGCATCAGCTGAAGATTGATGCAATGAAAGGCTAGACAGCGAGAACACCTTCATTAGACTGGCTCTGCCGCACGTTCTCCTGCGGTCTCTCCCGGTGTGCCCGTGCGCGCCCGGGTATGTCTTAGTAAGACCCCCCATACCCTCTGAGCCAAGGACCGTGATCGACGTGAAGGTCGGCATCCCCCGCGAGGTCAAGAACAACGAGTTCCGGGTGGCCATCACCCCCGCCGGCGTGCACGAGCTGGTGCGTCATGGCCACCAGGTCGTCATCGAGCGCGGCGCCGGCGTCGGCTCCTCGATCCTGGACACCGAGTACGTCGCCGCCGGCGCGCAGATCCTGGACACCGCCGACGAGGTGTGGGCCGCCGCCGACCTGCTGCTGAAGGTCAAGGAGCCCATCGCCGAGGAGTACCACCGGCTCCGCAAGGACCAGACGCTCTTCACCTACCTGCACCTGGCCGCCTCCAAGGAGTGCACGGACGCCCTCCTGGAGTCAGGCACCACGGCGATCGCCTACGAGACGGTCGAGCTGCCCAGCCGCGCGCTGCCGCTGCTCGCCCCGATGTCCGAGGTCGCGGGCCGGCTCGCCCCGCAGGTCGGCGCCTACCACCTGATGCGCGCCAACGGCGGCCGCGGTGTGCTGCCCGGCGGTGTCCCCGGCGTGCTGGCCGGCCGGGCCGTCGTGATCGGCGGCGGCGTCTCCGGCTGGAACGCCGCGCAGATCGCCATCGGCATGGGCTTCCACGTGACCCTGCTCGACAAGGACATCAACAAGCTCCGCGAGGCGGACAAGATCTTCGGCACGAAGATCCAGACCGTCGTCTCGAACGCCTTCGAGCTGGAGAAGGCCTGCCTGGAGGCCGACCTCGTCATCGGCGCGGTGCTGATCCCCGGCGCCAAGGCCCCGAAGCTGGTCACCAACGAGCTCGTCTCGCGGATGAAGCCCGGAAGTGTTCTTGTCGACATCGCGATCGACCAGGGCGGCTGCTTCGAGGACTCCCGCCCGACCACCCACGCCGAGCCGGCCTTCCGGGTCCACAACTCGGTCTTCTACTGCGTCGCCAACATGCCCGGCGCCGTGCCGAACACCTCCACCTACGCGCTGACCAACGCGACACTGCCGTACATCGTCGAGCTGGCCAACCACGGCTGGGCGGACGCGCTGCGCCGCGACCCGGCGCTGGCCAAGGGTCTCAACACCCATGACGGCAAGGTCGTTTACCGCGAGGTCGCCGAGGCGCACGGCGTGGAACACGTGGAGCTGTCCTCGCTGCTCGGCTGAGCAGCCGACCCGCACGCGACGGCCGGTAAGTCGGCTAAGTCATCAACCGGCAAAGGCGATACGTCAACACAGGTCGTCAACGCCGCACGCCCGGCCGGACCTTGCCCGACAAGGTCCGGCCGGATGTGTGTATGGTCACTTCGCGATTCTCGCGCAACTCGCCTCGAACGTAACCCTTCAACCGATTCGCACACCGGTGAAACCTGCCGTGCGACGGCCGTACGCCCTTGACAGCGGGATGTTTCATTGCCGACACATCGGGCCGGGTCCGGCGGATTGTGTTGCTGCGGACGCCCGACACGCCATAGAGTCGCCAACCGTCGGCATGGTGCCACGCTGACCTGTCTAGAAGTTTCCTGGTCACCAAGGAGGTAAGACGACTTGTGAATGAGTCGACATTTACTCCCGGGGGTGGTCAACCAGGAATGCCTGCACCGGGCCAGGGGCCCGCGGGGTTCGAGGCTGTCGGCTCCGTCGCTGTGCGCACCTTCGCAGCCCACCAGAGTCAGCAGGCGACTCACACTGCACACCAGAAGATGGATGGCCATCACGTGAACGCCATGGCCGGCGACGGAAGTGGCGCGCCCCACAACCACTTCGCCGACTACGACGAACTGCCCGAGGGGCACTTCTACGACCCCGACGCGGAGTACGAGCCGGACCCCGAGTACGCGGCCACTCTCGCGCCCGACGCGGCCAGACAGCGCCGGGAGCGCGTCGGCCCGACCGGGCGCCCGCTGCCGTACTTCCCGATCCCGGGCCCGCTGCCCGATCACGGCCCCGCGAAGATCATCGCGATGTGCAACCAGAAGGGCGGCGTCGGCAAGACGACGTCGACCATCAACCTGGGTGCCGCGCTCGCGGAGTACGGACGCCGGGTCCTGCTCGTGGACTTCGACCCGCAGGGCGCGCTGTCGGTCGGACTCGGTGTCAATCCGATGGAGCTCGACCTCACCGTCTACAACCTGCTCATGGAGCGGGGGATGGCGGCCGACGAGGTGCTGCTGAAGACGGCGGTCCCCAACATGGACCTGCTGCCCAGCAACATCGACCTGTCGGCGGCCGAGGTCCAGCTGGTCTCCGAGGTCGCCCGTGAGTCGACGCTGCAGCGCGCCCTGAAGCCGCTGCTGCCCGACTACGACTTCATCGTGATCGACTGCCAGCCCTCGCTCGGCCTGCTCACGGTGAACGCCCTGACGGCCGCGCACAAGGTGATAGTGCCGCTGGAGTGCGAGTTCTTCGCGCTGCGCGGGGTGGCCCTGTTGACGGAGACCATCGAGAAGGTCCAGGAGCGGCTCAACCCCGAGCTGGAGCTCGACGGCATCCTCGCCACGATGTACGACTCGCGCACGGTGCACAGCCGTGAGGTGCTCGCGCGGGTGGTGGAGGCCTTCGACGACCACGTCTACCACACGGTCATCGGGCGCACGGTCCGCTTCCCGGAGACCACGGTCGCCGGTGAGCCGATCACCACGTACGCCTCCAACTCCGTCGGTGCCGCCGCCTACCGCCAGCTCGCCAGGGAGGTGCTCGCCCGGTGTCACGCCGAGTGAGTCTGCCGGGGGCCGACGAACTCTTCCGTACGACAGGGGGGATGGCGCTTCAGTCGTCCCAGCCCAGGCGTCAGGCCAACGGCGACGCCCGGGTGCCCGCTCCGGCGGGGGAGGGCGACGCGGCGGCGGCAGCGGCCGCGGAGGACGCACCGCAGTCGGTGCCCGCGCAGGGCGGTGACGGCGAGGGAGCCGAGCATGTCGCGGCGGATGCGGACCCGGCCGAGGCCGGGGAGGCCCACAGCCGTTCCGCGGCCGCCGAGCGCTCCGGCTCCGCCCGTCGGCAGACGGCGCAGGAAGGTTCTGCCGCCGGTGCCGCGGGGGCCGCGCCCCGCAAGCGCGGGCGGAACCCCTCGCGCCGCCCCAGCGGCCGTGAGCGGCACGACGAGAAGATCACGGTGTACGTGTCGGCCGAGGAGCTCATGGACCTCGAGCACGCCCGTCTGGTGCTCCGCGGCGAGCACGGCCTCGCCGTCGACCGCGGGCGCATCGTCCGTGAGGCGGTCGCGGTGGTCCTCGCCGACCTGGAGACCCGCGGAGACGCCAGCATCCTCGTACGACGACTGCGCGGGCGGTAGCGGTAGCCTGCGGAGGCCATGACCTCGAACGCTCCCCCACCCCCTCCCGGCGGCCCGGCCGGCCGCCGGCGTGCGCTGGGGCGGGGGCCGGGGGCTTCGCGGACGGCTCCGTCGGCTGAGCCGCAAGAGGTCGAGACGCCCCCCTCATGGGAGGAGGCCGACCCCACGGCTCTGCCGGTCGAGCGGGCCGGGACAGAGGCGGCCGAGTTGCCCGGGCCCTCCGCGGAGAGTGACGGGACAGCTCCGCCGGTCGAGCCGCGGGCGGAGACGGTCCCGTACGGAGCGTCGCCTGCGAGCACGGCGGTCGCGCATGCGGGGCCCGCCGCCCCGAGGGCCGAGCCGAGCTCCTCGCCCCCGAACGCCGGGCCCGCAGCCTCGATGGCCGGATCCCTGGAGACCGCGGCCCCCGGGCCGGCGGACCCGGCCGGGCCCATGGCACCGCCCGGTGAGGCGGCCGAGCCCTTGGCGCCGCCTGTGGACTGGGCCGGGCCGGTGGTCCTGGGTGAGCCGAGCGGGGCTGCGGCCGAGACGCCGTCCGTGGGTGCGTCGACCTCGTCCGAGGAGCCTTCCGGGCCCGCCCCGGTCCTCCCGCCCCCGGCCGGTGACGCCCAGGCGGCCGACGACGGGGTCTTCAAGGTCCGGCTCGCCAACTTCGAAGGGCCCTTCGATCTGCTGTTGCAGTTGATCTCACGGCACAAGCTGGATGTCACCGAGGTCGCGCTGTCGAAGGTGACCGACGAGTTCATGGCCTACATCCGGGCGATGGGGCCGGACTGGGACCTGGACGAGACGACCGAGTTCCTGGTCGTCGCCGCCACGCTGCTCGACCTGAAGGCCGCGCGGCTGCTGCCCGCCGCCGAGGTGGAGGACGAGGGTGATCTCGCGCTGCTCGAAGCGCGAGACCTGTTGTTCGCCCGGCTGCTGCAGTACCGCGCGTACAAGCAGATCGCCGACATCTTCAGCGGGCGGCTCGACGACGAGGCCCGGCGCTACCCCCGTACCGTCGGGCTCGAAGCTCACCATGCCGAGCTGCTGCCCGACGTCGTCATCAGCATCGGCGCGGAGGGCTTCGCGAAGCTCGCCGTGAAGGCCATGCAGCCCAAGCCCAAGCCGCAGGTCTACGTCGACCACATCCACGCCCCGCTGGTCAGCGTGCAGGAGCAGGCGCAGATCGTCGTGGCCCGGCTCAGGGAACTCGGCGAGGCCAGCTTCCGGGCCCTCGTGGCGGACACCGACGACACCCTGACCGTCGTGGCGAGGTTCCTCGCCCTGCTGGACCTGTACCGCGAGAAGGCCGTCGCACTGGAGCAGGAGGCCGCGCTCGGGGAGCTGCTGGTGCGGTGGACCGGCGGGGACGGGGACGAGACCCCGACCGTCACCGACGAGTTCGACCGGCCGCCCGAGCCGCCGAAGGAGGAGAAGAAGGCGTGAGCGAGCGAACGACCGATCTGCCGGCCGGGCCGCGTACCGTCGCCGGTCTCGATCTGAAACCGGCGCTGGAGGCCGTCCTCATGGTCGTGGACGAACCCGCGACCGAGGAGCACCTCGCGAAGATACTGGAGCGGCCCAGGCGCCAGATCGCGGACGCCCTGCGTGAGCTGGCCGACGAGTACACCGTCCAGGGCCGCGGCTTCGAGCTGCGGTACGTCGCGAACGGCTGGCGCTTCTACACACGGGCCGCGTACGCCCCGGCCGTCGAGCGCTTCGTGCTGGACGGCCAGCAGGCCCGCCTCACCCAGGCCGCCCTGGAGACTCTGGCCGTCGTCGCCTACCGCCAGCCGGTCAGCCGCAGCCGGGTCTCGGCCGTCCGTGGAGTCAACTGCGACGGCGTCATGCGCACCCTCCTCCAGCGCGGTCTGATAGAGGAGGCGGGCGCGGAACCCGAAACAGGTGCGATCCTGTACAGGACGACGAACTACTTCCTGGAGCGGATGGGCCTGCGCGGTCTGGACGAGCTCCCGGAGCTCGCGCCCTTCCTCCCGGAGGCGGAGGCGATCGAGGCCGAGACCCTGGAAGGGGTTCCGTCGTTCGACCCGGACGCACCCGATGCGCCGGGTTCCGACGACGCAGACGACTAGACGGAATATTGATGCGAAGCAGCAGCGGCAGGAACAGCAGCGGAAACAACGGCGGGAGCCGTGGTGGCAACAGCGGCGGCCGCGGCGGGAGTGGCGGTGGCCGCGGGAACTTCCGCGGCGCCGGCAACAACCGCGACGACAAGCAGGGCAGCGGCCGTCCGAAGAAGCCGCGCCCGGAGGAGCGGCGCTACGACGTCGGCCCCGGCGCCACGCAGGACGGCCCGAAGTCGGGCCGCGGCCCCTCGGCCCGCGGTGGCGCCAAGGGCGGTCCCAAGCAGGGCCAGCGCTCCGGCGGGACGGCTCCGGCGCGCTCCCGCGAGTACGAGACGCGCACGGAGGAGCGCAACCGCGACCGGTACGCCGGGAAGAAGGACGTCAAGCTCCCGAAGACCTTCCCCGGCGCCGAGCAGGAGGGCGAGCGGCTGCAAAAGGTCCTCGCCCGCGCGGGCTTCGGCTCCCGGCGTGCCTGCGAGGAGCTGATCGAGGAGGCCCGGGTCGAGGTCAACGGCGAGATCGTCCTGGAGCAGGGCCGGCGCGTCGACCCCGAGAAGGACGAGATCAAGGTCGACGGTCTGACCGTCGCCACGCAGCGCTACCAGTTCTTCGCGCTGAACAAGCCCGCCGGTGTCGTGTCGACGATGGAGGACCCGGACGGCCGGCAGTGCCTCGGCGACTACGTCACCAACCGCGAGACCCGGCTCTTCCACGTCGGCCGGCTCGACACCGAGACCGAGGGTGTCATCCTGCTCACCAACCACGGCGAGCTGGCCCACCGGCTGACCCACCCGAAGTACGGCGTGAAGAAGACCTACCTCGCGCACATCGTCGGACCCATCCCGCGCGACCTCGGCAAGCAGCTGAAGGACGGCATCCAGCTGGAGGACGGCTACGCCCGCGCGGACCACTTCCGGGTCGTCCAGCAGACCGGCAAGAACTACCTCGTCGAGGTCACCCTCCACGAGGGCCGCAAGCACATCGTGCGCCGGATGCTCGCGGAGGCCGGCTTCCCGGTCGACAAGCTGGTCCGGGTCGCCTTCGGGCCGATCACCCTGGGCGACCAGAAGTCGGGCTGGCTGCGACGGTTGTCCAACACGGAGGTCGGGATGCTGATGCAGGAGGTCGACCTCTAGAGACCGCGGGTCTCCAAGGACTTGTGAGCCACCTGCACCCCCCTTTATAGTCAGTACGACTCTAAAGGGGGGTGCGGGTGCATGGACGGCTACGACAAGTACGCCCACGAACCCTTCGCCGTCACCGTCGACCTCGCGGTGTTCACCCTCCGGGAGGGTGCGCTGCACGTCCTGCTCGTCGAACGCGGGCAGGAGCCGTACGCCGGGTGCTGGGCCCTGCCCGGCGGGTTCGTGCAGCCGGACGAGTCCGCGGAGACGGCGGCCCGGCGTGAACTCGCCGAGGAGACCGCCCTGTCCGACGTCTCGGGGCTGCATCTGGAGCAGCTGCGGACGTACAGCGAGCCCGGCCGCGACCCCCGGATGCGGGTCGTGTCGGTCGCCTTCGCCGCACTGCTGCCCGACGCTCCCGAGGCGCACGGCGGCAGCGACGCCGCGCAGGCCCGCTGGGTGCCGTACGGCACGGCAGGGCCGCTCGCCTTCGACCACGACCGCATCCTGGCCGACGCCCACGACCGGATCGGCGCCAAGCTCGAGTACACCTGCCTCGCCACCGCCTTCTGCCCGCCCGAGTTCACCCTCGGCGAGCTCCGGCAGGTCTACGAGACCGTCTGGGGCACCGAGCTCGACCGGCCCAACTTCCGGCGCAAGGTGCTCGCCACGTCCGGCTTCGTCGAAGCCGTCCCGGGCGCCGCCCGGCTGACCGGCGGCCGCGGCAAACCCGCCGCCCTGTACCGCGCCGGAACCGCCACCGCCCTCCACCCGCCTCTCCTCCGGCCCACCCGGGAAGGACGCCCCGCATGACCACGCTCGTCCACAAGCAGGCCGCCACCGGAGCACTCACGGGCCTGGCCCTCGGGGATGCGCTGGGCTTTCCGACCGAGTTCCACGACGTCCCCTCGATTCTCGCCAAGTGCGGCCCGTGGCGGCAGATGAGTCTTCCGACGCCGGCGATCGTCACCGACGACACCCAGATGACACTGGCGCTCGGGCGGGGCATACGGGCCGCGATGGACCGGGGTGTGCTCGGGCCTCAGGGGATGGCCGAGGCGGTGCGTCGGGAGTTCATCACCTGGAACCGTTCTCCGGAGAACAACCGCGCCCCGGGCGCCACCTGTCTGCGGGCCTGCGCCCTGCTGGAGCACGCGGACCGCCCCTGGCAGGACGCCAGTCAGACCCACTCCAAGGGCTGCGGTGCCAATATGCGGGTCGCTCCCCTGGGGCTGGTGTCCGGCCTGAGTGAAGAACAGCGGGCCGGTGCCGCCCAGTTGCAGGCGGCGCTGACACACGGGCATCCGACGGCGCTGGCCGCCTCCGACCTCACCGCACACGCCGTACGCCTGCTCGCGCAGGGCGCCGAGCCGACCGGACTGGTCGGGCTGCTCCGCTCGTACGCCCTGGAGAACCGCAGCCGCTACCACGAGCGCTGGCTCGGCGACCTCTGGCGGCGGGCCGGGGACCCGGGTCCCGAGCGGTTCATCGCACGCGGCTGGGACGAGTGCCTGGACGCCCTCGAACGGCTCCGGCACGCCGTGCGCACCGTCTCGCCGGAGACCGACCCGTGTCTGGCCACCGGCGAGGGCTGGATCGCCGAGGAGGCCCTGGCGACCGGGCTGCTGTGCTTCCTGCTCTTCGTCGACGAGCCGCTGACGGCCCTGCGCCGTGCCGCCTGTACCGCCGGCGACTCGGACTCGATCGCCTGCCTGGCGGGCGCGTTCGCGGGCGCGTACCTGGGTGCGGAGGCCTGGCCCACCGAGTGGGCCGACCGCGTCGAGTACCGGACCGATCTGCTCACCCTCGGGGCGCTGTGGGACGCCTGACGCCGCGGAGCCGGTCGCGGGCCCTCACGCCAGGCGAACCGAGTTGCCCTCCACAGTGATCCGCTCGGCGGGCAGTGGCCGCGTCGCCGGGCCCTGGGCCACCGCGCCGTCGGCGATCTGGAACTTGCTGCCGTGGCAGGGGCAGTTGATCGTGCCGCCGGAGACGGATCCCACGGTGCAGCGCTGGTGGGTGCAGATCGCCGAGAAGGCCTTGAACCGACCCTGCTCCGGCTGGGTCACCACGACCTCCTCGTCCTTGAAGATCTTGCCGCCGCCGACCGGGATCTCGTCGATGTTGGCCAGGACCTGGCCGGCGGGGGCGCTCGTCGCGTCCTGGCCGGTGGGGGAGCCCGTCGACGCGGAGCCGTTGTCGTCGCCTCCGCCGCCGCAAGCCGCGACGAGCGCCGCCGCGCCCGTCGCACCCGTCGCGAGGAGAACCGTGCGGCGCGTGGTCTCGTAGGTCATGTCGTCACTCCGAAAGTACCGAAGGGGAGCAAATCGGAATTTGCATCATCTTGGCACTGAACTTACCCAAACGTGCCGATTCCGGCGTCTCACCGGGCGGGCACCGCGCACCGGGGCCGTGCGGGCTGACTAGGCTGGTCGGACGTAGAGCGACACGCACGTCAGCAAGGAGCATCGCCGTGGCGGTACGAGCGGTCCGGGGCGCCGTCCAACTCGAACGGGACGAGGCCGGGCACATGGACGAGCAGGTCGGAGCCCTGCTCACGGAGATCCTCGAGCGCAACGATCTCGCCGCCGACGACCTGATCAGCATCTGGTTCACGGCCACGCCCGACCTGCACAGCGACTTCCCGGCCGCAGCCGCCCGCAAGCTGGGCATCGTCGACGTGCCGCTGATCTGCGCCCAGGAACTGGACATCGAGGGCGCCATGCCGCGCGTCGTCCGCGTCCTCGCGCACATCGAGTCCGACCGGACCCGGGCCGACATCGCCCACGTCTACCTCGGCGCCGCGGCCACCCTGCGCAAGGACATCGCCCAGTGAGGACCGCACTCGTCATCGGCACCGGCCTCATCGGCACGTCCGCCGCCCTGGCGCTGTCCCAGCGGGGCGTCACCGTGCACCTCGCCGACCCCGACCCGGAGCAGGCCCGTACCGCGGCCGCGCTCGGCGCCGGCACGGACCAGGCGCCGGACGGGCCCGTCGACCTCGTGATCGTCGCCGCCCCGCCCGCGCACGTGGCCGACGTGCTCACCGACGCCATGCGCCGCGGCGCGGGACGCGGCTACCTCGACGTCGCCAGCGTCAAGGGCGGGCCGCGCCGCGAGCTGGAGGCACACGGCCTCGACCTGTCCGCCTACATCGGCTCGCACCCCATGTCGGGCCGGGAGAAGTCCGGCCCGCTCGCCGCGACCGGGGACCTCTTCGAGGGCCGCCCCTGGGTGCTGACCCCGACCCGCGACACCGACACCGAAGTGCTGAACCTCGCCCTGGAACTGGTCTCGCACTGCCGTGCCGTGCCCGTGGTGATGGACGCCGACGCCCACGACCGGGCCGTCGCCCTCGTCTCCCACATGCCCCACCTGGTCTCCAGCCTGGTCGCCGCGCGGCTGGAGCACGCCGAGGAGGCAGCCGTGCGGCTGTGCGGGCAGGGCATCCGGGACGTGACACGGATCGCGGCCTCCGATCCCCGGATGTGGATCGACATCCTCTCCGCGAACCCCGCGCCGGTCGCCGACCTGCTCACGGACGTCGCCGCCGACCTGGAGGAGACCGTGCGGGCCCTGCGCGCCCTGCAGTCCTCCGACGACCACAAGCGCCGCGAGGGCGCCGGCGGGATCGAGGACGTGCTGCGGCGCGGCAACGCCGGACAGGTCCGCGTCCCCGGCAAGCACGGGTCCGCGCCCCGGGCCTACGAGGTCGTGGCCGTGCTCATCGACGACCAGCCCGGACAACTGGCGCGGATCTTCGCCGACGCGGGCCTGGCCGGCGTCAACATCGAGGACGTACGGATCGAGCACGCGACGGGGCAGCAGGCCGGTCTGGTGCAGCTGATGGTGGAGCCGAAGGCGGCCCCGGTCCTGAGCGCTGCGCTGCGGGAGCGGGGCTGGGCGATCCGGCAGTAGCAGCCGTCTGCCGCAGGCCGCGCACACCGCGGCCGGACGAGTGACCCGCACCCAGTAACCTTGTGCGGGGCACTCGCGCCCTCACCCCGCCGAGCCCGGTTCAGGAAGGTCCCCACTGTGGAAAGCGCCACGCCAGTGATTGTCGCCATCGACGGCCCCGCCGGCACCGGCAAGTCGAGCACCTCGAAGGCCGTGGCGGCCCAGCTCGGGCTGAGCTACCTGGACACCGGCGCCCAGTACCGGGCGATCACCTGGTGGATGGTGAGCAACGGCATCGACGTCGACGACCCGTCCGCCATCGCCGCCGCCGCGGGCAAGCCCGAGATCGTCTCCGGCACCGACCCGGAGGGACCGGCCATCACGGTCGACGGCGTGGACGTGGCCGGCCCGATCCGCACCCAGGAGGTCTCCTCCAAGGTCAGCGCGGTCAGCGCGGTGCCCGAGGTGCGCGCCCGGATCACCGAGCTGCAGCGCTCGATCGCCGCCTCCGCGGAACAGGGCATCGTCGTCGAGGGCCGGGACATCGGCACGACCGTGCTGCCCGACGCCGACCTCAAGGTCTTCCTCACCGCTTCCCCGGAGGCGCGCGCTGCCCGCCGCAGCGGCGAGCTGAAGGGCTCCGACGTCCACTCCACCCGCGAGGCCCTCATCAAGCGGGACGCCGCCGACTCCAGCCGCAAGACCTCCCCGCTCGCCAAGGCGGACGATGCCGTCGAGGTGGACACCACCGAGCTCACGCTGGCCCAGGTCATCGAGTGCGTCGTCACCCTCGTCGAGGAGAAGCGGGCCGGAAAGTGACCGAGCTGCCTTCGGCGCGGGGCGCCGAGGTCGGGCGGCGCATCGGCGTCGGCCTGATGTACGGGCTGTGGAAGCCGCGCGTACTCGGAGCCTGGCGGGTGCCCGCGAGCGGCCCCGTGATCCTCGCGGTCAACCACAGCCACAACATCGACGGCCCGATGGTCATGGGCGTGGCGCCCCGGCCGACGCACTTCCTGATCAAGAAGGAAGCGTTCATCGGGCCCCTGGACCCCTTCCTGCTCGGCATCGGGCAGGTGAAGGTCGACCGCGACACCACCGACCGCACGGCGATCACCCGGGCGCTCGGCGTCCTGGACAACGGCGGCGTGCTCGGCATCTTCCCGGAGGGCAGCCGGGGCGAGGGCGACTTCGCCTCGCTGCGTGCCGGGCTCGCGTACTTCGCGGTGCGCAGCGGCGCCCCGATCGTCCCGGTCGCCGTGCTGGGAAGTTCCGAGCGGCCCGGACGGTTGATAAAGGGGCTGCCTCCGCTGCGCTCCCGCGTCGACGTCGTCTTCGGCGAGCCCTTCGAGGCGGGCGACGACAGCGGCCGCCGCACGCGCAAGGTGCTCGACGAGGCCACCGGGCGCATCCAGAAGCAGCTCGCGGCCCACCTGGAAAACGCCAGGCGCCTCACCGGGCGCTAGACGACACTGAGTAGTGGATCAGCCCGCCACCACGGTGGGTACTCCACCGACCACCACGATGAACGACGAGGTACGGACTTCATGAACGACCACATCCAGCCCGACGGCTCGGACGCGTCCGAGGGCGCGCACGAGCACGACCACGGGGCGCTCGGCGACGCCGAGTTCGCGGAGTTCATGGAGCTCGCCGCGGAGGAGGGCTTCGCCCTCGAGGACGTCGAGGGCGCCCTTGAGGAGGCGGGGCACGGCCCGCTGCCCGTGCTCGCCGTCGTCGGCCGCCCCAACGTCGGCAAGTCGACTCTGGTGAACCGCATCATCGGGCGCCGTGAGGCCGTCGTCGAGGACAAGCCCGGAGTCACCCGCGACCGTGTCACCTACGAGGCCGAGTGGGCGGGCCGCCGCTTCAAGGTCGTCGACACCGGCGGCTGGGAGCAGGACGTCCTCGGCATCGACGCCTCCGTGGCGGCCCAGGCCGAGTACGCCATCGAGGCCGCCGACGCGGTCGTCTTCGTCGTCGACGCCAAGGTGGGCGCCACCGACACCGACGAGGCCGTCGTCCGGCTGCTGCGCAAGGCCGGCAAGCCGGTCGTGCTGTGCGCCAACAAGGTGGACGGCCCGAGCGGCGAGGCCGACGCGGCCTACCTGTGGGCGCTGGGCCTGGGGGAGCCGCACCCGGTCTCCGCGCTGCACGGCCGGGGCACCGGCGACATGCTCGACCAGGTCCTCGAGGTGCTGCCGGAAGCGCCGCTCCAGACCTTCGGCGGGGCCGGTATCGGCGGCCCGCGCCGCATCGCCCTGATCGGGCGCCCGAACGTCGGCAAGTCGTCCCTGCTGAACAAGGTGGCGGGCGAGGAGCGCGTCGTCGTCAACGAGCTGGCGGGCACCACCCGTGACCCGGTCGACGAGCTGATCGAACTCGGCGGCGTCACCTGGAAGTTCGTCGACACGGCGGGCATCCGCAAGCGCGTCCACCTCCAGCAGGGCGCCGACTACTACGCCTCGCTGCGCACCGCCGCCGCCGTAGAGAAGGCGGAGGTCGCCGTCATCCTGATCGACGGCTCCGAGTCCATCTCGGTGCAGGACCAGCGGATCGTCACCATGGCCGTCGAGGCGGGCCGCGCGATCGTCCTCGCGTTCAACAAGTGGGACACCCTCGACGAGGAGCGCCGCTACTACCTGGAGCGGGAGATCGAGACCGAGCTCGGCCAGGTGTCATGGGCGCCGCGGGTGAACGTCTCGGCGCGCACCGGGCGGCACATGGAGAAGCTGGTCCCGGCGATCGAGACGGCCCTGGCGGGCTGGGAGACCCGGGTCCCGACGGGCAGGCTGAACGCCTTCCTCGGTGAGCTGGTCGCCGCCCACCCGCACCCGGTCCGGGGCGGCAAGCAGCCGCGCATCCTGTTCGGCACGCAGGCGGGCACCAGGCCGCCGCGGTTCGTGCTGTTCGCCTCCGGTTTCATCGAGGCGGGCTACCGGCGCTTCATCGAGCGCCGCCTGCGCGAGGAGTTCAGCTTCGACGGGACGCCGATCCACATCTCCGTGCGGGTGCGCGAGAAGCGCGGCAAGAAGAAGTAACGCGCGGCACCGGAAAAGGGCGGCCCCACGGGCCGCCCTTTTCCGGTGTCCGGTGCTCGCTCAGGCGCCGCCGCGCCGTCCCGGCGGCAGCGCGGCCGGGACGTAGTGCATCCCCGTGCTGTGCGATCCGACGGTCCCGACGCGCTGCCACTGCGGCTGCCCGGCGGCATGGCGGGCGCTCTGGGCGCCCGCGCTGTAGGCACCGTACGAGCTGCCGTACGTCCCCCCGTACGAGCCCGAACCGTGCGGGTTGTTCCCGAAGGCGGTGAAGCCCAGCTTCTCCTCGCCGCTGCGGTCGCCGGGCAGTGCGCGGAAGGACTTGACGTACTCGGCGTAGAGCGCGTCGTAGATCGGCGTGGCCGATGGGCCGCCCTGGGAGTCCTGAGCCGATCGCGCGGACGGGATCGGCGAGAAGGACTGGCGGCGGGGAACGTCGTATGCGTGCACGTATGTCCAAACGACCCCGCGGGTCAAGGGATGCGGTCCGGGTACGGCTTTCGTAGGTGTACGGCGTGCGCGGGTGACGCGCGGCTCAGGTGCCGGCCAGCGGCAGCGCCGAGGCGACCAGCTTTCCGTTCGCCGCCGCCTTGTCCAGCGCGTCGCGCAGCAGGTCCTCGCGCGGCTGGCGGCCGATCGAGCCGACGGGCGCGGCGAACATCAGCACCTGCTGGTGCTTGTTGGCGGCCGCGCGCCAGCCCTCGGTCACCTGGAGTGGCTGGTGCGCCTGCCACCAGGCCACCGGCTGGCCGCCGTTGCTGCCCGGCTGGAGCACCGCGTGCAGCTGGCCCACGGCGAGCAGCACCGACCAGCCGTGCAGCACCGGCGGCACGGCCGACAGCTCCGTCAGCGGCATGAAGCCCTGCTCGATGAGCAGCGGCAGGAAGTCGTCGCCGCCGCCGGTCGTGCCGGGCCGGGCGACGGGTCCGGTCGGCTCCACCACCAGGGCCGGGTGCAGCTCCCCGCCGATCAGGACGAGCCCGCTGGTCACACCGAGCACCGCCGGCTCGGGCACCACCTTGTCGGGCTCCAGGTCGACGGTGTCGCCCGTGATGGACTTCACGGCGCCCCGCAGCTGCTCCTCGGTGACCTGCACGACCTGCGAGGGCAGGCAGCCGGCGTGGGCGAAGGCGAGGACGGCGGTCTCGTCCCCGATGAACAGGACGGTGCTGGTGCGCTCCTGCGCGGAGTCGCCCGGAGTGCGGCAGGACGTGCAGTCGTAACTGCCCGGGGCGGTCTCTCCGGCGAGCAGGCGGTCGGCTTCTTCGTCGCCGATCTCGGCGCGTACCTCGTCGCTGACGTCGAGCATGCGCGGCACGGGTGGCTCCCTCGGGGATGCGGTGCGTGGCAAAGCCGGGTGGCTCCCGGCCCGTGGTCCGGGTAGGTCCCGGCTCATGAAGAAGACAACGGGCGATCTGTGGCGGGAGTCACGCCCCAGGGCGAACGGAATCGAACCAACCAGCGCGCAGGGTCACGCTCGGCGCGGAATCGCGCACTCACCGTCAACTCGCTGACACGTAGCGGGTGTTGGGGGAGTGAAGTGGGTCACAGATCCCGAGGGAAGGTGGTCGACAAATCCGGAAATCCGCGAATGAAGTGGGTGTCCGGAAAATGTCGTTACCCCAGGTATCGGGGAACTGGCCTGCCCGGACGGGTGACTGGTTGATGTCGCCCGTCGACCTCCCTAGATTCCTCCGCCGTGTGCAACGAGCACCGCTCGGGTACGTCCACCGGCCGCCGGGTTCCCAGGAACCGGGCACGGCACCGCTCCGGTGGACGGGGCGAGCGCGGCCCTCGCGCCCCATGGCGCGGGAGTGGCGTCCCGCCTTGGGGGATCCCGGGTGTTTCGAGAGGGACCTACATGTCCGAATGTGCCGATACCACTCGCCACGACGCTCGGAAGAACCAGGTTCGTACGGCAGCGGTCCTCGCCGGGGCGGCACTGCTCGCGCCCCTCGGACTGCTCGCCGCGACCGGAAACGCCGCGGCGGCCGACAGCGGAGTGTGGGACCGCATCGCCCAGTGCGAGAGCGGCGGCAACTGGCACATCAACACCGGCAACGGCTACTACGGCGGACTCCAGTTCGCCGCCTCCACCTGGAACGCCTACGGCGGCACGGCCTACGCGCCCACCGCCGACCGGGCGAGCAGGTCCCAGCAGATCGCCGTCGCCACCAAGGTCCAGCGCGCCCAGGGATGGGGCGCCTGGCCGACCTGCTCGGCACGTGCCGGGGCGAGCGGCGGTGCACCCGCCGCCGCTCCGGTCACTTCCGCCGCGCCGGCCCCGGCGAAACCGCCGAAGGCGCCGGCGCGCTCCACGGAACACGCGGACCGCGGCTCGTCCCGCGGCGACTACACCGTCCGTCAGGGCGACACACTGAGCGGCGTCGCCGCCCGGCACGGAACCACCTGGCAGCGCCTCTACGCCGCCAACAAAGCCGCCATAGGCGCCGATCCCGACGTGATCGTGCCCGGCCTGCGCCTCGAATTCTGAGCCGCTGCTCCCCCTCGCCGGGACACGGGCCCCGTCCGGTCGACCGACCGGGCGGGGTCTCGGCGTCCGGGGTCAGCCCGTGAGCTCACTCGCCTCCCCGGCGAACACCACGGTCCCGCGGCGCAGTTCGTAGACGATCGCGGACCGGTCCCGCAGGGCGGGCGGCAGCCGCTGCTCGGCGACCACCACGCACGCGTCGAGCGAACCCAGCAGTTCGTACGTCCGGGCCGCGACCGAGGGCGCCAGGCCCTGGGCGGGCTCGTCGACGAGCACCACGCGCGCGCGGGCGAGCAGGGCCCGGGAGAGGGCGAGCATGCGCTGCTCGCCGCCGGAGAGCGTGCCGGCGCGCCGCTCCAGCAGGGGCCGCAGCTGCGGATAGGCGTCGAGGGCCACGGTGTGGTCGCGCGCGGCGAGATCGAGGTTCTCGCGCACGGTGAGCGAGCCGAACACCGCCTGCCGCTCCGGGACCAGGCACATTCCGCGCCGGGCACGCTCGTGGGCGGGTATGCCGGTCACTTCGGCTCCGTCCCACACCATCGTGCCGCCCGACAGCGGCACGATACCGGCCAGGGCGCGCAGGGCGGTGGTGCGGCCGGAGCCGTTGCGGCCGAGCAGCACGGTGAGGCCCGGGCAGGGGGCGGCGAGGGTCACGCCGTGCAGGGCCTCCAGAGGGCCGTAGCGCACGCGTGCGTGGCGCAGGGAGACGGTCGTCATCGGCCGGCCCCCGACTCCAGGGCCTCCAGCACGCTCCCGGGCGGGCCGGAGGCGACGATCCGGCCCGCGGTCATCACGTGCACGACATCGGCGAGACCGGCCACCAGGTCCAGGTCGTGCTCGACGACGAGGAGGGCCGTGCCGTCGGCGGCCAGAGCCTTCAGGAGCCGGGCCATGGCGGTCACTTCGGCGGTGTCGAGACCGGCGGCCGGCTCGTCGAGGAGGAGGACGTGGGGGCTTCCCGCCAGGGCCCGGGCCAGTTCGACGCGGCGCAGCGTCCCGGTGGACAGCCCGGCGGCGGGCCGTGCGCGCACCGGTCCGTCGAGCCCGAGCAGCCTGAGGGTGCGCTCCACGGCGCCCGGGTCGGTCACCCGGCCCTGCTCGGCGCCGACGCGGACGTTCTCGGCCACGGTCAGCGAGGGGAAGACGGCCAGTTGCTGGAAGGTCCGTGCGACACCGAGCCGGGTGCGGGCATGGGCGGGCAGCGTGGTGATGTCCCGCCCGCCGAGACGCACGCTCCCGCGCGCGGGCCGCAGCGTCCCGGCCAGACAGTGGAACAGGGTGCTCTTCCCGGCCCCGTTGGGCCCGACGACCGCGGTGATCCGGCCGGGGGAGAGATCCACATCCACACCGTCGAGGGCGGTGAAGCCGTTGTAGTGGGCGTGGAGGTGGCGGGCGCTGAGGAGCGGAGCGGCCGGGGCCGTGGCGGTCGGGCCCTTGGGCGACGGCGCACCGTCTCCCTTGCGCGCAGCCGCGCGCGGCCGACGGCCCGGGGAGAGCTCGGGGGTCGGCTCAGGGGTTGGCTTGCGCCGGGTGGTCGGCGAGGGCTCTGGGGGTGGCTCGGGCCGGGTGGCCGGGGTCGGCTCAGGGGTCGGTTCGCGCAGGGTGGTCGGGGAGGGTTCTGGGGTTGGCTCTGGAGGTGGCTCGGGCCGGGTGGTCGGGGAGGGTTCTGGGGTTGGCTCTGGGGGTGGCTCGGGCCGGGTGGCCGGGGAGGGCTCTGGGGGTGGCTCGGGCCGGGTGGCCGGGGTCGGCTCAGGGGTCGGCTCGCGCCGGGTGGCCGGTGGGCGGCTGCTGTCGGTCGGCAGGTGGGGGGCGGCCCGGCTCGACGGGCTGCGTTCCGGACGGCTCTCGCCGTTTCGGCGCTCGCGCCGGCCCGCCGCTCCCGCGCCCTCCGCCCTGCGTGCCCCGCGCGTCGCCCCGGTCGGCACCAATGCCCCGGGGGCCGCCTGCGGCTCCGCCGGGCGCAGCCTCCTGCGGGCCCGCGCGCCCACCGCAGTCAGGGCCGGGATGCGGCGCCCCCGGAGGCGTTCCGCCGCTGCGCGCAGGGTTTCGTACGGGCCGCCGGGGAAGCGGCCCACCAGGATCGCCAGGACGCCGATCAGCGCCGCCGCGACGCCACCGCGGGCGCCGGCGTCCAGCCCGACCAGGAGGGCCGCCGCGCCCAGGGCGCCGAGCGTGCTGTCGGCGCCCAGCACCACCACCGCGGCGAACCACAGCAGGCCGCGCACGGGGTCGTAGGCGGCGGCGTCGAAGGCGCGCAGGCCCATGCCGAGCATGCCGCCGCCCAGCGCGGCCAGCGCGGCGCCCGCGACGAAGGCCAGCAGCTTGAGGGACGGCACCGGGACGCCCGCCGCCTGCGCGCCCCGCTCGTGATCCCGCAGGGCGGCGAGGGCGCGGCCCGTCCGCCCCCGGCGCAGCGCGTGCGCCGCCAGCAGCGCCACCCCCAGCAGGAGCAGTTCCAGCACGTAGTACGCCCGGTCCCCGTCGAAGCCCGCCGGGCGGCCCAGGGACAGGCCCGACGTGGCGTACGGCTGGGCGAAGACGAAGCGGCTCACCCCCACGCCGACCGCGAACGTCGCGAGCGCGAGCGCCAGGCCCCGGCGGCTGATCGCCGGCCAGCCCGTCAGCAGGCCGAGCGGCGCCACCAGGACCACCGACACCGCGAGGGCCGCCAGCTCCGGCAGGGCGGGCAGCCCCGGGAAGCGGCCCGCCGCCAGCAGCGCCGTGAACAGGGCGCCCAGCCCCGCGTACGCCGCCTGCCCCAGCGAGATCTGGCCGCCGCGGCCGGTGACCACCACCAGGGACAGCAGGATCACGGCCAGCGCCGGTACCTGGACCGAGGTGTGCAGGTCCCGGCCGGCCAGGCCCAGCGGCAGCAGGAACAACACGAGCACCACGATCCAGGCGCCCGGCGGCGTCGGCACCCGCGCCGTGGCCGTGCGCGGCAGCGCGTCCCGCTCCCCGGCGCCCGGCAGCACCAGTGCCGCGATCAGCAGCGCGACGACGAACAGGTTCGTGCCCGCCGCCTGGAGCAGCGGCTCGGCCCAGCCAGACGGGTGCAGTCGCGTCAGCTGGCTCTGCGCCACCCCGATGCCCAGCGCCACCACCACCGCGACCGGCAGGCTCCGCATCCGCGCGGCCACCGCGACCGCCACGACCTCCATCACGAGCAGCGACAGCCCGTACGGGTCGAGCCGCACGTACGGCGCCAGCAGCACACCGGTCAGGCCCGCGGTGAACGAACCGAACGCCCAGCCCGCCGCCGCGACCCGGTCCGCGTCGATCCCGCCCAGCACGGCGAGCCGCCGGTCGTCGACCACGGCCCGCAACTCCCGCCCGAACCGCGTCCGGTGAGTCACCGCCGCGACCCCGGCGGCCAGCACCAGCACCACCGCCAGCTGCCCCCACGGCTCGTCCGGCACCAGCACCGGCGCGTCGTCCCGCGCCCCCTGCCCCCACAGCAGCGCCGCCCCGCCCACCAGCAGCACGAACACCCCGATGGACGCCACCAGCGTCTGCGCCGGGCCACCGCCGAGGACCGCCAGGGGACGGAAGACGAACCGCTCCAGTACGACCCCCAGCCCCGGCGCCAGCACCAGCAGTGTCACCACCGCCCCGAGCCACAGCGGCCAGCCCCACTCGACCACGCACTGCCGCAGCGCGTACGCGCACACCATCGCGATCGCGCCGTGCGCGAAGTTCAGCACTCCCGTCGCGCGGTACGTCACGATCAGGCCGATCCCGGTCAGCGCCGCCGCGCTTCCGACCGAGAGCCCGGCGAGGGTGAGGTCGTACGTCAGCGACGACATCAGTCGGTTTCTTCGGCCGGCTCGCAGATCGGGCAGGGGTCCAGCTCACCGCTCGCCACCAGCTTGGAGTCCACCGGAACCGCCTCCGCCTTGCCCGCGACCAGCGGGCAGTCCGCGCGGTGCCACAGCGTGCCGCCCGGCACCATCAGCAGGTCGCCGCTGACCGCGAGCGGCGCGAGCGCGGCCCGCCCCGCCTCCTCCGGCTCGCCGGGCTCGGCCGCCACCAGCAGGCCGTACAGCTCCTCCACACGCGCGGCGGCGATCGAACCCCGGCCCCGGGCCAGCAGCACCGCCCCGGCGATGATCAGCGCGGCGCCGGGAATGCTGCAGGAGGCGAGGTAGGGCAGCTGCCGTTCGGCGTGACGCTCGCCGGAGACTCCGTACCAGCCGACGACGCACAGCACCGCGCCGGCGGCCAGGGCCGCCCAGCCGGCCCACAGGACGGGATGCACGGTCCGCAGTCGGCTGGTCCGCATCGCTGCCTCCCACACGTCGCATTCGGCTGAGCGCGCGCCCGGCTGCCTGTTCAAGTCCGCCGATCGCTTGCACTATGCCCTGTGGAAGCTGACCCTGAAAGCACCGGGCGCGGATGGCCCGGACCGACACCCGGTGGTGAGCCAGATGGTTCTCGGCAGCGACCTCAGGCGGGGGAACGCGACAGGGCGTCCACGAGCCGCGGGACGGGGTACGGCGATCGCGGCCGCTTTGGTCCTGGTCCTCGCCCCGGCCCTGGCGGCCTGCAGCGACGACAGCGGCGGCGGCAGCGAGAGCACCCCTCCCACCCCGACCGCGGAGCGGACCACGAGCGCGCCGGCCTCCGCGCCGGCGGACCGGGCCGCGGCGGAGGCGGAGATCCGGCAGAACTGGCAGAAGTTCTTCGACCCGAAGACCTCGGCCGAGGACAAGCAGGCCGTCCTGGAGAACGGCGACCGCATGGGCCCCGTCCTGCAGGCCTTCAGCGGTGACGAGCGCGGCAGCCAGGTCCAGGCGAAGGTCACCGAGGTCGAGTTCACCTCGGCGACCGGGGCGGATGTCACGTACACGCTCACCCTGAAGGGCGCCACCGCCCTGCCCGACGCCTCCGGAAGCGCCGTCGAGCAGGACGGCACCTGGAAGGTGTCCGCCAAGACGCTGTGCGCGCTGGTCCAACTGAGCGGCAATGCGTCTCCGGTTCCGGGCTGCTGAGGCACTGGCCGCGGTGCTGCTGCTCGCCCTGAGCGCGGCCTGCGGCAGCCGGCTCCCGGAGAGCGACTTCGAGCACGACGACCGCACCCCCGCGCCCCGCGACGCCGCCCCTCTGCGGGTCGGCATCATCACCAGCGCCACCAGCCCGGTCGGCGGCAGCGCGTTCACCGGCCCGCGCGACGGCGCCCGGGCCTTCTTCGACCGGCTCAACGCGCGCGGCGGCATCGACGGGCGCCGGGTCGAGGTGCGCAGTTGCGACGACGGCGGCAGCGGCGTCGGAAACAACGAGTGCGTCCACAAACTCGTCGAGGAGGACGAAGTCGTCGCGCTGGTCGCCACCACGGCCCTGGACTACGCGGGCGCCTCCCGTGTCTCCCGCGCGCGTGTGCCCGACATCGGCGGCCAGCCCATCGGCACCGCCTACGACACCTACCCGCACCTCTACGGCATCTACGGCAGCCTCGCACCCCGCGACGGCACCCCCGGCTGGGACGGCAGGCTGTACGGCGGCACCGAGGTCTACCGCTACTTCAAACGCGAGCACGGCGCCCGCACCGCCGCCGTCGTGTCCTACAACCAGTCCGCCTCGGCCGCCTACGCCCGGCTCGTCGAGCGGGGCCTGCGCGCCGAGGGCTACCAGGTCGTCACCGAGCAGGTCGACTTCGCCCTGCCCAACTTCCGCGCCGTCGCCGCCGACCTCAAGGAGCAGGGCGCCGACCTGGTCTTCGACGCCATCGACGGGCACGGCAACGCCCGCCTCTGCCAGGCCATGGACGAGGCCGGCGCCGACGTCACCGCCAAGGTCACCAACGTGCAGAACTGGGCGTCCACCGTCACCGACGCCTATCAGGACGCCCCGCGCTGCCGCAACGCCCTGTGGGCGACCGGCGCCAGCCGCAACTACGAGGACACCGGCCACCCGGCCGTACGGGAGTTCCGCGAGGCGACGACGGGGCTGAAGACGCACTCCCAGTGGCAGCTGGAGGGGTGGGCGGCCGCCCGGTGGTTCACGGACGCGGCGGAGTCCTGCACGACGACGGGCATCACGCGCGCGTGCGTCGACGCCTTCATGGACCGCAGCCAGGGCTACACCGCCGGAGGGCTGCTGCTCCCCGTCCGGTTCGAACGGTTGCCCGAGCCGCCGAAGAGCAGCAGGACCTGCCTGTCGGTGGCCCGCTGGCAGGACGGCAAGGGCTGGGTGGGCCAGGGGGACATGAACCGCACCTGCTTCACCGTCCCGCAACTGGCCTACGAGCCTTGAGGACAGTGGCTGTCCGCAAGTCCTGGCAGACTCGCCCCATGTTGGAGACCTCGGCCCGTCTGCTGCGTCTGCTGTCCCTGCTCCAGGCCCACCGCGAGTGGTCCGGCGCCGATCTGGCCGGCCGCCTCGGCGTCAGCGCCCGTACCCTGCGCCGGGACGTCGACCGGCTGCGCGAACTCGGCTACCCGGTCAACGCCAGCCCCGGCACCGGCGGCGGCTACCAGCTCGGCGCCGGCGCCGAACTGCCGCCGCTGCTCCTGGACGACGACGAGGCCGTCGCCGTGGCCGTCGGCCTGCGCACGGCCGCCGGACAGGGCATCGACGGCATCGGCGAAACCTCCGTACGGGCCCTCGCCAAGCTGGAACAGGTGCTGCCGAACCGGCTGCGCCGCCGCGTGGGCGCCCTCAACGCCGTCACCGTGCCGATGCTGCGCAGCCCCCTGCCCTCCGCGGTCGACCCGGCCGTGCTCACCGAACTCGCCCACCTGTGCCGGGACGCCGAACGGCTGCGCTTCGAGTACCGCGGCCACGACGGCACCCCCACCCGCCGCACCGTCGAACCGCACCGCCTGGTGTGCACCGAGCGCCGCTGGTACCTGGTCGCCTGGGACCTCGACCGGGACGACTGGCGCACGTTCCGCGTGGACCGTGTCACCCCCAGGCCGCCGCACGGCCCGCGCTTCGTACCGCGCGACCCGCCCGCCCAGGACCTGGCCGCCTACGTCTCCCAGGGCGTCTCCACACGCGCGTACGCCACTCACGCCGTCGTCCGGCTCCTGGTGCCCCTGGAGGAGGCGGCCGAGCACATCTCGCCCTCCGCCGGGGTGCTGGAGGCCGAGGGCCCGGACACCTGCCTGCTGCGCTGCGGCGCCGGGAGCCTCGACGTGATGGTGATCCACGTGGTGATGCTGGGCTTCGAGTTCGAGGTGCTGGAACCGGACGGGCTGATCGACGCGATCAGGAGGACTCGGGACCGGCTTGATGGCGCTCTGGCTCGGGCTGCGCAGTCACCGCCGCGTACTGGGGATGGTGCAGGTCGAACGCCGGCGACTCGGACCGGATCCGCGGCAACGCCGTGAAGTTGTGCCGGGGTGGCGGGCAGGAGGTGGCCCACTCCAGGGAGCGGCCGTAACCCCACGGGTCGTCGACCTCGACCTTCTCGCCGTACTTGGCGGTCTTCCACACGTTGTAGAGGAACGGCAGCGTCGACATGCCGAGCAGGAACGCGCCGATCGTCGAGACGGTGTTGAGCGCCGTGAACCCGTCCGCCGCCAGGTAGTCGGCGTACCGGCGCGGCATGCCCTCGGCGCCCAGCCAGTGCTGCACCAGGAACGTGGTGTGGAAACCGGCGAAGAGCGCCCAGAACTGGATCTTGCCGAGCCGTTCGTCGAGCATCTTCCCCGTGAACTTCGGCCACCAGAAGAAGAACCCGCCGAAGATCGCGAAGACGACGGTGCCGAAGACGACGTAGTGGAAGTGCGCGACCACGAAGTACGTGTCCGTCACATGGAAGTCCATCGGCGGCGACGCCAGGATCACCCCGGTCAGCCCGCCGAACAGGAACGTCACCAGGAAGCCCGTGGCCCACAGCATCGGCGTCTCGAAGGACAGCGAGCCCTTGAGCATGGTGCCGGCCCAGTTGAAGAACTTCACGCCCGTCGGCACGGCGATCAGGAAGCTCATGAAGGAGAAGAACGGCAGCAGCACCGCGCCCGTGGCGAACATGTGGTGCGCCCACACGATCATCGACAGACCGGTGATCGCCATCGTCGCACCGACCAGCGTCAGGTAGCCGAACAGCGGCTTGCGGCTGAAGACGGGGATGATCTCCGTGATGATCCCGAAGAACGGCAGCGCGATGATGTACACCTCGGGATGGCCGAAGAACCAGAACAGGTGCTGCCACAGGATCGCCCCGCCGTTGGCCGCGTCGAAGACCTGCGAGCCGAACCGCCGGTCCGCCTCCAGTACCAGCAGCGCCGCCGCGAGTACCGGGAACGCCATCAGGATCAGGATCGACGTGAACAGCGTGTTCCACACGAAGATCGGCATCCGGAACATCGTCATGCCGGGCGCGCGCATCCCGATGATGGTGGTGATGAAGTTGACCGCGCCGAGGATCGTGCCGAAGCCCGACAGCGCCAGCCCCATGATCCACAGGTCGGCCCCGACCCCCGGCGTGCGCTCCGCGCTGTTGAGCGGGGCGTAGGCGGTCCAGCCGAAGTCCGCCGGCCCGGACGGCACCAGCAGCGAGCCGAGCACGATCAGCCCGCCGAACAGGAACAGCCAGTACGAGAGCATGTTCAGCCGTGGGAAGGCGACGTCGGGCGCGCCGATCTGCAGCGGCATCAGCTCGTTGGCGAAGCCCGCGAAGGTCGGCGTCGCGAACAGCAGCAGCATGATCGTGCCGTGCATCGTGAACGCCTGGTTGAACTGTGTGTTGTCGATGATCTGGAGCCCCGGGCGGGCCAGTTCGGCGCGCATCAGCAGCGCCATCACCCCGGCGACCATGAAGAACACGAACGACGTGATCAGGTAGAGATGGCCGATCTTCTTGTGGTCCGTCGTCGTCAGCCAGTCGACCACCATCCGCCCGTGCCGCTTGCGCGGCGCGGGCGGCGCCACCGCCTGTACGGTCTGCGTCCCCATCGCTCGCTCGCCCCTTCGCTCATCGCGCACCCGGGCCCGCCATAGCCCGCGCCGCACGTACCCGCGAGCTCACGCCATGATGCTCGCGTCGCCGCGCGCTCCGACAGGGGGCGTACCGGCCTCTCCGCGCCGAAGCCATGCATTTCCCCGTACGCGCCGACTCCGCCGGGCCGGTGCGGCACCGGAAAGGAATGGCGCCCCGGAGGCACTTCACCCGGCACTTTCCGCCGGGCTTTTCCATGAGCTCATGTGACACGCGGGAATTACGATCGAATGCCTGCGGAAGGCGTACAGAACCGCTCGTCCGTGTGACGGACAGCTCCCGAAACACCTGTCGTGATCTTGTGACAGAAGCGTGACGGGAGGCGGACAGTGACCGGGCCGCGGGCCCGGACTTCCGCGGTCGGCGGGCAGCGCATAGCGTGGCGGCATGGCACCGACTCCGACACCTTCCACGGAACCCGACGACAGCCCGGACACCTATGTCGGCCTGGAGGCCGGCCGGGCCGAACGCCTCGCGCGTGAGCGCGGCTGGCCGACGGTGCGCTCGCTGCCGCCGGGGGCGATCATCACGATGGAGTACCGCGTGGGCCGGCTGAATTTCGAGGTCAAGGGCGGTCGGGTGGCGCGGGCCTGGAAGGGCTGAGACCCGGCGAAGGCCCCGGTTCCGCTGTGGAGCCGGGGCCTTCGCGCTGCCGGACGGGGTGCGCACCGGCCCGTGGTCAGCCGCCCGTCAGCGGGCGGGCCGACGGGGTCGAACCGCGCGGGTGGCGCTCCGGGTGCGGCGGGCGGCGGCTGCCGGCCGGGGTGATCGGCGTGCGCTCCGAGCGGGCCGTGTGGGGGCCCGGCGCCAGATAGGCCGGCGCCCGGGACGAGCAGGCCCCGACGTCGTCCCGGTCGTCGGCGGGCAGGGGCGCGACCACCACGGGCGGCGGGTCCACCGGGGCGGCCGAGGTGCGGCGCCTGCGGGCCAGCAAGCGGTCGCGAAGATCGAAGATCCTGGCCTCGGCACGGGCGATCAGCGGCTCGAACCACGGCAGGCCGAGCAGGATCAGCAGACCGGCGGTCCAGCCGAGGAGCACATCGCTCAACCAGTGCGTACCGAGGTAGACCGTCGCCATCCCGACGCCGAGCGAGGTCACCGCGGACACGGCGGACAACCAGCGCTGCGCTCTCGCCGAGGACGCCAGGTAGGCCAGGATTCCCCAGGTCACGACGGCGTTGGCGGTGTGACCGCTCGGAAATATATCGCCGCCGAGCCACATCTCGTTCGAGCCGATGGTGGTCGCGTAGTGCGGTCCCAGGCGGCCCATGCCGTACTTGGCGGCGCCGACCGTGATGTTCAGCAGCAGCAGTGAGACGCCGAGCGCGAGCATCGGCCGCAGGGTGTGCTGCCGCCAGGAACGCCAGCCCAGCCAGGCCGCGACCATCACGGCGGTCGGGCCGCGCTGTCCGAGGACCACGTAGTAGTCGACGAACCAGTGGATCTCCGACCACTGCTGGTACGGGCGGAAGAACATGACCTGCCAGTCGAGCCGGACCAGCCAGGACGTGATGATCACGGCCCACACGATCGCGCCGTAGAAGGCCAGGGTCGCCGCGAAGAGCACGATGCGGTGCCTGCTCATCTTCGGCACATCGATGTGGGCCGGTCGTTCCGGCTCACGGTCCAGCCGGGCGAACACCCGGTCCAGACGGGTGAGCTTCGGTTCGGTACGCACCCAATCGACGTTACAGCGAGTGAGCTCAGATCCCGGGCGAATCAACGGCTTTGTGATGACGATGTGATGTGGGATTCCTCTCAGGAGGAGGTTTATTTCCAGCGAATCTGTAATCGCCGGACGCTGTGGCCTTCAATTCCTTTGATCATTCCGGGTGCGGGTTTTATTGCGCTTTTGAATTCGTTCACCGGGGCATGGCACGGAATTCCCCTTGCGCTCACAGCGGGTCAGGGCGGTCCGGAGCCGTTCAGCCAGAACGCCCCGTACACCGCAGAGGCGACCGCCACCGACCCGAGCACCACTGCTGACCTGCGCATACGCAGTCCGGCCAGGGATCGCGCGAAGGGCAGCAGCAGGGGGAAGGCCGGCAGCAGCAGACGCGGTTTCGAGCCGAAGTAGCTCGACGCGCACAGGGCGAGCGCGGTCACGACCCCGGTGTAGACCAGCAGCGGCAGCGGCTGGCGCTGACGTACTCCGGTCACATACAGCCAGACGACTGACGCCACCCCGAGGATCAGTCCCACGCCGGCCAGAGCCGCCGGGAACGACGTGAACTTCTCGGCGACGAACCGGGCGAAGGCGTATCCGCCGTCGAAGCCGTTGCGCCATCCGGCCTGGACGTCCAGGTAGCCCAGCGGGCCCTTGCCGGTGCGGTGGCCGACCCAGAGCACGTAGCCGACGGTGCCGAGGGGCGCCAGGAGCATGCCGAGGAGGCGCCGGGTGCGGGTCCCGGGGCCGGCCGGGGCGCGCGGGGCGCCCTGCCCGGCCGCGCGCCCGTCCCCTACGGAGTCGGCAGCACGTCTGTCCCCTATGAAGGAGGCCGCCGCCGCCACCCACACCGCCGCCACCACGGCCAGTCCCACCGGACGGGTCAGCCCCGCGAGCAGGGCCAGCGTGCCCGCCGTCACCCAGCGGCCGGTCATCATCGCGTACAGCGACCACGCCGCGAGCGCCGTGAACAGGGACTCGCTGTACGCCATCGACTGCACGATCCCGACCGGAAGCACGGCCCACAGCAGCACCGCGCACACCCCGGCCCGGCGGCCGTACACCCGGTCCGCCACCGCGAAGATCCCCCATGCCGCGGCGAACGAGGCGAACAGACTGACGAGAAACCCCCCGTCCGCGTACGACAGCGGCGACACCGCCGCCACCAGCCGCTCCAGCCAGGGCAGCAGGGGGAAGAACGCCAGGTTCGAGTGCACGTCCCCGTTCGCGAGCCGGACCTCGTAGCCGTAGCCCAGCTCGGCGACCCTGACGTACCAGAGCGCGTCCCAGCGGGCGGTCAGCAGGGTGTACGCGCTCTTGTCCCGCGCCGCGCTCCACAGGAACAGGGCGAGCAGGCCCAGGGCGCGGACGGCCGCATACCCGGCGAGCGCCGGGGCCGCTCGACGCAGCGCCCCGGCGCGGGACGGGGCCGCGCGCTCCTCAAGATCGGTCACGGGCCCGATTATCGACCCGGGGCGGAACCACCCGGCCGGCCGGGGCGTGGACGACACCGGAGCAAGTGGCGTACGCCACATCGTTCCGCCGGAGGTGTGAGAGGTCCGCCACTGGTCTCCGTCGGGGACTCGCGTACGCTGACGTGTCACTCGCTTTTCGTTTGCGCGGGCCGGAGACCACCGCTCCTCTCCGGCCGAGTCGCGGGGGCGTCCCCCACCCCGTGAGCCCGCCGATCGCGAGGGAACATCTGGGAGGTACGTACATGTCCGGGACGACCACGGCCGCCGCTGCGCTGCGCCGTAGGGCGGCCGGGGCCGGTGCCAACCGCTGGGTGGTTCTCGTCGTCCTCTGCGTCAGCCTGCTGCTGGTCGCCGTCGACGCCACCGTGCTGCACGTGGCGGTCCCCGCCGTCACCGAGGACCTGAGGCCCGGCGGGATAGAGCTGCTCTGGATCGTCGACGTCTACCCACTGGTCTGCGCCTCGCTGCTGATCCTGTTCGGCACGCTGGGCGACCGCGTCGGCCGCCGAAGAGTCCTGCTCCTCGGATACACGCTGTTCGGTGTCGCCTCCGGCCTCGCGGCTCTGGCCGACAGCGCGCAGGTACTGATCGTGGCGCGGGCGCTGCTCGGCGTCGGCGGCGCGATGATCATGCCCGCAACCCTGTCGATCCTGCGGCAGGTCTTCCCGGACCGGCGCGAGCGGGCGCTCGCGATCGGCATCTGGAGCGCCGTGGCCGCGGTCGGCGCGGCGGTCGGTCCGCTGCTCGGCGGCTTTCTGCTGGAGCACTTCTGGTGGGGCTCGGTCTTCCTCGTCAACATTCCGTTGATGCTGGTCAGCCTCCCGGTGGGACGACTGCTGCTGCCCGAGTCGAAGGGGGACGGCAAGGGACCCTGGGACGTGGTCGGCGCGCTGATGGCGGCGGCCGGGCTGTTCGGTGTCGTGCTGGGCGTGAAGCGGCTCGGCAGCGGGGAGTCGATGGGCAGTCTGCTCACCGTGCTGCCGCTGGTGGTGGGCGCAGCGCTGCTGTTCGGCTTCGTACGGCGGCAGCGGCGCCGGACGTATCCGCTGGTCGACCTCAGGATGTTCGCGCGGCCGGCCTTCAGCACGTCCGTCGGGTGCATCGTGCTGGCGATGCTCGCGCTGGTGGGTCTGGAACTGATCGCGGCGCAGTACCTGCAACTGGTGCTCGGGCTGTCACCGCTGGAGACCGGGCTGCGGCTGCTGCCGCTGACGTTCGCGGCGATGGCGGCCGGACTGGCCGGGGCGCGGATGCTGCGGCGGTTCGGGCCGCGGCGGATGGTGTGCGCCGGGTTCTGCCTCACGGCGTTCGCGGTGGTGCTGCTGACGGCGCTGGGCCGGACGGACGACTGTGCGCTGATGCTGAGCGGGTTCGTGCTGCTCGGCTTCGGGCTGGAGACGACGCTGTTCGGGGCGTACGAGTCGATGCTGAGCGAGGCGCCGCAGGACCAGGCCGGTGGGGCGGCCGCGATCGGGGAGACGTCGTACCAGCTCGGGGCGGGGATCGGGATCGCGCTGCTCGGCACGGTGATGAACGCGGCGTACACGCCGGGGCTGTCGGGCGTGCCGGGCGTTCCGGCGTCGGCGTCCGCGTCTGCGGGGCATTCGCTGGGGGAGGCGTACGAGGTTGCTGCGCAGCTGGGCGGGTCTGCCGGTGCTGCTCTGCGGCATGCCGCCCGGGATGCGTTTGTGCACGGACTGCATGTGACGTTGCTGGTGAGCGCGGGGTTGCTGCTGCTCGGGGCGGTGATGGCGTTGCGGTTGCCGCGGGCCATGCAGTGTGAGTCGGGGCCGGTGGACCTGCCTGCCCCCAGGGACGCGGCGGAGTCACGCGTCTCGGTGTAACGCCCCTTCGCCCACCCACGCGCCACCCGACACGGTCGGCCGAGAGGCAGGCGCCGCCTGCGGGCGGTACCGCACCGCCGGCGGCCTGCGGCGAACGCCGCGTCGCGCGCGGAGCCCGCCCTCGGCGCCGGCATGCGCTTCGCGCGCGGACCGGCCCCCGGCGCCGGCGGACGGCGGCGCCGGGCCCCGCCCTGGACGCCTGCCCCAGGCCCCCGCGCACTCGCCCCCTCGGCGCCGGCGCCTGGCCCTCGGCCCCCGCACCTGGCCCCCGGCGTCAGCATCTGGCGGCCGCGCCCAGCACCAGCGCCCGGCCCAACATTCGCGCCCCGGCGCCCGCCCGGCCCCCAGGTGAGTTCGGTGTCTCAGTTGGGGGCTACGGGTGGTGCGTGGGTGGGTGGGCGTCGTAGCGTCTTGGCTAGCGGTGCTAGTTAAAGAGTTTCGGAGGGTGTCGATCATGTCCGGTTCGTCCAAGCTGCCTCCCTTCGATCCCGCCGATCCCCTCGGCCTGGACGACCTGCTGGAGCCCGAGGATCTCGGGATCAGGGACACCGTGCGGGCCTGGGCCGCGGACCGGGTGCTGCCGTATGTCGCCGAGTGGTACGAGAAGGGCGAGCTGCCGGGGATCCGGGAGCTGGCCAAGGAGCTCGGCGGCATCGGTGCCCTCGGGATGTCCCTGGACGGGTACGGGTGCGCCGGCGCGTCCGCCGTGCAGTACGGGCTGGCCTGTCTCGAGCTGGAGGCCGCCGACTCCGGGATCCGGTCCCTCGTCTCGGTGCAGGGCTCCCTCGCCATGTACGCCATCCACCGCTTCGGCAGCGAGGAGCAGAAACAGCGGTGGCTGCCGCGTATGGCCGCCGGCGAGGTCATCGGCTGCTTCGGGCTCACCGAGCCCGATCACGGCTCCGACCCCGCCTCCATGCGCACGTACGCCAAGCGCGACGGCTCCGACTGGATCCTCAACGGCCGCAAGATGTGGATCACCAACGGGTCGGTCGCCGGGGTCGCCGTCGTGTGGGCGCAGACCGAGGACGGGATCCGCGGGTTCGCCGTGCCCACCGACAGCCGCGGGTTCTCCGCGCCGGAGATCAAGCACAAGTGGTCCCTCAGGGCCTCGGTCACCAGCGAGCTCGTGCTCGACGACGTGAGGCTGCCCGCCGACGCCGTCCTCCCGGAGGTCACCGGCCTGCGCGGGCCCCTCGGCTGCCTGTCCCACGCCCGGTACGGAATCGTCTGGGGCGCCATGGGCGCGGCCCGCAGCAGTTTCGAGACCGCGGTCGACTACGCGAAGTCACGGGAGCAGTTCGGGCGGCCCATCGGGGGTTTCCAGCTCACCCAGGCCAAACTCGCCGACATGGCGGTGGAACTGCACAAGGGGATTCTGCTCGCCCATCATCTGGGGCGGCGTATGGACGCCGGCCGCCTGCGCCCCGAGCAGGTCAGCTTCGGCAAGCTCAACAACGTCCGGGAAGCGATCGAGATCTGCCGCACGGCCCGGACCATTCTCGGCGCCAACGGGATCTCGCTCGAATATCCCGTGATGCGGCACGCGACCAACCTCGAGTCGGTGCTCACCTACGAGGGCACCGTCGAAATGCACCAGCTCGTACTGGGCAAGGCACTCACCGGACTCGATGCCTTCCGGTAGGCCGGTCCGGTAACCCCGCGCGGGGGCAGGGCCGGTGAGCGGCCCTGCCTCAGCTCTGGTTGAAGAAGCCGTCCGTCCGGTGCCCGGCCGGGTCGCCGTTGACGATCTCCGTGTTGGCGGGGGTCAGCAGGAACACGCGGGTCGACACTCTCTCGATCGAACCGCGCAGGCCGAAGATCAGCCCGGCCGCGAAGTCGACCACGCGCTTGGCGTCGGACGCCTCCATGGCCGTGAGGTTCATGATGACCGGCACGCCCTCGCGGAACAGCTCGCCGATGGCGCGCGCGTCCCGGAAGCTGTCCGGGGTCACCGTGCCGATGCGGCGGCCCTTCTCCTCGGCGACGTCCGAGGCCACCTTGACGCGCGGATCGGTGACCCAGGCCTCCCCGGGCTCGTTCCCGTCGGAGTAGTCGTCGTCGTCGTAGTAACGCTCGTCTTCGTTGTCGTCGACGAGGCCAAGCCAGGCACTTGCCTTGCGTACCGATCCCATGGACGCCTCCTCTCACAGCGGTCTTTCTGCTTTCCGCATCCCTATGGTCGTCCATGATGCGGATGGCGCGCCAAGTGGATAGACGCCGCACGGGGGGTTTGTGACGGTACTGGTGCACAGCGAATCCGTCGAGAGTCCGTGTGTCCCAAGGGCCGTTTCCCAAACGGCTGCTGACTGTGAGTGAAATATGATTCTTCTCGGCGTACGGGTGACGCCGGGGCGTACGGGTGAATGCCGGGGCCGATACGATGCCGCAGCTCAACGTCGTTACGAAGCTCGGGGGAGCGTTGTGTTCGGAATCGTCAGGCCCTGCAGGCACCGGCTCGGTGAGAAGCTCACAAGCCAGTGGATGGCGCATTTGTGCGGGCTCTGCCTCGCGCTTCGCGGTGACCATGGACAGTTCGCGCGGATAGTGACGAACTATGACGCACTGCTCATATCGGTTTTGACGGAGGCCCAGACGGAGAGTGACGGGTCCGGCCGGCGTACGGCCGGACCGTGCCCGCTGCGCGGCATGCGCACCGCCTCCGTCGCGCACGGCGAGGGAGCCCGGCTCGCGGCCGCCGTCTCCTTGGTGCTGGCCTCGGCGAAGACGCGCGACCACGTCACCGACGGTGACGGGCTGTTGGCCCGCAGGCCGGTGGCGCGTGCCGCGCGCCGGGTCGCCGCGAGCTGGGGCACGGCCGGCGCCCGGAGCGGCACCGCCGTGGGATTCGACACATCCCTCCTGGTCGACGCCGTGGACCGGCAGGCGGGGATCGAGGCGCTGGCCGGGCCGGGGACGCCGCTCCTGACGGTCACCGAACCGACCGAGACCGCGACCGCCGCCGCCTTCGCGCACACGGCGGTCCTCGCGGGCCGGCCGCGCAACGCCGGGCCGCTCGCCGAGGCCGGACGGCTCTTCGGGCGCCTCGCGCACCTGCTGGACGCCGTGGAGGACCGGCACGTTGACGCCGCGTCAGGCGCCTGGAACCCGATCGCCGCGACCGGCACCTCCCTCGCGGAGGTCCGCCGGCTCGCCGACGACGCGGTGCACGGCGTTCGGCTCGCGCTGCGCGACGCCGAGTTCGCCGACGCGCAGCTCGTGCATCTGCTGCTCGTGCACGAACTGCGGCGCTCGGTGGACCGGGTGTTCGGCACGGTGCCGGTGTGCGCCTCCCACCAGGGCGGCGGACCCGACGGACAGCAGGGACCCCACGGACAGCCGCCGCAGGGTCCCTACGGCTCCCCGCACGACCCGTACGCGGGCGGTGGCGTACCTCCGTACGCCGGTGGGGGAGACGGGTTCGGCGGGGGCGGGTTCGGCGGGCGCGCGCCGGTGCCCCAGCCACCCCGCCGGCGTGGGTTCTGGGCCGGCTGCGGGATGTTCTGGCTGCTGTGCTGCACCTGCAAGCTGTGCTGCGCCAAGGAGTACGAGGGGCCGTGGTCCCGTAAGAAGCGCGAGGGCGTCTGCCGGGACTGCGACTGCGACGGGTGCGACTGCTGCTGCGACTGCTGACCCGCCCCGTGTCGGCGCCGTACGGGCCCCTCGCGCTCACCGGCACGCTCCCCGGTGCCTGAACGGCCTGGGGGCGCCCCAGGAGCCCTTCGGCGGTGAGGTGCGGCGGCTCGCGGCCGCCCGGGCTCCGCGAACAGGGCCCGGGCGGCGTACGGCGAGCGGCGGCTGGTCGTGCTGGTGCGCGAGGGGGCGTGGGGCGTACGGGACTTCCATCCGGAGTCCGCCGCGCGCCGGGCGTTCCGCGGCCTCAGCCCGGCCGCTGGGCGGCTTCGTGGAGATCTCTCGAAGGTTGAAGTCCGAAAGGCACTCTTGCGCCGACCGGCCGTTCGGCCGAATACTCCCCCTCAGCGCTTGTCAGGGGCACGGCGTGTTCGGAATCCGAACTGCCGGCTCCAGGCTGCGCCTCACGGGCCCGAAACCCCACGACGGCCCCCTACTTCCTTTGTGGAGGAACGAAAAGTGAGGATCAAGCGCACCACCCCCCGCAGTGGCATTTCGAGACGGACCCGGCTGATCGCCGTTTCCACCGGCCTCGTTGCCGCCGCAGCGATCGCGATCCCCAGCGCGAACGCATCCGACACCCCCACCACCTTCAGCGCCGCGGAGCTCAAGAGCGCCAGCGGCTCGTTGCTGAAGGCCGACATCCCGGGCACCGCCTGGGCTGTCGACAGCAAGACCAACCGCGTGCTCCTGACCGTGGACAGCACGGTCACGCAGGCCGAGATAGCGAAGATCAAGCAGCAGGCCGGCGGCAACGCCGACGCGCTCACGGTCAAGCGCGTCGCCGGCAAGTTCAACAAGCTCATCCAGGGCGGCGACGCCATCTATGCGAGTAGCTGGCGCTGCTCCCTCGGCTTCAACGTCCGTGCCAGCAACGGCACCGAGTACTTCCTGACCGCCGGTCACTGCACCGACGGCGCGGGCACCTGGTACTCCAACTCCGGCCGCACCACGGTCATCGGCTCGACCGCCGGCTCCAGCTTCCCGGGCAACGACTACGGCCTCGTGCGCTACAGCGGGTCCGTCAGCCGCCCCGGCACCGCGAACGGCGTGGACATCACGCGCGCGGCCACCCCGAGCGTGGGCACCACCGTCATCCGCGACGGCTCCACGACCGGTACGCACAGCGGCCGTGTCACCGCCCTCAACGCCACCGTCAACTACGGCGGCGGGGACATCGTCTCCGGCCTGATCCAGACCACCGTCTGCGCCGAGCCCGGTGACTCCGGCGGTGCGCTCTACGGCAGCAACGGCACGGCGTACGGTCTGACCTCCGGCGGCAGCGGCAACTGCTCCTCCGGTGGCACGACGTTCTTCCAGCCCGTCACGGAGGCCCTGAGCGCCTACGGCGTCAGCGTCTACTAGGCCCCCGGCGGCAGTTCGCGGCACTTCACGGCCCCCGCACGCATCGCGTGCGGGGGCTTCCCGCTGTGCGGGCTCCCCTCCGGAACCGGGCGCCGTGGGGGCGGAATTCAGCCATGGGCAGACCTCGCAGAGTGGGCGCACATTACTCACGCGTAATGTTTGCAGTGTGAACGCGCAGGAGTTGGGTCCGTTTTGATCGTGGACGGTCAAAATGAGAGGGCGTGCGAAGCGCTGTCTACGCGCGTCTCGAACTCACCCTTGTGTGCTCCCCGTTGTCCTCGGAATAGTGGGCGCTCGTCAACGAAGCCTTCCGGCTCGTGAGGTCCCCACAACCTCTCGTGCCGACCCCCCACAGGAGGACAGAAGTTGAAGCACCGACGCATACCCAAGCGGCGTGCAGCCGTGGCAGGCGCGGGCATCGCCGCGCTGGTCGCCGCGGGAGTGACGTTCCAGACCGCGAACGCCAGTGAGACCCCCGAGGCGTCCGCACCCCGGACCCTGTCGGTCACGGCGGCCGGAAAGCTCGCCTCGACGCTGGCCGAGGACCTGGGCGGCGACGCGGCCGGGACGTACTACGACACCAAGAGCAAGAGCCTCGTGGTGAACGTGCTCGACGAAGCCGCCGCGCAGGCCGTCGAGAAGGCCGGGGCCAAGGCGAGAGTCGTGGCGAACTCCCTCGCCGAACTCAAGAGCGCCCGCAGCACGCTGAAGCAGGACGCGACGATCCCGGGCACGGCCTGGGTGACCGACCCGACGACGAACAAGGTCGTCGTGACCGCCGACCGCACGGTCTCCAAGGCCGAGTGGGCGACGCTGACGAAGGTCGTGGACGGGCTCGGGGCGAAGGCCGAACTCAAGCGGTCGAAGGGGGAGTACAAGCCCTTCATCGCCGGTGGCGACGCGATCACCGGTGGCAGCGGGCGCTGCTCGCTGGGCTTCAACGTCGTCAAGGGCGGTGAGCCGTTCTTCCTGACCGCCGGGCACTGCACCGAGGGCATCTCCACGTGGTCGGACACCAGCGGCAAGGAGATCGGCACCAACGCGGACTCCAGCTTCCCGGACAACGACTACGGGCTGGTCAAGTACACCGCGGAGGTCGCTCACCCGAGTGAGGTGAACCTCTACGACGGCTCCACCCAGAAGATCTCGGGCGCCGCGGACGCGACCGTCGGCATGGCGGTCACCCGGAGCGGGTCGACCACGCAGGTGCACGAGGGCAAGGTCACGGGGCTGGACGCGACCGTGAACTACGGCAACGGCGACATCGTGAACGGGCTGATCCAGACCGACGTGTGCGCGGAGCCGGGTGACAGTGGCGGGTCGCTGTTCTCGGGTGACAAGGCGGTCGGGCTCACGTCCGGTGGCAGCGGTGACTGCACCTCCGGTGGGGAGACGTTCTTCCAGCCGGTGACCGAGGCGCTGTCGGCGACCGGGACGCAGATCGGCTGACACGCGAGTGTGTGAAGTCCCGCCCCTTGTGCGAGGGGCGGGACTTTTGCGTGTACCACCGGTGGTGGGGCGGGTGCCTGCGCCTTACGCAGGGTGTGGGGCCGGTGCCTGCGCCCTACGCCGGGTGGGGTCGGGGCCGTGTCGGGGGGTGTCCGTCCTCGGAACGGCGCGATGGGGTCTCACGCCGACTGACTGTCCGTCGACGCGCCAACCGGCTGCGGGCGGACACCCCCCGGCGCGGCCCCTTCTCGCCGTACGCGGGTGCGGGACGGTGGTCGTCATGGCGTCCGCGGCGCGTTGGCGCGTCTGCGTAGTGCGGCTGCCGCCATGGTGATCGCGGCTCCTGCCACCGCCCACGCCGTCAGGACCAGGAGTGGCGTCGTCATCGCGTTGTTGTCGAAGTAGGCGATGGAGCGCGTCGACCAGGTGCCGGCGCCCGGGGGCAGGGCCGGGCCGATCGCCTTCCAGAAGGGTGGGAGGAGGGGCGGGGGCAGGGCGCCGCCCGCGCTGGGGTTGCCGAGGATGACCACCAGCAGGATGACCAGGCCGATGCCGATCGTGCCGAAGACGCCCTGGAGGGCGAGGGTGGCCGCGCCCACGGCGAAGATGATCAGGGTGCCCAGGCCCCAGAGGGCCGCGGTGCTGCCCGGCAGGGCGTCCAGGACCGGGCCGGTGATGAGGGCTCCGCCGAGACCGCCGGTGAGGGCGACCAGGGCCATGACGGCCAGGCGGATCGCGGCGCGGGTGGGGTCGGAGGGTTTCGCCCCGGCGCTGATGGCCAGGGCCGCGGCGCCCAGGTAGCCGCCCACGCACCAGCCGATCACCAGGTAGAAGGACGAGAGTCCGTTGGGGTCGTGGGGCGCGGACGGGATCACGTCGATCGTCCGGATGGTGCGCCGCTCGGACTTCTCGAGGGTGGTGACCAGGGTCGTCAGTGTGGTGGAGAGGACCCTGCCGCCCCCGGAGGCGACCAGGAGGGTGTCGGTGCTGCCCCTGGGGTCGATGATCAGGGCCGCGTCGATGTCGCGGTGGGTGAGCTGGGTCCGGGCCGTTGCCTCGTCGGGCAGGGCGCGGGGGTCCAGGGGGGTGCCGGGGAGGCGTTCCAGCCGGGTGAGCGCCTGGTCGGCCGCGGCCCGGGGGGCGACCAGGCCGATGGGGACGTCCTTGGGCTTCGGGTCGTGCAGCGCTCCGACGTAGGAGGCGATGAACAGCAGCTGGAGCGCGATCACGCCGACGATGAGCAGGGTGGCCCTGGGGGTGACGGCGTCTCTCACCTCGGCGGGGAACGAGCTGTGCGGCATGCCTCCACGGTCGGGGGGACGAGGGTGTTTCCGCAGGTGGGACGGGGCCGAACGGATGTCGCACATACATTCGAGGATGGGGGTATGGTGGGGGTGCGGTAGTTGGGAACAGATGTTCGAGAGCTGGTGTGGCTCACGAGTGCGGGAGGTGCGTGTGCCGGCGTTCACGCATCTGCACACCGTCTCCGGATTCTCGTTGCGTTATGGAGCTTCGCATCCGGAGCGGCTGGCCGAGCGTGCCTCCGAGCGGGGGATGGATGCCCTGGCGCTGACCGACCGCGACACGCTCGCCGGTGCGGTGCGGTTCTCGAAGGCCTGTGGGAAGGCGGGGGTCCGGCCGCTGTTCGGAGCCGATCTGGCTGTGGCGGGTGCCCAGCCCGAACGGCGGGAGCGGCGCAGGACTCCGGTGCGTGGTGGTGCCTTCGTCGACGAGTCGGCTCCCCGCGTGACCTTTCTCGCCCGGGACGGTGCCCGGGGGTGGGGGGAGCTGTGCCGGCTCGTCTCGGCTGCTCATGAGGGGGAGGGGACGCCCCTGCTGCCCCGGGAGCGCAATCATGCCGAGGGGCTGACCGTGCTGCTCGGGCCCGCGTCGGATGTCGGGCGCGCCCTGGCCGCGGGGCGGCCCGACCGGGCGGCGCGGCTGCTCGCGCCCTGGCGGGACGTCTACGGCGACCAGCTGCGGCTGGAGGCCGTCTGGCACGGCCGGGAGGGTACCGGGCCCGGGTCGCTGCGGCTGGCCGCCCGTACCGTCGGCTTCGCCGCCGAACAGCGGATCCGGCCCGTGCTCACCAACGCGGTGCGGTACGCCGACCCGGGGCTGGGGCCGGTCGCCGACGTCCTGGACGCCGCCCGGCGGCTGGTGCCCATCGACCCGGCCAAGGGGCTGGACTCAGGTGAGGCCTGGCTCAAGGGCGCCGGGGACATGTTCGGTGTGGCGGAGCGGATCGTGGAGGCCGCGGGGTTCCGGCGGGAGACCGCTCACCGGCTGGTGGAGCAGACGCAGGCCGCCGCCGCCGAGTGCCTGGTCGATCCCGAGGACGATCTCGGGATCGGTACCGTCCACTTCCCCGAGCCGCATCTGGTCGGCGCCGGACGCCGCACCGCCCAGCGGACGCTGGCCTCGCGGGCGGCGGCCGGGATGGTGCTGCGCGGGTACGACCGGCGGCGGGAGTACTGGGAGCGGATGCACCACGAGCTGGACATCATCGCCCACCACGGCTTCGCTTCTTATTTTTTGACCGTTGCCCAAGTGGTCGACGACGTACGGGAGATGGGCGTCCGGGTCGCCGCCCGGGGGTCCGGGGCCGGGTCGCTCGTCAACCATCTGCTCGGCATCGCGCATGCCGATCCGATCGAGCACCGGCTGCTGATGGAGCGGTTCCTGTCGAAGGAGCGGGTCGTGCTGCCCGACATCGACATCGACGTGGAGTCCGCGCGGCGGCTGGAGGTCTACCGCGCGATCATCGACCGGTTCGGCGCCGAGCGGGTCGCGACGGTCGCGATGCCGGAGACGTATCGCGTGCGGCATGCGATACGGGATGTGGGGGCCGCCCTGTCCATGGACCCGGCCGAGATCGACCGGGTCGCCAAGTCCTTTCCCCATATTCGGGCGCGGGATGCCCGTGCGGCACTGGAGGAGCTGCCCGAGCTGCGTGCGCTGGCGGGGGAGAAGGAGAAGTACGGGAGGCTGTGGGAACTGGTCGAGGGGCTGGACGCCCTGCCTCGCGGGGTGGCCATGCACCCGTGCGGGGTGCTGCTGTCCGACGCCTCGCTGCTGGCGCGTACGCCGGTCATGCCGACCAGCGGCGAGGGCTTTCCGATGTCGCAGTTCGACAAGGACGACGTCGAGGACCTCGGGCTGCTGAAGCTCGATGTGCTGGGCGTGCGGATGCAGTCGGCCATGGCGCACGCGGTGGAGGAAGTGGAGCGGGTGTCGGGGGTGAGGGTCGATCTGGACGGGCTGCCGTCAGGGGATCCGGAGACGTACCGGCTGGTGCGGTCCGCCGAGACCCTCGGGTGCTTCCAGATCGAGTCGCCGGGGCAGCGGGACCTGGTCGGGCGGCTCCAGCCGGCCGGCTTCCACGATCTCGTCGTCGACATCTCGCTGTTCCGGCCCGGGCCGGTCGCCGCCGACATGGTGCGGCCGTTCATCGAGGCCCGGCACGGGCGGGCGCCGATCCGCTATCCGCACCCGGACCTGGAAGAGCCGCTGAAGGAGACGTACGGGGTCGTCGTCTTCCACGAGCAGATCATCGACATCGTCGACATCATGACCGGCTGCGGGCGCGGTGAGGCCGACCGGGTGCGGCGCGGGTTGTCGGATCCGGAGTCTCAGGAGCGGATCAAGATGTGGTTCGCGCAGCACGCGGCGGCGGACGGATATGACGCGGAAACGATTCAGCGGACCTGGGAGATCATCGAGGCCTTCGGCTCGTACGGCTTCTGCAAGGCGCACGCGGTCGCCTTCGCCGTGCCGACGTACCAGTCGGCGTGGCTGAAAGCGCATCATCCCGCTGCCTTTTACGCCGGGCTGCTCACGCACGACCCCGGGATGTACCCGAAGCGGCTGCTGCTGGCGGACGCGCGGCGGCGCGGGGTGCCCGTGCTGCCGTTGGACGTGAACGCGTCGGGAGTCGCACATCGTATCGAACTGGTGTCCGGTAAATGGGGGCTGCGGCTGGCTCTCTCCGATGTGTACGGCATCAGCGAGACCGAGGCGGCGCGGATCGCCGAGGGGCAGCCGTACGCCTCGCTGGTCGACTTCTGGGAGCGGGGCCGGCCCAGCCGTCCGCTGGCCCAGCGGCTCGCGCAGGTGGGAGCGCTGGACGCGTTCGGTGCCAACCGCCGGGATCTGCAACTGCATCTGACCGAGCTGCACCGGGGTGCCCGGGGCGGGGGCGGGGGCCAGTTGCCGCTGGCCGGGGGGCGGAAGACCGCACCGGCCGGGCTGCCCGACCTCACCTCGTCGGAGCGGCTCAGTGCCGAACTGGGCGTGCTGTCCATGGACGCCTCACGCAACCTGATGGACGACCACCGGCAGTTCCTCGACGAGCTGGGCGTGGTGTCGGCGCGGCGGCTGCGCGATGCCAGGCACGGGGAGACGGTGCTGGTCGCGGGCGCCAAGGCGGCCACCCAGACGCCGCCGATCCGGTCCGGCAAGCGCGTCATCTTCTCCACCCTGGACGACGGCACGGGCCTGGTCGACCTCGCCTTCTTCGACGACTCCCACGACGCCTGCGCCCACACCGTCTTCCACTCCTGGCTGCTGCTGGTGCGCGGGGTGGTGCAGCGGCGCGGCCCGCGCAGCCTCAGCGTGGTGGGCGCCGCCGCCTGGAACCTCGCGGACCTGCTGGAAGTGCGCCGGGAGGAGGGGCTGGAGGGAGTCGCGGCCCGGCTGGCCGGTGGCGGTGATTCCGGTGGTTCCGGCGACGGCGGTGAGGGGGCTGTGCGCCGGCGGCTCGCCGGCTCGGAAGGGGCGCCCGCGCCGACGGGCTCCGCGGCCCAGGACCCGATGGAGCAGCGGAAGATCCGCATGGCCACGGGGTACGAGATGCACCCCTGGGCCGATCTGCGTCCCGCGGGGGAAGGGCCCGCGGCGGCCGGAAGGAAGTTGTGGCACCAGAGTCCGGGGAGTGCGGGATGACCATCCTCTGTGTACGTTTCCAGCTGCCTCCGACGAGCGAGGCCGACCTGCCCCACCTGCTCGGGGTACTCGAGGAGTTCACCCCCGTCGTCCAGGCCCTGCCGCCGGACGGGGCGCTGGCGGACCTGCGCGGCGCCGAGCGGTACTTCCGGCGGGACGCCGTCGAACTGGCCTCGGTGATCCGGGTGCGGTCGCTCGCGCTCCACGGAGTCGACTGCGTGATCGGGGCCGGGCCCGGCCCGATGCTGGCCAGGATGGCGCTGCGCGACGCCGTGCCCGGGGTGACGTGTGCGGTGTCCGGCGAACCGGACGCCCTCGCGGAGTTCCTCGCGGACAAGCCCGTCGCCGCGCTGCCCGGTGTGGGCGTCGCGACCGCCCGCACGCTGGGCGACTACGGCCTCGACACCCTCGGCCGGGTCGCCGCCGCGCCGCTGTCCACGCTCCAGCGGCTGATCGGTGCGAAGGCCGGCCGCGAGCTGCGGGAGAAGGCGAACGGCATCGACCGCGGCCGGGTCGTACCGAACGCCGTCTCCCGGTCCCTCGCGACGGAACGCCCCTTCGGGCGCGACGAACTGGACCCCGACCGGCACCGCCGGGCGCTGCTGTCGGCGGCCGAGGAGATCGGCGCCCGGCTGCGCGCCCTGGAGAAGGTCTGCCGCACGCTCACCCTCACCGTGCGCTACGCCGACCGGTCCGCCACCACCCGCAGCCGCACCCTGACCGAGCCGACCGCGCACTCCCCGGCGCTGACCAGGGCCGCGTACGGCATGTACGAGGCGCTCGGACTGCAGCGGGCCCGGGTACGGGCGATCACCCTGCGCGCCGAGGGGCTCGACCCCGCCGACCGGGCCGCCCATCAGCTGACCTTCGACCCGGTGGACGAGAAGGTCCGCCGTATCGAGGAGGTCGCGGACCGCGCGCGGGCCAAGTTCGGGCCGCGGGCGGTGATGCCCGGGGGACTAGGGGGGCGGGCGGCGTAGATCCCCCCGTCTGACGTCAGTTGGCCCACGGCGGCGCGATGCGGGTGCCGTCGGCCAGCTGTGCCTCCAGGCCGATCGAGGTGGTGACCCAGGAGTACGCGGTCCGGTCGGTCGGGTTCTCGACGGTCAGGGTGGTGCCGGCGTTGATGATCACCGTGTCGCCCGCGGCGATCCGCTCGGTGCGACCGTCGAGGGTGATCAGCAGTTCGCCGTCGAGCAGATGGAAGATCTCCTCCCGGCTGACCGTGTGCGCGGGCGCCTTGAGGCCGGCCGGGATCTCGCCGCGCCAGGCGCACAGTTCCTTGCTGCCGCAGGCCGGGGTGGCGTACGAGACGAAACGGGCGCCGTGGATCTCGTGGATGACGGCTTCGGACGAGCGGACGATGGGCACGCGGCCTCCAGGTGGTCAAGTAGCTTGACCATATAGTCAGGCTACTTGACCACTACGTCAAGGGTGTTTCAATGCACGGGTGCAGAACTCCGAGGCCATGGCCCTGTCCGCCGCCCTGCTCGCCGTCGTCGGCGGGCTCACGCAGCGCATCCACGAGGGTGTGATCGCTCGCGGCTTCGAAGGGCTGCGGCCCGCGCACGGTTTCGCCTTCGCCCGGCTCGCCCCGGACGGCGCGACGGTCACCGACCTCGCCGCTCATCTCGGGGTGACCAAGCAGGCCGCGAGTCAGCTCGTCGACGAGATGGTGCGCAAGGGGTACGCCGAGCGGCGGCCGCATCCCGGGGACGCGCGGGCCCGGCTGGTCGTGCTGACCGGGCAGGGCTGGGCGTGTACGCGGGCGGCGGAGGAGGCCGCCGCCGAAGCCGTGCGGGAGTGGGGGAATGTACTGGGGGAGCGGGAAGTGCGGTCGCTGGGGGAGCAGTTGCTTCGGATCGCTCCGCACGGGCCCATCCGGCCTGCCTGGTGAGGGGGCGTCAGCCGGGGCTCCGGGCGCCGGCCGGCGTCGCAAGTTTTTACTGACGCGTAACTTCCCACTTTGACTACTCGCTCGTAACTTGACGAGTGAACAGCATCCTCGTGATCCGGATCACAGGGCCCAGTGCCGTCGCACCCCCCTTGAGCCGCAAGGAGATCACCCGATGCTGCCCTGGAAACGAGTGCTCAGCCCCCTGGCCGCGCTGCTGCTGACCGCCGCGGCCCTCACCGTCCCCGCCACCACCGCCCAGGCCGCCGGCGCCCCGAGCTCCGGCTGGAACGACTACTCCTGCAAGCCGTCCGCCGCCCACCCCCGCCCCGTCGTCCTGGTCCACGGCACCCTCGGAAACTCCGTGGACAACTGGCTGGGCCTCGCCCCCTACCTCAAGGTCCGCGGCTACTGCGTCTTCTCCCTCGACTACGGGCAGCTGGAGGGAGTCCCCTTCTTCCACGGCCTCGGGCCCGTCGACAAGTCCGCCGGACAGCTGAAGGACTTCGCGGACAAGGTGCTCGCGGCCACCGGAGCCGCCGAGACCGACGTCGTCGGGCACTCGCAGGGCGGCATGATGCCCCGCTACTACCTGAAGTTCCTCGGCGGAGCCGCAAGGGTCAACGCCCTGATCGGCATCGCGCCCAGCAACCACGGCACCACCCTGAGCGGGTTCACCCACCTGCTGCCGTACTTCCCGGGCGCCGCGGACCTGTTGGCGAAGAACACCCCCGCCCTCGCCGACCAGGTCACCGGCTCCGCCTTCCTCACCAAGCTCAACGCGGGCGGCGACACCGTGCCCGGCGTGCGCTACACCGTCATCGCCACCCGGTACGACCAGGTGGTCACGCCCTGGCGCGGCCAGTACCTGACCGGGCCCGACGTGCGCAACGTCCTGCTCCAGGACCTGTGCCCCGTCGACCTGTCCGAGCACGTGGCCGTCGGACTGCTGGACCGGGTCGTCTTCCATGAGGTGGCCAACGCCCTCGATCCGGGGCGCGCCAGGCCCACCACCTGTGCTTCTGCGTTCGAATGACACGTGTCAGCAGCGGACGGCGGCCAGGGCGACGATGCGGGGCCCGTCCGGCCTGAGCCGCCGGACAGGCCCCGGGTCACGGGGCGGCAGGGTCAGCCGCCGTGCCGCCCGCCGCTCACCGTGCGGCGCCGGGCCGACAGGAACAGGGCCGACGAGCCCAGCGCCAGCGTGGCCGCGCCGCCGATCGCGAGGTACGTGGTGCCGCTGCCACCGCCGGTCTCGGCGAGGTTCCCGGTGGCACCGGCCGCCTCGAGCCGGTTGGCCGCGGGCGCGGCCGCCTTCGGCCGGTCCGGCGTGCTCTCCTGCGGGGCCGCGGCCGGCTCCGCCGAGGTGCCGGGGTCGTCGTCGCCGTGCCCGTGGTGCTCGACGGTCGACTTGTCGTTGCCGTCCTCGATCTGCTTCTCGCTGGGTGCGGAGGCGGACGGGGCCGGAGCGGCGCCGCCCGCCGTGCTGTCACCGCCGAAGCTGACGTCCGAGCAGGAGTAGAACGCCTCCGGGCTGTCCGAGCGCTGCCAGACCGCGTACAGCAGGTGCTTGCCGGAGCGCTGGGGCAGGATGCCGGAGAAGGTGTAGAAACCGCCGGTGGCGGCCGGGTCGGTGGACGTCGCGACCGGGTTCGCCAGATCCAGGTCCTTCCAGGCGAGCGGCTTGGCCGGGTCGTAACCGGGCTTGGTGAGGTAGACCTTGAAGGTGCCCTTGTGAGGGGCCGTCACGCGGTACTTGAAGGTGTGCGAGCCGCTGCGCACGCTCGTAGCCGGCCAGTCGGCGCGGGCCAGGTCGAGGCCCTTGAACTGCTCGTTGTTCGCGCTGCACAGCCTGCCGTCCGGTATGAGCTGCTGGTGCCGGCCGCCCGCGTCGCCGATGCGGATGCCGTTCCAGTCGTAGAGGGCCTGGGTGCCGCCCGCCGCGACCGCGGCCTCGCACGCGGCCGACTTCGGGCTCTCGGGGCCCTCGGCGTAGCACTGCGAGACGCGGCTGACCGGGTCGCCCATCGAGCCGTGCGCGGAGGCCGGGGCGGCGGTCAGCGCGGTCAGGGCGAGCGGGAGGCCGCCGAGAGCGACGACGGTGGCTGCCTTGCGGCGTGCGGGCATGCGGGAACTCCTCGGAACGGTTTCATGGGACAGGTCCGGGCCAGGGTGGGCCGGATCCCGTGGGGTGCTCCCGAAGCTAGCCCCTGAGAACCGTGAAATCGCCTGCTGAGGGCGGGTGGAGGAGATCCTTATGGCCCGCTTAAGGGAGTGTTCGGACTGGCATCAGGTAGGTACCGTCGCGGCATGGCAGACGAGGAGATCCGGCCGGCCGGGGCTGTCGACGTACCGGTCGTCGCGGACGTGATCGACGCGGCCTTCCGCCCTTACATCGAGCGCATCGGGCGGGTGCCGCAGCCCATGGAGGAGGATCACGCGGCGAACGTGGCCGCGGGCAAGGTGTTCGTGACGGGCGATCCCGTGACCGGCCTCGTCGTGGTCGAGGCGTTCGAGGACCATCTCTTCCTCGACACCATCGCCGTCCACCCCACCGCGCACGGTGGGGGAGTGGGGCGGCGGCTGCTCCGGTTCGTGGACGCACACGCGCGTGCGCTGGGCCTGCCCGAGGTCAGGCTCTACACGAACGCGCTGATGTGGGAGAACCAGCAGATCTATCCGAAATACGGCTACGAACGGGTCGAGCGCCGCGTGGACGGGCCCTACGACCGCGTGCACTACCGCAAGCGGCTGCTCTGAGGCGTGCGTCTCATGATCGGCACCGGCCGTTCAGGCGTCCGGCCACCAGGTGCGTGCGATGTCCTTGCGGACCTCGGGGCGCCCGGCGGGGCACTCGTCGGCCTCTTCGCGGACCCGGCGGACGTCCGTCTTCTTCAGGGGCTTCTGCACGGTCACACGGCGCATGGCTGCCTCCTCAATGGTCTACCGGGTTCCGCGTTCTCACGGAGGTAGACCTTTCGGGGGAGAGTTGCTCATCGTTCCTGGTCTGTCAGTGGCGGCAGTCACGATTCGGGTGTCAGTGGCGGGTGTCACTCTTGGGCCCATGACGAACGTGGACTGGGACGCCGAGGCCGCCTCCTTCGACGAGGAGCCGGACCACGGCCTGCGCGATCCCGAAGTGCGCCGCGCCTGGGCCGGGCGGCTGCGCCGCTGGCTGCCCGGGCGGGCGGCAGACGTCCTCGACCTCGGGTGCGGCACCGGCAGCCTGTCACTCCTCGCGTCCGAGCGGGGGCACCGGGTGACGGGCGTGGACCTCTCGCCGGCGATGGTGACGCTCGCCCGCGGGAAACTCGCCGGGCGCGACGCTGTGTTCCTCGTCGGTGACGCCGCGGCACCGCCGGTGGGGGAACAGCGTTTCGACGCCGTGCTCGTACGGCACGTCCTGTGGGCCCTGCCCGATCCCGGCCGCGCCCTCAGGCACTGGTGCGGGCTGCTGCGGCCGGGCGGACGGCTCGTGCTGGTCGAGGGCGTGTGGGGAAGCGTCGAGCCGGTCGGCATACCCGCCGAGCGGCTCACCGGCCTGCTCGCCCCGATCGCCGGACGGGTGTCCGTGGAGCGGCTCTCGGACGATCCGATGCTGTGGGGCGGGCAGGTGACGGACGAGCGGTACGCGGTGATCGCGCAGGTCCCGACGTCAGGCCAGGAGCGCGGTGAAGCCGCCGCCGCGGGCCAGTGACTCCAGCTCGTCGAGCGCGGCCAGGGCGGCCCGCGCCGCCTCCGGGTCCGACTCGCCGAGGCCGCTCTCGGCGAACTCGTCCTCGTCCAGGCGCCGTACGTCCGTGCCGTCGGCGGAGCGCCACAGGTCCAGGTCGAGATCCTCCACGACCAGCTCCGCAGCGGAGCGCCGGGCGGGCCGGGTGACGTCGCAGTACCAGCCCTTCAGCGCGCCCGTGGCGGAGCGGACCTCCTTCACCGCGTACCAGCGGTCGCGCCAGTAGTACTCCGTGAAGACGTCCCCGGGTTCGAAGCGGACGAACCCGAAGTCGCGGACGCCGGACCCCGCCCACGGGGCCCGGACCGCGACGCGCGTGCCGTCGTCCGTCAGCAGCTCGCCGGTGTAACGGATCTTCGTACGGCCCGCCTTGACGAGCACGACGTCCAGCTGCGGCAGCCGCTCAGCCGAGTTCGCGGACATGACGCACCTCCTTCGCGCAGATCTCGTAGCCGAACCACTTGTTGATGGCGATCATCGGCTCGTTGCCGGTGTCGTTGCCGGTGAACGCCTCCGTGTACCCCGCGGCGCGGGCGCGGTGCAGGGAGTCGTTCTTGGCGAGCTTCGCCAGGCCACGGCCGCGGAAATCCCGGGCCGTGCCGGTCATCGCGGTGGCGTAGCGGGAACCGCCGTCGGTGTACGCCACGCTGAAGGCGGCCGGCCGCCCGTCGACGACGGCGACCGTCGTCAGGTCGCGGTTCAGGAGCGGATGCTTCCAGTTCTCCTCGAGCCAGGCCTCGTAGTCGGTGAACTCCACGTCGATGTCGCTCGGTTCGTCCGACGAGGTCTCCGCGTCCAGTTCGAACATCGGGCGCGGGTCGTCCGCGAAGTCGGCGGCCGTGCGCAGCTCGACGCCCGCCGGGAGGTCCTGGCGGGGCGGCAGGGCGCCGGCCGTCAGGTCCAGCCGCAGGAACCAGGCCGAACGGCTGGCCCGGAAGCCGTGCCGCTCGGCGAAGGCGCGGTTGTCCGGCTCGTCCAGCACCCAGGTGAACAGCTTGGTGACACCCAGACGTCCCAGGCGCTCCTCGGCGGTGCGCAGCAGGAGTGAACCGGCGCCGCGACCCGTGTGGCCCGGGCGCACGTAGATGTTGGCGGAGCCCTGGCCGGGCTCCGGGCTCTCGTGGGCGACGCTGACCTGGGCCGTGCCGATGATCTCGCCGTCCTCCTCGGCGACGAGCTGCTGGAAGTGGGCGTCCGGGTGGGCGTGCGTCAGGGTGTGCACCACGGATTCGGGTGTGGACAGCATGTAAGGCAGGGCGAGGCGGCGGGTGGTGGAGAACCCCTCTGCGTCGGCTCTGACGTCGGGTCGCAGGTCGCGCACGATCATGGTCATGGAGAGGCACGCTATGTGCGGACCCGTCCGGGGTGCCTCTCATTTTCCGCCGGGTGCGCGACAATCGGCCTGTGACCTTGAAGATCGACATCGACGACAGTGCCCCACCGTACGAGCAGGTGCGGGCACGGATCTCCGAGCAGGCGCGCTCGGGTGCGCTGCCGGTGGGGTACCGGCTGCCGACCGTGCGGGGACTGGCCGGGTCGCTGGGACTCGCCGCGAACACCGTCGCCAAGGCGTACCGGGCGCTGGAGGCGGACGGGGTGATCGAGACGCGCGGCCGCAACGGCACGTTCGTGGCCGCCGCCGGCTCGGCGGCGGACCGCGAGCTGGCCTCGGCCGCGCAGGCCTTTGCGGAGCGGGCCAACAGGCTCGGGCTGGGCGAGGACGTCGCGCTCGCCGCGGTCCGGGACGCCCTGCGGGCGGCTTACGGGAAGTAGGGAGTCCTAACCGGACCGCTGCGTCAGCCGCTCAGGGGTCCGCGTGATCTCCAGCCCCGCCGACCTCCCCGTCCGTGCGAACGCCATCGCGTCCTCCACCGCGGCGCCGCCGGGGTCGTTGTTGAAGTACGCGTAGACGTCCTCGCCGCCGGGCCAGGTCGTGGCGACGCGGTCGAGCCAGGTGGCGAGGGAGCGGCGGCCGTAGCGGGGCCAGGGCCAGGCGCGGCCCTGGTGGAAACGGACGTAGCCCCAGTCGGTGGTGCGCCACAGGGGTGTCGCCGGGCGGGCCAGGATGTCGGCCCAGCACAGGGCGGCCCGCCGGGACTCCAGGACACGGCGGACCTCCGCGTTCCACCAGGAGTCGTGGCGCGGCTCGACCGCGACCCGGGTCGAGGCGGGGAAGCAGGCCAGGCAGGCGTCCAGCAGGCCCGGGTCGGCGCGCAGGGTGGGCGGGAGCTGGAGCAGGACCGGGCCGAGACGGTCGCCGAGGCCCGCCGCGTGGCTCATCAGGCGGTGCACCGGCTCCTCGGGGTCCTTGAGCCGCTTGATGTGCGTCAGATAGCGGCTCGCCTTGACGGCGACGACGAAGTCCCGGGGCACCCGCCCCCGCCAGTCCTCGAAGGTCTCCCGGGCCGGCAGCCGGTAGAAGGCGTTGTTGATCTCGACGGTGGCGAAGTGCCCCGCGTACTCCTCCAGCCAGAGCCGCATCGGCAGCCCCGACGGGTACAGGACGTCCCGCCAGTCCTTGTACTGCCACCCGGACGTGCCGACGAAAAGGGTCATACGCCTATCAAAGCACCGTGTCCTGGAGGGTGGCGGCGGCGACCCGGCCCCCGGGCCCCGCTACGCGTCGGCGCGGGTGTGGAAGCGGTAGAACAGCAGCAGGAAGACGGCTGCCGTGACCAGCAGCGTCGTGATGACCACGGGCCGGATGTCGTCGCCGGTCTGGCTGTAGAGGAAGCCCAGGGCGACGCCGGCGAAGGCGGCCCGGAGCAGGGCGTGCAGGGCGTGCCGGTCGCGCCCGAGGCGCCGGGTCACCTGGACCACGGCGACGCAGAGCGCCGTGAAGGCGAGCGCGCTCCACACACCCGACGCCACATCCGGTCCGGTGATCGGACCGCCGTGACGCCGGTTCACCGCGACCCAGTTGCCGTAGACGGCACCGAGGACGACGGGCAGGACCCACCGTGCGACGCGGTGGGCGGGTTCGCTGAACACGGTGGGCGCCGTGTGCGCCATCGGGGGCCTCCCTGGTCCATGCGGAGCTCGGCGTCGCTCCGCGCACACCCTGGCACGCCCGGGTAACGGGGAGGTGAGAGGCGGTTGTGAACGAACCGGGCGGGTGACCCGGCTACAGATACAGCCCCGCGTCGACGCCGCCGCGCGGCTCCGGCAGGGACGTCGGGGACGTGCCCCGGCGCAGTGCGTACAGCTCCGCCAGCGTCGCGCCCTCGCGGCCGATGCCGTCCTCGTGGCCCAGCCAGTTCACGGCCTCCCGGCGGGTCAGCGGGCCCACCTCGATGCGGGCGAGGCAGCGCCCCGGGCGGACCACGGCGGGGTGGAGGCGCTCCAGGTCCTCGTTGGTGGTGACGCCGACCAAAACGTTGCGGCCCTGGCCGAGCAGTCCGTCCGTCAGGTTCAGCAGCCTCGACAGTGCCTGGCCCGCCGTGTGCTTGGCCTCGCCGCGGATCAGCTCGTCGCAGTCCTCCAGGAGCAGCAGCCGCCAGCGGCCCTTGCCCGTCGCGTCCTCCTCGCCGATGGCGATGTCCATGAGGTAGCCGACGTCGGAGAAGAGCCGCTCGGGATCCAGGACGCAGTCCACCTGGCACCAGTCGCGCCAGGAACGGGCCAGCGTCCGCAGCGCCGACGTCTTGCCGGTGCCCGGCGGACCGTGCAGCAGCAGGAGACGGCCCGCGATGTCCTCGGGGGTCGTCTTCATCAGCCGGTCCATGGCGTCCGCCACCGGCGCGGTGTAGTTGGACCTGACCTCGTCCCAGGTGCCCGCCGCGATCTGGCGGGTGGTGCGGTGCGGGCCGCGCCGCGGGGAGACGTACCAGAAGCCCATCGTGACGTTCTCCGGCTGCGGTTCGGGCTCGTCCGCCGCGCCGTCCGTGGCCTGGTCGAGGACCTTCTTCGCCAGCTCCTCGCTGGTCGCCGTCACCGTGACGTCGGCGCCCCGGTTCCAGCGGGAGACCAGCAGCGTCCAGCCGTCGCCCTCGGCGAGGGTCGCGCTGCGGTCGTCGTCCCGGGCGACGCGCAGCACCCGGGCGCCGGACGGCATCAGCGTCGCCCCGGAGCGCACGCGGTCGATGTTCACCGCGTGGGAGTACGGCTGCTCGCCCGTCGCGAAGCGGCCGAGGAACAGCGCGTCGACGACGTCGGACGGGGAGTCGGAGTCGTCGACGTTGAGCCGGATCGGCAGCGCCTCGTGCGGGTTTCCAGACATGCCGCCATGATCCGGCACGGGGACGCCGCGTGCACCCGTTTTCCCGGTGCACGCGGCGCGCTGCCCCTGTGCAGGTCAGCCCCCGGAACGGGAGACCAGCCGGCGGGCCTGCCGGGCCCTGCGGACCACGGCGTACCCCTTGGTCAGGGCACGGTCCCCGGCGAACGTACGGGCGATCGCGCGCCCCTCGATCACCCGCTCGAACTCCTCGGCACCCGTACTGCGGCGCACCGTCACCCGCCGCAGCGCGTACGGCCCCTGCGCGCGCTGCGCGAGGCCGTTGCCGACGGCGAGGGCCTGGGCGTAGCCCGTCTCGCGCACCGTCTGCCGGACCCGGCGGCTGGAGTAGCCGTAGGGGTAGGCGAACGAGGCGGGGACGGCGCCCAGTTGATCCGAGATGATCTCCTTGCAGTGGATCAGCTCGAACCGCAGGGTGGCGTCGGAGACCTGGTCGAGCTGCGGGTGGCTGTGGCTGTGCCCGCCGATCTCGACACCCCCCGCCGCGAGTTCGCGGACCTGGTCCCAGTCCAGCATGGTGTCCAGGCCGCCCCCGGTGTCGTACGGCCCCCTGAGCCACCCGGTCGAGACGAACAGGGTGGCCGGGAAGCCGTGCTTGGCGAGCACGGGGAGGGCGTGCCGGTGCACGCCCTCGTAGCCGTCGTCGAAGGTGATGAGGACCGGCCGCTCGGGCAGCGGCCGGCCGGAGCGCCAGCACGCGGCCAGTCCGGCCGTGGTGAGGGGCCTGAGGCCCCGGTCGGCGAGCACCGCCATCTGCTCGGCGAACGCCTCCGGGGTCACCGACAGGGCGCGGGTCGCGTCGTTCGGGTCGGTCGCGACCGCGTGGTACATGAGGATCGGGACGCGGGCGTCACTCACGGGCCGCCACCTCCACCTCCGGCACCTGGAACGTGGTGCCGCCCCGGCGGGCCCGGACGCTGCCGACGACGTAGCCGCCCGCCGCCGTCAGCACCCCGGCCACGATCGCGCCGGCCCGTCCCGCACCGCCCGGCCGGGCCAGCACGGCGTCCCGCAGACCACGGGCCACCCCGGCGGGCAGGACCCGCGTGGCGTACCGGCGCTCCGACTCCAGTCCCTTCCCGGCGCCGACGCTCCGGGCGACCAGGGCCTTGGACAGGCCCTCGGCGTAGGCGCGGGTGCGGAAGTAGCGGAAGTGCTCGCGGTTTTCGGGAACGCGGTGGTGGATCACCGCCCGGTCGTCGATCAGCAGCACCGCGTCGGGCCGGGCGCGGCTGAGGCGGATGCACAGTTCCGTCTCCTCGCAGCCCAGCGGGCGTTTGTCCCCGTCCCGGCCGATGCCGGTGGCGAAGCCGCCCGCCGCGTCGAAGGCGCTGCGGCGGAACGAGGCGTTGCCGCCGAGCACGTTGCGCACCCGCACCCGGCCGCGCGGCAGGCCCCGGTACGTGCAGCCCACCACCCAGTCGAACTCCTCCGGGAACCAGTCGGGCCGTCGCCCCGACGCCCAGACCGGCACCGTGCGCCCGCCGACCGCCATGACCCGCGGGTCGGTGTACGCCTCGGCGAAGTGCCGCAGCCAGTCGCGCTCGGCCACGGCGTCGTCGTCGAGGAAGGCCACGACCTCGCCGCGCGCGGCGGCGATGCCGGTGTTGCGGCCGGCGGACAGGCCGCGGGGGCCCGCGTTGGCGAGCACCCGCACCGCAACGGGCTCTGAGGACTCCTTGTACTCCTTGGCGAGCCGCTCCCGGAGCGTCTCGTTGTGATCGACGACCAGCAGCGTCTCCAGGGCCGGCCGCGACTGCGCGTGGATCGAGGAGACCGCCGCGAGGATGTCCTCCCAGCGGTCCTCGGTGTACGCGCAGATCACGACGGAGACGTCGGGACCGCTCAAGACACCTCTCCCCGCATCGCGGCCGGCATCGACGACCGGGGCGAACGGCGGCGCAGCGCACGGCGGTTGGAGCGCTCCTGAAGGATCACCCGCAGCACGCGCAGACCGTCCCGCACGGCCCTGAGGTTGCTGGTGCCGTGGATGCGCAGGTACTCGTGGCTCGGGATCTCCTGCACCTTGAGCCCGGCCTTGACGACCCGGATGTTCATCAGGGTCTCGACCTCGAAGCCGGTGCAGTCGAGGTCGATCTTGTCCAGGCAGTGCCGCCAGAAGGCGTTGTAGCCGTAGCACAGGTCGGTGTAGCGGGCGCCGAACTTGCGGTTCACGACCGTGCACAGTGCCCAGTTGCCGAGCTTGCGGATGAAGGTCATGTCGTCGGTGCCGCCGCCGTTGGCGAAGCGGGAGCCCTTGGCGAAGTCCGCGCCGGAGACCAGGGCGGAGACGTACGACAGGATCTCCCCGCCGTCCGCCGAGCCGTCCGCGTCGACCATCACGATGATGTCGCCGGTGCAGGCCTGGAACCCGGTGATCAGGGCGTCGCCCTTGCCCTTGCCGCGCTGCTCGACGACCTTGACCTCGGGCCACAGCTCGCGGGCGACCTGGACGGTGTCGTCCGTGGAGTTGCCGTCGACCAGGACCACTTCGTGGATCCAGCCGGGCAGGGTCTTGAAGACGTACGGAAGGTTGTCCGCCTCGTTCATGGCCGGGATGACCACGCTCACCGGCGGCGCTATGGCCAGGTGCGAGGAGACGGGCCGGTACTTCCCGGCGGTCGGCGGATACGGGTCTGCCGCGGCCGGCTGCAGTACGGAACTCATGAGTCTGGTCCCTCTCGTCCGGTGGACCGCCCCCCCAGGGCAGTCCGGATCCAGTCCGGTTCGAAAGGGGGGTTCTCACCCGTGGCACGCCGAGATGGAGCTTCGGGCACGCCGGGTGAGCTGGCAAAGCTGGTCGGCGGCGAAAACGGCAGCCGACCGCGCGGCACGGCCCGGAGACAGTTGCGATCACCGAGCACGGCACCCCCCTACCGCGCCCCGCGTCGGTTCGTCGCGGTCCTTGAGCCCTCCCCTAGAGCCGCGTACTGACGGACCGATGCGGGTGAGATGTATGACGGTATTGACGATTGAACCCGTATGGCAAGACCTGGAACGGCCTCTCACGTTTTTGTTGGTTTGGCCGTTGTGACAGGTGTCTTGAGTGACGCAAGTTGCACGTTCCCGTCGCATAAACATGCGTTCCCCGGAGGCGATCAGGGCCTCCGGGGAACGCATGTTCAGGTTCCGGTGCGGGCGTCGGTCACTGCACGATCTGCAGCAGCCGGTTCGGCGAGCCCGAACCCGCGCTGGTGACCTTGCCGGTGACGGCGCCGTTCGCCAGGGCCGTGGCCACCTGGGCCGGGGTGGAGGAGGTGTGGCCCGCCAGGTAGACCGCCGCCGCGCCCGCGACGTGCGGGGTCGCCATCGAGGTGCCGGAGATGGTGTTGGTCGCGGTGTCGCTGGTGTACCAGCCGGCCGTGATCGAGGAGCCGGGCGCGAAGATGTCCAGGGCGGAGCCGTAGTTGGAGTAGCTCGCCTTGGCGTCGGTGCTGGTGGTGGCCCCGACCGTGATCGCCTCGGCGACCCGGGCCGGCGACGAGGAGGAGGCGGTGGTGCTGCTGTTGCCCGCGGCGACGGCGTAGGTGACGCCGCTGGCTATGGAGTTGCGGACCGCCGTGTCCAGGGTCGCGGAGGCGCCGCCGCCCAGAGACATGTTGGCGACCGAGGGGCCGGAGTGGTTCTGCGTCACCCAGTCGATGCCCGCGATCACGCCGGCCGTGGTGCCGGAGCCGCTGTTGTTCAGCACCCGCACGCCCACGACCTTCGCCTTCTTGGCGACGCCGTAGGTCGAGCCCGCGATCGTGGTGGCCACATGGGTGCCGTGGCCGTTGCCGTCGGAGGCGGTGGTGTCGCCGTCGACGGCGTCGTAGCCGTAGGAAGCACGGCCGCTGATCTGCTGGTGGGTGATGCGGACACCGGTGTCGATCACATAGACCGTCACACCGCTGCCCGCGCTGTCCGGGTAGGTGTAGGTGCCGGACAGCGGGAGCGAGGCCTGGTCGATGCGGTCCAGGCCCCAGGGGGCGCTGGTCTGGGTGGCGGCGAGCGTGACGCGCTGGTTCTGCTCGACGGAGGCCACCGCCGGGTCGGCGGCGAGCTGCCGGGCCTCGGTCGCGGAGAGGGTGGCGGAGTAGCCGTTCAGCGCCTTGCCGAACGTCTTCTCGACCGAGCCGCCGTACTCCTTCACCAGCTCCTTGCCCGCGGCCGAGGACGCCTTCAGGCCCGCGCTCTTCTTGAGCGTGACGAGGTAGCTGTCCTTGATCGCGGTCGGGGAGTCCGCGGCGAGCACCCGGCCCTCGGCCGGTGCGGCCTGGGCGGGAAGGGCGGTGAGCCCGCCCACGAGGGCGGCGGTCGCCAGCGAGGTGAGTGCGGCGAACCCGAGTCTCTTGCTACGCAGTTGTGCCATTACGAGGGAGTCCTCCTCTAGGCGGCGCACGCCTGGGTGGGGCGCGCGCCCTGTGGGGGATGTGCGCGTGCTCGCGCACACGGGCCAGGGAGCGTTGCGTTCCGCTCTCGGCCGGAGTAAAGCGTCGGCCAACTACCGGCGTAGAACAAGGGAGTTGAGCATCCGTCAACAAATTTGTCATGCACGCGCAACAACAGGTGGTGGACGTGTAACACGACCCGCTGTGAACAAGCCGGGCGCATTCACGAAAGGCCGAAAGGACTTGGCATGGACACTTCCTGTCAACACGCGTAGCTGCTACGACGGTTATGGCAGAGATCCTGCTAAAGGGAGGTTCCATGAGACGTTCCCGATTTGTCGTCCTCGTGAGCTCGCTCCTCCTCGCCGTCGGCACCGCCCTCACCGGGGCAGCGACGGCGCAGGCGTCCTCACTCGCCGCAACCGGCGGCTATGTGGCCCTCGGTGACTCCTACTCCTCCGGAGTCGGAGCCGGCAGCTACATCAGCTCCAGCGGCGACTGCAAGCGCAGCACCAAGGCCTACTCCTATCTCTGGGCCGCCGCCCACTCACCCTCGACCTTCGACTTCACGGCCTGCTCGGGCGCCCGAACGGGTGATGTTCTGGCGGGCCAGCTCGCCCCGCTCAGCGCCTCCACCGCCCTCGTCTCGATCAGCATCGGCGGCAACGACGCCGGATTCGCCGACGTCATGACGACCTGTGTGACCCAGTCCGACAGCTCCTGCGTCTCCCGCATCAACACCGCCCGGGCGTACGTCGACTCCACGCTCCCCGGCAAGCTCGACGGCGTGTACTCGGCCATCCGCTCCAAGGCCCCCGCGGCCCGGGTCGTCGTCCTCGGCTACCCCCGCTTCTACCAGCTCGGCGCCACCTGCCTCGGCCTGTCCGAGACCAAGCGCAAGGCCATCAACGACGCCTCCGACCACCTCAACACCGCCATCGCCAAGCGCGCCGCGAACCACGGCTTCGCCTTCGGCGACGTCCGCACCACCTTCACCGGCCACGAGATCTGCTCCGGCGACCCGTGGCTGCACAGCGTCAGCTGGCTCAACATCGGTGAGTCGTACCACCCGAAGGCAGCCGGCCAGTCGGGCGGCTACCTGCCCGTACTGAACAACAACGACTGACCGATCAGCCGGAGTCCGAGTCGGAATTCGAGTCGGAATCCGGCTCCGAGCCCGAGTCCGTGTCGGAAGGAGAAGGGGAGGCCCCGTCCGTCGGGGTCTCCGTCTCGCACGTCACCGAGAACGGCACCGACGCGGACGTCGTCCGCACCGGCTCCCGCACCTCGACGCCGATCTCGTTCTCGAACGTGCCGGTCTCCGCATCGGTCGTCACCCGCACCGTGTCCTGCTTCGAACGGCCGCCGCCCTCCGGGAACGACAGCGTCTTCCAGCCCCCGTCGAGCACTTGGCCGTCCTGCGTCACCCAGCGGTAGCTCACCTCGGCCGGCAGCCGCCCCACCGTGAGCGTCGCCGTGAACTCGGGCGCCTGGGCGTTCGGCGGCGGACAGGTGCCCGAGTAGTCCGTGCGCCGGCCCTCCAGGGTGACCCGCACCGACTGCGGCGGCGGACTGCTCTCCTTCGTCTCGCTCGGGGTCGGCGACGGACTGGACTTCTCCGACGCGGTGTCCCGCGGCGGGCTCTTGGTCGCGGTGGGCGTACTCTCCCCGGCCCCCTGGTCGTTGCCGTCGGAGCCGTCCCCGTTGTTCAGCAGCGCGTACGTCAGCCCGCCCACAGCGAGCGCCAGCGCGATCACGCCCGCGACCAGTACCCGCCCGGCCCTGCGGTCGCCGTGCCGGCCGGTGGCCGTCGTGGGGGCGGTCGACCCGGACGGCGCCGACCCGCCCGGGAACGGCATCGGAGGCGTGGGAGCGGGCTCGGGGTGACCCGCGACCGTCGGCGGGAACGGCACCGCCCGCGTGGTGTCCGCGCGCGGTGAGCCACCCGCGGCGACGACCCGCAGATCCTCTTCGGCCCGCTCCGGCGGCAGCCGCTGCTCGGGATCCTTGCGCAGCAGCCCCTCGATCACCGGGGCGAGCGGACCCGCCCGGTACGGCGGCGGCAGCTCCTCGTCGACGATCGCCCGCAGCGTGCTCAACGGGGTGTCGTGACGGAAGGGGGAGAGGCCCTCGACCGCCGCGTACAGCAGCACCCCGAGCGACCACAGGTCGGACTCCGGGCCCGGCGTACGGCCGAGCGCCCGCTCCGGGGCGAGGAACTCGGGCGAGCCGATCACCTCCCCGGTCATGGTCAGCGCGGAGCTGCCCTCGACCATGGCGATGCCGAAGTCGGTCAGCACGATCCGGCCGTCGTTCGAGATCAGCACGTTGGCCGGCTTCACATCGCGGTGCAGGACCCCGGCCTCGTGCGCGGCCCGCAGCGCGGCCAGCACCTCGGCGCCGATGTGCGCGGCACGCTGCGGAGTCATCGGACCCTCGGCGTCCAGGACCTCCGCAAGGGAAAGGCCGCGCACCAGCTCCATGACGATCCACGGCCGGCCGTCGTCCGTCGCCACGTCGTACACCGTCACCACGTTGCGGTTGGCGACCCGGGCCGCCGCCCACGCCTCCCGCTCCAGCCGCGCGTACATCCGCTGCACGTCGTCACCCGCCAGCCCGGCCGGGGCGCGCACCTCCTTGACGGCGACCTCGCGGTGCAGCACCTCGTCGCGGGCGCGCCACACCGTCCCCATGCCGCCCTCGCCGAGTGGCGCCAGGAGCCGGTAGCGGCCCGCGATCACACGCTCATGGCCCGGTTCTTCGAACACGGCGCCCCCAATCGCAGCCGGGCGAAATCTTCATGGAGTGTGTTTTCCCCATGAGGTCGGTTTTCCTCACGACGTCCGCTTTTCTCCCGACGTCCGTTTCTCTCCCGACGTCCGATGCCTCCCGAACGCAACTCAGCCGAGTGCGGATGCCGCCCCCTTGAACACCAGTCCGGCACCGAGAACCACCACGGCGAAGGCCGAGCCGAGCGGAGCGGTCCGGCGCACCAGGGCCGCCATCGGGCCCGCCGTCCAGCGGGGGCGCCGGTCCATGAGCCGGGTCATGCCGCTGCCCGCCTTGACGACGGCGTACCCGGCGGCCGTCAGGGTGAGCGCCAGTCCGACGCCGTACGCGACGACGAGCAGCAGCCCGAACCAGGCCTGGCCGAGGGCCGCGGCGCCGACCAGCACCACCACGGCGGACGGGCTGGGCACGAGTCCGCCCGCGAAGCCCATGAGAATCGTGCCGCGAAGGGTGGGGGCGACGGGGTGGCTGTGGGTGAAACCGCCGTGGGTGTGCTCGATCGTGTGGGGATGGGAGTGAGGGTGGGGGTGGGTGTGATCGTGCGGGTGGTCGTGGTCGTGGTCGTGGTCGTGGTCGTGGTCGTGATGGTGGTCGTGGTCGTGGTCGTGGTCGTGCGCGTCGTGGTGGTCGTGGTCGTGCGCGGGGTCGTGGCGGTGGCTGTCGTGGTCGTGGGTGTGGCTTCTGCGGCCGTGATGACGGCCGTGCGGGTGGGCGGGCGCGCGGTTGCGCAGGGCGCGGCGGACCAGGCTCGCGCCCGCCAGGGTCACCAGGAGACCGCTGGCGACACCGAGCCAGGCGATCACCGACGGCGCCGCCGCCGAACCGGCCGTGACCAGCAGGCCCAGGGCCACCACGCCCAGGGTGTGCGTGACCGTCACTGAGGCGGCCATGGGCAGGACGTCCTTCATCCGGGCCTGGCCGCCCCGGGCCGCCGCCGTCGCGGCCATGATGGTCTTGCCGTGCCCCGGGGCGAGCGCGTGCATCGCACCCAGGACGACGGCGATGAGGAGGGCCAGCGCGGCGAAGCCGGCGGTGAGGTCCTGCCGGGCCACCAGGTCGTCCAGGGCACGCGTCCAGCGGTCCGCACCGCGCGGCAGCACGGAGGCCGCGGGGGCGTCCGACCCCTCCTCGGCCAGGGCGGCGCCGCCGGGGCGCACCCGCAGGGCGGCCGACCCGGTGTCGGCCGGGGAGGACAGCAACTCCTCCGGGTAGCTGGTCAGTTCGGCCGATATCGACTTCTCCGGCACGTCCGACGCGGCGAGCGTCATACGGTCGCCCCGCGCCGTGATCTCCCGCCAGCCCGGACCGCCGGAGGCACCCGCGCCGCGGAAACCGAGGGACACCGTCTTCTCACCCGCCGGGAGCGGAGCGGTCAGCTCGCACTCCACACGCAAGGTGTCGAGCCCCGCCTGCCCGGGCCGCACGCGTGCACGGCTGCGCTCGGCGGTGAGGGCGACCCCGCGTCCGTCGACGGTCGCCCTGCTGTCCTCGGCGGCCGCGGCGCACCGCTCGCGGGCCCACATGGCGATGCCCAGCCGCTCGATGTCCGGCCCCGCCTGGGTCGCCGGGATCTCGGCGAGGTCCTCCACATGGTGGACCCGCAGCTCGCCGGGGGCGGCGACCAGGCCGTCGTAGCGGTTGACGGTGAAGTTGCCCAGCGGGTGGGCGCTCGCCGCGGCGGCGGGCAGCAGGGTGAGCGCGCAGGCGGCCGTCAGGACGGCGGCGCCGGACGCGAACAGCCGGCGCAGGGTCACCGGTTGCCCTCCAGATCCTTGAGTGCGGTACGGGCCTCGCGCGCGCCGACGGGCGAGAAGCCGGGGTTCAGGTCCAGCGCGGCCTTCAGATGCGTGCGAGCCTCGCCCTCGCCGCCGGTGGCGCGTTCGATGACACCGCGGTGGTAGAGGAAAGCGGCGTTGCGGTAGCCGGTGGCGGTCGCCCGCCGGGCATACGGCAGGGCTTCCTCGTCGCGGCCGTTGACGTGCAGGGCCCAGGCGAGGGCGTCGGCGGTGTGCACGCTGTGGCGGCGGTCCCACTCGGCGCGGGCGGCGCGCAGGGCTTCCTTCTTGTCGCCGTGGTCGGCGGCGGCCATGGCCGAGTCGAGGTCGGCGTTGACGCCGCCGGCGCGGGCGAGGGCCGTCCAGGCGTCGACGAGGGCGTACTGGTCGCCGGCCTTGGCCCGGTCGCCGTCGGCGCCGCGGTCCTCGTACAGCTCGCCGAGGGCGACGAGCGGGCCGGGCAGCGGGAACCGGGCGACGACCTGCTCCAGCCCGGTCACGGCGCCCGCCCGGTCCCCGCTCGCGGCCTGGGCGCGGGCGCGGCCCTCCAGGGCGGGCAGATACGCGTCGTCGGCGGCGAGGGCACGGGCGTAGTGGCCGAGGGCCGTCTTGTACTCGCCCTGATTCCAGGCGAGTTGTCCGAGAGCGGTGGCGACGTACGCGACGTCGGCGGGCGCGTTCGCGGAACCCAGGGCGCGCTCCAGCACCTCACGCGCCGTGCGGACGTCGCCACGCAGCTCGTGCACGTACGCGTACCGGGTGAAGACCGGCACGCCGGGGCGCCTGTCGTCGGCGGTGTCGGCGGCCTTCGCGGCGTCGTCGTACCGGCCGAGTTCGACGAGGGCGTCGATGCGGGTGCACAGGGCGCGTTCGTTGTAGGGGTTCTGCTTCAGGGCCCGGTCGGCGTGGTTCAGGGCGCCGGGGAAGTCGTGCCGGGCGGCGGCCAGGGCGGCCTGCCCGGCCAGGGCCTGGTCGTTGCCGGGCTCCAGTGCGAGGGACCGCTTCAGGGCGCGCTCGGCCTGCGGGTACCGGGAGGGGTCGCCCTTCGTGCGGGCCTGCTCGACGTAGGCGACACCGAGGGTGGCCCAACCGCCGAAGTCCCTCGGCTGGGCGTGGAGATGCTTCTGCAGGGACGCGATGCCCGCGTCGAGGTCGCCCCTGGCGAGATCGCCGGGCGACAGCGCCCCGGCCGCCGACACGGCGTCGACGCCGGCCCCGCGGTCCTGCGCACCCCCCATGGCGACGGCCCCGCCGGTCACCGCGACCGCCAGCAGCACGGCACAACCGGCCAGATGCATGGCCCGCCACCGCCGCCCCCCATCGGCGGCCCGCCGCATCGCGGTGACCCGCTGACCGGCGCCGGGCTCCGTGCCGGCCTCGCTCCCGTCGGCGGGGCAGACGCGAGAGGTGCCGTCGCTGCCGGTTCCCGTGCCGGTGTGGTCCCCGCCGAGCACCGACAGATCGGCCCGGTCTCCACCACGAGACCCAGCCGGGCCCTCGGCTCCGCCCGCCGCCGGCGCACTGCCCTGCGGAGCACCGGGCTCGTCGGCCCCCGCCCCGGCGGCCGCACCACCGAGCCGCTCCTCGGGCTTCGGGTCCGTCGACGGCGCTCGGTCGTCGTCGCGCCGCTCCGGTGTGCTGTCGGTCGTACGCGGAGGCATGACCTCTCCTCGGTCGGATGTGCTGGTGCGGGAGTCGGCGGCGCGGCCCGTGCCGTGGGGGTGGGGGAACGGGCCGCGCCGGTCGGTGGGAGCGGAGCGGGTCAGTACGCCCGGTTCCGCATGCGGCGCCACCACATCAGGGCCGCGCCGATCAGGACGATGCCGCCCGCCCCGGCCCCCGCGGACGCGGCGATCAGGCGCATGTCGTCCGAACCCTGCGCGCCGGCCGGCTGGAGCGCGTCGCCCAGCTGGCTGCGGACGTCGTTGCCGCCGTCGACGCCCTTGGCGAGCGGACCGCGCGAACCCTCCGTCGGCAGGGCGACGTACGGGAAGGCCTTCTCGAACTTCTTGTCGTTCTTGTCGACCGCGTCACCGAGGTCGTTCTTCGCGCCCAGCAGCTCGCCCTCGACGACCTGGAGCGAGGCGTCGATCACGTCGTCGGTGAGGCGACGGCCGTTGGGGAAGCCGGCGTTGTCACCGTCGAGGACACCCAGCCGCTTGGGCTTCGCGGCCGGCTTGATCGAGGTGTTGAGCCGCAGCTGCTCCGAAGGCGTCACGTGCGGGGGCTGGTTGAGGTCCTTGACGCCCTTGAGGAAGACGTCGACCAGGTCGTTGCGCGGCTCGGCGGGCGCCGGGATCTTGTAGATCGCCTCGATGAGCTTCGGCAGCTCCGGGTTGGTGACGTTCTCCAGGAACTGGGCGTCGTCCCGCGGCGCGGACGCGTTGAACTTGTCCTTGTCCTTCAGCGGGTTGACGACCTCGTTGACCAGCGGACTGCCGAGGCGCGAGACCTGCGCGAAGTAGCCCTGGGCGTTCTTGCGCTGGGTCGTCGACCAGACGCCGACGATCGGCTGCTCGTGCGACTCGGTGATGAAGCTGTTGGGGACCTGCAGGGCGATCGAGTTGACGTTGTAGCCCTTGAGGGTGTCGTTGCCGACCTCGGAGAGGTTCCCGCCGTACAGCAGGTCGAAGACGCGCAGGTCCAGGAAGAACGGGTCATCGGCCTGCCCGGCGAACGTCTGGGCGCCCCCGGCGAGCTTGTGCACCGCCTGCTTGCGCAGGGTGTCGTAGTCCGGCATCGACGCCTTGCCGACGTTCGACGGAGCCACCGGCACGTCGTCGGCGACCTTGGTCTTCGACACCGCCTTCAGGTCGCGCAGCTTGATCAGCTCGAGGTCGTACGTCTGCGTGATGTTGAGGTCGGGATCGTCGAGGCTCTCGACCGGGCCCGTGTTGTACAGGAACGTCTTGTCGTTCTTCGTGTGCGTCTTGAACGTGTACCGGAAGAGCAGGTCCTCCTTCGCGTCACCGTTGCTGTCGATGCGCAGGTCGTACTGGGCGTCCTCGGCGAACGTGAAGAAGTTGGGCCCGCCGGCCGGTTCCTCGAAGGGGATCCAGTTCGCGACGATGGTCGTCGTGTCCGGCTTGTCCGGGCTGACGAAGGCGTACACGTCCGTGTTGTCGTACTGCGGTGTCCCCGAGATCAACGGGGCCTCGCGGTGGCTGGAGGCGGAGGCCGCCTCAGGTTCCAGCGCGGTCACACCGGCGGCTGCGAGCCCGCCGGCGGCCAGCGCGCCACAGATCACGGTCGCGATGCTCGTGCGTCCCGGGCCGGTCCTGGAGATAGGTGTCATGCCGTCCGTCCTCCGTGCCAACTTGCCTGACACACGCCATTCGGAGCGGTCGGCGAAGCGGATTGGTCGAATCTCAAACGTTCTTACGGCGGGAGGGGAAAGTTGTTTCATCGCCGGGTGACCCGCGTTTTCGGCGCGCTGATCCGTAACCCCTGGCGGAGGTGTGTGTGTTGCGAATGCCTCGTGCGAGGGGACAGGCCCGGTGCGGCCTCGGAGAGGGGGGCCGAGTGGAGGCGGACGAGCTGCTGCTGCGCGTGGCGGGTGGGGACCAGCGGGCCTTCGAGGAGTTGTACGGAGTGGTGTCCGGCCCTGTGTTCGGGCTCGTACGGCGTGTGGTGCGCGACCCCGCCCAGTCGGAGGAGGTGGCGCAGGAGGTGCTGCTCGAACTGTGGCGGTCCGCGACGAAGTTCGACCCGGCCCGGGGGAGCGCGATGGCGTGGATCCTCACCCTCGCCCACCGCCGCGCCGTCGACCGGGTGCGCAGCGCCCGGGCGGCCGGGGAGCGCGAGCAGCGCGAGGCGCTCCGCACGAACCAGCCCGCCTTCGACCAGGTCACCGAGGAGGTCGAGGCCGGCCTCGAACGCGAGTGGGTGCGCCGCTGCCTGGACCGGCTCACGGACCTGCAGCGCCAGTCGGTCACCCTCGCCTACTACGAGGGCTACACGTACCGTGAGGTGGCCGAGCAGCTCTCCCTGCCGCTGGGCACCGTCAAGACGCGGATGCGGGACGGGCTGACCCGTATGCGCGAGTGCCTGGGAGGTGTGGCATGAGCCTCTTCCGCCGCGAGGATCCGCACTCGCTCGCCGCGCCCTACGCGCTCGACGCCCTGGAGCCCCCGGAACGCGTCCGTTTCGAGAGGCACCTGAGGGACTGTGGCCGCTGTGCCGCCGAGGTGCGCGCGCTGACGGAGGACGCCGTCCGGCTCGCCTGGTCCACGGCGGCCCCGCCACCGGCCGCGATGCGCGACCGGGTCATGCTCGCCGTACGGACGACCCCGCAGGACCCCGCACCGCAGGGCGCGCCGCGCGACCCGGCACGGGCGCGTGCGACGCAGCTGCCGCCGCATGTGTGGGGCGCCCAGCCGCCGCCGCGGCAGCGGCAACGGCGCCGGATCCCGCTGTTCGTGCCCTTCGCGACGGCCACCGCCGCCGCGGCCCTCGTCGTCGCGTCGCTGTTCGCCGTACAGGCGAACCGGACCCAGGACCGGCTGACCGCCGAGCAAGATCGGTCACGTGAGATCGCCCACGTTCTGGCGGCTCCGGACGCCCGTGCGGGCAGCGGCCGGGACGGGCGGGGCCGCACCATCGGAGTGATCGCTTCCGCCACGGAGGGGAGTGCGGTGGTCACCCTCGGCGGATACGGCGCCCCGCCGGGCGGCCGCGTGCACCAGTTGTGGCTCATGCGCCCGGGCGCGCAACCGCGCTCCCTCGGGCTCTTCGAGAGCGACACGCCCCTGGTCGCAACGGGTTTGGGCACCTCCGCGACGTCACTGGCCGTGACCGTCGAGCCCGCCGGGGGATCGCCGCAGCCCACTACTCAGCCGATCGTCCAACTCGCCCTGAAATCTGTTGGATTCGGAGAGTAATCGGAGATACATCGTCAACCCCCTTATGGGGAAGGTGAATCCTGTGACCGCGATACACGAGTGCCGGGACGGGGCGATAGGGTTAACCTGCCCGGGCCGGGTGGACTCGTACGGGTGGGGAGTGACATGGATCAGATAACAGTGCGCAGCAGGGCCAGGGTCCCTGCGATCACCTGCGGGAGCAGCGCGACCAGTTCGCGCCTCGACCGCCACCTCTCGGTGCTGGGCGGCCCTGCCGTCCCCCAGCGGGAGACGGTCGAGGCGACCTCGCTGATGCGGGAACTGACCGCGCGTCGGCCGCACGACCGCAGTGGCAGGGGTGCGCGCGTGCGTCGCGTCTCGCTCTTCGCGCCGCTGCGCCGGTTGCGCCGCTCGTTGTTCGGCAGCAGGTAGGGGCCCGCGCTCGGGCGGTCACACCGCCCCGACGCCGGCGCTGCGACACCCGTCGTCCGTCATCCCCGCGGCACGCAGCGGCGCCAGGTGTGTACCCGAGCGCGGCACGCCCCCTGTCGGTGCCTCATCCCCGCCCGGCAGTGACCGGGGGCGGCGTCCGCGGTTCCGGCCGCCCGCTCACCGCTCCCCGTGCGCGTACCGGCGCACGGCCAGCGGCACGAACACCCCGAGCAGCACGGCGCACCACACGAGCGACCCCGCGACGGGATGGGCCACCGGCCAGGCCGCCCCGTCGGGCACGGGCGCGTTGCCGAAGAGGTCGCGCAGGGCCGTCGCCACCGCGCTGATCGGATTCCACTCGGCGACCGTCCGCAGCCAGCCCGGCAGCCCGCTCGTCGGGATGTACGCGCTGGACAGCAGCGGCAGCAGGAACGTCGCACCGCCCAGCTGGCCGGCCGCCTCCTCGTTGCGGGTGAGCAGGCCGAGGTAGATCCCGGCCCACGTGCAGGCGAAGCGGAACAGCATCAGCAGCGCGAACGCCCCCACCGCCGCCGGCACGCCGCCCTCGACCCGCCAGCCCACGGCCAGGCCCACCAGCAGGAACGGCACGGTTCCGGCGGCCGTGGCCACCAGGTCCGCCGCGGCCTGCCCCAGCGGTACGGCCGCCCGGCTCATCGGCAGCGTGCGGAAGCGGTTCGTGACGCCCCGGTGCGTGTCCTGGGCCGCCTGGAACATGCCGGCCATGATCCCGCCCGAGGCGGTCGCGACCAGCAGACCCGGCACGAGGAACGACCGGTACGCCTCGCCCGGCACCGCCAGCGCGCTGCCGAAGACGTAGCCGAAGAACAGCAGCATGCTGATCGGCATCGTCTGGGTGAGGACCAGGAGCCCCGGGTTGTTCCGCATCCGCAGCAGCTGGCGGCCCAGCATCGCGGTCCCGTCGTACGCCAGCATGCTCATGCGGCACGCTCCTTCTCGTCGGTCGTCCCGGTCGTGGTCTCCGTCAGGCGCAGGAACACGTCGTCGAGGGTCGGCGGGCGCAGGCTCACGTCGAGCAGCGGCACGCCCGCCCTGTCCAGGGCGCGCACCAGCAGCGGGATCGTGAGCGTCGGGTCCTTGCTGACCGCGCCGACGGCGTTGCGCTCGTGGTCGAACGACGGCTGCGCCCCCGTCAGCCGGTCGAGTACGGCCGCGGCCTTCGCGAGCACACCGGCGTCCGGCACGACGACCTCGGCGTGCGCCCCGACGAGCGACTTGAGCTGCGCCGGCGACCCGGTGTGCGCGACCCGGCCTCCGTCCACCAGGGCGATGTCGTCGGCCAGTTGGTCGGCCTCCTCCAGGTACTGGGTGGTGAGCAGCACGGTCGTGCCCTCGGCGGCCAGGCCGCGCACCACGTCCCAGATGAGGGTGCGGCTGGCCGGGTCGAGGCCGGTCGTCGGCTCGTCCAGGAACAGCACGTCGGGGCGGCGGATCAGGCTCGCCGCGAGGTCCAGGCGGCGGCGCATGCCGCCGGAGTAGGTGGACGCGGGGCGGTCGGCGGCCTCCGTCAGCCCGAAGCGGTCGAGCAGCCCGGCGGCCCGCCCGGCCGGTCCCCGCACCCGGTGCAGCCGGCCGAACAGCTGGAGGTTCTGGCGTCCGGTGAGGTCTCCGTCGATCGAGGTGTCCTGCCCGGTGACGCCGATCCGGCCGCGTACCGCGGCGGCCTCGCGGACGAGGTCGTGCCCCGCGACCCGGGCGGAGCCCGCGTCCGGCCGCAGCAGAGTGGTCAACAGCTGTACGGCTGTCGTCTTGCCCGCCCCGTTCGGCCCGAGGACCCCGCAGACCGTCCCCTCGGCGACCGCGAGGTCCAGCCCGCGCAGGGCATGGACCTGCCCGAACCGCTTCTCCAGACCTTCACTAAGTACAGCGTACGTAGAAGTCATGGCAGGACCATAGCGCACTACGTACGCTGTACGTAACTAGGATGGTGGCCGAGGTGATGATCGATGGCGGGCCGAGCGGCCGTACCCGAAGTGATCTGGGCGCGCCCCGAGCGCACCGGCCGTGGGCCGAAACCGGCGTTCACTCGCGCCGACATCGCGGCGGCGGCGGTGCGGATCGCCGACGAGGCCGGGCTGGACGGGGTCACCATGCGGCATGTCGCCGCTGAGCTGGGCTGCGGCACCATGTCGCTGTACAACTACGTCCCCCGCAAGGAGGACCTGTACGAGCTGATGATCGACGCCATCGGCGCCGAGCACGAGATGTTCGAGCCCACGGGCGACTGGCGCGCCGACATGCTCCGCAACGCGGAGGAGACGCGCGCCATCATGTACCGCCACACGTGGGTGCCGCGCCTGATGCCGGGGGTGTTCGGCTTCAGCCCCAGCACCCTGCGCTATCTGGAGCACTGCCTGGCCTGTCTCGAACCGCTCGACGTGCCGGCCGGCACGAAGACGGAGCTGGTCGCGCTGCTCAACGGCGTCGTGACGACGTACACCGGGAACGACATCGCGACCGCCGAACGCGCCCGCTCCATGCCGTGGTCGGCGGAGGAGGAGAACGCGGTCCGCATGGCCTATCTGGGCAGTCAGATCGCCACCGGCGCGTATCCGCGGCTGACCGCCGCCTTCACGGAGCAGAGCGGGCCGGTCGATCTGGAGGCCGTGTTCAGACGCGCGCTCGAACGCGTCCTGGACGCCTTCGACCCCGAACTGCGCCGGAGCGGCCCCGACCTGCGCTAGAGCAGCGCCAGTTGACCCTCGGGGCCCTCCTCGGGCCCCTCCAGCACCGACGCCGGGCGGCGGGCCGCGCTCGGTACCGGCAGGACGCCCGCCCCGCGCAGCTCCGTCGCCGTGATCGGGTCGCGGAGTTCCGGCTCCTCCAGGGGCCGCAGTCCGGCCAGGAGCGCGAGGACGGTGATCAGCTCCAGCAGCTCCGACGTGAAGGTCTGGGGCCAGGTGGCGGGACGGATCGCCGCCAGTGTGCCCGGCTCGGGGACGGCGACGCGGGCCGCGAACCACTGCTGAAGGACGCGGACTCCGCCCACCTCGAAGTCCCAGGCCTCCGGCGGCACCGGGGAGATGCGGCCCTCGTCCAGGAACAGGGCCTCCTCGTCCCGGTCGTAGTGCAGCGCCACGGGCCGGGAGGGCAGCGGGGCCCGGACGTAAGGGCGGCGGCCACCGGGGAGTTTGGGGCGCTCGCCGTCACGGCGCATCAGCCACAGCATCCGGTGCCCCAGCTCCAGGCCCCGCTCCCACTCGCCGGCGTCCCCGGTGAGCGGGACGGTGAGGTCCGGGCGGGCCGTGGCCGTGATCCAGGCCAGTACGTCCAGCGGCGCCGGCTTGCCGCCCAGGCGGGTGCCGAGGTGTTCCAGCAGGCCCGGCGTCAGGTTCGGCTCACGGCCCCCCGGGCGGCGGAAGAGCGGGCGGACACGGCCGGGGCGGAGCAGCGGGAGCAGCGAGGTGACGAGCAGGGGCGGGGCGGCCTCGGGCGCCTCCACCACGAAGACCTGCCGCTCGTCCGCCACCCGCCACAGTTCCGGGCGGGCCGCGTCGATCAGCCGCTGGTCGGGGATCAGCCACTGCTCGTCGTAGGGCGCGAGCAGGACGCGCTCCGGCTCCGGGCAGGGGCCCGAGGCACGCACCAGCTTCTCCGTGCCGCTGCCGGTCCGGCCGGGCAGCTGGCCGACCGCCGTGTGCAGGGTGCGTGAGCGGGTCGGCTCGAACAGGGTCTCGCGGTCGGGCCCCCCGGCCTTCACCAAGGCGTCCCAGCGGGCCTTCAGGGACGCCGCGTCGGGCGCCGCCGGCCAGCCCCGGCCGAGCCGGGGCGGTGCGACGGACCACGGCATGAGGTCCGCCAGCGGCGGAGCGTCGTCGTGCGTCACGCAGGGCATCGTACGACCTGCCGACGACACGCGGGTCAGGTGGCGTCCAGGGTCACCGTGAAGGAGAAACGGTCCCCCCGGTAGTGGATGACGGCCACGTCCAGAGGCCGCCCCTCGGCGTCGTACGTCACGCCGGTGTAGTGCAGGATCGGGCTCAGCAGCGGAACCCGGAGCAGCTTCGAGGTCTCCGGGTCGGCGAGCCGCGCCTCCACCGTGTCGGTGATGCGGCTGATGCCGGCCCCCACCACGTCCCGCAGCACCTTCGTCATGGGCCACCGGACGAGGTCGTCCAGGTCGATCCGCGCGGCCAGTTCGGGCCGCACGTAGTTGCGGGCGTGATTCGTCGGCTCACCGGTCTTCTCGTCGCTCCGCAGCCGGTGGTACGTCGAGACCTCGCGCACATCCGGGAAGAACTCGGCGAGTTCGCCGGGCACGGGCGCGCTGCCGTGGTCCAGCAGTTCGGTCGTCATGCCGGACTGCTGGGCCACGATCGCGTCCACCGAGCCGAGCAGCCGCACCGGTGAGCCCCGGCGCGCGTGCGGCTCGATGAACGTGCCCCGCCGGCGGTGGCGCGTGATCAGCCCCTCGTCCTCCAGCTCCTTCAGCGCCTGCCGCATCGTCAGCACGCTCACGCCGTAGTGCCCGGCCAGCTGCTCCTCGGTGGGCAGCCGCAGCGGGTCCTGGGACGAGCGGCCGAGGATCGAGGCGCGCAGCGACTGCGACACCTGGTACCAGAGCGGCAGCTTGCGGTTCAGGACGATCGAGTCCGGAGCGAAGGAGGTCACGGGCCATCCGTACCGGTCGGGGCTGTTCAGTGCAAGGGACGGAAGTGCCGCTCCAGGCCCTGCCAGACGTCGTCGTAGCGCTGCTGGAGGTGTTCCGCGCGAGCCGCGTGCGGGGTCAGGGTGAGCGGCCAGCGCGTCTCGAACATGAACGCCAGACCGTCGTCGATCTTCTGCGGCTTCAGCTCGGCGGCGCTCGCCCGGTCGAAGGTCTCCCGGTCGGGTCCGTGCGCCGACATCATGTTGTGCAGCGAGCCGCCGCCCGGCACGAAGCCTTCCGCCTTCGCGTCGTACGCGCCCTCGATCAGGCCCATGTACTCGGTCATCACGTTCCGGTGGAAGTACGGCGGGCGGAACGTGTCCTCACCCACCAGCCAGCGCGGCGCGAACACCACGAAGTCGGCACCGGCCAGCCCCGGGGTGTCCGACGGAGACGTCAGCACCGTGAAGATCGACGGGTCCGGGTGGTCGTAGGTGATGGTGCCGAGCACATTGAAGCGGCGCAGGTCGTAGACGTACGGCACGTGGTTGCCGTGCCAGGCCACCACGTCGAGGGGGGAGTGGTCGTAGGTGGCCGTCCACAGGTTGCCGCAGAACTTGTTCACCACCTCCACCGGACCCTCGACGTCCTCGTACGCGGCGACCGGGGCACGGAAGTCCCGGGGGTTGGCGAGCCCGTTCGCGCCGATCGGGCCCAGGTCGGGGAGGCGGAAGGGCGCGCCGTAGTTCTCGCACACATACCCGCGGGCGGACTCGTCGAGCAGTTCCACGCGGAAGCGGACCCCACGCGGAATCAGCGCCACATGTCCCGGCTCCACATGCAGCAGACCGAACTCGGTGCGCAGCAGCAGCCCGCCGCGCTCCGGGACGATCAGCAGTTCGCCGTCGGCGTCGCTGAACACCCGCTCCATCGACGTGTTGGCCGTGTAGAGGTGCACGGCGATGCCGGTGCGCTGGGTGGCGTCGCCGTTGCCGCCCAGGGTCCACAGGCCCGCCAGGAAGTCGGTCTCGGGCGCCGGGTCGGGCAGCGGGTTCCAGCGCAGGCGGTTGGGGTCGGGCACGGTCTGGGTGAAGGGGGCGGTGCGGACCGAGCCGTTGTGGGTCCGGGTGAACGCCGGGTGTGCGGCCGACGGGCGGATCCGGTACAGCCACGAGCGGCGGTTGTGCGCCCGCGGCTCGGTGAACGCCGAGCCGCTCAGCTGCTCCGCGTACAGCCCGAGCGGGGCCCGCTGGGGCGAGTTGCGGCCCTCGGGCAGTGCGCCCGGGACGGCCTCCGAGCTGTGCTCGTTGCCGAAGCCGGAGAGGTAGGCCAGTCCGTCGGCGGTCTTCCGCGCTCCCTCACGCTCGAACCCGTTCGCGCGGGAGGTACCCCCATCGCCCATGATCGCTGCTCCCTTGCCGTCCGATTCCTATGCAGCACCATAGGATTGCGTTTTCCCCGACGCAAGAGGGGCGCGCCCCCTCCTCATGAGGGATGACCCGAACCCGACTTGAGAACGATCCGCCGGGGCGGACGTGTGTTCTACGCTCCCGGACATGACGTGGACACGGAGACCCTTCGCCGCGCTCGCGCTCTGTGTCCTCCTCCTGGCCGGATCCGCGGGCTGCGGCTCCGGCGGCGCCCAGGAGGCCGACGCGTCGCCGTCACCGGTGGGCAGGATCCTGGAGGACCGGGACCCGGAGGGGCGGCCGTATCGCGAGGCCGGGCAGGGGAGCGCCCCCGACATCGGGATCGAGGTGCAACCCGGCGGGGGCGGCGGCTGGGACGTACGCCTGACCGTGCAAAACTTCCGCTTCTCGCCGGCCGGCGCGGCAGCCCGTGCGGTGGCCGGGCGGGGCCTGGCGCGCCTCTTCGTCGACGGCCGTCCCGTCGCCCGGCTCCGCGCCCCCGCCCACCGGCTGGACGCCCGCCTCGTGCCGCGCGGCACGCACCGCGTCACGGCCCGCCTCTACGCCGACGACGGCACCGTGTGGGCGGTGGACGGCAAGCCCGTGGAGAGCACGGCCGACATCACCGCGTCGGAGCCCGGCCCGGGCACGACGCCGGACGCGGCCTCCCGGCGCAAGGCCCGGACGCAAGGCGCGGACGGCGGGGGGCGAGGTTCACCGGCCCGCCTCCAAGGGGCATCATGAAGCCCGTGCCCCACGCGACATCGCTCCGTCGTGCGCCCGTGCAGCGGCGCAGCGCCGAACGTCTGACCAGGATCCTCGACGCCTGCGCCGACCTCCTCGACGAGGTCGGCTACGACGCCCTGAGCACGCGTGCCGTCGCCCAGCGGGCCGCGGTCCCGATCGGCTCGGTCTACCGCTTCTTCGGCAACAAGCGCCAGATGGTCGACGCGCTGGCCCAGCGCAACCTCGAGCGGTACTCCGAGCGCGTCACCCAGCGCCTGCGGCAGGCCGGTGCGGACGGGGGCTGGCGCACGGCCATGGACGCCGTGCTCGACGAGTACCTGGAGATGAAGCGCACCGCGCCCGGCTTCTCCCTCGTCGACTTCGGCAACCAGATCCCGGTCGGCGCCCGTGACGCCGAGCCCAACCACCGCGTCGCCGACCGCCTCACCGAACTGCTCTCCGGCTACCTCGACCGCGAGCCCGACGAGGATCTGCGCCGCGTCTTCCTCATCGCCGTCGAGACGGCCGACACCCTCGTGCACCTGGCGTTCCGGGTCGCGCCGGAGGGGGACGAGCGGATCATCGGCGAAGCCCGGGAGATGCTCCGCGGTTACCTGGCCCGGGCCCTCGACTGACCTCGATCCCGTGACCCCCTCCCCGGAGTGCATACCGGTCGGTATGCTCGGGCGCGTCAGCGCGTCACCGTAGCCGCCGCCCCAGGAGGACCCGTGTCCCGCACCGCCCTGCGTATCTGTCCCCTGTGCGAGGCCACCTGCGGCCTGACCCTCACCCTCGAGGGGACGCGCGTCACCCACGCCCGCGGTGACCGCGACGACGTGTTCAGCCAGGGGTTCATCTGCCCCAAGGGCGCCGCCTTCGGAGCGGTCGACTCCGACCCCGACCGACTGCGCACGCCGCTCGTGCGGCGGGACGGCGAGCTGCGCGAGGCCACCTGGGAGGAGGCCTTCGACGCGGTCGCCGCCGGCATCCGGCCCGTCGCCGAGCGCCACGGCCCGAACTCCGTCGCAGTCGTCCTGGGCAACCCCAACGTGCACACCATGGCCGGTGCCCTCTACCCGCCTGTCCTGCTCGCCGGGCTCGGCACCCGCAGCGTCTTCACCGCCTCCACGGTCGACCAGATGCCCAAGCACGTCTCCAGCGGCCTCCTCTTCGGCGACGCGAACGCCATCCCCGTGCCCGACCTCGACCGCACCGACCATCTGATCCTGATCGGCGCCAACCCGCTGGAGTCCAACGGCAGCCTGTGCACCGCCCCCGACTTCCCGGGCAAGCTCAAGGCCCTCAAGGCCCGGGGCGGCACCCTCGTCGTGATCGACCCGCGGCGCACCCGCACCGCCAAGCTCGCCGACCGGCACATCGCCGTCCGGCCCGGCACCGACGCGCTGCTGCTGGCGGCGATGGCGCGAGTGCTCCTCGACGAGGGCCTCGTCGAGCCGGCCCCGCACGTCCAGGGCCTCGAGGAACTGGACGGAGAACTGAGGGAATTCACGCCCGAGGCGGTGGCAGGGGCCTGCGACGTCGAGGCCGGCGTCATCCGCGCCCTCGCCCGCGACCTGGCCGCCGCCCCGACCGCCGCCGTCTACGGCCGGATCGGCAGCTGCACCGTCCCGCACGGCACCCTGGCCAGCTGGCTCGTCGACGTCCTGAACATCCTCACCGGCAACCTCGACCGGCCCGGCGGCGCGCTCTTCCCGCAGGCCGCCACCGACAAGACCCCGCGCCCCGCCGGCCCCGGCCGCGGTTTCGCCCTCGGGCGCTGGCACTCCCGGGTGAGCCGGCATCCCGAGGCGAAGGGCGAACTGCCCCTGTCGGCCCTCGCGGAGGAGATCGACACCGCCACCGAGGAGGGCGAACCGGTCCGCGCGCTGATCGCCGTGGCCGCCAACCCCGTGCTGTCCGCGCCCGACGGCGACCGGCTCGACAAGGCGCTCGACTCCCTCGACTTCATGGTCAGCGTCGATCCGTACCTCAACGAGACCTCGCGCCACGCCGACGTGGTCCTGCCCCCGCCCCCGCCCTCCCAGAGCCCGCACCACGACTTCGCCTTCAACACCCTCGCCGTGCGCAACCAGGTCCGCTACACCCGCCCCGCGGTCCCGCTGGAGCCGGGCCGGATGGCCGAGACGGAGATCCTGGCGCGGCTGATCCTCGCCGTGACGGGCAGCCACGGGGCCGATCCCGCCGCCGTCGACCAGGTGGTCATCGACCAGACCCTCGGCAAGGCGGTCGAGGAACCGCACTCGCCCGTGCACGGCCGTGACCCCCGCCAACTCGCCACGCAGCTCACCGGCGACACCGGCCCCGAGCGACGGCTGGACATGATGCTGCGTCTCGGCCCCTACGGCGACGGCTTCGGCGTACGACCGGACGGACTGAGCCTGGAGAAGCTGCTCGCGCACCCGCACGGCATCGACCTCGGCCCGCTGCGGCCCCGGCTCCCGCAGCCGCTGAAGACCAGGAGCGGCAAGGTGGAACTGCTGCCGCAGCCGATCGCGGACGACCTGCCCCGCCTGAAGCGCGCCCTGGAGGAGCGCCCCGAGGGGCTCGTCCTGGTCGGCCGCCGACACCTGCGCTCCAACAACAGCTGGATGCACAACGTGCCCGCCCTGACCGGTGGTTCCAACCGCTGCACCCTGCACATCCACCCCGAGGACGCCGAGCGGCTGGGCGTCGAGGACGGGGCCGCCGTGCGCGTCAAGGGCGCCGGGGGAGAGGTCACCGCACCCGTCGAGGTCACCGACGCGATCCGCCGGGGCGTGGTGAGCCTGCCGCACGGCTGGGGCCACAACCGCCCCGGCACCCGCCTCAGCCACGCCGCCACGGACCCCGGCGTCAACGTCAACCAGCTCCTCGACGGCCGTCTGCTCGACCCGCTGTCGGGCAACGCGGTCCTCAACGGAGTGCCGGTCGAAGTGGCCCCCGCGACGGCCCCGGGAGGCGCCTCCGTGACCGAAAAGCTCACCGCTCTGACCTGAGCAAAGCTGTGACCAGCAGTTTTGCGCTTATTGCTCGCACGTCAACGTCTTGTTAACGCTGCTTGAACGCACCTAACGTCTCGGACACCGCCGGCCCTGGTGGGAGTTCAAGGGCGAACGTTAGGTATCCACTCATGCTGACCATCCTCGGCTTCGCCATGATCGCGACCTTCCTGGTCCTGATCATGATGAAGAAGATGTCGCCGATCGCGGCGCTCGTGCTGATTCCCGCGCTGTTCTGCGTGTTCGTCGGCAAGGGCGCCAAGCTCGGCGACTACGTCCTCGACGGCGTGACCGACCTCGCCCCCACCGCGGCGATGCTCATGTTCGCGATCGTCTACTTCGGCGTGATGATCGATGTCGGTCTCTTCGACCCGATCGTCCGCGGCATCCTCAAATTCTGTAAAGCCGACCCGATGCGGATCGTCGTCGGCACCGCCGTGCTGGCCGCGATCGTGTCGCTGGACGGCGACGGCTCGACGACCTTCATGATCACCGTCTCGGCGATGTACCCGCTGTACAAGCGCCTGAAGATGAGCATGGTCGTGATGACCGGCGTCGCCGCCATGGCCAACGGTGTGATGAACACCCTCCCGTGGGGCGGCCCCACCGCCCGGGCCGCGACCGCGCTGAAGCTCGACGCCAGCGACATCTTCGTCCCGATGATCCCGGCGCTCCTGGTCGGCCTGCTCTTCGTCTTCGTCCTCTCCTACGTGCTCGGTGTGCGCGAGCGCCGGCGGCTGGGCGTGCTGACGCTGGACGACGTCCTGGAGGGGGAGAAGGCCGAGGAGAAGGAGACCGAGACGGTCCTCGTGGGAGCCGGCGGCTCCGGCGACGGCAAGGTCGACATGCGCAAGGGCGTCGCGGGCGGCGCGGGTTCCGGCACGGACGCCGACGAGCAGGACGACGACTTCCAGGGCCTCGACCCCCACCGCGCCACCCTGCGCCCCAAGCTGTACTGGTTCAACGCGCTGCTCACGGTCGGCCTGCTCACTGCCATGATCATGGAGCTGCTGCCGATCCCGGTGCTGTTCCTGCTCGGCGCCGCACTCGTGCTCACCGTCAACTTCCCGCACATCCCGGACCAGAAGGCCCGCATCGCCGCCCACGCCGAGAACGTCCTGAACGTCTCCGGCATGGTCTTCGCCGCCGCCGTCTTCACCGGCGTCCTCCAGGGCACCGGCATGGTCGATAACATGGCCAAGTGGATGGTGGACGTCATCCCCGCCAGCATGGGCCCGCACATGGCCCTCGTCACCGGCATCCTGAGCCTGCCGCTCACCTACTTCATGTCGAACGACGGCTTCTACTTCGGTGTCCTGCCCGTCCTCGCCGAGGCGGGTGCCGCGCACGGTGTCTCCCCGCTGGAGATGGCCCGCGCCTCCCTCGTCGGCCAGCCGCTGCACATGTCCAGCCCGCTCGTCCCGGCCGTGTACGTCCTGGTCGGCATGGCCAAGGTGGAGTTCGGCGACCACACGAAGTTCGTCGTGAAGTGGGCCGCCCTCACCTGCCTCGTCATCCTCGGCGCGGGCATGCTGTTCGGGATCATCTGAGCCACGTTCATGGAGGACGTCATCGTGAGGCCCGGTGGGAACCGCGGCTGGCTGCTCCGCCTCGTCATCGCCTTCAGCTTCGCGCAGGGGGCGGTGTCGATGGCCCGGCCCGCCGTCTCCTACCGGGCCCTCGCGCTGGGCGCGGACGAGCGGGCGATCGGTGTGATCGCCGGTGTGTACGCGCTGCTGCCCCTGTTCGCGGCCGTGCCCCTCGGCCGCCGCACCGACCACGGCCGGTGCGCGCCCCTGCTGCCGGTCGGCGTGGTCCTCATATCCGGCGGCTGCGCCCTCAGCGGCGTCGCCGGATCCCTGGGGACGATGGCCCTGTGGAGCGGGGTGATGGGCCTCGGGCACCTGTGCTTCGTCATCGGCTCCCAGTCCCTCGTCGCCCGCCAGTCCGCGCCCCACGAACAGGATCGCAACTTCGGCCACTTCACCATCGGCGCCGCCCTCGGCCAGCTGGTCGGACCGGTCGCCGCGGGCGCACTGATCGGCGGCGCGGACATGGCCGGCAGCAGCGCGCTCGCCCTGCTCGTGGCGGGCGCCACGGCGGCGGTCGCGTTCACCTCGCTGTGGCGCATCGAGCATCGCCGTACGGCGTCCACGTCCCGCGCGGACAAGAGCGACCGGGTCCCGGTCCGGGGCATCCTGCGCACCCGGGGGGTGCCCGCGGGCATCTTCATCAGCCTCGCCGTGCTGTCCGCGACCGACATCCTGACCGCCTACCTCCCGGTGGTCGGCGAGCACCGGGGCATCGCGCCGTCCGTGATCGGCCTCCTGCTCAGTCTGCGCGCGGCGGCGACCATCGCGTGCCGCCTGGTGCTGACGCCCCTGCTGCGGCTGCTCGGCCGGACCCTGCTGCTGACCGTCACCTGTCTGCTGGCGGCCCTGCTGTGTGGGGGCATCGCCCTGCCGGTGCCGGTGTGGGCGCTCGCGCTGCTGCTGGTCGCGCTGGGCTTCTGCCTCGGGGTCGGTCAGCCGCTGTCCATGACGACGGTCGTCCAGGCCGCCCCCGACGACGCCCGCTCGACGGCCCTGGCTCTGCGGCTGACCGGCAACCGGCTCGGTCAGGTGGCCGCGCCCGCCGCGGCCGGGCTGATCGCCGGAGTCGCGGGGGTGGCGGCGCCGTTCGTGATGCTCGGAGTGCTGCTGCTGGTGTCGTCCGGGGTCGCCCTCCGGTCGCCGCGGGAGCCGGAGGAGCCGGAGGAGCCGGACCCCGCGGTCGGGCCGGAGGCGGGCGGTGAGGGCCGCACGGGTGAGGGCCGCGCGGTGCGAAGACGCCTCGGGCGTGGGGTGCCGCTGCGCCGGAAGGGCGATATCTGACGCGTCGTAGGGGGTGCTGCACCCTTTCGACGGTGAGGTGACAGAAAGTCAGGTGACGAGGTGTTTGTATGTAAATCATCTGACTTGGAGGCATGTTCATGCCCGTCGTACCCCTCGCGCGTCGTGCCGGCGCCCGCACCGCCGTTCTCGCCGCCCTCACCCTCGCAGGGACCACTCTGAGCGGGGTGTCCGCCGTCGCCGCTCCGGTCCCGGGGGACAACGGAGACGTCAAGATCCACGCCAGCACGACGGCCTCGGACAATCAGCGCAACGACCCGAAGGTCTGCGACTTCTACCTCGCCGCGTTCAACTTCGGCTCGGGCGAGAAGGTCAACTGGACCATCCAGACCCAGCCCGAGGTTCCGGGCGGGGCCACGCGCACCGGCAGCTTCACGGCCGACCCGACCGGCAAGGGCCGCACCGCGGCCGTCGACCTGCCCAATGGCCAGTACAAGCTGACGTGGCTCACCGACCAGGCCCACGGCGCCGGCAAGTTCAAGGTGTTCAAGGTCGACTGCCCGACCTCCAAGCCGACGACGCCGGTCGGCGGCCCGCCCGCCGGCGGTGGCGGCATCGCCCGTGGTGAGGCCTTCACGCCGGTCACCGGCGCGGCCGCGGTCGGCCTGGCCGCCGTCGCCGGGACGGTCTGGTTCCGGCTCCGTCGCCGCTCTGATGGCGCCGCGTAGGCCACGTTCCGCGGATCGCTCCGCCCGTCTCGGGCAGGGCGGGGGCGCGCTCGGGTCCGACGCCGGGCCGGTGAGGCGGCGTGGAGGCGGTGCCGGTTCCGGCGCCGCCTCGACGGTTCGGCGCGGGTCCCGCCCCGGTTCCGGCGCGGCCTCGGCGGTTCGGCGTGGGTCCGGCCCCGGTTTCGCCGACGTGCCGTCGGGGCGGCGCGGGGGCGGAACCGGGGCTGCCGCAGTTCCGGTGGGGCGGCGGGGCGCTGCCGCCGGCCTCGGGACCCGGCCCCGCTCCGGATCTCCCGCTCCGGTGGGCCGGCGCGGGGGCGGGGCCGGTCCTGCCCGTGTGTCGCCGGGGCGGCGTGGGGCCGGGTCCGCCGCGGCCCCGGTGGTCCGGCGTAGTGCCGGATCCGGCTCCGGCGGCGTTCCGGCGGGGCGGTGCGCAACGGCCGCCGACGTCCCCGGCGCGTGGCCCCGGCGGTCCCGCAGACCCTGGTACCGGACGCGTGCCTACCGGCTGACGCGGACGATCGTGGTGGCCGTCTCGCTGGTGCTGGTGGTCGGCGTCTGCTGGGACCGGGGCGAAGAGCCCGGCGCGACGGTGACGGCCCTCCCGCCGGAGTTCACCACGGCCGCCCACCCGGCGGGCACCGGAACCGGCACGGCTGCCCTGCCGGGGGCCTCCGGCACGGGAAAGGCCGCCTTGCCGGGAGCCCCGGGCACCGGGACCGGCGCCGCTGCCCTGCCCGCCGGCTCCACCGCCCCCCGCCCCCGCACCGGCCCGTCCCGGGCACCCGCGTCGCATCCGGCCGCGGCCCGCGGCAACGGGCCCCGTACCCCCGGGCCGCCCGTCGACGGGGCCCGCACACCCGGCCCTGTCGCCAACGCCCCCGTCACCAGCGGGCCCCGCACCCAGGGGTCCTCAGTCCCCGGGCGGCCCCGCGAGGACGGGCCCGTCACGCCGCAGCACCGGCCCGGAGCCGCCGCCCCGCGCCCCGCTCCCGAGTCCGCGGCGCCGCGACCCGCTCCCAGGCCGGTCGCCCCCGCCACCCGGAAGCCTCGCCCCCCGGCCGGCCTCCGCCCCCTGCCCCGCTCCCGGGCCACCCGCCTCCTCATCCCCTACCTCCGCCTCGACGCCCCGGTCATGGACCTGGGCCTCGACCGCGACCGCCGCCTCACCGCACCGCCGGACGACGACCCCAAGCTCGTCGGCTGGTACCGGCACGGCGCCTCGCCCGGCGAGCAGGGCACCGCCGTGGCCGTCGGACATCTGGACACGGACCGCGGGCCCGCCGTCTTCGCGGGGCTGACCGAGCTGAAGCGGGGCCGGATCGTCAAGGCCCGCCGCGCCGACGGACGGATCGCCGTCTACACGGTCGACAAGATCAAGTCGTACGAGAAGGCGCACTTCCCGAGCCAGGAGGTGTACGGCGCCCGGGGCCGTCCCGAGCTGCGTCTGATCACCTGCGGCGGCAGCTACGACCGCAGGAAGGGCTACTCCGGGAACGTCGTCGTCTTCGCCCACCTCACCGGCATCCGCTGACCCCGGCCCGGTCCCGCCCGGCCGAAACCGGGCAGTCCGCCTTCTCATCAGATGGACCGACGCCCCCGATCTCGCCCGGTGTCTTCCCCAGGCCGCACACATTCCGTTAACTTCCGTGACCCACAGCCCCGTACGACCCGTACAGGGCTTCCGACCGCGGAGCACCAGCGCCCTGATGACCCCTCGGGGGCACCTCATGACACGCGCCATCTCCCTGCACGACGTGAGCAAGGCCTACCCGCGCGGCGCCCGCGTGGTGGACCGGCTGTCGCTGGACATCTCGCCCGGCGAGTTCCTCGTGCTGCTCGGCCCGTCCGGCTGCGGCAAGTCGACCGTGCTCAGAATGATCGCCGGGCTGGAGGAGATCGACGAGGGCCGGCTGCTGCTCGACGGCGAGTACGCCAACGACCTGCCGCCGTCCGGCCGGGACATGGCGATGGTCTTCCAGAACTTCGCCCTCTACCCGAACATGACCAGCCGCGCCAACATCGGCTTCCCGCTGCGCATCGAGGACCCGGGCACGGACCCCCGTCCCCGCGTCGACGCCACCGCCCGCATGCTCGGCATCGAGGACCTCCTCGACCGTCTGCCCGGCCAGCTCTCCGGCGGCGAACGCCAGCGCGTGGCCATGGGCCGGGCCATCGCCCGCCACCCCTCCGCCTTCCTGATGGACGAGCCGCTGTCCAACCTCGACGCCAAGCTCCGCACCCATCTGCGGGCTGAGATATCCCGGCTCACCGCGGAGCTGGGCGTCACCACGATCTACGTCACCCACGACCAGGCCGAGGCCATGTCGCTCGGCGACCGGGTCGCCGTGCTGCGTGGCGGTGTGCTCCAGCAGGTCGACAGCCCGCGCGTGGTCTACGCGCTGCCCCGCAACGTCTTCGTCGCCGCGTTCATCGGCACCCCGCGCATCAACCTGCTGCGCGGTCTGGTGCGCGCTCCGCTCGACGGGGCGATGACCATCAGCCTGGGCAAGCAGTTCCTGCGCCTGCCCGAGCCGCTCTCCCTGGACCACCAGCTCCTGCGCGTCCAGCAGGGCCGCGAGGTCATCGTCGGGCTGCGCTCGGAGGCCGTCCGGATCGCCAAGCACAGCGCGGCGCGCCCCGGCGAGGTGCCGATCACCGGCCTGGTCGAGCACGTGGAGTTCCAGGGGCACGAGATCCTGGTGCACTTCAACACCGGTTCCAGCCCCGCCGTCGTCCCCGAACTGGAGGCCCCGCGCCCCCGCCCCGGCCGCCCCGCCCGGCGGCGCCGCCGTGACGGCTCGGTCCTCACCCGGCTGCGGGAGCGGACCGGGGCCGGGCGGGCGGGCCCGGTCGTGACCCTGGACGACCCCCGGGACAACGAAGTGCGGCCGCCGTCCGCCGAGCCCCGCCTGCCCGGCGACCTCATCGTCCGCACCACCCCCGACCTCGCCCTCCGCCACAGCATGCAGGTGCCGCTTCTGGTCGACCTCGCCCACCTGTTCGTCTTCGACCAGCAGGGCGACCGCATCTGTCCGCATCCGGCCCGCCTGCCCGACCTGGGGGAGTGAGGAGCCGCACACCGGGGCGGGGCCTCGGCCGTGCTGTGATGACCCGGACCCCGGGACGTCTGGCGCCGGAAAACTATCGTCGCTAGTTTATGTTCCGGACGACGACGCCCCGCCCCGGAGGAAGCGCGATGAAGGCACACGACGGCATGTACATCGACGGCGTCTGGCGCCCTGCTGCCGGCCAGGACGTGATCGAGGTCGTGAACCCGGTCGACGAGCAGGTCATCGGCACGGTCCCGGCCGGTACCGCCGAGGACGTCGACGCCGCCGTGCGGGCCGCCCGCGCCGCCCTGCCGGACTGGGCCGCGACCCCGCCCGCCGAGCGCGCGGAGCGCCTGGCCGCCCTGCGGGACGTGCTCGTGACCCGAGCCGACGAGATCGCCGAGACCGTCACGGTCGAGCTGGGCTCGCCGCTGAAGTTCTCGCAGGCCGTCCACGCGGGCGTGCCGATCGCGGTGGCGGGCTCGTACGCCGAACTGGCGGCCACGTACGCCTTCGAGGAGAAGACCGGCAACTCGGTCGTGCACCACGAACCGGTCGGTGTCGTGGCCGCGATCACGCCGTGGAACTACCCGCTGCACCAGATCGTCGCCAAGGTCGCCCCGGCCCTCGCGGCCGGCTGCACGGTCGTGGTGAAGCCCGCCGAGGACACCCCGCTGGTCGCCCGCCTCTTCGCCGACGCGGTGCACGAGGCGGGGCTCCCGGCGGGCGTCTTCAACCTGGTCACCGGCCTCGGCCCGGTCGCGGGGCAAGCCCTCGCCGAGCACCCCGGCGTCGATCTGGTCTCCTTCACCGGCTCGACCGCCGTGGGCCGGCGGATCGCCGCGATCGCCGCCGGGCAGGTCAAGAAGGTCGCCCTCGAACTCGGCGGCAAGTCCGCCAACGTCATCCTCCCGAGCGCAGACCTGGCCAAGGCGGTCAACGTCGGTGTCGCCAACGTCATGTCCAACTCCGGGCAGACGTGCAGCGCCTGGACGCGGATGCTGGTCCACCGCGACCAGTACGACGAGGCGGTCCGGCTCGCCGCGGAGGCCGCCGCCAAGTACGGCGACCGCATCGGCCCGGTCGTCAACGCCAAGCAGCAGGACCGGGTGCGCGGCTACATCGAGAAGGGCGTCGCCGAGGGCGCGCGCCTCGTCGCCGGCGGCCCCGAGGCCCCCCGCGAGACGGGCTACTTCGTCAGCCCGACCGTCTTCGCCGACGTCACCGAGGACATGACCATCGCGCAGGAGGAGATCTTCGGCCCGGTCCTGTCGATCCTGAAGTACGAGGACGAGGAGGACGCCCTGCGCATCGCCAACGGCACGGTCTACGGCCTGGCCGGCGCCGTCTGGGCCGGGGACGAGGCCGAGGCGGTGGCGTTCGCGCGCCGGATGGAGACCGGCCAGGTCGACATCAACGGCGGCCGCTTCAACCCGCTCGCCCCCTTCGGCGGCTACAAGCAGTCCGGCGTCGGCCGCGAACTCGGCGTGCACGGCCTGGCCGAGTACCTCCAGACCAAGTCCCTCCAGTTCTAGAACCAGGGGAGTCCCTTCCGTCATGGCTGTCCGCGCCGCCGTCCTGCCCGCCATCGGCTCGCCGCTGGAGATCACCGGCATCGACCTGCCCGATCCCGGACCCGGCCAGGTCCGCGTCCGGCTCGCCGCCGCCGGGGTCTGCCACTCCGACCTGTCCCTGTCCGACGGCACCATGCGCGTGCCCGTCCCCGCCGTCCTCGGTCACGAGGGCGCCGGCACGGTCGTCGCCGTCGGCGAGGGCGTCACCCGCATCGCGCCGGGCGACGGCGTCGTCCTCAACTGGGCCCCGTCCTGTGGCGTCTGCCACGCCTGCTCGCTCGGCGAGGTCTGGCTGTGCGCAAACGCTCTGCGCGGCGCCGCCGACGTCTACGCCCGTACCACCGAGGGCATCGACCTCCATCCCGGCCTGAACGTCGCCGCGTTCGCCGAGGAGACGGTCGTCTCCGCCTCCTGCGTCCTGCCCGTCCCGGACGGCGTCCCGCTCACCGACGCGGCCCTCCTCGGCTGCGCGGTCCTCACCGGCTACGGCGCCGTCCACCACTCGGCCCGCGTCCGGCAGGGCGAGACGGTCGCGGTGTTCGGCGTCGGGGGAGTCGGCCTCTCCGCGCTCCAGGCGGCCCGGATCGCGGGCGCCTCGAAGATCATCGCGGTGGACGTGTCGGCCGGGAAGGAGGAGCTGGCCAGGGCGGCCGGCGCCACCGACTACGTCGTCGCCTCCGACACCACGGCCCGCGAGATCCGCGGCCTCACCGGCAAGCAGGGCGTCGACGTCGCCGTGGAGTGCGCGGGCCGCGCGGTCAGCATCCGCACGGCCTGGGACTCCACCCGCCGCGGCGGCCGCACCACGGTCGTCGGCATCGGCGGCAAGGACCAGCAGGTCACCTTCAACGCCCTGGAGATCTTCCACTGGGGCCGCACCCTCTCCGGCTGCGTCTACGGCAACTCCGACCCCGCCCAGGACCTCCCGGTCCTGGCCGAACACATCCGGGCGGGCCGCCTCGACCTGAGCGCGCTGGTGACGGAACGCATCTCCCTGGACGGCATTCCGGCCGCCTTCGAGAACATGCTGGCGGGCAAGGGCGGCCGGGCCCTGGTCGTCTTCTAGCCCGGACCCTCCAGGACCCCGGCCTCCTCGCGAGGCCGGGGCCTTCGGCGTGCCCGGGCCCGGGGTCGGTGCCACGTACAGGCGAAACTCCTGGTGCTTGACCCGTTGACGTACATACCGTCCGGTCAGTACGTTCCCCGGAACTCGCGCCACCCCCCGTTCCGTCCCCGCACCCCCCGGAGCGTGCACCACATGGACACGGCACCTTCCGCTCAGCCCGTCACGACCACGCCCGCCGTCGGCAACCGCCGCCGGGTGGCCACCGCGGCGGCGCTCGCCTCGGCCGTCGAGTGGTACGACTACTTCGTCTTCGGCATCGCCGCCGCCCTCGTGCTCGGCGACCTCTACTTCCCCGCCGGCAGCTCCACGGCAGGCGTCCTCGCCTCGTTCGCGACCTTCGCCGTCGGCTTCCTCGCCCGGCCCATCGGCGGCATCGTCGCGGGCCACCTCGGCGACAAGCGCGGCCGCAAGCCGATGCTCGTCATCGCGCTCACCCTGATGGGCGTGGCCACCACCGGCATCGGCCTGCTGCCCACGTACGACACGATCGGCGTGGCCGCCCCGATCCTGCTCGTCCTGCTCCGCGTCGCCCAGGGCGTCGCCGTCGGCGCACAGTGGGGCGGCGCGATGCTCCTGGCCACCGAGTACGCCCCCGAGGGCAAGCGCGGCGTCTACGGCAGCGTCGTCCAGCTCGGCGTCCCCATCGGCGTGGTCACCGCCAACACCGTCTTCCTGCTGGCCGGCGCCCTCACCACCGACTCGGAGTTCGCGGCCTGGGCCTGGCGCGTGCCGTTCCTGGTCGGCCTGCTGGTCCTCGTCCTCGCCTGGTACATCCACACCCGCGTCGAGGAGACCCCGGCGTTCCGGGAGGCCGAACGGGCGCTCGCCGAGAAGGAGAAGTCCGAGCAGAACTCGCCGCTGCGCACGATCCTGCGCGGCCACCTGGGCACGGTGTTCCTGGCCGGCGGCTCCTTCGCCGTGAACACCGCCACCTTCTACATCCTCATCACCGGCGTCCTCGACTACACGACCCGCGAGCTGGACATGAACAAGGGCGCGGTGCTCACCGTCTCGCTCTGCGTCAGCCTCACCCAGCTCGTGCTGATCCCGGCCGCCGCCGCGCTCTCCGACCGCATCGGCCGCATCCGGATCTACGCCTTCGGCGCCGCCGGCATCGCCCTGTGGGCCGTACCGCTCTTCCTGCTGATCGACACCGGCTCGCTGCTGTGGCTCGCGGTCGGCACGTTCGTCGCCAGCTGCTTCCTGAGCATCATGTACGGCCCTCAGGCCGCCCTGTTCGCCGAACTGTTCACGCCCGAGATGCGCTACACCGGCGCCTCCCTCGGCTACCAGATCGCAGCCGTCGCCGGCGGCGGGCTCGCCCCCTTCGTCATGGTGCTGCTGCTGGAGGCGACCGGCACGTCCATGGCCGTGTCCGGCTACATCATCGTGCTCTCGGTGATCGCCCTGGTGTCCATCAAGGTCCTCGCGGACCGGGCGCGCAGGGCGGAACCGGAGACCGCTCCCGAGGCCGGGGCGGAGGCCGGGTCAGCGAGCTGAGTCCGTGGCCTCCTCGGGCCGGGGCTCCGGAGCCGCTCCCGGAGCCCCGGCCCCGTCCGCCGCCCGCGGCCGCGACCGGGACACCGCCACACCCGCCAGGCACAGCACACCGCCCATCAGCGTGAGCAGGCCCGGCACCTCGCCGAGGAACAGCCAGGACATCAGGACGACCAGGGCGGGCGCCGCGTACGTCGTCGCGCCCATCCTGCTCGCGGTCGTCCGGGACAGCGCGTACGCCCACGTGGTGAAGGCGAGGGCGGTCGGGAAGACGCCCAGGTAGACCATGTTCAGCGTCGCGGAGGCCGGAGCGTCGGCCGCCTCCCGGACGAGCTGCCCCGCGAACGGCAGGCACAGCACCGCGCCGACCAGGCAGCCGTACGTCGTCACCTGCAACGGGCTCGCCGAGCCCAGCGCCGGCTTCTGCGCCACCACACCACCGGCGTACGCGATGGCCGCCAGCAGACACAACGCCACCCCGAGCATCGAGGATCCGCCCTCGCCGGACATCGACAACCCCACGGTCACCGCACCGGCGAACGACACCGCCATCCCCGCCAGCAGCCGCGGTGGCATCGGGTCGCCGAGCAGCCGGGAACCGAGCAGCGCGATGAGGATCGGCCCGGTGTTCACGACCAGGGCGGCCGTTCCGGCGTCGACCTGCTGCTCGCCCCAGTTGAGGGCGACCATGTAGAACCCGAACCACAGCAGCCCCGATATCGCGATCCCGCGCCAGGCCGAGCGCGGCGGCACGCCCTCCCGCCGCAGCAGGCAGATCACCCCCAGCGTCAGCGCCCCGGCCAGCAGCCGCCCGAGCGCCAGCGCGCCCGGCGAGTACGCGTCCCCCGCGCTGCGGATCGACACGAAGGCGGACGCCCACAGCACGACGGTGACCGCGGCCGCACCGGCGGCCAGCAGTTCTGCCCGGCGGGTGGGAGCGGGCGGGGTGTTGTTCATCATGATCCCGAGGCTAGGTGGGGAGGGCGAACGGACGCTTGCGAATTTCGGGCGGGGCCTTTGCGGGCCGTCGGGCGGTGTGCTGGTCCGGTCAGGCTCGGGGTCAGCGCAAGGCGGCGGCCTCCACGCCCAGCAGATCGGACAGGGCCCGCTCACCGGCCGCCGTCACCTTCACGGCCCGCCCTGAGCCGATACGCACGCACCAGCCCGCGTCCAGGGCGTGCCGGCACAGGGCCGCGCCCGCCACGCCCGCGAGATGAGGACGGCGCTCGGTCCAGTCGAGACAGGCCCGGGCCAGGGGACGCCGGCCCCGCCGTTCGAGGCCGATCCCGGCCGCCTCGAACCAGGCCAGCCCGGCGTCGGTGAGCGCGAACCCCGTCTCCTGCTGGAGCAGCCCGCGCGTCGTGAGCGCGTCGGTGACGGTGATGCCGAGCCGCCCGGCGAGATGGTCGTAACACGTGCGGCCCCGGGCCATCGCCGAGCCGGCGCTCGACTCCCGCAGATTCCGCGGCCGTACGGCCGTGCCCGGTGAGACCTGGGCGGCCAGGTCCTCCACCAGCTGGGCGGCCCGGGCGTCGGCGAGCCGGACGTACCGGTGCCGCCCCTGCCGCTCCTCGGCGAGCAGCCCGCCCGCGACCAGCCGGCCCAGGTGCTCGCTCAGCGTCGACGCGGCGACCCCCGCGTGCCGCGCCAGTTCGCCCGCGGTCCAGGCCCGTCCGTCCAGCAGCGCCAGCAGGCACGCGGCCCGGGTCTCGTCCGCGAACAGCGCGGCGAGCCGGGCCAGGGCCGTCGCCTGCGGGTCCCTCGTCGTCATGCACCCCAGCATGGAACACGGACGGTTCGGTGCCCGCCGAAGTATCGCTACGCCGTGCGGTGTACCTGCTCGTACTGCAGCGCCAGCCCGTCCAGCAGGGCCGTCAGCCCGGTCTCGAAGGCGCGCTCGTCGATCTTCTCCTGCTGCTCGGCGAGGAGGTGGGCCTGCTGGAGATGGGGGTAGTCGGCGGGGTCGTAGGCGCTGGCGTCGTCCACGAAGCCCCCGGCGAAGGAGCCGAGCGCGGAGCCCATGACGAAGTAGCGCATCAGAGCGCCGATGGATGTGGCCTGGGCCGGCGGCCAGCCCGCGGCGACCATCGCGCCGTAGACGGCGTCCGCGAGGCGCAGTCCGGCCGGGCGGCGGCCGGGGCCGCGGGCCAGCACCGGGACGATGTTCGGGTGGTCGCGCAGGGCGGCCCGGTAGGAGACGGCCCAGTCGTGCAGCGCGGTCCGCCAGTCCCGGCCGTCCTGGAACATCGACAGGTCCACCTGGCCGCTCACCGAGTCGGCGACCGCCTCCAGGATCTCGTCCTTGGTGCGGAAGTGGTTGTACAGCGAGGGCCCGCTGACCCCCAGTTCGGCGGCGAGCCGCCGCGTGGAGACGGCGGCCAGACCCTCCGCGTCCACGAGCGCGCCGGCCGCTTCGACGATCCGGTCGGTGCTGAGCAAGGGCTTGCGCGGTCGGGCCATGGCGCACATAGTAGGGCTGCGCAGACAAACTAGCAGTGCTAATTAAAACGTACGGCTTTCAATGGGGTGACCTGTGGTGAATCTGGAGCTCAGCGAGGAGCAGAGCGCGGTCCGGCAGCTCGCGCGGGACTTCGTGGAGCGCGAGATCACCCCGCACGTCGTCGCCTGGGACCGCGCCGAGGAAGTCGACCGGGCGATCGTCGAAAAGCTCGGCGAGGTCGGCTTCCTGGGTCTGACGATCGACGAGGAGTACGGCGGCTCCGGCGGCGACCATCTCGCGTACTGCCTGGTCACGGAGGAACTGGGCCGGGGCGACTCGTCCGTGCGCGGCATCGTCTCCGTCTCCCTCGGGCTCGTGGCCAAGACCGTCGCCGCCTGGGGGAGCGAGGAGCAGAAGCGGCGCTGGCTGCCCGGGCTGACCTCCGGCGCGTCGGTCGGCTGCTTCGGCCTGACCGAACCCGGCACGGGCTCGGACGCGGGCAGCCTCACGACCCGGGCGGTGCGGGACGGCGACGACTACGTCATCAACGGCACCAAGATGTTCATCACCAACGGCACCTGGGCCGACGTCGTCCTGCTCTTCGCCCGCTCCACGGGCGCCCCCGGCCACAAGGGCGTCTCCGCCTTCCTCGTCCCCGCCGACACGCCCGGCCTGACCCGCCGCACCATCCACGGCAAGCTCGGGCTGCGCGGCCAGGCCACCGCCGAACTCGCCCTGGAGGACGTGCGCGTGCCGGCCGCCGCGCTGCTCGGGGAGGAGGGCAAGGGCTTCTCGATCGCCATGTCGGCTCTCGCCAAGGGCCGGATGTCGGTCGCCGCGGGCTGTGTCGGCATAGCTCAGGCCGCCCTGGACGTCGCCGTGCGGTACGCGGGGGAGCGCGAGCAGTTCGGCAGGACCATCGCCCACCACCAGCTCGTTCAGGAGCTGCTCAGTGACATCGCCCTGGACGTCGACGCCGCCCGGCTGCTGACCTGGCGGGTCGCCGACCTGATCGACCGGGGGCAGCCGTTCGCCGTCGAGTCGTCCAAGGCCAAGCTGTTCGCCTCGGAGGCCGCCGTCCGGGCCGCGAACAACGCGCTCCAGGTCTTCGGCGGCTACGGCTACATCGACGAGTACCCGGCGGGCAAGCTGCTGCGGGACGCCCGCGTGATGACCCTCTACGAGGGCACGAGCCAGATCCAGAAGCTGGTCATCGGGCGGGCGCTGACGGGGGTCTCGGCGTTCTGAGTACGTGCCTGAGTACTTCGGCGGATGTGGCGCGGGCCACGTCCGCCGATGCTTTCCCCATGAGTGACACACCGGGCAAGCAGCAGAACACGGCCGCCTTCTACGGCCAGGCCGTCGCCTCCTTCGCCGTCGCCATGGCGGCCACCGCCGTCGGCATCTACCAGCTGAGCGCCGACGCCTGGGTGCGGGGCTTCCTCGCCATCGCCGTCCTGTACCTGGTCACCTCGTCCTTCACACTGGCCAAGGTGATCCGGGACCGGCAGGAGGGGGCGGCTCCTTCGTACGCCCCCTTCGAGAAGCACTGAGCGCCGAGAAGCGCTGAGCGGCCACACTAAGCGCTCGCTCACCTTCGGCGGTATGGTGTTGCTCCTGCCAGTGGAGAGGGGCGAGCGATGAGTACGGCGGAGGAGACGGCCGGCGGCGAGGCGCAGGCGTGGGGCGAGGTCACGCCCGACGCGGCGCGGCGGCTGCTGGTCGCCGCGGTGGAGGCCTTCGCCGAGCGCGGCTATCACGCCACGACGACCCGCGACATCGCGGGCCGCGCCGGGATGAGCCCGGCCGCGCTCTACATCCACTACAAGACCAAGGAAGAGCTGCTGCACCGCATCAGCAGGATCGGGCACGAGAAGGCCCTGGAGATCCTGCGGACGGCGTCCCGCCGCGAGGGCGGCGCCACCGAGCGGCTCGCCGACGCGGTGAGCTCCTTCGTGCGCTGGCACGCCGGCGGGCGTACCACCGCGCGGGTCGTGCAGTACGAACTCGACTCGCTCGGGCCCGACGCCCGCGCCGAGATCCTCGCGCTGCGCCGCAAGGTCGACGGCGAGGTGCGCGGGATCATCGAGGAGGGCGTGCGGTCGGGCGAGTTCGAGGTCATCGACGTGCACGGCACGACGCTGGCCGTGCTGTCGCTCTGCATCGACGTGGCGCGGTGGTTCAACGTCGACGGGCCCAGGACACCGGAGCAGGTCGGCGAGCTGTACGCCGACCTCGTGCTGCGGATGGTCGGGGCTCAGGCCCCGGCGGCCCGAGGTCCGGCGGACCCGCCTCAGAAGTAGTAGCGCGCCACGGACTCGGCGACGCAGACCGGCTTGTCGCCGCCCTCGCGTTCGACGCTGAAGGCGACGGCCACCTGGACGCCGCCGGTCACCTCGTCGACGGCGCTGATCGTCGCGGTGGCGCGCAGGCGGGAGCCGACGGGGACCGGGGCGGGGAAACGCACCTTGTTCGTGCCGTAGTTGACGCCCATCTTCACGCCCTCGACGGTGATCAGCTGCGGTCCGAAGAGGGGCAGCAGCGACAGGGTCAGATAGCCGTGCGCGATGGTGGTGCCGAAGGGGCCCGCGGCGGCCTTCTCCGGGTCGACGTGGATCCACTGGTGGTCGCCGGTGGCCTCGGCGAAGAGGTCGATCCGCTTCTGGCCGATGTCGAGCCAGTCGGTGTACCCCAGTTGTTCGCCCACCGCCGACTTCAGGTCGTCGACGGACGTGAAGATCCTCGGCTCTGCCATGTCTTCCAGGCCTCTCGTGTGCAGGGGGTCTGCCCGCTCATATGTCTAAGCGACTGCTTAGCATGGTCGGCCGTAGGGGTTGTGTCAACGGACTCGGTAGGGTTCGAGGGGTGCCCCAGATTCCAGAGAAGATCCATGAGCTCACGGTCGGCCAGCTCGCGGCGCGGAGCGGCGCCGCCGTCTCCGCCCTGCACTTCTACGAGTCCAAGGGCCTGATCAGCAGTCGCCGGACCTCGGGCAACCAGCGCCGTTACTCCCGTGACACGCTCCGCCGGGTCGCCTTCATCCGGGCCGCGCAACGGGTGGGCATCCCCCTGGCGACGATCCGCGACGCGCTCGCGGAACTCCCCGAGGAGCGCACGCCCACCCGGGAGGACTGGGCGCACCTGTCCGAAGTCTGGCGCACCGAACTGGAAGAACGCATCAAGCAGCTGAACCGCCTCAGGGATCACCTCGCGGACTGCATCGGCTGCGGCTGCCTCTCCCTCGACACCTGCGTCCTGTCCAACCCGGACGACGTCTTCGGTGAACGCCTCACGGGTTCCCGCCTGATGGTCGACCGGCGCGGTCGCGGGTAGCGCCTTCCCGGCCCGCCCCGTACTCCGTCAGGCCGGCCGCGACCAACTGCGCGTTCGACCCCGCCCGTTCGCCGCCCGGCAGTACCAGGACGTCCTCCAGCCCGACGCGCGTGGCCAGGCCGAGGCGGCCCGCGAGCCGCAGCACCGGCCAGGCGCCCCCGTCCTCGCCGTGCAACAGGACCGGCCGTCCGTGCGCGGTCCCGATGCCGGACAGCAGAGCCCGCGCGCAGGAGACGGCGCCCAGCGGGTCCGTGTCCGTCACCTCCGCCAGGACCCTCAGCGCCTTCGGCCCGAGCGGGGAGGCCGCGAACCGCTCGGCGCCGTCCGTCCCGGACCAGATGCCGGCCTCGACGCCCACTCCGCGCTCCATGAGCAGCGCGGCCGTCTCCTCCGCGCCCGGCTCGTGCCAGTTGACCGAGGCGTGGTCGGGCAGCACGGTCCACGCGCGGATCCGCTCCAGCCGGGCGTCAGGGCCGGGCTCCGCCCACGCGCCCGTGGTCACACCGACCGGCACCGGCACCCGCGCCCGGATCGCCGTCAGCGTCATCGCGAGCACCCGCGGCGACAACGTGTCCCGCCCGCACGGCGTCTTGGGGTGGACGTGAAGGTCCGTCGCACCGGCGGCGACGGCCTCGGCGGCCGAGTCGGCCAGCGACTCGGGTGTCAGCGGCACGGCCACACCGTCAGCGGCCGTCCGCGAACCGTTCAGGCACACCTGCATCAGCCGTCGATGGTGCCAGTCACCACCGACAGTGGGGGTGCGGCATCCCCGGCGCACCCCCCACGCACCCGCATCCGTCAAGCCGACACCAACAACCTCGCCCGCCTGGCGTACGCCAGGGACTCGGGCGTGAGCACCGGACGCGGCACCAGGATTCCGCAGTCCGTGCAGACCGGACCGGACGAGGGCTCGTGGTCCAGGTCGTACCTCCAGACGAGCTGCTCACCGCCGCACACCGGGCACCCCGAGCCCGGTTCGCGCTCCAGGGCGGCGATCAGCCGGCGCAGCACCTCGGCCAGCGGTTCACGGGGATGGACCGCCGGATCGTCGCACCACGCCACACCGAAACCGCCCCAGGTCAGCCGGTGCCAGTCGTCCACACTGCCCGGCCTGCGCAGTCCGTCGTGCTTCTCCTTCTTGCGGCGCTCGGCGAACTCGACCTCGTAGGCCAGCCAGACCGCCCGCGCCTCCTCCAGTTCGTCCAGTGCGGCCACGAGCCGCACCGGATCGGGGGAGCGGTCCTCGGGGCCGAACCCCGCCCGGGAGCAGAGATGGTCCCAGGTCGCCCTGTGCCCGTAAGGGGCGAACCTCTCAAGGCACTTGCGCAGCGAATAGCGCCGCAAGGCCAGATCGCACCGCGGATCGCGGACCTGTCTCGCCAGACTTCGGAAACCGGCCATCGTCCTGCACCTCCGTCACACCTGCACCTGTAATCCGGTCACTTCGGCGTCGTCGTACGGACCTCGCCGAATAGACGTATCGACAAGCGAATCGGCTCCATCCGATTTCAAATGGCCTCCATAAGCGGCCCGAAGAGGCTCGCGAGTCGACTGCCGTGGTCCCTGTGTCTGTTGTGCTGACTTCGAAAAGTGACGCTTGTTCATCTTCAAGCCGGGGGATACCGGCGGTAACATCCGGCCCACCCCCGTCGGGAGGAGCCCCCCATGCCACGGCGTGCCCCACGCACCGTTCTCGACAGAATGAGAACTCCCAGCGGAATCCACGGGTTCCTGAAGACAGCATCGGTATGCGCCCTGATCGCAGGTCTTTTGTCGCCGCTTGCCCCGGCCGCCGCTTCGGAAACGGTGACCGCGCAGGCCACGGCCGCCGCGAACGACCATTGCGGCAACCAGTGTTCCGACATCCTCCCGCCCGGCCAGAACGGCAACGCCACCCTCGCCCAGATCCTCCTCAACCAGGCCTTCGGCACCCAGCCCGAGCACGCCGAGGACCAGCTCGGGCCCTACGCCGGCCTCGCCAAGGGCTATCCCGGCCTCACCAACGACAAGATCAACGACTTCTTCAACGACGCGTCCTTCGGGGTCCCCGCCGACCAGGTCGCCTCCAGCGTCAAACCCGCCGGACGCGGTGACGTGACGATCGTCCGGGACAAGAAGACCGGTGTGCCGCACATCACCGGAACCACCAGATACGGCACGGAGTTCGGCGCCGGTTATGCGGCAGCCCAGGACCGGCTGTGGCTGATGGACGTCTTCCGGCACGTCGGGCGCGGTCAGGTGACCTCCTTCGCGGGCGGCGCGCCCTCCAACCAGGGCCTCGAGCAGCAGTTCTGGCGGCACGCCCCGTACACCGAGGCAGATCTGCAGGCGCAGATCGACAACGCCGTCGCCACCAACGGGGAGCGGGGACAGCAGGCCCTCGCCGATGCCAGGGCCTACCTCGACGGCATCAACTCCTACATCGACGCCTCCGACAGCGGCCGCTACTTCCCCGGTGAGTACGTGCTCACCGGGCACAAGGACTCAGTCACCAACGCCGGGACCATCGAGCACTTCAAGATCACCGACCTGGTCGCGCTTGCCTCCGTCATCGGCGCGCTATTCGGCTCCGGCGGAGGCGGCGAGGTCAACAACGCCCTCTCGCTGCTGGCCGCCCAGGAGAAGTACGGCGTCACCGAGGGCACCAAGGTCTGGGAGTCCTTCCGGATGCGCAACGACCCGGAGGCCGTCCTCACCCAGCACGACGGCAGCTTCCCGTACGGGACCAAGCCCGACGACCCGCAGGGCACGGCCCTGCCCGACGCCGGCTCGGTGGAACCGGAACCGCTCGTGCACGACCGCACCGGCAGCGCCACCACGGCCCGTGCGACCGGCGCGTCGGGCGACGCCGCGAAGGCGGCCATGTCGTCGGCCAAGCGCGGCATGTCCAACGCCCTCGTGGTCAGCGGCAAGCACACGGCCAGTGGCCACCCCGTCGCCGTGTTCGGCCCGCAGACCGGCTACTTCGCCCCTCAGCTGCTCCTGCTCCAGGAGATCCAGGGCCCGGGCATCAGCGCCCGCGGCGCCTCCTTCGCGGGCTTGAGCATGTACGTCGAACTCGGCCGCGGCCAGGACTACGCGTGGAGCGCCACGACCTCCGGCCAGGACATCATCGACTCCTACGCCGTCGAACTGTGCCAGGACGACTACCACTACCTGTACCGCGGCACCTGCACGCCGATGGAGAAGATCGAGCAGAAGAACGCCTGGAAGCCCACGGTCGCCGACGGCACCGCGGCCGGCTCGTACACCATGCGCGTCTGGCGCACCGAGTACGGCCCCGTCGAGTACCGCGCGACAGTCGGCGGCAAGCGCGTCGCCTACACCACCCTGCGCTCCTCCTTCATGCACGAGGCCGACTCCATCATCGGCTTCCAGATGCTGAACGACCCGGACTACGTCAAGGGCCCGGACTCCTTCCAGAAGGCCGTGCAGCACATCAACTACACCTTCAACTGGTTCTACGCCGACTCCGAGCACACCGCGTACTACAACAGCGGCGACAATCCGGTCCGCGCGGCCGGCGTCGACGCCGAGTTCCCGGTGTGGGCGCGGCCGGCGTACGAGTGGCGCGGCTGGGACCCGGCAGCCAACACGGCCGACTACACCCCGCCCTCCGCCCACCCGCACTCCACCGACCAGGACTACTACGTCTCCTGGAACAACAAGCAGGCCAGGGGCTACACCACCGCGCCCTGGGGCAACGGGTCCGTGCACCGCGGCAACCTCCTCGAGGACCGGGTGAAGAAGCTCGTCCAGCAGGGCGGGGTGACCCGGGCCGCCCTGGTGCAGGCCATGGCCGACGCCGGACTGGCGGACCTGCGGGCCGAGGACGTCCTGCCCAGGCTCCTGAAGGTCGTCAACAGCTCGCCCGTCGGCGACCCCGCCGCAGCGGCCGCCGTGAGCAGACTCCAGGCCTGGGCCGCCGCCGGAGGCAAGCGCACGGAGACCGCCGCCGGATCCAAGAAGTACGCCGACGCCGACGCGATCCGCATCCTGGACGCCTGGTGGCCACTGCTGGTCAAGGCCGAGTTCGAACCGGGCCTCGGCAGCGAGCTGTACACGGCCGTCACGGCCAACCTCCCCGTCGACGAGTCCCCGTCGGCCGCGCACGGCCCGACCGGCTCGCACGCGGGAAGCTCCTTCCAGTACGGATGGTGGAGCTACGTCGACAAGGACCTCCGGGCCGTTCTCGGTGAGCAGGTGAAGGGGCCGCTGGCCCGGAAGTACTGCGGCGACGGCAGCCTCGCCGCCTGCCGGGACACCCTCATCCGCACCCTGAAGGAGGCGGCGGGCAGGACAGCCGCCCAGGTCTACCCCGGCGACGACGTGTGTGCGGCGGGCGACCAGTGGTGTGCCGACTCGATCAACCACCGCACCCTCGGCGGCATCAAGCACGGCAAGATCAGCTGGCAGAACCGGCCGACCTACCAGCAGGTCGTGGAATTCACCTCACACCGGTGACGCACCACGCGGCGGCGGGTCAGCGAACGCGGCCCGCCGCCAGCACCAGCCGGGCCAGTTCCGCGTGCAGGATGTCGCTGTGCGCACCGGCCGGCGGGCCGCCGCGTCTGACCACCGCCGCCGCGTCCACGTTCACGCACCCCGAAGCGGGCAGTTCCGCCTCCAGGGCCTCGGCGAGGGTGTACACGCGCGTGCCCGGCACCGCCTGCACCCCGTCGTAGCCCATCGCGCCCCACTTGGCGCCCAGGGCACGCCCCACGTCCAGACCGCCGACCGAGCGGCTGTCCCCCGCCATCCGCGAGGCCAGTGGATACATCGTGCCGAGAGCCGCGTCGTGCCGGGAATGGCAGCACACCAAGGGCCCGTCGACGCGGTTCTGCTGCCCCTGGAGCACCCCTCCCGCGCGGGCGTCGTGCGGCAGCCGGGCGGCGAACGCATAGTGCGAGAAAGCCCCTTGGAGCAGCGTCACCGACTTCACCGTGCGCACGCCCTCGGGAAGACCCCGCAGCGCGAACGACACCAGCCGCCCGCCGAAGCTGTGCCCGACCAGGTGCACGCGCACGCCCGGAGCCGCCTTCGCGAGCTGTCCGACGACCCGGCCCAGTCCCCGTTCCCCGACCGTCCCCGCGCGCCGCTTCATCGCGTAGTACGTCGCCTGCCGCAACAGTTCGTGCGCACCGTCCCAGGGGCTGGGGATCCTGAACCCCTGCCGTGCTCCGGGCGCCTCGAGTCCCGCCAGCGCCCGCGCGAACTCCTCGCAGGCCGCCGCCGACGACCCGGCGAACATCCCCGGCTCGCTCTGCGGCACGCCCTCCGCCACCGTGTCCGCCGCGAACAGCGCCTGCGGACCCGGAGCCACCACCTCCACCAGCGTCCGCACCAGCCGCCCGAACTCCTCCAGCTCGGCCTCCTCCGGCGGCTGCTGCTCCAACAGCCGGGCGATCTGGTCGACCAGGATCGCCCGGCCCGGGAAGGTCTCCAGCAGAGCGTGCCGCGTGTCCTTGTCCAGCACCGGGCGCCTCGGCCGCTCGGCCGCCACGGCCCGCGGGAAGTCCGGGATCGGCTCGTCGGAGAACCGCATCGCCGGCCACAGCACGCCGACGTACCCGATCCGGGCCGCCGGGGCCAGCCGCGGCACGGGCGCCAAGAAGCGGTCGCAGAGGCGGGTCGCGCCCGAGCGGTCGGTGTTCCAGCCGTGCGCGAAGACGATCAGATCGCGCACGCCGCGCTCGGTCACCCCGGCGAGCAGCCGGTCGCGCCGGCGGCCCTCCGGGTCCCCGTCCGCGTCGAAGGCCAGCTCCCAGTAGGGAGTCACACTCATCGCCGGATCCGCCATGACAGGCCCCCTGGTCCCCGGGTGACGCCACGATCTGGGCGTATCGTCCTGCCAACGGGGGAGCTTGGCCATACGTCACGGGCGCATTCGGCTCAGCGGTAGAGAAGGTACTTCCGCCGCATGGCGCGGAACACCGCCAGATCCTCCTGCCACCCGGCCACCACCTCGTCGGTGTCCGCACCCGCGTCGATCATCGTCCGTACCCGCGAGGAGCCGGTGAGCTTGTCGATCCAGTTGTCCGGGCGCCAGGCGAAACCGCTCCAGACCCGCTTGGCCGTCACGAGCAGGGCGATGCCCGTCCGTACGGGATCGAATGCCGCCCGGTCGTGCACATGGAGCTGCACACCGCCGATCGTCCTGCCCTGGAACTTCGAGAAGGCGGGCGCGAAGTACGCCTCCCTGAACCGCACCCCGGGCAGGGCCAGGTCGTTGGCCGCGGCCGCCCAGCGCCGGTCGACGCCCTCCGCGCCCAGCAGCTCGAACGGGCGGGTGGTGCCGCGCCCCTCCGACAGGTTCGTGCCCTCGAACAGACACGTCCCCGAGTACACCAGCGCCGTCTCCGGCGTCGGCATGTTGGGGCTCGGCGGCACCCAGGGCAGCCCGGAGACGTCGTAGAACTGCGAGCGCTTCCAGCCCGACATCGTCACGGTCTCCAGCGGCACGGGTTCGGTCAGGAACTCCTCGTTGAACAGCCGCGCCAGCTCGGCGACGGTCATCCCGTGGGCCTGGGCGATGGGCTGCCGCCCGACGAACGTGGCGAACTCCTTGTGCAGGACCGGGCCGAGCGCGGCCCGCCCGGTCACCGGGTTCGGCCGGTCCAGGACCACGAACCGCTTGCCGGCGAGCCGGGCGGCCTCCATGCAGTCGTACAGCGTCCAGATGTACGTGTAGAAGCGTGCGCCGACGTCCTGGATGTCGAAGACGACCGTGTCGACGCCGGACGCGGTGAAGATGTCCGCGAGCGGCCGGCCGCTCTTGAGATACGTGTCGTAGACGGGCAGGCCGGTCGCCGGGTCGTCGTGGCGGCCCTCGGAGCCGCCGGCCTGGGCGGTGCCGCGGAAGCCGTGTTCAGGGCCGAAGACGGCCCTGAGATCCACTCGGGTGTCCGCGTGCATGACGTCGACGATGTGGTGGACGTCGCGGGTTGTGCCGGTGGGGTTGGTGACGATGCCGACCTTCTGGCCGTCGAGCGGGGTGTAGCCGCCGTGGGCGAGTCGTTCGAAGCCGGTGCGCAGGTGCCTGCGGCGCTGGGCGGCGGCCGCGGGGGAGGTGGCTGATACGGCTGCAGCCGTGGCGGTGGTGAGTACGGCTCGTCTCGAAGGGCGCATGCGGTGACCTCCTTGAGCGGGGGACGGTCGGCATGGGCACGGTATGCGCTCCCGCGCGCTGTGGGGAGGCCGCGGGCCGGGGGTGGCTGGTCGCGCCGTTCCCCGCGCCCCTTTCAGGGCGTTGCTGCGACCCCTTCCCTGGTACATACCGACCGGTTAGTCTGGCGCCATTGCTGAGCCGCGACTGAGGAGACCGATGGTGGGAGCCTTTCAAGGGGCCGGAGTCGTTGTCACGGGGGCAGGCGGCGGAATCGGCGCCGCGCTCGCCCGGCGGTTCGCCGCGGAAGGGGCCCGGGTCGTGGTCAACGACCTCGACGCGGAGCGGGCCGAGCAGGTCGCGGACGAGATCGGCGGCATTGCCGTGCCCGGCGACGCCTCGGCCGTCGTCGACGACGCCCGGGACGCACTCGGCGGGACCGTCGACGTGTACTGCGCCAACGCCGGTGTCGCCTTCGAGGGCGGAGCCGCCGACGGGCCGCTGGACGACATGGCCTGGGCCGCCTCCTGGGACGTGAACGTGATGGCGCATGTCCGGGCCGCCCACGCCCTGCTGCCCGGCTGGCTGGAGCGCGGCAGCGGCCGGTTCGTCTCCACCGTGTCCGCCGCCGGGCTGCTCACCATGATCGGGGCCGCTCCCTACGCCGTCACCAAGCACGGTGCGCTCGCCTTCGCCGAGTGGCTGTCGCTGACGTACCGGCACCGGGGCGTGAAGGTCCACGCCATCTGCCCGCAGGGCGTCCGCACCGACATGCTGGCCGCCACCGGCAGCGCGGGCGACCTGGTGCTCCAGCCGACCGCGATCGAGCCGGAGGACGTGGCGGACGCCCTGCTCAAGGGCGTGGAGGAGGACCGGTTCCTGATCCTGCCGCACCCGGAGGTCGCCGCCTACCATCAGGCCCGGGCCGGTGACCCGGACCGGTGGCTGTCCGGCATGAACCGCATCCAGCAGCAGTGGGAGGAGGCCCGGTGACCGAGTCCCGTTACGCGGCCAAGCCCTGGCTCGACCTGCTCAGCGACGCCCAGAAGGGCGCGATCAGCCCGGCCGGCTCCCTCGTGCACGCCCTGCGCCGGGTGACGGCCGAGACGCCCGGCAGTGACTTCCTGGCCTACTTCGACGGCCGTCTGACCTACCGGGAGGTCGACGAGCTCAGCGACTCCGTCGCCGGGCACCTCGCGGCACGAGGTCTTCAACGCGGCGACCGGGTCGCGGTGCTGCTGCAGAACTCCCCGCACTTCGTGCTCGCCTTGCTGGGCGCCTGGAAGGCCGGCGCGGTCGTCGTGCCCGTCAACCCGATGTACAAGTCGGGCGAGGTGGCCCACGTCCTGCGGGACGGCGAGGTCGCCGCACTGATCTGCTCGGACCGGGCCTGGGAGTCGTATCTGCGCGAGACGGCCGCGGACTCGCCCGTGCGGATCGTGCTCACCGGGTGCGAGCTGGACTTCCAGAGCCGCGGCGACGCGCGCGTCCTGACGTTCGAGCGCCTGCCGCAGGCCCCGGACGCCGACGACCTGGTGGCCGTCGCACGGGCCGGGCACAAGCCGCCCGAGGGCCGCGACCCCGGCCCCTCCGACATCGCGCTGATCAGCTACACCTCCGGCACCAGCGGTACGCCCAAGGGCGCCACCAACACGCACCGCAACATCATGTACAACGCCGAGCGGCAGCGGACCGGGCTGGGCCTGCCCGAGCGGCCGGTGTACTTCGCGCTGGCGCCGCTGTTCCACATCACCGGCATGGTCTGCCAGTTCGGCGCCTGCCTGAACAGCGCAGGCACGCTCGTGCTGGCCTACCGCTTCGAGTCCGGCGTGGTGCTGGACGCGTTCGCCGAGCACCGCCCGCACTACACCGTCGGGCCGTCCACGGCCTTCATGGCGCTGGCCGCCCACCCCTCCGTCAGCCGCGATCACTTCTCCTCCTTCCGGGTGATCTCCTCCGGCGGCGCCCCGCTGCCGCCCGCGCTGGTGGAGAAGTTCCGGGCCGGTTTCGGCCCGTACATTCGCAACGGCTACGGGCTCACCGAGTGCACCGCCCCCTGCGCCTCCGTGCCGCCCGGTCTGGAAGCACCCGTCGACCCGGTGTCCGGAACCCTCGCCGTGGGACTGCCCGGCCCCGACACGGTCGTCCGGATCGTCGACGACGCCGGTGAGGAAGTCCCCTTCGGCGAGCAGGGCGAGATCGTCGTCGCCGGGCCGCAGGTCGTCCCGGGCTACTGGCGCCGTCCCGACGCCACCGCCGCCACGTTCCCCGGCGCCGAACTGCGCACCGGAGACATCGGCTTCATGGACGAGCGGGGCTGGCTCTACGTCGTCGACCGCAAGAAGGACATGATCAACGCGTCGGGCTTCAAGGTGTGGCCGCGCGAGGTCGAGGACGTCCTCTACACACACCCGGCGGTGCGCGAGGCCGCCGTCGTGGGGGTGCCCGACGGCTACCGCGGAGAGACCGTCAAGGCCTACATCAGCCTGCGTCCGGACGCCGACACGGACCCGGATGCACTCGCCGCCTACTGCAAGGAGAGACTGGCCGCCTACAAATATCCGCGCCAGGTGGAGATCCTGCCGGACTTGCCGAAGACGGCCAGTGGGAAGATCCTCCGTCGGGAGCTTCGTTCCCGTACGCAAGGCAACTGACAGCAGAACGGAAAGGCAGGTGGCGGCAGTGCCCAGGACCACGGACTCGGACGGCACGCCCGTGCCTCAGCGGCTCCTGGCCGCCGCCACCCGGCTCTTCGCCGAGCAGGGCTACGACCGCACCTCGGTGCAGGAGATCGTCGAGGCGGCCGGAGTCACCAAGGGAGCGCTGTACCACTACTTCGGCTCCAAGGACGACCTGCTGCACGAGGTGTACGGACGCGTGCTGCGCATCCAGCAGGAGAGACTGGACGCCGTCGCGGGCGCAGACGAGCCGGTCGAGAAGCGGCTGCGGGCCGCAGCCGCGGACGTCGTGGTGACGACCATCGACAACCTCGACGACGCCATGATCTTCTGGCGGTCGATGCACCACCTCAGCCCCGAGAAGAACAAGCAGGTCCGCGCCGAACGCCGCCGCTACCACGAACGCTTCCGCGCGCTGGTCGAGGAGGGCCAGCAGTCGGGCGTCTTCTCCAAGACGACCCCGGCGGACCTGGTGGTCGACTACCACTTCGGCTCGGTCCACCACCTGTCGACCTGGTACCGCCCCGAGGGCCCGATGAGCCCCCAGCAGGTGGCCGACCACCTGGCGGACTTGCTCCTGCGAGCCCTGCGCCCGTAGCTGCGCAACCCAGCCCGTCCGGCGTTCGAGGACGAGGCCGTCCAGGCCGACGGGGGTCCAGGGGGCGCAGCCCCCTGACGGGGCCGAAGGGGCGGAGCCCCCTGGAGGAGGGGCGGCGGCGAGAAACCCTCCCGCCGCCCCGCCGTGTCACACGTACCGCTTCAACTCCCGCCGTGCCAGCGACCGCTGGTGCACCTCGTCCGGCCCGTCCGCGATCATCAGCGTCCGCGCCGCCGCGTACAGCTCCGCCAGCGGGAAGTCCTGGCTCACCCCACCCGCCCCGTGCAACTGGATCGCCCGGTCGAGGATCTCCACCACCGCCCGAGGCGTAGCGATCTTGATGGACTGGATCTCGGTGTGCGCCCCCCGGTTCCCCACCGTGTCCATCAGCCACGCGGTCTTCAGCACCAGCAGCCGCAACTGCTCCACCGTCACCCGCGCGTCCGCGATCCAGTTGTGGACCACACCCTGCTGCGACAGTTCCTTCCCGAACGCGGTCCGGGACACGGCCCGCCGGCACATCAGCTCGATCGCCCGCTCCGCCATGCCGATCAGCCGCATGCAGTGGTGGATGCGCCCCGGCCCGAGCCGCGCCTGGGCGATGGCGAAACCGCCGCCCTCCTCGCCGACCAGGTTCGACACCGGCACCCGCGCGTGGTCGAAGACCACCTCGGCGTGGCCGCCGTGGTGGTGGTCCTCGTAGCCGAACACCTGCATCGCCCGCCGGATCGTGACGCCCGGGGTGTCGCGGGGGACCAGCACCATGGACTGCTGGCGGCGGATGTCCGCCCCGTCCGGGTCGGTCTTGCCCATCACGATGAAGATCGCGCAGTCCGGGTTCATCGCCCCGGAGATGTACCACTTGCGGCCGGTGATGACGTACTCGTCGCCGTCCCGCTCGATGTGCGTGGTGATGTTGGTGGCGTCCGAGGAGGCCACCTCCGGCTCGGTCATGGCGAACGCCGAGCGGATCTCGCCCGCGAGCAGCGGCTCCAGCCACTGCTTGCGCTGCTGCTCGTCGCCGAACTGGGCCAGCACCTCCATGTTCCCGGTGTCGGGCGCGGTGCAGTTCGTCACCGTCGGAGCCAGGTGCGGTGAGCGGCCCATGATCTCGGCGAGCGGCGCGTACTGCAGGTTGGTGAGCCCGGCCCCGTACTCGGAGTCCGGCAGGAACAGGTTCCACAGTCCCTGCCTGCGGGCCTCGGCCTTGAGTTCCTCGACCACGGCCGGGGTCTCCCACGGCGAGTCGAGCCGGGAGCGCTGCTCGTCCGCGACGGCCTCGGCCGGGTACACGAACTCGTCCATGAAGGCGAGGAGTTTGGCGCGCAGCTCTTCGGTGCGCGCGTCGAAAGCGAAGTCCATGTGGATCAGCCCTCCTGGAGGCCTTCGTGGAGCGTGGTCAGTCCGTGCCGGACGAAGACGGGGACGAGGTCCCCGATGCGGTCGAAGCCGCGGCCGACCGTCTGGCCCAGCGTGTAGCGGTAGTGGATGCCCTCGAGGATCACGGCGAGCTTGAACCAGGCGAACGCCGTGTACCAGGAGACCGCGGAGACATCGCGCCCCGAGCGCGCGGCGTACCGCTCGATGAGTTCGGACGGTGCCGGATGGCCGGGGGCCTCGGCGGTCGTCGAGACGGGGGAGTCGGGCATGCCGAGCGGCATGCTGTACATCACCAGCAGGCCGAGGTCGGTGAGCGGGTCGCCCAGTGTCGACATCTCCCAGTCGAGGATCGCCCGGATCGAGTCGTCCTCGCCGATCAGCACGTTGTCGAGCCGGTAGTCACCGTGCACCACGGCCGGGGCGGGGGAGTGGGGCAGCTCGCGCCCGAGGGCGGCGTGCAGCTCGTCGATGCCGTCCAGGTCGCGGTTGCGGGAGGCGTCCAGTTGCTTGCCCCAGCGCCGCAGCTGCCGGTCCAGGAAGCCCTCGGGCCGGCCGAAGTCCCCCAGGCCCACCTCGCCCGGGTCGACCGCGTGCAGCGCCACCAGCGTGTCGACCAGGTTCAGCACCGCCCCGCGGGTCCGCTCCGGGCCGAGCGGGACGAGCTCGTCGGCGGTGCGGTAGGGGGTGCCGTCGACGAACTCCATGACGTAGAACGGCGAGCCGAGCACCTCCTCGTCCTCGCACAGCAGCACCGGCTCCGGCACCGGCACGGCGGTCGGGTGCAGCGCGCTGATCACCCGGTGCTCGCGCTTCATGTCGTGCGCGGTGGCCAGGACATGGCCGAGCGGGGGCCGCCTCACGACCCACCGGGAGGTGCCGTCGGAGACGGCGTAGGTGAGGTTCGACCGTCCGCCCTCGATCAGCCGACCGGACAGCGGGCCGTTCACCAGGCCGGGCCGCTCGCGTTCGAGCAGGCCGCGCAGCCGGTCGAGATCGAGTCCGGGCGGATGGTCGGGGCTCATGGATCGCTCCTCCGGGCAGGTGAACAGTTCCCGACTCATGATGCCGACCGGTCGGTATGTCGTCTAGAGCGGGACCGAAACGTGATCGGAGCCACGATAGGCCGACGGCTCCTCCCGTGAGGCGGCAGGGGAGGTTTCGGCAGGTTCGTTCAGGCCATCCGGCTTGCGAGTCCCGCGACGAGCCCGGAAGGTCAGAGCCATGAAGGCGATCTGCTACTCACGGTACGGCGGACCCGAGGTACTGGCGTTCGGGGAGGTGCGCGACCCGGTGGTCGGCCCGGACGCGGTGCTGGTGAAGGTACGGGCGGCGGCCGTGAACCCCGTCGACTGGAAGGCCCGTGAGGGATACCTCGACGGGCTCTTCGCCCCTGTCTTCCCCGTGGTGCCCGGCTGGGACGTCTCGGGCGTCGTCGTACGGCCCGGCGTGGCCGTCTCGGAGTTCGACGTCGGCGACGAGGTCATCGGGTACGTGCGTGAGGACTTCCTCTCCCGCGGTACCTTCGCCGAGTACGTGGCCGCACCCCTGCGCACCCTCGCCCGCAAGCCGCGCAACCTCTCCTTCGAGGAGGCGGCCGGGCTGCCGCTGGTCGGGCTCACCGCCTACCAGGTGCTGACCAAGATGCTCCAGGTGAAGCGGGGCGAGACCGTACTGGTGCATGCCGCGGCCGGCGGCGTCGGCTCGATCGCCGTGCAGCTCGGCGTCCACCTCGGTGCCCGGGTGATCGGCACGGCGAGCGAGTCCAACCACGACTTCGTGCGCGGCCTCGGCGGTGAGCCGGTGGTGTACGGCGAGGGCCTGGCGGAGCGGGTGCGGGGGCTGGCGCCCGAGGGTGTGGACGCGGTGTTCGACACCGTCGGCGGGGACGGGCTGAAGGTGTCGGCGAACCTGCTGGCTCCGGAGGGCCGTCTGGTGTCGATCGCCGACAACGAGGTCGTGAACTACAGCGGCCGCTACTACTTCGTCCGCCCCGACGCGCAGGACCTCCAGCGCCTGGCCGACCTGGCGGAGCAGGGCGTGGTGAGCGTGCACGTCGATGAGACGTTTCCCCTGGAGCGGGCGGCGGACGCGCACCGGCTGAACCAGGAGGGCCGCACCCGCGGCAAGATCGTCGTGACGGTGGACTGGGAGAGCGGCGGCGCGTGAGGACGTGCGGGATCGGGGGTGCCTAGGTGTATTGATCACGAGCGTTGTTAACGCGGGGTCGGGCTTGATCATGGCGAAGGCCCCCGTGTGTGGTGGAGGTGTCGAATCTTCACCGCACGGA
>NZ_JNXD01000021.1:0-138731 GCF_000725785.1 Streptomyces flavovariabilis | reverse complement strand
CGCGTGATCATCGACTTCGTCATGAACCACACCAGCGACCAGCACCCGTGGTTCCAGGAGTCGCGCAAGGACCCCGACGGGCCCTACGGCGACTACTACATGTGGGCCGACGACGACAAGCGGTACCCGGACGCGCGGATCATCTTCGTCGACACGGAGACCTCGAACTGGACCTTCGACCCGGTGCGGGGCCAGTACTTCTTCCACCGCTTCTTCTCGCACCAGCCGGACCTCAACTACGAGAACCCACGCGTCCAGGAGGAGATCCTGGCCGCGCTGAAGTTCTGGCTGGACCTGGGCATCGACGGATTCCGGCTGGACGCGGTGCCCTACCTCTACGCGGCCGAGGACACCAACTGCGGAGGCCAACCAGTGGCCCGAGGACGTCGTCGACTACTTCGGCGACTACCCCAGCGGCGGCGACGAGTGCCACATGGCCTTCCACTTCCCGGTCATGCCGCGCATCTTCATGGCCGTACGCCGCGAGTCCCGCTACCCGGTCTCCGAAATCCTGGCCAAGACCCCGGCCATCCCCTCGGGCTGCCAGTGGGGCATGTTCCTGCGCAACCACGAGACGAGCTGACGCTCGAGATGGTCACCGACGAAGAGCGCGACTACATGTGGGCCGAGTACGCCAAGGACCCCCGCATGCGCGCCAACATCGGCATCCGCAGGCGCCTGGCCCCGCTGCTGGACAACGACCGGCACACCATCGAGCTGTTCACCGCGCTGCTGCTCGCCCTCCCCGGCTCCCCGATCCTGTACTACGGCGACGAGATCGGCATGGGCGACAACATCTGGCTCGGCGACCGCGACGCCGTCCGGACACCCATGCAGTGGACGCCCGACCGCAACGCCGGCTTCTCCACCTGCGACCCGGGCCGCCTCTACCTCCCGGCGATCATGGACCCGGTCTACGGCCACCAGGTGACCAACGTCGAGGCGTCGATGTCGTCGCCGTCGTCGCTGCTGCACTGGACCCGCCGCATGATCGAGATCCGCAAGCAGAACCCGGCCTTCGGGCTCGGCTCCTACACCGAACTGCCCTCTTCCAACCCCGCGGTACTGGCCTTCCTGCGGGAGTACGAGGACGACCTGGTGCTGTGCGTCAACAACTTCGCGCGGTTCGCGCAGCCCACCGAGCTCGACCTGCGCGAGTTCGCCGGGCGGCATCCGGTGGAGCTGTTCGGCGGGGTCCGCTTTCCCGCCATCGGTGAACTGCCCTATCTGCTGACCCTCGGGGGCCACGGCTTCTACTGGTTCCGGCTCACTCGAGTCGCATCCCGCATCGGCCGGCGACTGTGAGCCTGCGCCGACGAAAGGAGGCGTGACCATGCCGAAGACCGCATCCCTGCGCCCGGACCTCCCGCGCCTGGCCGAGCCCATGGAGTCGCTCGGCGGGCTGCTGCGCGACTGGCTGCCCCGGCAGCGCTGGTTCGCGGGCAAGGACCGGCCCGTCACGGAGCTCGGCCTGCTGTCGATGACCGAGCTCTTCCCGGGCTGTCTGCATCTGCTGGTCCACGCCGGTCACGCCGGCCACACGGGCGTGCCCTCGCCCGGCGGGGCTCCCCCGGCCGGCGACTGCTACCAGCTGCTGCTCGGCGTACGGGAGCAGCCCTCGCCACGTCTCGGGCGGGCACTCATCGGGCGGGTGCAGGACGGGCCGCTGGCCGGACTGACGGTCTACGACGCGCTGCACGACCCCCGTTCGGCCCAGCTCCTGCTGGACCGGCTGCGGCAGCCGGGCACCGCGGGCCCCCTGCGCTTCGACTGCGACCCGGACCAGCAGGTGCCCGCCGGACTGGTGCCGCGGCTGCTGGACGCCGAGCAGTCCAACTCCTCGCTGGTGTACGGCGACGAGTACATCCTGAAGGTCTTCCGGCGCATCCAGCCGGGCGTCAACCCGGACCTGGAGGTGCCGGGCGCGCTGGCCCGTCAGGGCTGTCACCGGGTGCCCGCGCCCGTGGCCTGGTTCCAGACGAGGCACCCGTTCACGGCGACCCTCGGTGTGCTCCAGCCGTATCTGAGGGACGCCTCGGATGGCTGGACGCTGGGGTTGCACGCGCTGGCCGCCGGGGACGACTTCACCGTCCAGGCCCGGGCGCTGGGCGCCGCCACCGCGGAGGTGCACCTCGCGCTGGCGTCGGCGTTCCCCGTCGGCGGGCCCGGGGAGAACGGGCAGACGGCGGCCGCGATGACCGAGCGGCTGGACGCCGCCGCGCACTGCGTGCCCGCGCTGCAGCCGTTCGTGCCGGGCCTGCGCACCGCGTTCGCCGCCCTCACCGGCTGCGACCCGGGACCGCCCGCGCAGCGCATCCACGGCGACCTGCACCTGGGGCAGGTGCTGCGGGCCGGGCGCGAGTGGTTCGTCATCGACTTCGAGGGCGAGCCGTCCCGGCCGCTCTCCGAACGGCGCAGCGCCCACTCCCCCGTGCGGGACATCGCCGGGATGCTGCGTTCCTTCGACTACGCCGCCCGGCAGCGCCGCCCCTGGCGCCCGGAGTGGGCCCGCCGCTGTCGCGAGGCCTACTGCGCGGGCTACGCCGCCCGTGCCGGCTGGGACCCACGCAAGAAACACGGACTGCTCCGCGCCTATGAGACGGACCGGGCCGTGTACGAGGTGCTGTACGAGGCACGGCACCGCCCCGACTGGCTGCCTGTACCGATGGCGGCGATCGAGCGCCTCGCTGTGAGAGGAGACTGAGCCGTGGCCCTGCGAGACACCTCAATCCCGGAGCCGTCAGGCCCGGTCCCGAGCACGACCGCGCCCGCCCTGAGTCCCGAGGACCGCGGGCGCCTGCTGGCGGGCGCGCACCACGATCCGCACGCGTTGCTGGGCGCCCACCCGGTGCCCGGCGGGGTCGTGTTCCGGGCGTTGCGCCCCTTCGCCCGTGCGGTGAGCGTGGTGATCGGTGGCAAGCGCACAGCCCTCGTCTCGGAGGGCGACGGCCTCTTCTCGGGCGTGCTGCCGCTGGCCGCGGTCCCCGAGTACACCCTGCATATCTCGTACGAGGAGGGTGAGCAGGAGACGCCCGACCCGTACCGCTTCCTGCCGGCGCTCGGCGAGCTCGACCTGCACCTGATCCGCGAGGGGCGGCACGAGCAGCTGTGGCAGGCGCTCGGCGCGCAGCCCATGACGCACGAGGGCGTGTCCGGCACCCGGTTCACCGTCTGGGCGCCGAACGCGCAGGGCGTGCGGGTGGCCACGGACTTCACCCACTGGGACGGGACGCAGTTCCCGATGCGCTCGCTCGGCGCGTCCGGCGTGTGGGAGCTGTTCCTGCCGGGCGTCGGCGAGGGCACCGCGTACAAGTTCGAGATCCACTCCCGGTACGGCCACCGCTTCCTCAAGGCCGACCCGATGGCCCGCCGCTGCGAGGAACCGCCCCACACGGCGTCGATCGTGACGGCCTCGCACTACGAGTGGGGCGACACCGACTGGATGGCGCACCGCGCCGACACGCCCGTGCACGAGGCGCCGCTTTCGGTGTACGAGGTGCACCTGGCGTCCTGGCGCCCGGGGCTGACCTACCGGCAGCTCGCCGAGGAGCTCCCGAAGTACGTCAAGGACCTGGGCTTCACCCACGTCGAGCTGATGCCGGTCGCCGAGCACCCCTTCCACGGGTCCTGGGGCTACCAGGTCACGGGGTTCTACGCGCCGACATCCCGGCTCGGCACCCCGGACGACTTCCGGTTCTTCGTCGACGCCTGCCACCGGGCCGGCATCGGCGTGATCATGGACTGGGTGCCGGCGCACTTCCCGAAGGACGACTGGGCCCTGGCCCGCTTCGACGGGGAGCCGCTCTACGAGCCCGGGGACGACCGGCGCGCGGAGCACCCGGACTGGGGCACGTACGAGTTCGACTTCGGCCGTACCGAGGTGCGCAACTTCCTGGTCGCGAACGCCGTGTACTGGTGCGAGGAGTTCCACATCGACGGGCTGCGCGTGGACGCGGTCGCCTCGATGCTCTACCTCGACTACTCGCGCGAGGACGGCCAGTGGGAGCCCAACGCCTACGGCGGCCGGGAGGACCTGGCGGCCATGGGCTTCCTGCAGGAGATGAACGCGACCGTGTACCGGCGGGCTCCGGGCGTGGTCACCATCGCGGAGGAGTCCACCGCCTGGGGCGGGGTGACCCGGCCCACCGACACCGGCGGGCTCGGTTTCGGGCTGAAGTGGAACATGGGCTGGATGCACGATTCGCTGGAGTACATCGCGCACGAGCCGGTGCACCGCAAGTACCACCACCACGAGATGACGTTCTCGATGGTGTACGCCTACAGCGAGAACTACGTCCTGCCGATCTCCCACGACGAGGTCGTGCACGGCAAGCAGGCGCTGGTGTCGAAGGCGCCCGGCGACTGGTGGCAGCGGCGCGCCACCCACCGGGCCTACCTCGGCTTCATGTGGGGCCACCCCGGCAAGCAGCTGCTGTTCATGGGGCAGGAGTTCGCGCAGGGAGCGGAGTGGTCGGTGGAGCACGGGCCGGAGTGGTGGCTGCTCGACGACGGCTACCACTCGGCGGGCGACCACCGGGGCGTACGTGACCTGGTCCGCGACCTGAACACCGCGTATCGGGCGACTCCGGCGCTGTGGCAGTGCGACACCCGCCCGGAGGGCTTCCGGTGGGTGGCGGTGGACTCGGCCGACGACAACGTCTTCGCGTTCCTGCGGTACGACGCCGAGGGCGGTCCGCTGCTGGCGGTGTCGAACTTCTCCCCCGTCGTCCGCCAGGACTACGACCTGTGGGTGCCGGGTGACGTGGTCGCCTGGGAGGAACGCCTCAACACCGACGACACGCGCTACGGCGGCAGCGGCGTCACCAACCCGGATCCGGTCAAACCGGAGGACGGCCGTGTCCGGATCACGCTGCCTCCGCTCGCGACGGTGTGGCTGACCCCGTTCGCTGTGTGAACTCCTGCCGCCCCACCAGGTGTCCCTCCCTCTGTGAGGGGCACTGGGGGTCGTACCACCGGGCACCCGGTGGTACGACGCGGCAGGGGCACAGGAAGGGCGGGCATCAGGTGCGCACCGTGGGAGTGGAGGAGGAACTTCTCCTGGTCGATCCGGAGACGGGGGAACCGCGAGCGCTGGCCGCGGCGGTGCTCGCCCGGGCGGAGAAGGACGACGCGGATCAGGACGTGTTCGAGAAGGAACTCCACGAGCAGATGCTGGAGTTCGCCACGCATCCGCAGTCGTCCATGGAGAGCCTGCGCGCGGAGATCGTCCGCTGCCGCAAGGAGGCCGCCCGGCACGCGGGGGAGATCGGCTGCACCGTGGCGGCGCTCGCCACCTCGCCGCTGCCGGTCAGCCCCGCCGTCGGCGTCAACCGGCGCTACCAGTGGATGGCGGACCAGTACGGCATCGCCACCCGGGAGCAGCTCGTCATGGGCTGCCATGTGCACGTGTCGGTCGAGTCCGACGAGGAGGGCGTCGCGGTCGTCGACCGGCTGCGGCCATGGCTGCCGGTGCTGCGGGCGCTCAGCGCGAACTCGCCGTTCTGGCAGGGCAAGGACACGGCGTACAGCAGCTACCGCAGCAGGGTGTGGCTGCGCTGGCCGTCGGCCGGTCCGACGGAGATCTTCGGCTCGCCAGAGCGGTACCACCGTCTGATCGCGGACATGGTCGCCACCGGAGCCCTCCTCGACGAGGGGATGATCTACTTCGACGCGCGGCTGTCCCCGCGGTACCCCACGGTGGAGCTGCGTGTCTCGGACGTCTGTCTGCACTCCGGCACGGCCGTACTGATCGCCACGCTCGTCCGCGGGCTGGTCGAGACCGCCGCGCGCGAGTGGCGGGCCGGCGATGAGCCGCTCGGCCACAGTGTGAGCCTGCTGCGGCTGGCCGACTGGCAGGCCGCCCGGTCCGGACTCACGGGCGAGCTGCTGCACCCGGCGACCATGCGGCGCATGCCCGCCGAGGCCGTCGTCCGTGCCCTGCTGGACCATGTCGCCGAGGCCCTCGCCGGTACGGGCGACCTGGAGCGGGCGGAGGCCGCCTGTGACGAGCTGCTGCGGGAGGGCAACGGGGCACAGGTGCAGCGCGCGCTGATGGAGCGCACGGGGAGTCTGCGGGACGTCGTCACCGAGTGCGTCCGCCACACGCAGTCGTGAGGCGTCCCGGAAGTCACGGGTAGGGGGTCAGAGGATCAGGACGAGGGCGTAGGCCAGGAAGAACGCCGCGATCAGCACCGCGACGACGATGATCACGGTCAGCGGGGCCTTGGCCCAGCCCTTGGTCGGGTTGTGCGTCTCGCGGGGCAGCGTTTCCGGCATGCTGCTCTCCGCGGGCGGGGTCTCGCCCGGCGGCACTCCGCCGCCGGGCTCCAGACCGGTGCTGCGTTCGGGTTCGGGATCGGGGCTGATGTGAGTCATGCCGTCCGGGTCCCCCGATCACGCCGAGATCATCAGCGGGTCCACTTCCGTATTTTCCGACCCCGAAGGGTCTCGACTCGACTACATTCGAGCACCGCCGATGACGGTACCCGTCGGCAATGTCACACCCCGTACACGTCAGGAGCAGTGCATGCGCGACCTCGCCCTCGCTCCCCCGGCCGTGGCGTCTCTGACCGGCGGGCTCGCCGACAGTGTCTTCGAGACGGCGGACCGCGAACCGACCCGGCCGATGCTCGCCCGCCGGGCCGACCCCGCCTCCACGACCTGGGAGGAGGTGACGGCGATCGAGCTGCGCGACCAGGTGGTGGACGTGGCCAAGGGACTGATCGCCTCCGGGATCGCGCCGGGCCACCGCGTGGCGATCATGGCGCGCACCCGGTTCGAGTGGACGGTCCTGTGCTACGCGATGTGGGCCGTGGGCGCCGAGGTCGTCCCGGTCTACCCGACGTCCTCGCGCGACCAGGTGGAGTGGATCCTGCGGGACGCCGGCTGTGTGGCCGTGGTCGTCGAGGACGAACAGGGCGTCATGACCGTCGGTTCGGTGTGCGCGTCGCTGCCGCTGCTGCGCCACGTCTGGCAGCTGGACGCGGGCGCCCTGGCGGAGCTGACGGTGCGCGGCGAGTTCATCCCGATCGCCACGGTCGATTCGATGCGCCGCATCGTGCTGCCGGACTCCACGGCCGTCATCGCCTACACCTCCGGCACCTCCGGCCATGCCATGGGCTGTGCGCTCAGCCACCGCAACCTCGCCGGCCCTTGCGACACGCTGCTGGCGGGCTGGGGGCACACGGCCGCGCCGCGCGGAGAGCAGGGCTCCGTGCTCGCGTTCCTGCCCTTCTCCCATGTGTACGGGCTGATGATCCAGGGGCTGTGCCTGCGCGGCGGGCTGCTGATGGGACACCAGGCCGATCTGAGCGGGGAGGCGCTGTCGTCGGCGCTGCGCTCGTTCCGGCCCACGTACCTCTACGCGGTTCCGTCGGTCCTCGAGAAGATCTACAAGAACTTCCTGCGCACGGCTCAGCAGCAAGGCCACGGCGGACTCTTCGAGCGGGCCGCCGAGACCGCCCGGGACTTCGCCGCGGCCCTGGAGCGCCAGCGGCTGGGCCGCGGTCGCGGGCCCGGCTTCGACCTGCGGCTCCAGCACGCGCTGTACGAGCGCACGGTGTACCGCAGGCTGCGGGCGGCGCTCGGCGGGCGGGTGCAGCGGGCGACGTCCGGCGGCTCCCCGCTCAGCCGTGATCTGTCCCTGTTCTACGAGGGCATCGGCATCTACGTGCACGACGGGTACGGCCTGACGGAGACCGCCGGCGGGGTGACGATGCAGCCGCTCGGCCGGGAGAAGTCCGGGACGGTCGGGCAGGCGCTGCCGGGCATGGAGATCCGGGTGGCCGGGGACGGGGAGATCCTGGTGCGGGGCCCGTCGGTGTTCCAGGGATACGTGGGTGACCCGGCCGCCACCCGGGCCGCGCTGCGCGGCGGCTGGCTTGCCACCGGGGACCTCGGGCGGCTTGACTCGGAGGGCTACCTGACGATCACCGGCCGCAAGAAGGACATCATCATCACCAGCAGTGGCAAGAGTGTCGCCCCGCTGGCCCTGGAGCAGCGGCTGCGGATGCACCCGCTCATCCATCAGGCGGTGGTCGTGGGGGACAACCGGCCCTGTGTCGGCGCCCTGATCACGCTGGATCCGGAGTTCCTGGCGCACTGGCGGGCCGGGCTGGCACTGCAGGGCGAGATGCGGGAGGCGCGGGAGGAGAACGCGCTGCGGGAGGAGGTCGCGCGGGCGGTGGCCGCGGCCAACAGCGCCGTGTCGCCGTCGGAGTCGATCCGGGTGTTCCGGGTTTTGCCGGGGGCGTTCGACGTGACCAACGGGTTGCTGACGCCGTCGATGAAGCTGCGCCGGGACGAGATCGTGCGGCACTACGCGTCGGAGATCGACGCGATGTACCGGTCACGCAGACGTCCTGGCAGACCGAGCACCCCGGACGAACCGCCGAACTGGGACGAGTCGGACAACGTGTTCCGTTGAGCGTGCGGCCGGACGCGTAGGCCTCGCCCCCTCGGGAACACGCAACAGTGGCGACGCAAGAGAAAGGACGACAGCCCTGACGACAGCCCTTGCTGACGCCCGGGCCGGAAAGGCGATATGTCAACCGAGCCGCGTGGGGACGACGCCCTGACCTCCGAGGAGATCCCGAGCCGCACGAACAGCTTCGTGGGCGAGCCGCATGACGTGACCGGTGCGCGGCTGGCCGCGGAGGAGTTCTTGCGTGCTCTGGCACGCTCCTCTCCGCCCTCTGCCCCCGAGTACTGGGACGACATCCTGCTGGTGGTGACGGAGCTGGCCGCCAACGCGGTCCAGTACGCCCCTGGTCCGTTCGCGCTGCGCATGCGCCGGACGTTCGACGGGGTGCATGTGGTTCTGCACGACACCAGCACCACGGAGCCCGCCCCTCGCCCCTTCGATCCGCGCAGCGGCGGCGGGGGCATCGGCTGGCATCTGATCCACACGCTGTGCGACCAGGTCAGCGTGGTGGCCGACGCGCGGGGCAAGGACGTGCACGTGTTCATGCCCTGGTGAGCCGGGAGCGTCACGGGCGCGACGCGCCCGTGACCGGCTCAGACCGAGGCCGCCTCCCGCGGTGGCAACCGGTCGTAGTACTCACCCACGGACCGCAGGTACTCCCGGTCCCTGGTCTCGCTGTCGGTCTGGAAGCGAGGTGCCGCCTTGGCGTCTCCCCTGCTGCAGGCCAGTGTGACCTTCCTCCCCTGTATGTCGATGCCGGTGATGACTCCCGCCGGTACCAGGACGCTGCGGCCGAACACCCAGACGCCGGTGTCGACGACCAGGTGCCGCATGTCGTGCGGAGCGGCCTCCCGGTCCACGTGCCCGATCGTGCCGTCGGTCGCGGCGACGGCGAAGCCGGTCAGGTCCTGCCCCTCGGTGTGACCGCTGTCCGGCGTGTACGACCAGATTCTGTCGATGGCCACGCTGCTCCATCCTCCCTGGCGATGTGCGGATCGCAGTTCCTCCGGCGAGCGCCTCGCGCCCGCCCTGTCCCACAGCAGCAATTACCCTCCTGTCGCAAGCGCATTCGGCGCACACACCTGCTGGTGCACGCGACTTCCGGCGGCCACTCCCGGCAATGTTCGGATCGGGGGGCATGACGGTCCCTTTCCGGGGTAATCGCGGGGCGCGGTGGAACCGAAGCCCGTCAGTGAAGGGAGGCGCATGAGAAACGGCATCCGAGTCCGGAGAACGACCGGGATCCCCTCGCACCGCGGTCATCCCCAGAGGTGACCAGCCCAGGCCGTAGCACTTGTTGGAGGTATCCGTGCCCCTCGCCCAGAACCCGCTGTCCGTGGAAGTCGAACTGCCCCGGGAGGACGTGGCCCTGATCACGGTCGACGGCTACCTGGACGTCGACACCGCGACCGAGTTCCAGGCCCATCTGGCCAACCAACTCCACCACGGCCGACGGCACTTCCTGCTCGACCTCTCGTCCGTGCCCTTCATGGACTCGTCCGGGATGAACATCATCCTGCGGGTGTACCAGGAGACCCGTAAGACCGAGGGCAGCGTGCACGTCATCAGCCCGACGCCGGCCGTGCGGCGCATCCTCGATCTGACGGGCGTCAGCATCACGGTGCCGATATCGGAGAGTGTCGACGAGGCCCTGACCCGCGTCGACGAAGGGCCGGGCCAGCCCCAGGAGCCGGGGGAGCCGAGCGTCTGACGGTACGGGTGTCCCCTCGGGCACGGCGCCGGCGAAGACCGGTGGCCCGGTGCCCTCGCTCCGCCCTGCCCGAACGACGGCTCACCACCGCGCGCACGCCGATGACGGCGGCCCCAACCGCCGTTCCCCTGAACCGGATCGCTTGCACCGGAGCAGGTGTCGTACGAGGTCGGCGCATGGTTAGAGTTGTCGCCCGGCAAGTGTCACATCGCCGTTCTCGTTGCCAGAAGCGGGCTCGGCCGACGCAACGCGGATGAGGAGATAACCAGGTGCCGGAGCACGAAGCGGACGGACAGCTCGCCACACCCACCCACGAGGTCAGGGACTTCCTGCACCGCCGGCGTGAGCAGATCGCCCAGCGGTGGGCGGACGAGCCCTTGTTCCGCACCGTGTTCACCGTCTCGCGCGACGAGGCGGTGGAGGCGGGCAAGGTCGTCGTGGACGCACTGGCCCAGGTGGCCGACTCGGAGCAGGTGGAGGACCCGGACGCCGCGGGATTCAGCGGGGTGCGCGAGCAGCTGGCCCGGATGGGCGTGGCCCGCTCCCGTGCCGGGCTGTCCAACACCCAGGTCTCCAGCGAGCTGGCCGCCCTGCGGCCGCCCGTGGAGAACCTGCTGGCCGCCGATCTGGAGGAGGCGCCCCCCGAGCACTTGCGCGCCTGTTCGACCGCGCTGACAGTGCTCATGGGCACCCTGCGGCTGGTGGCCATGCAGACGGCACTGAGCGAGTGGCAGGCGCTCAGCGACCGGCAGCGGCTGCAGCTGATGGAGGTGGCCACGCCCGTCATCCGGCTGTGGGACGGCGTCGTGGCCGTGCCGCTCATCGGGACGCTCGACAGTGCCCGCAGCCAGATCGTGATGGAGACGCTGCTGAACGCCGTCGTCGAGCAGCACGCGCGGTTCGCGATCCTCGACATCACCGGGGTGCCGACGGTCGACTCGCTGGTGGCGCAGCACCTGATGAAGACGGTCGCCGCGGCGCGCCTCATGGGCGCCCAGTGCATCGTCTCGGGCATCCGCCCCGCCATCGCGCAGACCATCGTGCATCTCGGGCTGGACCTGGACGTGATCACGCGTGCGAGCCTCGCCGACGCGCTGGGATACGCGCTGCACCAGCTCGGCGCGGACATCGTGAATCCGGGTGCGGGTCAGCGGTGAACGACGCCTACCCCCGTCCCGTGACCGGCCACGTGCCGGTCCTCCGGCTCGGCGACGTCCTGCTCGTCACGCTCCAGGGGGACCTGTACGACAGCACGGCGCAGCAGCTCCAGCAGGACCTCGCCGAGACCATCTCCCGTACCGGGGTGCGCGGGGTCCTCATCGACATCTCCGGTGTGGAGATCGTGGACTCCTTCCTCGGCCGGGTGCTGGCCGAGATCGCCGCGCAGGCCAAACTGCTGGCCGCGCGCACCGTGGTGGCCGGTATGCGCCCGGCGGTCGCCATCACCCTGGTCGAACTGGGTCTGACGCTGCCGGGTCTGAGCACCGCGCTCAGTACCGAGGCGGGCATGGAGCTCCTCGCGCAGCAGGCCCCGGTGACCCGTCCCGGCAGCCCGCGTCAGGAGAGTCCGTGATGCACACCGCCGCGGGCGTGGAGGCCTGCCTGCCCATCCGGTCGGACATGGACCTGGTGTGGGTGCGTCAGCACGTACGGCAGGCCGCTGCCCGGCTCGGCTTCGGTCTGGTGGACCAGACCAAGCTCATCACCGCTGCCAGCGAGCTGGCCCGCAACACCCTGGTGCACGGCGGTGGCGGACAGATGGAGGTGACGCAGGTCGGCAGCGCGGGTGCGCAGGGGCTGCGGCTGGCCTTCACCGACGAGGGGCCGGGCATCACCGACCTGGACCGGGCACTGAGCGACGGCTACACCTCCGGCGGCGGGCTGGGGATGGGGCTGAGCGGCGCGCGGCGTCTGGTGCACGACTTCGACGTCGACACCACGCCGGGCTCGGGCACCACGGTGCGGGTGACCTGCTGGGTGGGCCGGCCGCCGCGCCCGCGCGAGGAGGTCTGATGCCGCGCGTGTGGGACGTGCCGGTGCTCGACCCGACCCGGGTGCGCGATGCGCGGGTCGCGGCGGAGGGCGCCGCCGCGCTGGCCGGGCTGGACGAGCGGCGTACCGCGGCCGCCGCGCTGGTCGCGACCGAACTCGCCACGAATCTGCTGAAGCATGCCGAGGGTGGTCAGGTGCTCATCGAGGTCGTCGCCCCGCCCGCGCCGCGTGGTGAGCAGTCGAGGGTGGTGCAGATAGCCGCGATCGACCACGGCCCGGGCATTGCCGATGTGCACGCGGCCGTGCGCGACGGCTTCTCCACGACCCGCTCGCTCGGTGCGGGCCTGGGCACGTGTCTGCGGCTCGCCGACGACTTCGGTCTGCACACGACGCCCGGCCGCGGCACGGTCGCGGTGGCCCGCGTCGGCACGACGCCCCGGGGCGACGGCGCGCCCGCCGGCCCCCGGGTGCGGGTGTGGGCCGACGGGATGTCGGGAAGCTGGGACCACGTACCCGGGCCGGGCGGTCCTGCCGGGGCCGGGCACGACGGCTCGGGCAGCGGGCAGTGGCCGGGCGGTGCGCCGCCTTTCGGAGCCGTTCCGTGCGGCGGGCCGACGAGGCACACGAGGCCGGCCGGCCGGGCCGGCGACGTCGGCGTGGCGTCCGGCGGTGTCCCCGCGGGCAGCGCCGTGCCGTCCGCGGCCGGCGCGCGCCTCGCCCCGGCGCCGGTCCTGCCGGGCATCGGCACAGCCGAGCCCGGCCCGCTGACCGACACGTCACAGGACCGCTCCCTGCCGCTCACCACCGTGCGCGCGGGCGGCGTCAACATCCCCTACGGCGGTGCCGAGTACTCGGGGGACGCCTGGGCCTGGGTCCGTTCCGGGAGCCTGGTGACGCTGATGCTGGCCGACGGCCTGGGGCACGGACCGGAAGCAGCCCGGGCGTCCTCCACCGCCGTGACGACGATGCACCGCTGGGCCGGCCTCTCCCCCGCCGAGTCGCTGGGGCGGCTGCACGACGCGCTGAAGGGCACGCGGGGCGCGGCCGTCTCCCTGGCCCAGCTCGACCTGGCGGCCGGGCGGCTGCGGTTCGCCGGCATCGGCAACGTGGGAGCGCGGCTGCACACCGGCGGCACCTGGCGCGCCCTGCTGTCGCGGCCCGGCATCGTCGGGGTCCACCGGCCCGCCACCTTTCGCGAGGTGGAGGCCGACTGGACGGAGGACGCGCTGCTGATCCTGCACACCGACGGCCTGCCCAGCCGCTGGACACCGCCGTCCGGCCCCGGTCAGCCCTTGGCCGACCCGGCCGTGACGGCCGCCGTGACGATACGTGACGCCAGCAGTCCCGCCCGGCCGGTGCGGGACGACACCGCCGTGGCCGTACTGACCTCGACCCCGCCGGAACGCCCATGATGCGCACTTGGCAGATCACCACCGTCACCGACGCCGCCCGCGCCCGTATCGCGCTCGCGCGCCTGGCCGCCGCGTACGGTGTGCCCACCGTCGAACGAACCCGGCTGGCCGCCACCCTCAGCGCCCACCTGCGGCAGTGCCTCACCAAGGGCGGCACCTGGCGGCTCACCATGGACCTGGCGGGCTCTCCCGCCGAGGAGGGGCTGCTGCACGTCGTGGTGACCCCGTCGCCGGAGGCGTGCGCGGCCGGAGAGCCGCCGTGGGAGGTCACGGTCCCCTGCCCCGAGACGGCCGAGGCCGCCGCGGACGGCGCCGCCGCCGACGACGCCGCCGCCCTGTCGGAGGCGCTGCTCGGCGCCGACGAGGACACGGCCGTGGTGCTGGACAAGCTCACCGCGCAGGAGGATCTGGTCGCCTTCCACCGCGAGGAGCTGCACCAGACCAACCAGGGCGTCCTGGCGCTGCACGCCGAGCTGGACGCGGCCGGGCGGGCCCAGCGCGAGGCCTTCGCCGCCGAACGCAGCGCCCGCAACGAGGCGGAGAGCGCCCGGCGCAGGCTGACGTTCCTCGCGGACGCGAGTGCCGTGCTGACGGCGTCGCTGAACCACGAGGAGATCGTGCGCCGGCTGCCGGACCTGCTGGTGCCGGAGTACGCGAGCAGCGTGGACGTCTGGCTGTTCGACCACGAGGAGGACAAGCACCGGTCGGCGCCGCATCCGGCCGCCGCGGTGGTCGCGGCCCGTACCGGGCGGCCCCAGTACGCCGCCGACCATCCCGGCAAGCTGCCCGGCGTCGAGGACCAGCCGCCGTCGGCGCTGGATCCCGGGCGGCCGCTGCTGTGTGTGCCGCTGCCGACGCGGCGGGCACCGCTGGGGGTCCTGACACTGTCGCCGCCCGGTGCCCGCTGGGATCCGGACGACGCGGTCATGCTGATCGAGCTCACCCGGCGGGCCAGCATCGCGATCGACAACGCCCGGCGCTTCGAGCACAACCGCGACATCGCCGAGACGCTGCAGCGCGCCCTGCTGACGGATCTTCCGGCCACGCCGGGCCTCAGCCTGGCCGCGCGGTATCTTCCGGCCACGCACGGGCTGAACATCGGCGGTGACTGGTACGACGCGTTCCCCCAGCGGGACGGCGGTCTCATCACCGTCATCGGCGATGTGACCGGGCACGGTCTGCACGCGGCGGTCATGATGAGCCAGTTGCGCACCGCGCTGCGGGCGTACGCCGTGGACGGCGACAGCCCGGGCCGGCTGCTGACCCGGCTGCACCGGTTCCTGCACCATCTCCAGCCGGACCTGTACGCCACCGCCGTCATCGCCCGGTTCCACCCGGACGAGTCCACGCTGACCTGGGCCGCCGCGGGGCATCCGCCGCCGGTGCTGCGCCTGCCCGACGGCACCGTGCGCACCCTCGACGCCAAGCCCGGCGCGATGCTCGGTATCCCGCTCACCCAGGAGATCGCCGACCATACGGAGCAGCTGGAACCCGGCTCCACGCTCGCCCTGTACACGGACGGGCTGGTGGAGCGGCGGGCGCAGGGCATAGACCCGGGCATCGAGCGGCTGGCCGCGGCACTCGGCGGGTTCCGGTCCGCGGAGCTGGACGCGGACCTGGAGGGCTCGGCGGACGGGCTCCTGCATCCGCTGCTGAGCGATTCCGAGCGGGACGACGACGTGTGTCTGTTGCTGTGTCATTTCCAAGGCCGCGCCGGATCCTGACGGCGGGTCCGCCCGGCCGGGTGTGCACGCGTTCTTCACTCCAGCCTGGTGCTTTTCGGCCAAGGTGCGGGCATGGTGGTGATCGACGCGTTCGTCTGCCTGCCGCGTCCGACTGGCGCGCCGGCCGGACACACGGTGGGATCGAAAGGGTGCGAACCAGCGATCCAGGGGCAGTCGGAAGGCGTTCGAGGCAGACCGCCTGGAGCCGCAGAAAGGGATGAACACCGTGACACGACCCAGGATCCTGGTGGTTGGCGCAGGCTTCGCCGGCGTGGAGTGCGTCCGCCGTCTTGAACGCAAACTCTCCCCGGACGAGGCCGACGTCACGCTGGTGACGCCGTTCGCCTACCAGCTTTACCTGCCGCTGCTCCCCCAGGTCGCCTCCGGCGTGCTGACGCCGCAGTCGATCGCCGTCTCCCTGCGCCGCAGCAAGAAGTACCGCACGCGGATCATCCCGGGCGGCGCCATCGGCGTGGACCTGAAGTCCAAGGTGTGCGTGATCCGCACCATCACCGACGAGATCGTCAACGAGCCGTACGACTACATCGTGCTGGCGCCCGGCAGCATCACCCGGACCTTCGACATCCCGGGGCTGACGGACCACGCGTTCGGGATGAAGACGCTCGCCGAGGCGGCGTACATCCGTGACCACGTCATCTCGCAGCTGGACCTGGCCGACGCGAGCCAGGACCCGGTGGAGCGGGCTTCGCGGCTGCAGTTCGTGGTGGTCGGTGGCGGTTACGCGGGCACCGAGACCGCGGCGTGCCTGCAGCGCCTGACGCACGCGGCGGTCAAGCGCTACCCGCGGCTGGACCCGGGTCTGATCAAGTGGCATCTGATCGACATCGCGCCGAAGCTGATGCCGGAGCTGGGCGACAAGCTCGGCAGCAGCGCGCGGGACATCCTGCGCCGCCGGGGCATCGAGATCTCACTGGGCACCTCCATCGCCAAGGCGGGCCCGGAGGAGGTCACCTTCACCGACGGCCGGGTGGTCCCGACCCGTACGCTCATCTGGACCGCGGGGGTCGTCGCCAGCCCGCTCATCGCCACGCTCGGCGCGGAGACGGTCAAGGGGCGGCTCGCGGTCGCCCCCGAGATGAACCTGCCGGGCGACGACGGGGTTTTCGCGCTCGGCGACTCGGCCGCCGTGCCCGACCTGGCCAAGGGGGACGGGGCCATGTGCCCGCCCACCGCTCAGCACGCCCTGCGGCAGGGCAAGCACGTCGCCGACAACGTCATCGCGTCGCTGCGGGGTCAGGTGATGAAGCCGTACGTCCACAAGGACCTCGGGCTCGTCGTCGACCTCGGCGGCACCGACGCGGTCTCCAAGCCGCTGGGCATCGAGCTGCGCGGGCTGCCCGCCCAGGCCGTGGCCCGCGGCTACCACTGGTCGGCGCTGCGCACCAACGTGGCCAAGACGCGGGTGATGACGAACTGGCTGCTCAACGCGGTGGCCGGTGACGACTTCGTCCGGACCGGGTTCCAGGCCCGCAAGGCCGCGCGGCTGAAGGACTTCGAGTACACCGACGCCTATCTGACGCCGGAGCAGGTGCGGGCGCAGGTCGAGGGGGCCGGCCGGCCGGAGTAGGACGGGCCGGACGGGAGTGTCCGCCGGTGGCATGTCATGCTGAGATACGGATCTTGGTGTGAGTCGGGAGAGAGTGCGGCGGCGTGAGGGCAGCGGGACGCGCGGTGCGGGCACGACTGCGGGACCGGATCGCGGCGTCCGACCCCGGGCTGCTGCGTCTGACGGCCGGGCTGCGGACGGTCGGCGCGATCGCCGTCACCCTGGCCGTGCTCTCCCTGCTGGGGGCCGATGTGCACCTTCTGGTGGCGGGGGCCATGGCGGCGATGGTCGCCACCTTCGCCATCCGGGAGAAGCAGCTCGGTGCTCAGGCCGTGACGCTGGCACTGGGGCTGCCGGTGGCCCTGGCCTCGGTGTCCCTGGGCGCGGTGCTCAACACGCGTCTCGTCGTCGGTGACGCCTTCTTCGTCGTCCTGATCTTCTGCGCGGTCTACGGCCGCCGGTTCGGCGACCGGGGCACCGCGCTCGGCCTGATCGGCTTCCAGGTCTACTTCCTGTCCCTGTTCGTCGGCGCCACCGTCTCTACGCTGCCCGCGCTGTGCGGTGCCATGGCCCTGGCGTTCTGCTCCAGCGCTCTGATGCGCTTCGCGGTCGTGCCCGCGACGCCCACGGGTGTCCTGCTGCGGATGCGGCTGGCCTTCCGTGCGCGGCTGGCGCAGCTGGTCTCCGCGCAGCTCGAACTGCTCGACGCCCCCGCGGACGAGATGGACAAGGCGCTGAAGGCCGTGCGCGAGGGCACCGCTCGGCTCCACGAGACGGCGATGATGATCCAGGACCGGCTGGAGGAGGGCACCCCGGACGAGTCGGCGGCGCGGCTGGTGCAGCGCAGGATCGCGGACGCCGAGATCGCCGCCGAGCGGCTCGGCCTGCTGCTGCTGACCGCCCGCAGCGCCGAACGGGCCGACACGCTCACCCTGCACCTGCCGGGCGCGCCCGCACCCTCGGTTTCCGGGCCGGCCGTGCCGGACGAGACGGGTGCCACGCTCCGCCGTGATCTGCAGGCGCTGCACGCCCTGGTGCTGCGGGCGGGCAGCGGTGACACGGGCACGGGGCTGGCCCATGTGCGCAACCGGCTCCTCGGCTACCGGGACGAGGAGAACCTGCCGCCCGCGTCGGCCGCCGTCCAGGACGTCTTCCGTGGCATCGGCGAGTCGGCCCGTGCGGTGCTCGGGCTGCGGATCGCGCTGGACGGTCCGCAGGACGAGTCGGACGACACCCCCGCGACGGCCCGCTCCCGCGAGGAACTGGACGCCGAGGACGCCGCGATCGACGGTGGCGGCGAAGAGGCGGCACAGGAGGAGCAGACGGGCCTGCGGCGGCCCACCACGCGGGCGGCCGTGCAGGTCGCCGTCGGGTCCTCTCTGGCGATCATCGGCGGCGAGCTGCTGTCCACGCAGCGCTGGTACTGGGCGGTGCTGACGTGCTGGATCGTTTTCCTCAACACCGCGTCGACGGGCGAGATCCTGGTCAAGGGATACCGGCGGCTGCTGGGCACGGTGTTCGGTGTGGTGGCCGGCATCGTCCTGGCGGGACTGGTCGGCCGGCACACCTGGACGGCGTTCGCCCTGGTGCTGGTGCTTATCTTCGCGATGTTCTACGTGGCGCCGCTGTCGTACACGCTGATGTCGTTCTTCGTGACCGCGATGCTGGGGCTGCTGTACACGCTGCTGCACACCTACAGCCTCGACGTGCTCGTGCTGCGGATCGAGGAGACGGCGCTCGGCGCGGTGTGCGGGGTGGTCGCAGCGGCGCTGGTCCTGCCGGTGCAGACGGACCGCCGTACGAACGAGCTGCTCGGCACCGTGCTGGAGCGGCTGGCCGAGGTCAGCGAGGCCGCGGTCGGCCAGCTCAGCGGCGGACCGGCGGACGAGCTCCTGGACAAGGCGCGCGACCTGGACCAGGCGCTGGCCGATCTGCGCGCCGCGACCCAGCCGCTGATCCACCCGGTCACGCCGCTGCGGACCCGGCGTCACACGGCCCGGTACGTGGTGGCGCTGCTGGAGACGTGCGCCTACCACGCGCGGACACTGGCGGCGACCGCCGAGCTGCTGCCCACGCATCCCTCGATCGCGGCGGACCCGCGGCTGCGCGGGGCGGCCGGGCGCACGGTGCGCAACATCGAGGCCATCGCGGCCCGGGTGGCCGACGAGCACGCGGGCGTGCAGGTCGAGACCGGGCCGAGCATCGCCTCCCTGCTGGGATCCGACGCCGGCACGCCGCGCTACGGCCGCATCACCGACCGGGTGCTGCGGCATCTGGAGCGGCTGGACGAAGCCGTGGTGGGCCTCGCCCGGCCGCTGGGGGTGCCGGTGGCGGCGCCCAAGGGATGAGAGCCGCCCGAGGTGTCTGAGAGGCGTTGCCCGTCAGAAGTCCGTGGGCAGTCCGCTCACCTCGGCGATGCCCCGCAGTTCCTCGGTCTGCTTGTGCCGGTCCCGGATGTAGTCGGCTATCTCGCCGAGGCGGGCCGGGTCGGACGCGGTGGTGGCGTCCGTGACGATCCTGACCGGGCCGGTGTCGTCGACGTCGAGTTCGACCACTTCGTTGTCCAGGCGGCCGGTGACGGCGGTGGCGATGACGAGCGCCACCTCGTCCCGGACCTCCTGGGGAAGTTCGTCGTTGGACCCGGAGTCGAGCGCGAAGTCGAGGCTGGACAGGCGTTCCTCTTCGATCGCCTCGAGGACCGGTTCCACCGCGCGCATGAGAAGGCGGTAGTCCTCGGTGTCCATCCGGATGCGCAGGAGGTCCAGGTACATGTCCACGGGCCGGCCATCGCCATGCGGAATCTCGGAATCGCTCATCTGCATCGTGTTCCCCACAAGACGCGACTCAGACGCGTCGCCACCGGGCCATGGCGAAGGAGAACACTCCGAAGAGCACCAGACCGGCCGCGACGCAGGCCAGCAGCCAGGGGCCGAGGGGGGTGTCGGCGAAGGAGCGCAGGGTGTCGTCCAGGCCCTTGGCCCGGTCGGGTTCGTAGTCCACGGCGGCGCGGACGGCGAAGGCCCCGGCCACCGCGAAGACCAGCCCACGGGCCGCGCCGCCGGCGACGCCGGTGACGTCCACCAGCTGCCGCGTCCGGTGGCTCATCTGCCCCAGCCGGAGCTTGTCGTGGTACTTGCGCAGCACCGCGCGTACGGCGATCCAGCCGCCGGCCACGACGATCGCGGCCCCGGCGGCACCGACCAGCCACTGGCCCGCGGGTATCTCCAGAGCCCTGGCGGTGGCGTCCCGGGACTGCTGGTCGCTGGATCCGCCGCTCTGGTGGCGGCTGATCGCGAACGACAGCACCGAGTAGGCGACGAAGACGTAGAACGCGAAGCGGACCGTTGCCATCAGCCGCTTGCGTGCGCTGCGGCCGTCCTTGCCGACCGAGCCGAAGAGCGCCTCGGACAGCCGCCACAGGGCCATGCCGACGAGCCCGATGCCCAGCGCCCACAGGAGCACCGCGCCGAACGGCTTCTGCGCCAGTTCCTGCAGGGCTCCCCCGCGGTCGGCCTGCCTGCCGCTGCCGTCGAAGGCGATCTGCAGGGCCAGCGCCCCGACGAGCAGATAGATCACGCCCCGGGCGGCGAAACCCGCCCGGGCCGCCCCCTCGGTCACCGAGCCCCGCGCCATCCGCCGCGCCCGGAACCGACCGCTCTGTGCCATCGCACTCGTGTTCATGTCGACCTCCCGGGAGTCCGGATGCCCCGGGTCGGCGTCCACACACCCGGTGCAGCCTCCGGACCAGGGGATTCCGTATCCGGCCCGGGCGCTGTCCCCCCCAGCGGCACGACGGCGCCCCAGCCGTTACGGGCTCAGGACCGCCGGAACCTCGATCCGCGGCCCGCGCGGCCGAGGGCGTGCAGGTGCTCCAGAGCGTCCAGGACCACCGTGCGGTCGTGCCAGGCGAGCCAGCGGCCCGCCTGGCCTCCGATGGTGCCGAGGGCCTTCTTCTGGGTCTGCGTCAGGCCGTTGAGGGGCCGGTCCATGTGGGCCGAGACCATGCCGACGCAGAGCCCGGCCTCGGTGGTCAGCGGGACGCTGTGACAGGCCCTGCTGCCCGCCGCGAGGATGGCTCTCCGGGCCGGTTCGGTGAATTCCGGGTCGCTCTCCACCTCGCGCACGGTGACCTGGGAGACGTTGCGGGCGGCCCGCGCGCAGGCCGTGCCGTCGTCGCCGACGTGGGCGAAGAAGTCGACGAAGTCAGGCGTGAGGCCGGTGTGCTGCTCGATGCGCAGACCTCCCCGTGCCCGGTCGGTGAGCTGCACGTTGCCCATGTCGGTACCGGTCACCACCAGGGTGGAACGCAGCACCGCCTTCAGGACGGCACTGCGGCTGCCGGAGCCGGGCCGGTGCGCCTGCGTGAAGGTCAGATCGGGTTCCGGCCCGCGGACGCGCTCCGGGAACCACACCGTGTCCTGCCCCTCGGGGCGGGGCGCCGTCACCAGGACGTCGGCCAGTGTGCGCAGCTTGATGTTGTACCGCTGGGAGGCCATCTGCATCAGCGCGAAGGCACTGTCGGCGTCTGGCAGCGTGTACCGCTCCTGCAGAATGCCCTGCGCCTGCGAGATCAGTGGGCGGACGCGGGCCCGGGCCCGCAAGTCGCGCATCTCGGCACGCAGGCGCTCCAGCTCGCCGTCGTCGGCGGCCGCTGCCCGCCCGGTTGTGAACATGGGACTCCTGATGTGACTGGCATGACGCGAACGGGTCCGGCCGCGGCTTCCGCCGTCGGCCGGACCCTTGTTCCGCCTCAACTTCCCCCTCCTGTCAGGGGCACACGATCAGGCCGGCTCCGCGACCGGCATGCGCTGTCGGGCTGTCGCCACGGCGGGTTCGCGGACCGGTGCGGGTGCGGCCGCGAGCCACTGGTGGGCGGCGTCCAGGGCGCGCTCGACGTCCCGGGTGCCGGTGGACACGCACAACGTGTACGCCAGGTCGCGTGCCCTGGGGTTCTGCTCCGCCGGTCCGCGCGCGGCCTCGGCGGCTGCCAGGGCCTCGTACTCGTCGACGAGTCGGCGCAGCACGGCGGGGTGGGGCCTCAGCATGTCGTTCGCTCCTGTGGGGTCGGATGGTCAGGCCGTCGTGGAGGTGCCGCCGCTCCCCCGGGTGCCCGTCCGCTGCCCCAGGACCTCGTCGCGCACGCGGGCGCAGCTACGGCTGATGAGGCGGGAGACGTGCATCTGGGAGATGCCGAGGTGGTCGGCGATGCGGCTCTGGGTCATGTCCTCGAAGAAGCGCATGTAGAGGATGGCCCGTTCGCGTTCCGGCAGTCGGCGCAGGCCTTCCTTGGCGGACTCGCGGTCCACGACGACGTCGTAGGACGAGTCGGCCGCGCCGAGGGTGTCCGCGAGGCTGTAGCCGTCGTCGTCGGACGAGAGCTCGGCGTCCAGCGACAGGGTGCTGAAGCTGTCCAGAGCCTCGAGCCCGGCGTTGACCTCTTCCTCGGTCAGGCCGGTGTGGGTGGCGATGTCCGCCACGGAGGGCTCGGGGCTGCCCGGGTTCTGGGTGAGTTCGCGGCGTGCCACGCGCACCTTGTTGCGCAGTTCCTGCACACGGCGGGGGACTCGCAGGGCCCACATGCGGTCCCGGAAGTGCCGCTTGACCTCGCCGGTGATGGTGGGCACGGCGTAACTTTCGAAGGCACCCCGGCTCGGGTCGAACCGGTCGATGGCCTTGACCAGGCCCAGCGCGGCGACCTGCCGGAGATCCTCGATCGACTCTCCGCGGTCGCGGAAGCGGCCGGCGATGCGGTGGGCCATGGGCAGCCACAGGGTGACCAGTTCGTCGCGGACGGCCTCCCGCTCGGGACCCTCTTCCAGCTCCGCCATCCGGGCGAAGAGGGCGGCGGTGTCGGGGGCGTCGTCGTGACGCCGCCGGGAAGCGGTGGTCGTCGTTTCGGGCGTGCCGGGACGATGGGTGGGCGTTTCGATGAGCATGCGGATTCGCTCCTGAACGGTGGTTTCAGGGACTGACCGCGGGAAGGTCGCTGCCCGGATCCGCCTGGACGGCCTCCGGGGCAGTCATACCGCTCCCGCTGGCGCGCCTCCGGTCCGAAGCACGAAACTGCGTCTGCCCTGCCCCTGGTGGTACAAACTCCGCTTTGCTGAGCAATCTGTCGGGCGCCGGCTCACGGGCGTTCAGGACAGGGGTACGACAGCGGTGATGCGCTTGCCCCCGGCGGGCAGGTCCGAAACCCGGACGTCGCGGGCGAGCCGGCAGACGATGGGCCAGCCGTGGCCGCCGTGCCGCATCCGTCCGTGCGGATCGGTGCGTGGCACGGTCACGGGCAGCGCGTCACTGCGGTCGCTCACCGAGACGCGTACACCGGGGCCGTCGATGTCCACCTGGAAGTCGGTGACGCCGCCGCCGTGCAGGATCGCGTTGGTCGTCAGCTCCGAAGCGACGAGCAGCGCGTCGGACAGGGCGTCGGTGTCGCACGGGGTGTGCGTGATCCGGCAGCGTTCGGCCACGGCTCGCTCCACGGCACGGCGCGCCTCGGCGGGTTTGCACGGCCGGGCGCGGTGGGCGCCCGGTGGCTCGAATACGGATTCGATCATGTGCTCATCGCACATTCTGCAGCTCCCTGACAGCACAGACGGTAAACCGGGTCCGGACCGCGTTCCGTGGCCGCCCGCGACGGGCTTGCCCGGGGCCCGCGGACCCACTGCTTGCTTCGACCTGCCACGGCGTTCGGGGCGTACAGCGCGAGCGCCGCAGTTCTTAGCTCTTCGGCTCACCTCTCGCCGCACCTGCAAACCTCCGGTGCGGGCGGAAGACCCGAAAACGCCTCGAACGGCCGTGAGCCGGTGCCATCTCCCGGCGCTGGGCGGGTACGCGGTGTGCATGACGGAAGTAGTGGATTCGGACGAGTTGCTGCGGCGCATCCAGCGGGCGAGGGAGTGCGCGGTGCAGGAGGAGCGGACGTGGCGGACCAGGAGCGAGGAACTCGACGCGACCGACCCGCAGGGGGCCCGGGACGCGACCGTGCGGCGGATGTCCTACGAGGCGGTGCTGCGGGTGCTGGACGAGATCGTGACTCCGGGCAAACACGGCCCTGAGAACTGACCGGGCGGAGCCGGGTGCCGGCGCGGGGCGGCCGGATTGCGGGGGACGCGCCGGGAACCCGGTGCGCATGACAGTCGACCACACGCGAGCACCGGTTCTGGAAGCCCTGGACGAGTACCGACGCAAGGGGCATCTGTCGTTCACGCCGCCCGGGCACAAGCAGGCCCGCGGCGCTGATCCGGCGGTCCGGGAGATCCTCGGTGACGCGGTGTTCCACGGGGACGTGCTGGCCTCGGGCGGTCTGGACGACCGGCTCACCCGGGGCCGGGTGCTGCAACGGGCCCAGGAGCTGATGGCCGACGCGGTGCACGCCGAGCACACGTTCTTCAGCACGTGCGGCAGTTCCCTGTCGGTGAAGGCCGCGATGCTGTCGGTCGCGGGGCCGCACGAGAAGCTGCTGGTCGGGCGCGAGGCCCACAAGTCGGTTGTGGCGGGGCTGATCATCTCCGGTATCGAACCCGTCTGGGTCGAGCCCCGGTGGGACGCCGAGCGCAATCTCGCTCATCCTCCGTCCGCCGAGGAGTTCGACCGGGCTGTCGACGCGCATCCGGACGCGCGCGGCGCTCTGGTCACGAGTCCCACGCCGTACGGCGGCTGCGCGGACCTGCGGGCGATCGCCGACGTGTGTCACCGGCGCTCACGGCCGCTGATCGTCGACGAGGCGTGGGGCGCGCATCTGCCGTTCCACCCCGGCCTGCCGTCCTGGGCGATGGACGCGGGCGCGGACATCTGCGTGACCAGCATCCACAAGATGGGCAGCGGACTGGAGCAGGGCTCGGTCTTCCATCTCCAGGGCGAGCCGGTGCCGCCGGAGTTGCTGGGGATGCGGGCGGACCTGCTGGGGACCACCAGCCCGTCGGTGCTGATCTACGCGGGCCTGGACGGCTGGCGGCGGCAGATGGCGCTGCACGGCGAGGAGCTGATGGGCGGTGCGCTGGACCTCGCGGCCGAGACCCGGGCCGCCATCGAGGAGATCGACGGACTGCACGTCAACGACCGGGACGACTTCTGCGGTCCGGGCCTGTCCGACGACCTCGACCCGCTGCCCGGCGTCATCGACCTCACCGGACTCGGTATCACGGGCTTCCAGGCGGCGGACTGGCTGCGCGAGCACCGGCACATCGACGCCCACTTGGTGGACCACCGCCGCATCGGTGCGCAGATCACCCATGGCGACGACCGGGAGACCACCGGGCAGTTGCTGGAGGCGCTGCGGGACCTCGCGCGGGCGGCGCGCGACCTGCCCAGGGCGCCGGGGGTGCAGGTGCCGTCGCCGGCGGAGCTGCGGATGGAGCAGGCGGTGCTGCCCCGGGACGCGTTCTTCGGTCCGGCCGAGACCGTGCCGGTGGCCGGGGCGGCCGGGCGGGTCGCGGCCGAGATGATCACGCCGTATCCCCCCGGCATCCCCGCGGTCCTCCCGGGCGAGCGCCTGACCGAGCCGGTGCTGGTGTACTTGCGGACGGGGCTGGAGGCGGGCATGCACCTGCCCGACCCCGAGGACCCGGAGCTGGAGACGGTCCGCGTGCTCGCGCAGTGACCCGGGCGTGAATCAGGTCACGCAACCCGGTTCAGGGGGCGCGCACACCCTCTGGATGGTTTACGGTTCATTCATACGTGGTGACGGAGTCGACCCCTCGTCCTCTGCACCACCGCTTACGGCCCTGGCTGGTCTCCCCCGTCCAGCCAGGGCTTTTTCATGCCCGGACGGCCTGTCGGAAGAAGTCTCGAACGCCGAGGTGCCCAGGGCCCCGCCAGCGGCTGAAATGGGCTTAGGGACAGCACCGCAGTCGACCGCCGGCGAGGAGCTCCGCATGACCAAAGCGATCAAACTCCTGACCGCCCTGCCTCCGCCCCAGCGGCAGCGTCTGATGACGCTCGCCCGGGAGGTGTCCTTCCCCGAGGACGCCCGGATCTTCGAGGCGGACGGCACGGCCGACCGCTTCTGGGTCATCCGCTCCGGCGCCGTCTCCCTGGACCAGCAGGTGAACTCCCTGCAGCGGGTGACCGTGGCCAGCCTCGGCGCGGGCGACCTGCTCGGCTGGTCGTGGCTGTTCCCGCCCTACACCTGGGACTTCGGCGCGGTGGCGTTCAGCCCGGTGCGGGCCTACGAGTTCGACGCGGACGCCGTGCTGGCGCTGTGCGAGCAGGACCCGGAACTGGGGATGATGCTGGTGCGCAACGTCGCCGAGGTGCTCGCGCACCGGCTGGAGATGACCCGGGGCAAGCTGATGGAGCAGTACACGCTGCACCGGCGCGGAGCCCTGTGAGACGTCAGACGCGGTAGCGCCACAGCGCCGGCACCGCGGCGGCAGGACCGGCATCACCGCGACCGACCAGCGGTCCGCCGCCCGCGACGGCCGTGCGGCGGCCGAAGGCGGATCCCGCGGTGCCGTGCAGCACGTCGGCGAGGCGCGGGCCGCGCGCCACGAGCACCCCGCGGCCGAGGTGTCAGCTGCCGAGGACGAGTACCGCGCCGAGCACGATCATGGTGGCGGCGACCAGGCCGTCCAGAACGCGCCAGGCGGCGGGCTTGGCGAGAAAACGCCCGAGCATCCGGGCACCGAACCCGAGGGCGGTGAACCAGCACAGACTGGCCAGCACCGCGCCGAGGCCGAACGTCCAGCGCAGTGCACCGTGGTCGGCGGCGACGGAGCCCAGCAGGAACACGGTGTCGAGGTAGACGTGCGGGTTGAGCCAGGTCATCGCGAGGCAGGTGAGCACGGCCCGGCGCACCGATCCGGCCGCATCCCCCTCCGTCCTCAGCGCCTCTCCGCCGGGCCGGAACACCCGGCGGGCGGCCAGGGCGCCGTAGCCCAGCAGGAACGCCCCGCCGATCCAGCCGACCACCGTCAGCGCGCCCGGCCACTTCACCACCACCGCGCCGACACCGCCGACCCCGAGCGCGATGAGCGCCGCGTCCGACAGGGCGCAGATGGCGACCACGGCGAGGACGGCCTGGCGGCGGACCCCCTGGCGCAGGACGAAGGCGTTCTGGGCGCCGATGGCGACGATGAGGGACAGTCCGGTGCCGAAACCGGCGGCGCCGGCGGTGAAGGTGCTGGTCATGGCGTCGACGCTACGGATGCGCCATGTCAGGGTCCAGCTAAAGATTCTTACGTATCATTAGCACTCGTGATGATGACGGATCTCCCGCTGGACCAGGTGCGGACCCTGCTGGCCGTCGTGGACGAGGGGACGTTCGACGCGGCGGCGGCCGCGCTGCATGTGACGCCGTCGGCGATCAGCCAGCGGGTGAAGGCGCTGGAGCAGCGCACGGGGCGGGTCCTGCTGCTGCGGACCAAGCCGGTGCGGCCGACCGAGTCGGGCGAGGTGCTGGTGCGGCTGGCCCGCCAGGTGGCGCGGCTGGAGCACGACGCCTCCGCGGAGCTCGGGCTGAGCGGTGCCGGGGAGCCGGTCCGGGTGTCGGTCGCGGTGAACGCGGACTCGCTGGCCACCTGGTTCCTGCCCGTCCTCACGCGGGTTCCGCAGGAGCTGCGGCTCTACTTCGAGCTGCGCCGCGAGGACGAGGACCACACGGCGGCACTGCTGCGGGAGGGCGTGGTGATGGCCGCGGTGACCTCGTCGCCGGACCCAGTGCCCGGCTGCTCCGTACGCTCGCTCGGGCGGATGCGCTACCTCCTCGTGGCCTCCCCGGGCTTCGCCGCGCACCACCTCGGCGGGCCGCCGGCGCAGGCGCTCACGGAGGCGCCCGTGGTGGTCTTCGACCGGCGTGACGACTTCCAGGACGGTTTCGTCCGCGGGCTCACCCGGGGGCGGAGCGGCGCGAGCACGCTGCGGCATTACGTGCCGACCTCGGAGGGCTTCGTCCAGGCCGTCGCAGCCGGGCTGGGCTGGGGTCTGGTGCCGGAGCCCCAGGCGGATCCGCTGCTGCGCGACGGCCGGCTGGTCGGCATCGCCCCGGGCCGCGTGGTCGACGTGCCGCTGTACTGGCAGCAGTGGAAGCTCGATTCGCCGGCGCTGGCCCAGGTGGCACAGACGGTGACGGCGACCGCGGCGGAAGCCCTGCGCCCCTGACGCCCGGGCCCGCTCAGCACCTAGATGGCGTCCAGCCGGGCCGCCGCGCTGTCCAGCAGCATCTCCAGGGCCGTCGGGTAGGCGCTGGTGAGCATGCGGGTGGCGAGCAGGGGCGCCGCCTCGGCGATGCGCGGATGGGTGGTGGCGGGCAGGTGGGCGTACGTCGAGCGCCACATGTCCTCGTCGGCGTGGAGCGAGTCGCTGGGCAGGGCCAGTGAGGCGGCGTCCAGCGCGGCGAAGGCCAGGGTCTGGTCGATGAAGGCGTGGTAGATGCGCACGGTGTCGTGCAGCGGGAAGCCGGCCGTGCGCAGGACGTCCAGGACGGTCTCGTCGGCGGCCAGCTCATGGGCCCGGCCCGTGACGCGGTTCGTGGTCAGCAGGGCGGCCTGGGGATGGGCGAGATACGCGGCGTGGATGCGCAGCCCGAAGGACCGCAGGTCCGCCCGCCACTCCCCCGTGGGCCGCCAGCCCTCCAGTGCGCGGCCGATGAGCGCGTCGCCGATGGCGAGGGTCAGATCGTCCATGCCCCGGAAGTAGCGGTACAGGGTGCTCGGGTCGGCGTCCAGGGCGAGGCCCAGCCGGCGGGCGGTCAGTCCCGCGCTGCCGTGTTCGCGCAGCATGCGCAGCGCGGTCTGGACGATCAGTTCCTCGGACAGCACGGTGCCGCTCTTGGTGGGCCTGCGCCGTCGGCGTTTCTCCTCGGGCACCACGGGCTTGGGCACGGCGTGCTCCCTCCTCGGGGCCCTGTGGTCCCGCCCCGGTCCTTATGCCAACGCCATTGACCTTATGACAGGAGGCGGCGTTGTATCTCCCCCAAGGACGCGTCACGTTCTTCGCAAACAGGGAGTTTCTGACATGCGTGTACTGCTCGTGGGTGCCGGGGGTGTGGGCGGGGCGATCACTCGGATCGCGGCACGGCGGCCGTTCTTCGAGGCCATGGTGGTGGCCGACTACGACCCGGACCGTGCCGGGGCGGCCGTCGCGGCGCTGGGCGGCGACGCCCGGTTCACCGCCGAGCAGGTGGACGCGGGCGACGAGGCGGCGGTGACCCGCCTGCTCGCCCGGCACCGCTGCGACGTCCTCCTCAACGCCACCGACCCCCGCTTCGTGATGCCGCTGTTCCGCGCGGCCCGGGCCGCCGGCGCCACCTATCTCGACATGGCGATGTCGCTGTCCCGCCCGCACGCCGAGCGGCCGTACGAGGAGTGCGGGGTCAAGCTCGGCGACGAGCAGTTCGCGCAGGCCGCCGACTGGGAGAAGGAGGGGCTGCTGGCCCTCGTCGGCATGGGCGTCGAGCCGGGCCTGTCGGACGTCTTCGCGCGGTACGCCGCCGACGAACTCTTCGACGGGATCGAGGAGATCGGCATCCGCGACGGCGCGAACCTGACCGTCGACGGCTATGACTTCGCGCCCTCCTTCAGCATCTGGACCACCATCGAGGAGTGCCTCAACCCGCCCGTCGTCTACGAGACGGGCAAGGGCTGGTTCACCACCGCGCCCTTCAGTGAGCCCGAGGTCTTCGACTTCCCCGAGGGCATCGGCCCGGTCGAGTGCGTGAACGTGGAGCACGAGGAGGTGCTGCTCGTCCCCCGCTGGATCGACGCCCGCCGGGTGACCTTCAAGTACGGCCTGGGCCGGGAGTTCGTCGAGACGCTGAAGACACTGCATCTGCTGGGCCTGGACCGCACCGACCCGGTGACCGTGCCCGGACCGGACGGCCCGGTGGCGGTATCGCCCCGGGACGTGGTCGCCGCGTGCCTGCCCGACCCGGCGACGCTGGGCGAGCGGATGCACGGCAAGACGTGTGCGGGCACCTGGGTGCGGGGCGTGAAGGACGGCGAGCCGCGCGAGGTGTACCTGTACCACGTGGTCGACAACCAGTGGTCCATGGCGGAGTACGGCTCCCAGGCCGTGGTGTGGCAGACCGCGATCAACCCCGTCGTCGCGCTCGAACTCCTCGCCACGGGCGCCTGGTCGGGGACGGGCGTGCTCGGCCCGGAGGCCTTCCCGGCCCGGCCCTTCCTGGACCTGCTGACGCACTACGGTTCCCCCTGGGGCATGCGGGAGCGGTGAACGACGGTCCGGGAATGCCCTGTTTCACCGCGCATCGAGAGGTCACCCGCATGAGGAGCAAGTCCGAGAGAGCACGTTTCTACTGCGATGCAGGTGACTTCGATGGACAACTGGCGAGACCACGCTGCCTGTCGGCACGAGGACCCCGAGCTCTTCTTCCCGATCGGCACCTCCGGCCCGGCTCTGTTGCAGACGGAGCAGGCCAAGGCGGTGTGCCGACGGCGCTGCCCCGTGCAGGAGCAGTGTCTGCAATGGGCCCTGGACACGGGTCAGTCCATCGGCGTGTGGGGCGGGACGAGTGAGAACGAACGGCGCGCGCTGAAGCGCCGCACGGCGGCCCGGCGCCGCTCCGGCTGACACCGGCCAACCACCCCTGGGGGCCCGGGGCCTGTCGTTCGGATCAGGTCGGCTGCGAGAGACGGGGCCATTCAGCCGTCCTGCTCGGGTCGGCATGATCCAGACGGCAGGCCCCTAGCCGCGCCGCAGCGGTCCCCAGGGGTTCTCCTGGCGGGCCACTTCCGCCTTCGCCTCGTCGATCACCCGCCGGTCGATCCAGCACATCGGGCGGACGTCGGTGACCAGCGGTTCGTTGTCGGGGCCGCGGGCGGCCTCCTGTCCGGCGAGCACCCAGGGGTGGACTCCCGGCCCCTTGTCGTGCGGCAGATGGGCGTAGTCGTGCAGGCGGCGGGCCACCCACACGCGGACCGGCCGGTCCTCCCACCACTCCTCGACGCCGAGCGGGTTGGCGGACAGGCCCGGCAGGGACACGCCGGTCAGGTCGTCGGTGCTGGACGCCCTGCGGAGATCGATCTCCGGGCCGCGCGACCAGCGGACGTACAGGCCCTGGTGCCGTTCCACGAGCGCGGCGAGTTCGTCGAGCGTACGCACGACCGGCAGGTCGTCCGGTGCGCTCATGTCATGACCTCCTTCCTCGACGCCGCCAGGCGGAAGGAGTACCCCGCCCGGCACGAGCGGAATCGGCCGTTTCGCACCGACGGTGCCGGGCCCCGGCCAGGGGATTAGGCTCGCGGCAGACCCGTACCACCGCGGAGAGGAGCCGAACATGAGCGTGCGCGTGCGCCGTGTCTACGACCCTGCCGAGCCGGAGGACGGGGTGCGGGTCCTGGTCGACCGGCTGTGGCCGCGCGGACTGGCCAAGGACGCGGCTCGGGTGGACCGGTGGCCGAAGGCCGTCACCCCGTCGGCGGAGCTGCGCCGCTGGTACCACGCGGGCGAGGGATCGTACGAGGAGTTCGCCGATCGGTACGAGGCGGAGCTCGCCGCCGACGAGGCCGCCGAGGCGCTCGACGGTGTGCGTGAGCTGGTCCGCGAGGGTGAGGTGACCCTGCTGACCGCGTCGAAGACACCTGATCGGAGTCACGCCGCCGTGCTGGCCCGCCTCCTCGAGTCCTGAGGGAGCGGGCCGTCCCGTACGGTCAGGCGGTCTGCCGCGCCGCCGCCCGCCCCGCCGCCCGCCCCGAGAAGAGGCAGCCGCCGAGGAAGGTGCCCTCCAGGGCGTTGTAGCCGTGCACGCCGCCGCCGCCGAATCCGGCGACCTCACCGGCCGCGTACAGCCCCTCGACCGGCTTGCCGTCGGTCCCGAGGGCGCGGGAGTCGAGGTCGGTCTGGATGCCGCCGAGGGTCTTGCGGGTGAGGATGTGCAGCTTGACGCCGATCAGCGGGCCCGCCGCCGGGTCGAGGATGCGGTGCGGAGTGGCGACCCGGCCGAGGCGGTCGCCGATGTAGCGGCGGGCGTTGCGGATGCCCTGCACCTGGGCGTCCTTGGCGTAGGGGTTGGCGATCTGCAGGTCACGGGCCTCGATCTGGCGCTTGATCCCGGCCGCGTCGAGGAGCGGCTCGTCGGTGAGGTCGTTCATCTTCGCGACGAGCTGTTCGACGCTTGACGCGGTCACGAAGTCGGCGCCCTTGCGCAGGAACGCGTCGACCGGTCCGGGCGCGCCCTTGCCGAGGATGCGTTCCTTGAGGAATCCGGCACGGTCCTTGGCGGTGATGTCGGGGTTCTGCTCCGAGCCCGACAGGGCGAACTCCTTCTCGATCATCTTCTGCGTGAGGATGAACCAGGAGTGGTCGTGCCCGGCGATGTCCTCGGTGGTGCGCAGGTGCTTCAGTGTGCCGAGGGTGTCGTAGCCGGGCAGGCAGGGCCCGGGCAGGCGGCGGCCGAGGGCGTCGAACCACATCGAGGACGGGCCGGGCAGGATGCGGATGCCGTGGCCGGGCCAGATCGGGTCCCAGTTCTGCAGGCCCTCGGTGTAGTGCCACATGCGGTCGCGGTTGACCAGCCGGACGCCCGCCTCGGCGCTGATGTCGAGCATCCGCCCGTCGACGTAGGCGGGGACGCCGGTGACCATCTCGCGGGGCGGGGTGCCGAGGCGTTCGGGCCAGTAGCGGCGGACGATGTCGTGGTTCGCGCCGATGCCGCCGCTGGTGACGACGACGGCCTGGGCGGTGAGTTCGAACTCGCCGATCACGTCGCGACTGGAGGCGACGCCCCGGGGGGCGGGGTCCTCGGCCAGGACCGTGCCGCGCACGCCCCGGGCGGTGCCGTCCTCGACGACGAGGGCGTCGACGCGGTGGCGGTGGTGGAAGGTGAGCAGGCCGTCGCGGGAGGCCTGCTCGGCGTACCGCACGAACGGTTCGACGACGCCGGTTCCGGTGCCCCAGGCGATGTGGAACCGGGGCACGCTGTTGCCGTGCCCGTGCGCCGTGAGGTCGCCGCGCTCGGCCCAGCCGACGGTGGGCAGGAACGTGATGCCGTGTCCTTCGAGCCAGGACCGCTTCTCCCCCGCGGCGAACTCGACGTAGGCGCGGGCCCAGCGCACGGCCCAGGAGTCCTCGTCCTCCAGTCGGTCGAAGCCCGCGCTGCCCCGCCAGTCGCTCCAGGCGAGGTCGAAGGAGTCCTTGATGCCCAGGCGCCGCTGCTCGGGCGAACCCACGATGAACAGTCCGCCGAAGGACCAGAAGGCCTGGCCGCCGAGGTTGCCCGCGTTCTCCTGGTCGACGAGGGCGACCCTCCGGCCCCTGCTGGTCAGTTCGTGCGCCGCGACCAGCCCGGCGAGGCCCGCTCCGACGACGATGACATCGGCATCCATGGCGACCGTCCCTTCTTCAGTTCTTCGTGTGATCGAGGGTGCCGCTGCCGTCGGTCAGCAGGGCCGTGAGCAGTTGCTTCAGCCAGGCGCGGGCGTGCTCCAGGTCCCGGTCCAGCAGCAGTTGTGTGGTGACGCCGTCGTACGCGGCGACCACGGCACGGGCGGCGCCGTCGGTGCCGCCCAGCACGGCGGGCAGAGCGGTGTGCCCGCGGGCCCGCCCCAGCCGGTCGGCGATGGCCTGCCGCAGCCGCGCGCGGTGTTCGAGCAGGCTCCGTGCCACCTCCGGGTCGCGGGCGGCGTGCACGAGGAAGTCCGTCTTCACCAGCAGCCAGTCGCGGTCGAGCAGCAGCACGTCGGTGACGCGGTCCACGGCGGCGGGCACGTCGAGGCCGGGCCCGTCGAGGGCGAGGGCCCCGGACACCTGCTCCGCGATCAGCTCGGCGCGCTCCCGGTACAGGGCGAAGAACAGCTCGTCGAGGCTGGAGAAGTTGGAGTAGAAGGCGCCCCTGCTGTAGCCGGCGGCCTCGCAGACCTCCTCGATCGAGACGTGCCCGAAGCCCTTGGCCGCAAACACGGAGAACGCCGCGTCCAGGAGGTTGGCGCGGGTGTGGACACGGCGCCTGGTCACGCGCCCGGTGCTTCCTTCGACAGCCATGCCGGACCCCCTTTCGATACACGACTGTATTGGATACACCGATGTATCGAAAGGGCGAGTTCTCGATGGAACATACTTTCGATTAGGGGTACGCTGGCCACATGCACCTCCAGGGCTCCCTTTTCGACCAGGCCGACGAGCTGCGCCTCGGCCCTCTGGACGGGATCAGCCGTACCCACCTCGGCTTCGGTGCCTGGCTCGACGTGCTCCCCGGGTGGCTCAGCGGCGCGGACGAACTGTTCGAACAGCTGGCCGCGGAGGTTCCGTGGCGGGCGGAGCGGCGCAAGATGTACGACAACGTGGTCGACGTCCCCCGCCTCCTCGCGTTCTACGGCGTGGACGACCGGCTGCCGCACCCGGTGCTGGCCGACGCCCGGGACGCGTTGAGTGCCCACTACCGCGAGGAGCTGGGAGAACCGTTCACCACGGCCGGGCTGTGCTACTACCGGGACGGCCGGGACAGCGTGGCGTGGCACGGCGACCGGATCGGGCGCGGTGCGCATGAGGACACGATGGTCGCGATCCTGTCCGTGGGAGCGCCCCGGGATCTGCTGCTGCGCCCCGTCGGAGGCGGCCGGGACACCGTGCGCCGGCCCCTGGGCCACGGCGACCTCATCGTGATGGGCGGCTCCTGCCAGCGCACCTGGGAGCACGCGATCCCCAAGAGCTCCCGCGCGAAGGAGCCGCGCATCAGCATCCAGTTCCGCCCGCACGGCGTGCGCTGAGGACGGACGAACGGCCCCCGCCGCACGGGCCCGTTGAGGCGGACCCGGCGATTCCGTCCGCCGCCGGGTCTGCTTCTCTTCTCCCAGCGGGCCGGTACCGGGACCGCACAGGGCGGGGCGATCATGCGGGCGGACGTACGGCAAGTCGCGGACAGCACCTACCTGGTGCACGGTTCTCACACCAACTGGGTGATCCTCAAGGAGGGGGACGCCGTCACGCTGGTCGACACCGGCTACCCCGGCGACCGGCAGCGGGTCCTCGCCTCGCTCGCGCAGGTGGGCAGCTCCCCGGAGGCCGTCGCGGCCGTGCTGATCACGCACGCGCACAACGACCATCTGGGCAACGCCGAGTACCTGCGCGCCGCGTACGGCACGCCCGTGCACCTGCACGAGGCCGAAGTGCCGCACGCGCGCCGGGAGTTCCTGCACCAGGTGTCCGTCGGGACGGTGCTGAGGAACGGCTGGCGGCCCGGGGTGCTGCCGTGGGCGGTACGCGCGCTGCGCTCGGGCGGTACGGCCGACGTCCCCGTCACCGCTCCGCAGGCGTTCCCGGCGGCGGGCGCCCTGGACCTTCCGGGACGGCCGGTACCGGTGCACACGCCCGGCCACACCGGCGGACACTGTGCCTACCACCTGCCCGGCACCGGAGTACTGATCTCCGGGGACGCCCTGGTCAGCGGGCATCCCACCGCGCGAGTGGAGGGGCCGCAGCTGCTGCCGGACATGTTCCACCACGAGCGGCCGCGTGCCGTGGCCTCCCTGGACGTCCTGGCGGAGCTGGAGGGCGAGGTGCTGCTCCCCGGGCACGGGCCGGTCCACCGCGGGCCGGTGCGGGACGCCGCTCACCTGGCCCGGGAACGCGCCCTCTAGAGTGAGGCGACGATCGGCGGCGAGACAAGGACACCCGGCGCATGGCACTGCAGATCAGCGCGACGAACCCCGAGCATCCCGCGCTCTTGCTGGAGCTGCCGTGGCACCTGCCCCTGGAGGACTGGCCGCAGGAGTACCTCGTCCCGCTGCCGCGCGGCATCTCCCGGCACGTGGTGCGCTACTCCCGGGCCGGCGACGAGGTGATCGCCGTCAAGGAACTGGCCCAGCGGCCCGCCCAACGCGAGTACGACATGCTGCGCGACCTGGACCGGCTCGGCATCCCGTCGGTGGACCCGCTCGCCGTGGTCACCGGCCGGACCGACGCGAACGGCGCCCCGCTGGAGAGCGTCCTGGTCACCCGGCACCTGGGCGGCTCGATGCCGTACCGCTCGATGTTCGAGACGACCATGCGCCCGGCCACCATGCACCGGCTGATGGACGCGCTCGCCGTGCTCCTGGTGCGACTGCATCTCGCCGGGTTCGCGTGGGGCGACTGCTCGCTGTCCAACACCCTCTTCCGGCGCGACGCGGGCGCCTTCGCCGCCTACCTGGTCGACGCCGAGACCGGTGACCTGCATCCGCAGCTCAGCACCGGACAGCGGGACTACGACCTCGACCTCGCCCGGGTGAACATCAGCGGGGAGCTGCTGGATCTGGAGGCCTCGGGGGCGCTGCACCCGTCGGTGGACCCGATCGAGTTCGGCATGGAGATCTGCGCCCGCTACCGCGGCCTGTGGGACGAGCTGACCCGGGCCTCCGTCTATCCGGCCGGCAAGTACCACTACATCGATCGCCGGATCCGGCGCCTGAACGACCTCGGTTTCGACGTCGCCGAGATGCAGATCGAGCACGCCTCGAACGGGGACACGGTCAGCTTCGTGCCCAAGGTCGTCGACGCGGGCCACCACCAGCGGCAGCTGCTGCGCCTGACCGGTCTGGACACCGAGGAGAACCAGGCCCGGCGGCTGCTGAACGACCTGGAGAGCTGGATGGCGACCCAGGACGACTACGCCCCGGGCGACCCCCTCGGCGCCCGCCCCGAGGTGCTGGCGCACCGCTGGGTGCGGGAGGTGTTCCGGCCGACCGTGCGCGCCGTGCCGCTCGAACTGCGCGGCGCCATGGACCCGGCGGAGATCTACCACCAGCTCCTCGAACACCGCTGGTACCTGTCCGAGCGGGCCCAGCACGACATCGGCCTCGACGCGGTGGTCGAGGACTACATCCGGAACATCCTGCCCAAGGCCCGCAAGACGCTGCAGCCGACGGCGGAGTGAGCGGCCGACGCCCTCACCCGTGGGGCACCACCGCCACCGGGCAGTCCGCGTGGTGCAGCATCCCGTGGGCAACCGAGCCGATACGGGCCCCGACGGCCGTGCGGTGGGCCCGGCGGCCGACGACCATCAACTGGGCCGTCCCGGCCACCGACAGCAGCACCTGACTCGCGCTCCCCATCTCCACGTGCTCCTCCACCCGCACGTCGGGGAAGCGTTCCCGCCAGGGCCGGACGGCGGCGGCCAGGCTCTTCTTCTCGTACGGCTCCAGGCCCCCGGCCTGGTCGAGCAGCTTCAGCGAGCCCGGGCTGTAGGCGAAGACGGGCGGCAGGTTCCAGGCCCGCACGACCCGCACCGTCGCCCCGCGCGCGGCGGCCGTCTCGAAGGCGAAGCGCAGCGCCCCGGCGCTGTCCTCGGGGTCGCCCTGCTGGCCGACGACGATCTCACGCCCCGCTGCCTCGGAGGAGGGCCGGTCGCCGGCCCGGACGAGCACCACGGGCCGGGTGGCCGCGGCGATCACCTGCTGGCCGACCGAGCCGAGCAGGAATCCGACGATGCGGCCGTGCCCGCGCGAGCCGAGCACCATCGTCTCGGCGTCGGCCGCGGCGGCGACCAGGGTGTCGGCCACCGGGCCCTCGACGACATCGGTGGTCACCGCGAGATCCGGATGCCGTTCGGTGACGGTCCCGACGGCCTCGGTCACCGCGCTGTGCACCCACTCGGCCTGGCTGTCCGCGTCCCCCTCGATCCCCGCTTCGAGCGCCTCCTGCGGCTGGACCCGCCAGGCGTGCACCACGCGCAGCGGCCGGCCACGCCGCACCGCCTCCCGCGCGGCCCAGCCGAGGGCCGCGAGGCTCTCCTGCGATCCGTCGACCCCTGCGGTGATCGGGCGTGTCATCCCGCTGCCTCCCTTGTCGATCACTCCATGCCGGTGCCCAGTCTTCCCTACCCCTGAATGGGGCCCGCCGGAGCCGATCTCCCTATCGGAGCGCCGCGCAGCGATCGAACATACGATGGGCGGAGGTCGGCGCGGTGCCCCCGGGACGCCGTGCCGTGAATCGACCGCCCGGCGTGGGGGACGTATGGCACAGGCCGCCGATTCGGCGCGGACCGTCATCATGACCGTGGACGACGACCCGGGGGTCTCCCGGGCCGTGGCCCGGGACCTGAGGCGGCGGTACGGCGCGTCGTACCGGATCGTGCGGGCGGAGTCCGGCGAGTCCGCGCTGGACGCGCTGCGGGAGCTGAAGCTGCGCGGCGATCTCGTGGCCGTCATCCTGGCCGACTACCGGATGCCGCAGATGAACGGCATCGAGTTCCTCGAACAGGCCCTGGACGTCTACCCGGGCGCGCGGCGCGTGCTGCTGACCGCGTACGCGGACACGAACGCCGCGATCGACGCGATCAACGTCGTCGACCTCGACCACTATCTCCTCAAGCCGTGGGACCCGCCCGAGGAGAAGCTGTACCCGGTCCTCGACGATCTGCTCCGGGCGTGGCGCTCCAGCGACTTCCGGCCCGTGCCCAGCACCAAGGTCGTGGGGCACCGGTGGTCCTCGCGCTCCTCGGACATACGGGAGTTCCTCGCCCGCAACCAGGTGCCGTACCGGTGGTACTCCTCCGACGAGCCGGAGGGGCGGCGGCTGCTGGCCGCGGCCGGCGAGGACGGGTTGCGGCTGCCGGTGGTGATCACGCCGGACGGGACACCTCTCGTCGAGCCGGAGGCCGTCGACCTCGCCACCCGGGTCGGGCTGGCGACGACCCCGACGGCCGACTTCTACGACCTGGTCGTGATCGGCGGCGGCCCGGCCGGGCTCGGCGCGGCGGTCTACGGCGCCTCCGAGGGGCTGCGGACCGTGCTGGTGGAACGGTCGGCGACCGGCGGGCAGGCGGGGCAGAGCTCCCGCATCGAGAACTACCTGGGCTTCCCCGACGGGGTGTCGGGCGCGCAGCTCACCGACCGGGCGCGGCGGCAGGCGGCGAAGTTCGGCGCCGAGATCCTCACCGCGCGCGAGGTGACGGCCCTGGAGGTCAACGGCGCCGCCCGGATCGTGCGGTTCTCCGACGGCTCGGCGGTCGCCGCGCACAGCGTGATCCTGGCGACCGGCGTGTCCTACCGCCAGCTGGCGGCGCCCGGCTGCGAGGACCTGACGGGCTGCGGCGTGTACTACGGGTCGGCCCTGACGGAGGCTCCCGCCTGCCAGGATCAGGACGTGTACATCGTCGGCGGCGCCAACTCCGCCGGGCAGGCGGCGATGTACCTGTCCCGGGGCGCCAAGTCGGTGACGCTGCTGGTGCGCGGCGATGCGCTGACAGCGTCCATGTCGCACTACCTGATCCGGCAGATCGAGGAGTCGCCCAACATCCAGGTGCGCACCCGCACGGTCGTCGAGGAGGCGCACGGCGACGGCCACCTGGAGCGGCTGACACTGCGGGACGTGGACAGCGGGCAGACCGAACAGGTCGACGCGCAGTGGGTGTTCGTGTTCATCGGCGCGGCCCCGCTGACCGGCTGGCTGGACGGCACGGTGCTGCGGGACGAGCGCGGGTTCATCCTCGCCGGGCCGGACCTGACCGCCGACGGCCGCCCGCCGGAAGGCTGGGAGCTGGACCGGCCGCCGTACCACCTGGAGACCAATGTGCCCGGCGTGTTCGTGGCGGGCGACGCCCGCTCCGAGTCCGCGAAGCGGGTCGCGTCCGCCGTCGGAGAGGGAGCCATGGCCGTGATGCTCGTCCACCGGTACCTGGAGCAGTCATGAGTGGGCGGTCGGCGCCGTGCGACCCGCAGGAGATCGGGGCGCTGTTCCTGTTCGAGAAGCTCACGCCCGGGCAGCTCGGCAGGCTGTGCAGCGAGGGGCGGGTGGAGCGGTTCGAGCCCGGCCCCGTGTACACCGAGGGCGAACCCGCCACCTGCTTCTACGTGATGCTCGAGGGCACGGTGGTGCTGTACCGCCGGGTCGGCGGGGACGACGTGGAGGTCACGCGGACCTCCCAGCGCGGGGTGTACGCGGGATCCATGCAGGCGTACCTGGGCGACCGGGTGCGGCAGGTCTACAACAACTCCATGCGCGTCACGGAGCCGACGCGGTTCTTCGTGCTGCCCGCCGACACGTTCGCGGGGATCATGCAGGAGTGGTTCCCGATGGCGGTGCATCTGCTGGAGGGGCTGTTCTTCGGTTCGAAGAGCACGCAGCGGGCCATCGGCCAGCGTGAACGGCTGCTGGCGCTGGGCTCGTTGTCGGCGGGGCTCACGCACGAGCTCAACAACCCCGCTGCGGCGGCCGTACGGGCGACGTCGACGCTGCGGGAGCGGGTCGGCAAGATGCGCCACAAGCTGGCGGTCATCGCCCAGGGTTCGTACTCCCCCGAGGTCATGGCCAACCTCATCGACATCCAGGAGCGCACGGCCGAACGGGTCGCGAAGGCGCCGGCGCTGAGTCCGCTGGAGGCGTCCGACCGGGAGGACGCCGTCGCCGACTGGCTGGACGACCAGGGCATCCCCGAGGGCTGGCGGATCGCGCCCACCTTCGTGCAGGCCGGTCTCGACGTGGACTGGCTGGACCAGGTCGCCGCGGCGGTGGACGAGGACATCCTGCCGAACGCGATCGGGTGGCTCAACTACACCGTCGAGACCGAGCTGCTGATGGACGAGATCAACGACTCGACCACCCGCATCTCGCACCTCGTCGACGCCGCGAAGCAGTACTCGCAGCTCGACCGGGCGCCCTTCCGACACGCAGACGTGCACGAACTCCTCGACTCCACCCTGCTGATGCTGTCCGGCAAGATCGGCAAACGCATCAAGGTCGTCAAGGACTACGACCGTACGCTGCCGACGATCCCCGCCTACCCCGCGGAACTCAACCAGGTGTGGACGAACCTCATCGACAACGCGGTGGCGGCGATGAACAGCGCGGGCGGCGAAGGGACCTTGACCGTGCGGACGGCCGCGGAACACGACCGGCTGCTGGTGGAGTTCCGTGACACGGGCGTCGGCATCCCGGCCGAGGACCGGGAGCGGATCTTCGATCCCTTCTTCACCACCAAGCCGGTGGGTGAGGGGACCGGGCTCGGTCTCGACATCTCCTGGCGGATCGTGGTCAACAAGCACCACGGGAGCATCCGGGTGGAGTCGGAGCCGGGGGACACGCGTTTCCAGGTACTGCTTCCGCTGACAGCGGTCGAGGAGGAGTCGGCATGAGTGCGGAGAACGGAATCGACCCGGGTGCCGCGCCGAGCGGCAGTGGTTGCGCGGAGTGCGACGCGGCGGGCGGATGGTGGTTCCATCTGCGGCGGTGTGCGCAGTGCGGGCATGTGGGGTGCTGTGACAGTTCACCGGCGAAGCACGCGACGGGGCATTTCCGGGAGACCGGGCATCCGTTCGTGCAGAGCTTCGAGCCCGGCGAGGACTGGTACTGGAACTATGAGACCAACGAGTTGTACGAGGGCGGGCCGGAGCTGGCCGGGCCGGTGAGTCATCCGGCCGATCAGACGGCACCGGGGCCTGCGGGGCGGGTGCCCGACGACTGGGCGAAGGTGTTGCGGGCCTAGGAGCCCGGCGCTGTCGCGTCGATGCGGCAGCGGATTGTCTGTGGTGGGTCGCGCGGTTCTCCGCCGCGCCCCTGAACAAGAAGGTTGGTTCTGTGCAGCAGGCTTCATCGGCCACGCCCCTCGTCGGGCGGGATGCCGAACTCACGCGCCTGTCCGGTGTACTGGAGCGTGCGCGTGGTGGTGAGGCCCGGGCCGTGCTGATCGCCGGGGACGCCGGTGTCGGCAAGACCCGGATGCTCGACGAGGTCGGGGGGCGAGCCGCCGCTGCGGGCATGACCGTGGTCACCGGGCACTGTGTGGATCTCGGGGACGTCGGGCTGCCCTATCTGCCGTTCACCGAGATTCTCGGGGTGCTCGCCGCCGACGAGCGGTTCTCGGGCGCCGTGGCCGCGCATCCCGTGGTCGAGCGGCTGCTGGGGGCGGGGACCGATTCCGTGCGGGACGTGGACGGGCGGCTGCGGCTGTTCGAGGGGATGGCGGGGCTGCTGGCCGACGTGGCGGAGGCCGCGCCGCTGCTGCTCGTGCTGGAGGATCTGCACTGGGCCGACCAGTCGTCGCGGGACCTGCTGCGGTTCCTGCTCGGCCGGGGCGTGCTCCGGCACCGGCTGGCGGTGTTCGCCTCGTACCGGACCGACGACCTGCACCGCCGGCATCCCCTGCGGCCGCTGCTGGCGGAGTTGATACGGCTACCGGCCGTGGAGCGGCTGGAGTTGCGGCCGCTGGGCGATTCGGATGTGGCGCGCCTGGTGCGCGCCCTGGAGCATCGGCCGCTGCCGGACGCCACGGTCCGGCGGATCGTGGAGCGGGCCGAGGGGAACGCCTTCTACGCGGAGGAACTGCTCGCGGCCACCGACACGGAGTCCGGCGGGGTGCCCAGCGGGCTCGCCGATGTGCTGCTGATCCGCTTCGAGCAGCTTTCCGAGACCGCGCAGCAGGTGCTGCGGACCGCCGCCGTCGCCGGACGCCGCGTGGAGCACCCTGTGCTGCGGGAGGCGGTCGGGCTGCCCGAGGAGGAGCTGGAGTCGGCGCTGCGCGAAGCGGTGGGGCGGCAGCTTCTCGTGGCCGGAGGCGACGACACGTACTCCTTCCGGCACGCCCTCGCCCGTGAGGCCGTCTACGCCGATCTGCTGCCCGGAGAACGGGCGAGGCTGCACGGCGCCTTCGCCCGGCTGCTCGCCGGTCGCGGCCGGACAGCCGAGAGCGCTGCCGAGCGCGCGCACCACTACCGGGAGAGTCACGACCTCGCCGAGGCGCTGGCCGCCTCCCTGGAAGCCGCCGACCACGCCCAGCGCGTCGGTGCGCCCGCGGAGGAGCAGCGGCATCTGGAAGCGGCGCTCGATCTGTGGCCGGCGGTGGGTCCCGAAGCGAGGCCCTCGGGCGGCGGCGTCGACCGGGTGACGCTGACGCTGCGCGCCTCGGCGGCCGCCGCACACGCCGGGGAACTGCACCGGGCGGTCTCCCTCAGCCGGTCCGCGCTGGCCGAACTCGGCCAGGACTCCGGCTCCGAGCTCGCCGCCCGGGTCCGCTACACACTCGCCGGGAACCTGCTGAGCGTGGACAGCCTGACGGCGGCGTTCGCCTACAGCAGCGAGGCCCTGGCGATGATTCCGGAGGATCCTCCGTCGCGGACGTGGGTGTGGGCGGCGGCCACCCATGTCCTGGCCGCACGCCACGTCGGGGAGAACGAGACCGCGTTGCGGGTCGCCCGCCGGGCCCTGGGTGTGGCGGAGCAGCTGCGGGTGACCGACGCGCAGGCGGACCTGCTGATCTCACTGGCCGTGTTCGACGGGGCCGGGCGGCGCGGCGAGGAGGGCCGTGAGCGGCTGCTGAAGGCCCGGGAGCTGGCCCGGAGTTCGGGCAACGCCCCTGTGGAGCTGCGCGCTCTGTTCAACCTGGCCATGGGCTGCTACGAGTCCGGTGCCCTGGCGGAGTGCGTGTCCTGGCTGACCGAGGGCCTGGACCGGGCCCGGCGCGCCGGGCTGCTGTCCTCGCCCTACCCGCTGGAGATGCGCTACCTGCGGCTGCTGGTGCTGCATGTGCTGGGCCGCTGGGACGAGTGCGTGCGCGCGGCGGCGGCTGACGCCGAGGTGCTGCCGGCGGCCGGCGGCTACACCGTCGGTCCCGCGCTGTACGTGATGCTGGCGCGCGGCGATCTCGGGGCCGCCGACCGGGCGCGTGCCCTGCTGGAGGGGCCCTTCGACTGGATGGCCACACTGGTCGCGGGCATCGTGCTCACCGACGCCGCGGGACTGCGCCGTGATCCCGAGGACGCGGTGCGGTGGATGCGGTCCACGGTCACGGCCCTGGCCGACGAGGCGGTCCCCCGCCCGGGCGTCACGGTCCGGCTCGCCGCCCTGGCCCTCTCCCCTGTGGCCGACGCAGCCGCCGGGCTGCGGCTGACCGGCGACGAGACCGGGGCTCGCCGCTGGACGGACACCGCCACCGAACTGGTGGAACTGGCACGTGCCATCGCCACCCACGGCGAGGACGGCGCACCCCAGGGGCCGGAGGGACAGGCCTGGCTGGCCCGGGCGGAGGCGGAGTGGGTCCGGGCCGTGAAGGGGCCCGACGCGGCGGCCTGGTCGAAGGCGGTGACGGCGTTCGGCTACGGCGACGTCTACGAGCGGGCGCGCTGCCGGTTGCGCTACGCCGAGGCTCTGGTGGCGGCCGGACGTCGCGAGGAGGCGGCGGCAGAGGCCCGGGCGGTCCGTCGGACCGCCGACGACCTCGGTGCCACGCCGCTGCGGGAGCAGGTCGACGCGTTGCTCCGGCGCAGCCGGCTGTCGGACACACCGGGCAACGACGACCGGGCCGGCATGCTCACCGCGCGCGAGGAGGACGTACTGCGGCTGCTCGCTCTCGGCCGCAGCAACCGGCAGATCGGCGAGGAGCTGTTCATCAGCGGCAAGACCGCGAGCGTGCATGTCTCCAACATCCTCGCCAAGCTGGGCGCGTCGAGCCGCGGCGAGGCCGTGGCGATCGCCTACCGCGAGGGCCTGATCACCCCGGAGCCGTCGACGTCCGGCTGACGGTCCGGCGTGTCCCCCGCGCTAGCCGGTCCCGCAGTCGAGGGTCCTCGGATCGACGGCGTCGGCCATCGCCCGCATTCCCTTGTCGTTGGGGTGCAGATGGTCGCCGCCGTCGAAGACGGGGAGCATCCGCTCGGGGTCGCGGGGGCTGCGCAGGACGCGGTCGAAGTCGGTGACCGCGTCGAACTCGCCGCTGTCGCGGATGAAGGTGTTGACCTGCTGCCGCACCGCTTCCCCGGCGGGGTCCCACTCCTGCCAGCCCTTGTAGGGGGCGATCGTGGCGCCGACGACGCACTTCCCGGCCGCGTGCGCCCGGTCGATCAGCCTGCGGTACCCGGTGATCAGCGCGGCGCCCGTGGCGCCGGGCTCGGCCTTGATGTCGTTGACGCCCTGGAAGAGGAACACCGTGCGCACACCCGGGAGTGAGAGCGCGTCGCGCTGCAGGCGGTTCAGGGCGCTCTGCCCGGGGCCGTCGAGGAGGAGCTTGTTGCCGGCGATGCCCGCGTTGGCCACCCCTTTGACCGTGGTGCCGGATGTGGCCAGGCGGCGGGCCAGGTAGTCGGGCCAGCGGCGGTCCCGGTCGGTGGTGGACTGCCAGCCGTCGGTGATGGAGTCGCCGAGGGCGACCACGGCACCCGTTTCCGCACGGGGCCGTACCGTGACGGCATCGAGGTAGGACCACGAGCCGGTCCGCTGCTTCCAGCGGGCCGCGCTCTCCTGCGCGGTGTGGTCGCCGTCGGTGGTGTACGACGTCTGCATCGCCATCCAGTGCCCGGTGAGCGCGCCGCCCGCCCGGGGGACGTACAGGCTGACGGCGAGGGTGCGCCCGGCGGGGACGTGGCCGGGCAGTGGGTCGCTGTAGACGATGCCGCCGGCGGGGACGGTGACGGAGCGGACGCCGCCGAACGTGAGGCGCCGGTTGCTGCCGGGGACGAGTGCGGCGCCGTCCCGTTGCAGGCCCGCGTGGACGTTGTCGAACGTCACCGGCTGGTCGCCGAAGGCGTTCGACAGCCGCACCCTCAGGCCGCTGCCACCGACGCTGGTGTGCACCATCAGCCGGTAGCCGCGCCCGTCGGCCGCCTCGCCGACGCGGCCTGCGGAGGAGGCCCAGGTGACCACGCCCTGCCCGGCCGCCGTCGGGGCGCTGGACGGCGGGCTCGGCTGGTCATCTTGAGGCTCCGTGCCGGTTCCGCAGCCCAGCGCGACGCAGCAGGAGAGGGCGGCCAGGACGGCACGGCAGCGGGGGCGTGCGGTGCGGGACATTCGTTTCGGCGCTCCTTCGGCCGGTCGGTCGTGTACGGGCGATGTGACGGGGCAAGGTGGCGCAGGTTCGCGGAGCCTTGAGGCGTCCGGCGGATCCTGCGGGTCGTCCCGGCGTACGCCACGGTAGTGGTGCGGCCTCCGACGCTGTGCAGGGCGGCCTCGGCGGGCGTGCCGTCCCTCCCGGTCAGGACGACTTCGGTACGTCGATCCGGCCGATGTCCGGGGCGTACCCCGAACCGCTGCCGAGGCCAGGTGGAGGTTGCCGGCCTTGCGCCCCTCGGAGCAGGAGGAGCAGCCGGCGAGCGAGGCGTTGCCGACCGAGGGTGGCGAGGGTGTCGGCGGCGGACTCGGCCTCGTAGCCGGTCGGTCGTGGTGAGGGCGCCGCGTGGGGCGACGGCGGGGTGTCCCCCTTCTCGCCGGCCGCCCTGTCCTGACATGCCGGTACGTGCGCCCCATGGTGCGGAAGTGCGGCGGCGGCGGCAGCCGTGTTCCGCGGCGGACGGACGGCGGCTCGGCAGCCCCCGGCACGCCGGCCGGTGAGGGAACCCCGGTGCCGCGACGGCCGTTGTCCGGGCAACCGGATCCCCCGTGGGGAGGGGCAGGCGGCGTGATGAGCGAGTTGGTTCCCGGAGGCAATCTGGCGCTCCCGGGCGGTGCGGTGACCGTCCGGGTGCCCGGGCCGTTCGACGTGTCCGCGCTCGTCACCGACGACGGGGGAAAAGTCCGGGACGACGGCGACTTCGTCTTCTACAACCAGCCGGCGGCGCCGGGAGCCGCCCTGCGGGGCGGCACGCTCACCGTGGACCCGCCGGGATTGCGCCCCGGCGCGACCCGCGTCACCGTCGTCGTCAGCCCCGCCGAACCCGGAACCCCCCTCGGCCACCTGCCCTCCCCCACGCTCCACGTCGCCGACGCCTGCGGCCGCCCGCTCGCCCGCTTCACGCCGCCGCGCCCCCGGCAGGAGGCGGTGCTGCTGCTCGCGGAGCTCTACCGGCGCGGCGACCGCTGGAAGCTGCGCGCTCTGGGCCAGGGGTACGCCGACGGACTGGCGGGCCTCGCGCGGGACTTCGGCGTCGACGTCGTGGACGACACGCCCCCCGGTCCTCCCCCGAGCGCCTGCGCCGCCCCCGATCCGGACGGCTTTCTCCCCCTGGTCAACTCCGCCCGGGCCACAGCCGGTTCGCCCCCGCTCTCCCTGGACGCCCGTCTCATGACGGCCGCTCGGCAGCACGCCGCCGCCATGGCCGCTGCCGGGCGTCTCGGCGTCGAGACGCGCGACGGCGTCTCCGTCTACCAGCGCGTCATCGACTCCGGGTTCGCTTATCTCACCCTCGGCGAGCACCTGGTGTCCGGACCGCGCTCGGCCGCCGAGTTCGTCGCGTACTGCCTGCGCACCGACGGGCCCCGGCGCACCCTGCACGACCCGGCGTTCACCCGAGCCGGGCTCGCCCGGGTGCACGACGGCCCGTCCGGTGACACCTTCTGGACAGCGCTGTGGGCCAGGCCGTTCACGCCGGACGGGCTGGCCGGCACGGCGGCGGCCGTCATCGACCTCACCAACCGGGAGCGAGCCCGGGCCGGGCTCCGGCCTCTGGCCGCCGACCCGTTGCTCACCACGGCCGCCCAGGCGCACAGCGCGGACATGGTGGCCCGCGCCTTCTACGCGCACACCGCACCCGACGGGAGCCGGCCCTGGGACCGGGCGGCCGCAGCCGGTTCCACCCTGCGTTCCATCGGCGAGAACATCGCCTGCGGCCAGCGCTCCCCGGCCGAAGTCGTGGAGGGCTGGATGAACAGCCCCGGCCACCGGGCCAACATCCTCAAACCCGGCTTCACCCGTATCGGCATCGGCTTGTCCGGGGGCGGCCGGGCGGGCATGTACTGGACGCAGCTCTTCGGGGGATGACGCCGTGGACAGCGCCGCACGACCGGGTTCCCCTGCGCGATCTTGGCGGAGGGAGAGGCTCCGGGCGAGGATGCGGGTATGAAGGGTGACCTCTTTTCCAGTGAACACATGGTGCAGCCGGCCGTAGCGCCGGGCATGGCGGTCGAGAACGCCAAGTGCATCCGATACACGGTGAACGGCGAGATGCTCGCCCGGCAGGGCGCGATGATCTCCTACCGCGGCAACCTGCAGTTCGAGCGCAAGGGCCAGGGCATGGGCGGCATGCTCAAGCGCGCTGTCACCGGTGAGGGGCTGCCGCTGATGGCGGTGCGCGGGCAGGGCGAGGCCTGGTTCGCGCACGAGGCGCAGAACTGTTTCATCGTCGACGTCGAGCCCGGTGACGAGTTCACGGTCAACGGCCGCAACGTCCTGTGTTTCGACGCCACGCTGGCGTACCGCATCGCGACCGTGAAGGGCGCCGGCATCACCGGCGGCGGCCTGTTCAACAGTGTCTTCACCGGGCACGGCAAGCTGGGCCTGGTGTGCGAGGGCAGTCCCCTCGTCATCCCGGTCTCGCAGCAGTACCCGGTGTACGTCGACACGGACGCGATCGTCGGCTGGACCGCGGGCCTGCAGACCTCGCTGCACCGCTCCCAGTCCATCGGCTCCATGCTGCGCGGCGGCTCCGGCGAGGCCGTGCAACTGCTGCTCCAGGGCGAGGGGTACGTCGTCGTCCGGCCGAGTGAGGCGACACCGCACAAACCCGGTCAGCACTGAAGCCGCGTCGGGTGATCTGCGCCTCAGAGGCAACCCGGTCCGTGCCGCCGACGTCTTGATCGACAGCAGGTGATGCCCTGGCCCTTGTGGCCAGGGCAGGTTTCCACCCCTCTATACACGCCATGTATACGCACTATGTATACATGGGGCGTATACGGACCGAAAGGCATCGATGTACGGCAAGGCATTCGCCCCGGAGTACCAGGGCTCGCTCACCACCCTGTCCGTCAACTCCTCACTGACCGACGTCCTGGCCGCCGGCACCGAGCAGCTGAGGGCGGCCGAGCGTGCCGGACAGCCCGGGGAGGCGGCGCGTTCCGGACTCGCGGTGGCCGAGGCGCACCGCCGGCTGGGCCGGGTGGAGGACGCGGACCGGGCCTGGAAGGCGAGCTACCGCGCGGCCCGGCAGGCCGGGGACGTCGGGGCGATGGCCTGGGCGCTGTGGAGCGGCGGCACACTGGCCCGGCAGCGCGGCGCGCTCCCGCTGGCCCGCAGGCTGCTCCGGCTGGCGGCCGACCTGGGCGAACGCGGCGATGACGTCGTCGTCCGCGGCTACTCGCTGGCCGGCCTGGCCGAAACCGGCCGCATCCAGGGCGACTACGAGGCCGTGGGGCGGCTGCACGAGCAGTTGCTCGCCGAGGCCCGGCGGCGCGGGGAGGCGCGGCACACGGTGTGGGCGCTGGAGGGCATCGCGCAGATGCACCGCAACACCGGGCGCTACGACTCGGCGTACGCGCTGTTCGAGGAGGCCGCCGAGATCGCCGCTCGTGCCGACGACCGGCGCGGCCACGCCTGGGCGCTGCGCGGACTGGCCGATGTGGTCTCGGTACGCGACGGGGACACCGGGCGGGCTCTGGAGCTGCTGAGCGAGGCGGAGGCGACGTGCCGCGCGATGCGGCTGTCCAGCGCGCTGGCCTACAACCACAAGATGCGCGGCAACGTCCTGTACCGGGCGGGGCGTTACGCGCAGGCGCGGGAGTGGTACGAGCAGGCCCTGAAGGAGTTCCGCGAGATGAGCGAGCCGCGCGGGGAGGCACTGTCGCGGCTGGGGCTCGCCAAGTCCCTGGCCCGCCTGGGCCGCGACCGTGACGAGACGGCGGCCGAACTGGCCGAACTGGCCGGCCTGCTGGAGCGCATCGGCCTGCAGCACGCCCGTCGGATGGTGGCCCGGGCCCACGAGGAACTCGGCATACCGGCGGGCGAGCGGGCGACGGAGGCGGCACTGTGACGGCGCTGCCGACGACGGTGCAGGCGGCGCGGCGGAGCACCACGATGGCATCGCCCCCTGCCGCGCAGGCACGGACAGCACGACAGTCCGCGTGGCCCGGTCCCGCGGCCGACGCCGCCGACACCCTCCGGGTCCTCGACCGCTGCCGCGCCCTGGTCCGGCCCGCCCTGGAGGAAAGCGTCGGGCGGCTGCACCCGTGGGTCGGTGAGATGGCCGCGTACTCCTTCGGCTGGTGCGAGGTCGGCGGTGCGCCGGCCGTCACCTCCGGCGGCAAGGGCGTACGGCAGGCGCTCGCGGTGCTCGGCGCCGAGGCGGCCGGCGCTCCGGGGCAGGCCGGGGTGGCAGCGGCCGTCGCGGTGGAACTGGTGCACACCTTCTCCCTGCTGCACGACGACATCATGGACGGCGACGCGGACCGGCGCGGCCGCCCGGCCGTGTGGAAGGCCTACGGCGCGGGGCCCGCGGTGCTCGCGGGCGACGCCCTGTTCGCCCTGGCCGTCGAGACGCTCGCCGCGCAGCCAGGAGGTGCCGGGGCCGTGCGGACGCTGTCCGTGGCGCTGGGCGACCTGGTGCACGGGCAGGCGGACGACCTGCTGTTCGCCGACCGTCCGTGGACGGGGCCGGAGCGGGTGAGGCCGGACGAGTACCGGGCGATGGCCGAGCACAAGACGGGCGCGCTGCTGGGCTGCGCTGCAGGGCTCGGCGCCGCGCTCGGGGGTGCCGGACCCGACACGGTCGCCGCGCTCGACCGGGCGGGCCGGCATCTCGGAGTGGCGTTCCAGATCGTCGACGACGTGCTGGGCATCTGGGGTGACCCCCGGGTCACCGGCAAGCCGGTCCACGGTGATCTGCGCGAGCGGAAGAGGACCTTCCCGGTGCTGGTGGCACTCGGCTCCCCGACGGGCGGCCGCATCGCCGCACTCCTGGAGTCGGGCGACGCGCCCGGCACGGCGGCGGCGATGATCGAGGAGGCGGGCGGCCGTTCGGTGGCCATGGCGGAGGCCCTGCGGCACATCACCGCCGTCGAGACGGCGCTCGCGGGGGCCCCGTTGGCCGCGGGGGCCGCCGGTGAACTTCGGTCGCTGCTCGCCTACGTGGTCCGGCGCGACGTCTGAACCGATCCGAACGGCCGGCGGGCCTCCGGGGCGGGCTCAGCCCGCGGGCGCTCGCCGCGGCGCCATCGCCCAGAGGCGCCGGCAACCCACCGCGGTCCCTGCTCGCCAACCCCGTGCGGCAGGACATCCGCACCGATCCGAACGGCCGGCGGGGCGGGCGGGGAGGGCGCTCCGCACGGCTGTGGCAACCGCGTGGGGCCGGCACTCGCCACGGCCGGGGCGACGCACCCGGCCGCTCCGACCGCCCGCGCACCGCGTTGACCTCGGCCCCCTGCGCGCGTCAGGGTTCAACACGGCGCGTTCCGCAACCCGCGCCGGAAGGATGACTGCCATGATCGGCATCTCGGAGATCGAAGCCGTGGCCGAGCGGATCGCCGGGCACGTCGTGCGCACACCGACCGTGGACAGCCCGGGGCTGTCGGCGCTGCTCGGCGCGCCGGTCACCGCGAAGCTCGAACTGCTGCAGCGCACCGGCTCGTTCAAGGCCCGCGGGGCGACGGCGAAGCTGCTGTCGCTGAGCGAGGCCGAACGGGCCGCCGGGGTGGTGGCGGTCAGCGGCGGCAACCACGGGATCGCCCTGGCGGTCATGGCCGCCGCCCTCGATGTCAAGGCCACGGTGGTGATGCCGCGCTCGGCACCCGCCAAAGCCGTGGAGATCGCGGAGGCGGCCGGCGCGTCGGTGCGGCTGACCGACGGCATGGACGGCGCGTTCGCACTCATGACACGGCTCCAGCAGGAGGGGCTGACGCTGGTCCATCCCTTCGACGACCCGGTGGTGATCGCCGGACAGGGCACGGTCGGGCTGGAGTTCGCCGCCGACGCCGGTGAGCTCACGGACGTCCTCGTGAGCATCGGGGGCGGTGGCCTGATCGCCGGTGTCGCCGCCGCGCTGCGGGCATGCCGGCCCGGGGTGCGGGTGTGGGGCGTGGAGACCGAGGGGGCGCAGGCCATGTCCGAGGCGCTGGCCGCGGGCGGCCCGCTGCCGGTCGCCCTGTCGTCGATCGTCTCCACTCTCAGCGCCCCGTCCGTGTCGCAGCTGACGTACGACCATGTCCGTGCCCTGGTCACCGAAGTCCTCGTCGTCCCGGACCGGGAGGCCGTGCAGGGCTCACTGGACCTGGCCGACCACGCCAAGGTGTGGGCCGAACCGGCGGCCGGCTGTCTGCTGCCCGCCGCCCGGCGGGTCCTGGAGCAGGTCGGCGACGGGGCCCGGCTCGGCCTGGTGGTGTGCGGGGGCAACGCGACGACGGGCGACCTGTTCGCCTGGGCGCGCCGCTTCGGTCTGCGCTGACGTTCCGGCCGCCCGCGGGGAATCCGTCACGGAATTCATCGGAGGGCTCTGAGTTCAGACGTTGTACACGTCCGCATTTACCGCCGGTTACCACCAGGCCGGGCCGGAATTTGCGAATCCTCGGTCTGCCGCGGGCGAATTCCTCGCGCCCGCGGCAGCCCCGGGCGGCCGAGGTGAACCGTGCCCGAGCCCCCGAAAGACCCTTTCCCCTCGCACACTTGATCCCATCTCTTGAACAAAAGACAAGAATGAACGCGGAGTTGCGATCGGATTGAACGCAGGCCGCCTCACTCCCCGTACCTCTGGAAAAGAGTGAGAGCCAGGTTTCCAGCGAGGGATGGCCATGGGCAGGGCGCACGTCTCCACACACCAATTGGTCGCCGGCCGGTACCGGCTGCTCGAGATCATCCAGCGCGAGACCAACCGCATCTGCTGGTACGCCGAGGACACCGGGGCCGGTGAGATCCCCCGCCCGTGCCTCGTGACCCAGATCGGGCTCCCGGAGGACCCGCGCGCGGCCGAGCGCCGGGCCTGCGCCCGCCTGCTGCGCACGACCGAGAACATGGCGCTGCTGTGCCCCGGCCGGATCGCCATGGTCGTCGACGCCGTGGAGGAGGCCGGCGCCCTGTGGACCGTCAACGAGTGGATCGACGGCACCCCGCTCGGCGAACTCCTCTCGGAGCAGGGCACGTTCAACTACGTACGAGCGGCACGGATCGGCCTGGAACTGCTCGACGTCCTGGACGCCGCGCACGCCGAGGGCATCACGCACGGCGAACTCAGCCCCGGCCAGGTGTTCGTACGCGAGGACCACTCGGTCGTCGTCACCGGCTTCGGCCTGGCCGGCGCGACCCTGGCGCCCCGGCTCACGGCACCCGCGTACGCGTCCCCGGAGCAGGCTCGCGACCAGCGCATCGGTCCCGCGGCCGACCTGTGGGCGCTGGGCGCGATCCTGTACACCATGGTCGAGGGGCGCCCGCCCTTCCGGGACCGGGGGCGCCCGGAGAACACCCTGAAGGGCGTGGACCGGCTGCCGCTGCGTACACCGGTGCGCGCCGGGCCGCTCACCCAGGCCGTACAGGGACTGCTCCGCAAGGACTCACGGGAGCGGCTGATCCGCCCGGTGGTGCGTGAGGCGCTGACCCGCGCGCTCAGCGAAGACCCCGAGGCGGCCCTGGCCGCGGCACCGGCCCCGCGACTGCGCGGCGCCTACGCCGCCCTGCGGCCGGGGAGCCCGGCGTGGAGCAGACGGACCATGGTGGCGGGTACGGCCCTGGCCGTGGTCACCGTCGCGGTCGCCGTGCTCGCCGCGACCCAGGGGCTGCCCGGCACGGACGGCGGCAGCGACGCGGCCGAGTCGCCGGCCCGGCCTCCGGCCTCCGCGGCCACGCCGGGCGAGGGAACCGGCGGTGACCGCCCCGAACCGTCCGGGGCGCCCAGCCCGCCCGAGTCCCCCTCCCCCTCCCCGACTCCGTCGTCCCCGTCCCCCACCCCCACACCCACGCCCACCCCGTCGGCCCCGGCCACGGCCCTGCCGCCCGGCTTCGACCGCTACCGGGCGGCGGAGGGCTTCTCCGTCGCGCTCCCCGAGGGCTGGAAGCGGCTGGACACCGACCGCGATGGCAAGGCGTACCGGGTCGTCTTCGGCGCCGAGGGTGACGACCGCACGCTGGCCGTCACCTACAGCGAACAGGCGGGCCCGGACCCCGTGGCCGTGTGGCGCGACGACGTCGAACCGAACCTGAAGCGGACCGACGACTACGACCGGATCGGCGCGATCCGCGCGACGACGTACCAGGGGCTCGAGGCCGCCGACATGGAGTGGACCGCGGACGTCGACGGCACCCGTGTGCACACCTACGGCCGGGGCCTCCTGCTGGGCGGGGGCCGGAGTTTCTCACTGCGTTGGACGACCCCGGACGCCGACTGGAAGGACGCCGCGAACCAGGAGGCGCTGCGCACGTTCTTCAAGACCTTCCGGCCCGGCTCAGAGTGAGCCGTGCGGGGCACGCAGGGAGGTGAACCGGCCACGCTGCAGCGGCTCGGTGCGCCAGTGCGCGGTGAGCGTGCGGTCCGCGGGGGAGCAGGTCAGTGCCAGGCGGTGCGGGGTCTCCAGGAACACCACATCGACGGCCAGCGTGCCGGCATCGGTCCAGCCGCCGCTCACGGCGGCCGGGACGGGTTCCTCGGCAACCGTCCAGCCCGCCCCCGCGAGGCGCAGGTCCAGCCGGTCCGGCTGGTCCGGGCGGTCCGCTGCCCCGGTGAGCGTGAGCGTCCAGCCGTCCGCGTCCTGGACGAGCCCCGCCGACCGGACCGGTCCGGCCGGCGCGGAGAACGTGAACGCGGCGGCCCCCTCCCCGTGCCGCTCCGGCGGTGCGGGCCGGCCCGGGGCGGGCGGCAGCGCGAGCCGGCCCAGGCGCTCACGCAGCTCCGCGTCGGCGGCCTCGCGACCGGCCAGGGGCTCGGGTCCGAAGGCGGGCAGCAGATGCTCCCAGACCAGGTTCAGGTATTCCTGCATCCGCTCGGTCGCCCCGGTCGCCGCGATCACCACGTCCTGCTCCGGCAGCACCAGGCAGAACTGGCCGTACGCGCCGTCGCCGCGGTAGCCGTGCCGGGACATCCAGAACTGGTAGCCGTAGCCCTGGTCCCAGTCCTGCCGTTCCCTGTCTCCCATGGCTCCGGCGGTGGGTATACGGGGTTGCGAGGCCCGGGCCGCCCATCCCTGCGGCAGCAGCCGCTTGCCCTCCCAGAACCCGTCGCGCAGATACAGCTGGCCGAGCCGGGCGACGGCGTCGGTGGTGGCGTGCAGACCGCTGAAGCCCAGCTCGCGGCCGGTACGGTCGCGCCCCCAGGCCACCTCGCCGATGCCCAGCGGATCCAGCAGCCGGGGCCGCAGATACGCGGTGAGCGGCTGGCCCGCCACGCGCTGGACGATCGCGGCGAGGGCGTACGTGGTGGGCTGGTTGTAGGCGAAGACGGTGCCCGGGTCGCCGTCCGGCGGCAGCAGCAGAAACCCTCGCACGGGCTCGTCGGGGTCCTGCCCGAAGGCCTCGTCGACGGTCTCCCGCCGGTGTCCGCTCGACATGGACGCCACGTGCCGTACGAGCATGGCCCGGCTGCGCGGATCGGTGATGTCGGCCTCGAACTCCGGGAAGTACGAGATCACCGGCGCGTCGAAGTCGAGCAGCCCCTCGGCCTCGGCCAGAGCTGCCGCGGTCCCGGTGAAGCTCTTGCTGAGCGAGTACAGCAGATGGGGACGTCCGGGGGTGTACGGCGCCCACCAGCCGGAGGCGACCAGATGCCCGTGCCGCATGATCATCAGGCTGTGCGGCTCGATCTCGGGGGCGGCTTCGAGAGCGTCGAGGAAGGCGTGGACGCCGGAGGCGTCGACCCCTTGTGCCGCGGGGCCGGAGGACGGCAGGGCGGAAGCACTCATGGATGCATCCTGCACCCGTCGGCGACCGTGATCGAGCCGTTTCCGGGCCCGCTGTCAGGGGACTCGCCGGGTATGGTGCAAATCGGATACACGATGATGACCGAGCAGGCCGGCCCCCGAGAACTCGTCGGCCATGTGGTGCGGGCCGAGGAGGCCGGCTTCGACTTCTCGGTGACCTCCGACCACTACTTCCCGTGGCTGCGCTCGCAGGGTCATTCGCCGTACGCGTGGGCCGTGCTCGGCGCGGCCGCCCAGGCCACGTCACGTATCCCGCTGATGACGTATGTGACGTGCCCGACGTTCCGCTACCACCCGGCGGTGGTGGCGCAGAAGGCGGCGACCCTGCAGTTGCTGTCCGAGGGCCGGTTCCGGCTGGGGCTGGGCTCGGGCGAGAACCTCAACGAGCACGTGGTGGGCGGCGGCTGGCCGTCCGTCGACGTGCGGCACGAGATGTTCGAGGAGGCCGTGGAGATCATCCGTGCCCTCTTCAAGGGCGGCCATGTCAACCATCGCGGCACGCACTTCGACGTGGAGTCGGCCCGGCTGTGGGACCTGCCGGACGAGGCGCCCCCGATCGGCATCGCCGTCTCCGGGGAGCGGTCGTGCGAACTCGCGGGCCGGCTCGGTGACCTGGTGATCGCCACGGAGCCCAAGGCCGGGCTGCTGGAGGCGTTCGACCGGCACGGCGGCCAGGGCAAGCCCCGCGTCGGCCAGTTGCCGGTCTGCTACGACCCCGACCGGGACACGGCCGTCAAGCGGGCGCACTCCCAGTTCCGCTGGTTCGGCAGTGGCTGGAAGGTCAACTCGGAGCTGCCCCACCCGGATTCCTTCGAGGCGGCGACCCAGTTCGTCACGCAGGACGACGTCGCCGACTCCATCCCGTGCGGTGACGACCCGGACGCGTTCGTCGAGGCCGTCCGCCCGTACGCCGAGGCCGGGTTCACCGAGATCGCCCTCGTCCAGATCGGCGGCGAGTCGCAGCCGGCGTATCTGGACTGGTCGGAGAAGACCCTGCTGCCCGCGCTGCGCGACGCGTTCGGCTGAAGTCCTCCGCCAGCGCCTCGACAGCCCGTTCCACCAGTTGAGCCCTCCGCCCCGGGGGGCTCTTCTTCACGAGCGCGCCCATCCGCTGTGCCTCCTCGGTCGTGGGCAGGAACCCGGCCAGCAGCAGGGGCAGCAGCAGGCGCCGGACGAGCACTTCGCTCTCCGAGGTGACCTGGGGCCTGCGCACCACCGAGACGTTGACCCGGATCGCGTGTTCGTTGCCGGGCGGGACGCCCGGCCGGTCCGTTTCGATCGCGGCGTAGCGGAAGCCGTGCGCCAGGTCGCAGCCCGGGCAGCCGGCCGGCCCCCGGGCGAGCCGGTCGCCGCAGTCGGGGCACACCAGCCGGTCGAGGGCGGCGTCCACGATCCGCCAGTCGTGCCGGTCGGGTTCGGCCGCGACCATCCCGGCCAGTGCCCGCTCCTGGTCGCCGCCCGCGGCGGTGTCCCACTGCCGCAGGAAGGCGGCCCACTCCCCCTCGACGATGCCGTCCACCAGGTCACGGCAGACGCCACAGGCGGGGGCACCGCCGTACGCGTAGCCGCCGCACTCCGCGCAGCGGCGCAGCGTGCCGGCCGTCTCCTGTCGCACCATGCCGGGCATCCTCGCGCACCCTGGACCGGCCGACACAACGGTTTTCGGCCGGGCCGCGCGGGCGGGGAAACGGCGAGGTCAGCGGGTGCCGCTAGGCTTCCGTCCGCACCTCGTGCAGTCCCGCCCGCCCCGCCTCTGGAGAGTCGTCCGTGACCGTAGCCATGACCCCGCCCGAGACGTCCCCCGCTGCCCCGGCGCCCGTCTCCGACCCGGTCGCGCGGGACGCGCGGGAGTTCGGGGCGTACGCCCGGACCGGGGGGTGGGCCTTCGGGCTGAAGGTGGCGCGCAGTGTGCGGCCCGGCGGGCAGGGCGCGGACGAGACGCCGAAGGTGTCCGCCAAGGAGTTCGCGGAACTCGCCGGCTGCTCCCCGGAGCGGGTCATGCGCTACTACAAGGCCTGGGACCGGGCGGCCGACGACGGGATGGTCCCGCACTTCGAGGCGCTGACGCCGGGTCAGGAGGTGGACCTGCCGGACGCCGACGTGTGGCTGAGCTACTACGTCTCCCGCAACAGCGCGACCTCCGAGCGCGGCACCGCCATCACCGAGGCCGCCGAGGCGGAGGGCATCCGGCCCACCAAGGCCCTGGAGGTCGCCGAGAACCCCACCGCTCTGCGCGCCGCGATCCTCGCCGACCCCTCCACCGCCCGCGCGGCCCGCCAGGCCCTGCTGGACCGGGTCCGCGAGGACCCGGACCTCCAGTCGGAGCTGGCCCGTGACGTGGTGCGCACCGACGAGCTGAAGAAGGCCGTCGCCGGGGAGAGCAGGGCGGCCGACCGGATCGGATACGTGCGCCAGATCGCCGAGTCGGGGCAGTTCAAGACGCCCGCCGGGCAGACCGTCGACGCGCCCGCCGACTTGCGTCAGGAGGCCGAGCGGCACCTGTCGCTGATCGACGAGCTGGACGAGGGCGAGGACGCCGGCGAGTGGGCCGCCGAGGCGTACGGCGCGATGAAGTCCCTCGTCGTCGAGGTCGTGGAGGCCGACCCGGGTCTGCGGGTGCAGGAGCGGCGCACGAAGTTCTACAGCAGCCTGCAGAAGGCGACCAAGGTGTTCGAGGAGCTGACCTTCGACGACGCCGGGGAGTTCTACGAGGACGACATGGTGCAGCGTCTGGAGGATCTCCAGCGGGCCGTCGCCGTATGCATCGAGTCGCTGCGCGGTGCTCGCGGGAATCACCCGGTCGGCTGAGCATTCCGGCTGGATCGGGGGTACTAGAGGGCTCTACGTCGGTTCTTCCCGGAGGCCCTCTCGTGAACTCGTTCGTCCACAAGACCCTGGTGGTGCAGCTCCAGGCGGGCGACACGGACCGTTTCTCCGTGCTCGCCCACCTGAGCTACGACGCCGCGGACCCGTTCGCCGTCACCGTGGTCTTCAGCCACGACGGCCGCGTCCTCGCCCGGTGGCAGCTGGACCGCGAGATGCTCGGTGACGCGCTGCTGCGTCCGGTCGGGGTCGGCGACGTGCGGATGCGCCCCGAGTCGCAGGGGATGTGGCGGGAGCTGCGCATGGAGTTCCTCGGCGACGCCCGCCCCGACGGCGGCCGGCACCACGCGGTGGTGTTCGCGTGGGCGCCGGGGTTCGCGGCGTTCCTGCGGGAGACCTACGAGGTGGTGCAGCCGGGCCGCGAGGAGGTCCATGTCGACGACTTCCTGGCGGGCGTTCTCGCCGGGGGCTGAATCGCGGCGGGTCCGGGCCGCCGGCGACGTCCGGGACACGCTGGGGGACGTGTCCTGCCCGCCGGCGACGGTGCCGTCATCTCGACGTGTGGCGGTACCGGGTCCACAGCGGCAGGACGAACCAGCACAGCAGATACCAGCCGACCACGCCGGCGACCAGGTAGGGCACGAAGCCGTCGTGCGTGGCCACGCGCAGGATCAGCAGCAGTGAGGCGGTCGTCGTGGCGAGCAGCAGCACGAGGCCGAGCAGGGTGAGCCGGGAGGCCAGCCGCACCGCCTGGGGTTTGACGCGCCGCCCGGAGACGAGGCGGTGCAGGGACACCGGGCCTATGAGCGCCCCGGTCGCGCAGGCGCCCAGGACGACCGTCACGAGATAGATCGTCTGGTCGGTGTCGGAAAGATCCCCGTACTTCTCCGTGAACACCACGGTGAGCAGAAAGCCGAACAGGATCTGCACGCCCATCTGCGCCACGCGGACCTCCTGGATGAGCTCCTGCCACATCCGGTCCGCTCTCTCCTCCTCCGTCTCGTTGCGCCCCCGGCGCATGACCCCGCCCTCTGCCGCGTCCGCCACGGTTCCTCCCGGTGTGAGACCTGAGCCCTCCTCTTTCCCAGGTTCCCCGGAACGAGTCGTCGTCCCCAGGCTCGCGGCGGTTTGAGCGATCAGGGGGCGGTTACACGGACGACGCGAATGACGCAGAACCGAGGAGGTCGTGGACGCATGTCCGGTACCCAGCTCACCGTGACGCTCAGCGGCGGAGGCGCCGCCGACGCGCGAGCGGTCGTCCGCGCTCTGGAAGGCACGTTCGGGTCACCGGACGAGCTTCCCGCCGACGAGAACGCGACGGTGCACATGGCGACCTTCGACGGGGAGACGGACGCGAGTTCCGCCGGGGGCGACGGAGAAGGTTCCGCTCGGCTGTCCGCGCCGGTGACCGTCACCGTGCAGGGCAGCCCGGAGGCCGTGCGGCGGGCGAGCGACACGCTCACCCAGGCCTTCACTGCACGGGACGACGGGGCCGCCTCCGGCGACCAGGAGCTGGAGAGGCAGCTGCTCCTGGAGCCGTGAGAACCGGCCTCACCAGCGGGATTCGACCTGGCCCTTGATGCGCCGGTCGTACAGGTCGCGGATCGCCGTCAGCGTCTCGCCGGGCAGCTCCGGGAGGCGGGCGGCGGCCGCGTTGGCCCGGGCCTGCTCGGGTGAGCGCGCGCCGGGGATCACGGTCGTGACGCCGGGCTGCTCGACGATCCAGCGCAGGGCCAACTGGGCCGGGGTGTAGCCCTCGGGGGCGAGCGCCGCGAACTCGGCGGCCGCCTCCACACCGGTGACGTAGTCGACCCCGGAGAAGGTCTCCCCCTGGTCGAAGGCTTCGCCGTGCCGGTTGTAGGTGCGGTGGTCGTTGTCCGGGAAGACGGTGTCCCGGGTGTATTTGCCCGACAGCAGGCCGGAGGCCAGCGGGACGCGGGCGATGATGCCGACGCCTGCCTCACGGGCGGCGGGGAGCACCTCGCGCAGGGGCTTCATGCGGAAGGGGTTGAGGATGATCTGCACGCTCGCCACATTCGGCCGGGCGATGGCGGTCAGCGCCTCCTCGCAGGTCTCGACGCTGACGCCGTAGGCGGCGACGCGCTCCTCCTCGACCAGGGTGTCGAGCGCGTCGAACACCTCGTCCGTGGCGTAGACGGGTGTCGGCGGGCAGTGCAGCTGCACCAGGTCGATGCGGTCGACGCCGAGGTTGCGCCGGGAGCGGTCGTTCCAGGCGCGGAAGTTGTCGAGCACGTAGTTGGCGGGGATCTGGTCGGCCCGGCGGCCCATCTTGGTGGCGACCATGACGTGCAGGTCCGGGCGGCCGCTGAGGAACGTGGCGATGGTCTGCTCGCTGCGGCCGTCGCCGTACACGTCGGCGGTGTCGAAGAAGGTCACCCCGGCCTCGGCCGCCGTCTCCAGAACCGCGAGGGCTTCCTTGTCGTCGACGTCTCCCCAGTCGGCACCCAGCTGCCAGGTGCCCAGACCGATGACGGAGGCGTGCTGACCCGACCTGTCGAATGTGCGCTCGTCCATGGGCGTCAGTCTGTCATCCGGCAACGCTCCGCGCGGAACGCGCCGGTCCGGCCCGTCGACCTCACCCGATTCACTCACACGAGTGAGAAAAGGCGACAGGAACCTGTCACGTGTCCACCGGCCCCTAGCGTGACTCCCCGTGACCCATGACGCAGTGAGCAACTCGCCGTCGGACGATCCGCGCTGGACGCGCCGGGGCTTCCTCCGCACCGCCGCCGCGCTGGCCGTCGTGCCCGGCCTGCCGGCGGATCCCGCGGCCGCCGCGGCGGAGTTGCCGGACTTCCCCGCGGACGTCGCGCTGTACCGCTCGGCGTACCGGAACTGGGTCGGCGAGATCACCGCCGACGGCCTGTGGGCCTGTGCGCCGGACAGCCCGGACCAGGTGGTCACCGTCGTCAACTGGGCGTGGCGGCACGGGTGGCGGGTGCGCGCCCGGGGCGCCGCACACGGCTGGTCGCCTCTGACGGTGACGGAGGGGACGCCGTCCGGGGCGCCGGTCCTCCTGGTCGACACCGCGGCCCACCTCACGGGCCTCGCCCTGGACTCCCCGACGGCCGTACGCGCCGGGACGGGCGTGACCATGGAGGACCTGCTCGCCTTCCTGGAGGAACACGGCCTCGGCGTCACGGCGACACCCGCTCCCGGTGTGCTCACCCTGGGCGGGGTCCTGGCCGTCGACGGGCACGGCACCGCGGTCCCCGCGCGGGGCGAGCAGCGGCGGCCCGGGCACACCTACGGCTCGCTGAGCAATCTGATCCTCTCTCTCACGGCCTTGGTGTGGGACGACCGGGCCGGTGCGTACGCGCTGCGCACCTTCCACCGCGACGGGGCGGACTGCGCCGCGCTGCTGACACATCTCGGGCGGTCCCTGGTCACCGAGGTGGTGCTGCGCGTCGGCGTGAACACGAACCTGCGGTGCGTGAGCCGTACGGACATCCCGGCCGGGGAGCTGTTCGCCGCGCCCGGGCAGGGCCACGGGCGGACCTTCGCGAGCTTCCTGGACGCGGCGGGGCGGGTCGAGGCGATCTGGTTCGCCTTCACGGAGCATCCCTGGCTGAAGGTGTGGAGCGTCTCCCCCAGCCGGCCGCTGACCTCGCGGAAGGTGACCCGGCCCTACAACTACCCGTTCTCGGACAACATCCCGGGGCCGGTGGCGGAGCTGGCCGGCCGGATGACGTCGGACGCGGCCTGGTACCTCGCGCCGGTGCTCGGCACCGCGCAGTACGAGACCGCCGCGCTCGGGCTGGTGACGACGCTGTCCGCCGACCTCTGGGGGCCGTCCAAGAACACGCTGCTGTATCTGAAGCCGACCACGCTGCGGGTGCACGCCAACGGCTACGCGGTCCTCACCTCGCGGGACCGGGTGCAGCGGATCGTCTCCGAGTTCGCCGCGTTCTACCGGGAGCGGCTGACGGCGTACGCCGCCCGGGGCAGCTTCCCGGTCAACGGCTCGGTGGAGATCCGGGTGACCGGCCTGGACGACCCGGCCGACGCCGGGGTGGCCGGGGCCCGTCCGCCGCTGCTGTCGGCACTCCGGCCGCCCGAGGACCACGCCGAGTGGGACACGGCCGTGTGGCTGGACGTCCTGACCCTGCCGGGCACGCCGGACGCGGAGGCGTTCCTGCGCGAGCTCGAGCGGTTCCTGCTGCGTACGTTCGACGGCGGCCATGCGCTCACCCGGGTGGAGTGGTCCAAGGGCTGGGCGTACACGGACGATGAGGCGTGGAGCGACGAAGAGGTACTGGGCGGCGTCGTCCCGGCGGCGGTCGGCCCGGCCGCGTGGGCGGATGCGAACGCCGTGCTGGACCGGCTCGATCCGCACCGCGTGTACGGCAACACGTTCCTGGACCGGTTGTTCGGCTGAGGAGCCAGGTACGCCTGCACGGCCGGGGCGAGTGGCGCCGGCCGAGCAAGGCGAACATGCGCTCCTGGGGCAAGTGCACGTAGCGGGGCAGGTTACGCACACCTGTGAGGATTACCGAGAGCTGTCGATTGCCGACGCGGGGTGGCACCGCGCGGGCATCGCGGGCCGGACCGTCGAATCGCGCCACTTTTGCGGCGTGACGCGTACCACGGACGGCTGGCCGCACCGGCAGAAACATCCGCCACGGCACCCTCCGCGGGTGGAACTTCCCCTTCCACTCCCGGGCGCAGACTCCTCGCAGCAAGATCATCTTCGTTCAACCTTGCACGACATAAGGGGAATTGCCCGGATCGCAGCCAACCGGCTCGCGTGGATTTCTCCCGGTGGCGGGCGGGCCGATAGGCATGCGGGGTCATCAGCCGAACCCACCCAGGAGGTCCGCATGCCGGAACTCAGCCGTCGCAGCGCGCTCACCGCCGCGGCCGTCCTCGCCACGAGTGCGGGGACGTTGTCCGCCCTCACCCCCGCCTCGGCCGCCGGCCACCACGACTCCCCCGGGACTTTCGACGAGGTCTACAAGGGCCGCCGGATACAGGGCCGGCCGGCCACCGGGTCCGGTCACCACGACCACCACGGCGCGGGATACGCGGTGTTCGTCGACGGTGTCGAGCTGCACGTGATGCGCAACGCCGACGGCAGCTGGATCAGCGTCGTCAGCCACTACGACCCGGTGCCCACCCCGCGCGCCGCCGCCCGTGCCGCGGTGGACGAGCTGCAGGGCGCACCCCTGCTGCCCTTCCCCGCCAACTGACCCGCCCCGCAAGGCATCTGGAGCACCCGCACATGGCTGTCCGCAAGAACCAGTCCACCCTGACCGTCGACGAGAAGCGGCGTTTCGTCGCCGCGCTGCTGGAGCTGAAGCGCAGCGGCCGCTACGACGAGTTCGTCACGACGCACAACGCGTTCATCGTCTCCGACACCGACAACGGCGAACGGACCGGGCACCGCTCACCGTCCTTCCTGCCCTGGCACCGAAGATTCCTCCTGGAGTTCGAGCGGGCGCTGCAGTCGGTGGACGCGTCGGTGACACTGCCCTACTGGGACTGGACCGTCGACCGCACGCCGCGCGCCTCGCTGTGGGCTCCCGACTTCCTCGGGGGCACCGGCCGGGAGCGGGACGGCCGGGTTACGGACGGGCCGTTCACCGCGTCCGGCGGCAACTGGCCGATCATCGTGCGGGTCGACGGCCGTACGTTCCTGCGGCGCTCCCTCGGTGCCGGGGTACGGGAGCTGCCGACGCGGGCCGAGGTCGATTCGGTGCTGGCGATGTCCACGTACGACATGGCGCCCTGGAACAGCGGCTCGGACGGCTTCCGCAACCACCTCGAAGGGTGGCGGGGCGTCAACCTGCACAACCGCGTCCACGTCTGGGTCGGCGGGCACATGGCCACCGGGGCCTCCCCCAACGATCCGGTGTTCTGGCTGCACCACGCGTACATAGACAAGCTGTGGGCCGAGTGGCAGCGCCGGCACCCCGGCTCCGGCTACCTGCCGGCCGCCGGCACGCCGAACGTGATCGACTTCAACGAGACGATGCGGCCGTGGCACGACATGAGCCCGGCGGATCTACTGGACCACACGCCGCACTACACGTTCGACGTCTGATCAGACGGTCGCGCCCGAGCGGCACTCCGGGTGGCCCCAGCCGCTGTCGTTCTTGGCGATGGGCTCGCCCGCCGCGTACGAGCGGCCGCACTGGCAGCGGCCGGGGAACTTCGCCTTGATCGTGCGCGCGGAGCCCTTCCCCGCTGCGGTCTTCGCGGTCCGGGCCGCGCCGCCGCGCGGGCGGGAGCGGGGGGCCTTGGCCGGGGTGTCCGGGGCGGGCGGCGGCTCGGGAGAGCCGAGGCCGCTGCCCGCGGGCTCCTGGACGGTGGCGGCCTGGCTGGCGGCGCGGTCGGCGAAGTCGTTGAGCCGGTCGCCGTCGACCTGGTGGGCGGCGACGTAGCGGAACTCGACCGAGCGGCCGTCCAGGAGCTCGTCGATGCGCACCACGAGGTCCTGGTTGGCGACCGGCTTGCCGGCGGAGGTCTTCCAGCCGTTGCGCTTCCAGCCGGGCAGCCAGGTGGTGACGGCCTTCATCGCGTACTGCGAGTCCATCCGGATCTCGAGCGGCACGTCCGGGTCGGTCGCCGTCAGCAGGCGCTCCAGCGCGGTGAGTTCGGCGACGTTGTTGGTGGCCTTGCCGAGCGGCCCCGCCTCCCACCGCTCCGGTGTCTCGGAAGCGTCGGCGACGACCCAGGCCCAGCCCGCGGGCCCGGGATTTCCCTTCGAAGCCCCGTCGCACGCGGCCACAACACGTTCACGCATGCGCTCGATCATGCCATGGCCGCGGCAGCCGTCCGGCCGGGAGGTCCGGGTGCGGGCCGGCGCCTCAAGCCACGTCGGTCAGCTTCGGCATCTCTCCCTCGGTCTTCGTGATGTCGATCACCGAGAAGTTCGCGCCCTGCGGGTCGCTGATCGCCGCGAACCGGCCGAACGGGGTGGTCATCGGACCGAACCGCAGCACGCCGCCGAGCTCGGTGGCCTTCGCCACGGCCTCGTCGCAGTCCTCCACGGTGAAGTACACGTTGATGTACGGCTGCATCTCGGGCGGGAAGTCCTCGCCCATCTCCATCCGGCCCAGCACCGTGCGTTCGCCGAGGTCGTAGATCCGGAAGTCCATCTCGCCGTCCTCCATGTCCCGCTGCCGGTAGGAGAAGACGGCGGGGAAGAACGCGTCGGACTTCCCGGGCTCGCGGGTGAAGACCTCCGCCCAGGTGTAGGCGCCGGGTTCGGCCATCGCCTGGAAGCCCTCATGGGTACCCGCCTGCCAGACGCCGAAGACGACGCCGCCGGGGTCGCGGGCCAGGCACATGGTGCCGAAGTCGGCGACCCGCATGGGATCCATCAGCACCTCGCCACCGTGGTCACGGATCCGGGCGGCGGTGGCGGCCGCGTCGTCCGCGGCGAAGTACAGACACCACTGCGACAGGCCCTCCTGGCCGGGCATGGGCGGAACGACGGCGGCGACCGCCTTGCCGTTCGCGTAGGCCTCCGTGTAGTCGCCGAACTCCGTCGACGCCTCGGCGAAGGTCCAGCCGAGGACGCCGCCGTAGAAGTTCTTGGCCCCTTCGAGGTCGCTGAACATCGCGTCGGCCCAGCATGGGGTTCCTTCAGGTTGCACGGCCATGGCTACGGCCCTCTCCGGATGAGCGGAATCGTCCGCTTCCTCACGCTAGTCACCCCGGGGCCGCCCCGCGCGCCGAGCGGACCCGCGCCGGTCACGCCCGGCTGCCGCACCGCCCCTCGCGGTTCGCGACCGGCCGGTCCTGGCCATTCCGTCCGGCGTACGTCTTCCCCCCGGCGCCCGGCTGTGCTTGCCTGAGTGCCGATTCGGTGGCCGGGGCGGGAGTTACCGTATGCGCAAGCCGTGGGTCGTGGGAGTACTGCTGGCCGGGGTGCTCCTCGGCGGGTGCGGGGACCCCGCGTCCGGACCCGAGGAGCCCGCACCGGCCGCGCCGCGCGCGTCGGCCACCACCCACCAGCGGGCCCCCGCCTCCCCAGGTCCGCAGCCGGGGAAGGCACCCACGGTGCTGTACCTCGGCGACTCGCTCGCGATGGAGGGCCAGAAGGTCCTCGGCCAGGAGTTACGCCGGGACCTGAAGGCGCGGTACACCGGCGTCCCGTACTCCGGCACCACCCTGTGCGACTACCTGGAAGGCACCGCCGACCGGTCCCTGGTGCCGGCCGCGGACAAGGCCGCCGCACTGGTGCGCAGGCTGCGGCCCGACTTCGTGGTCCTGCAGTTCTGGGGGAACTCCTGGGGCTACACGCCGTGCATGGACGGCATCACCTACGACAAGTCACCGGCCCGGTACTTCAGCCGCTACGACGCCGACGCACGCCGGCTCAGCGAGCAGATCACCGCGGCCGGGGGCGGCGGCGGCCCGAGGATCGTGTGGGTGTCCCAGGGCCCGGATCCGATCACCCCCGACCGGGTCCGCCGCGTCAACGCGCTCTACGAGCAGCGGGCCGCCGCCTCGGGCGGCCTCGTGGCGGACGCCGGGAAAACGGTGAGCTCCGCCACCGGCCGCTACGCGTGGACGCAGTACCTGCCGTGCACGGCCTACGAGCGCGCCCGCCCCGGTTTGTGCACACAGCCCGGCCGCGACCGGACGGCCCTGCACCGCGACGACGACTATCTGCACTTCTGCCTGGCCCCCACCACGACCAAGCCGAAGCCGTGCCCGGTGCGTTCCCCCGGGATCCTGCGCATCGCCCGCGAGATCACCAAAACCATTCGACAGGCGGCGCGTTGACCGCTCGAATGGGCAACCATGTGCGCAGTGCGAATGCATGAGGACGAGCTGGACATCGACGGCTCGCTCGTCGGCCGGCTGATCGCGGAGCAGTTCCCGCAGTGGGCCGGGCTGCCCCTGCGGCGGCTTGAGTCCTCCGGTACGGAGAACGCCATGTTCCGCCTCGGCGCGGACAAGGTCGTACGGCTTCCCCGGCATCCCCGCGCCGTGGAGGCCATCGCGCACGAGTCGCGCTGGCTGCCCCGGCTGGCCCCGGAACTGCCCGCCGCCGCACCCGAGCCCCTCGGCCGGGGCGTGTCCGGCGACGGGTTCCCGTGGCCCTGGTCGGTCTACAGCTGGCTGGACGGCCGCAATCCGGTGCCCGGCAGGCTCGAGGAGCCCGCGCTGCTCGCCGGCGACCTGGCGGCGTATGTCACGGCCCTGCGCCGCATCGACGCGTCGGAGGGCCCCCTCGGCTACCGGGGAGTGCCACTGGCGGCCCGGGACCCCTACCTGCGCGAGGCGCTCGGGCGTCTCGCGGGGCGGGTCGACACCGCCGCGGTGACGGAGGCGTGGGAGGAGGCCCTGCGGGCCCCGGAGCACACCGGCCCGCCGCTCTGGGCTCACGGCGACCTGATGGCCGGCAATCTCCTGGTCACGGGCGGGCGGCTGAGCGCCGTGATCGACTTCGGCACGGTGGGGGTCGGGGATCCCGCCGTCGATCTCATCAGCGCCTGGTGCCTGCTGCCGGCCGCGGCCCGCGGCGTCTTCCGCGAGGCCGTGGGCGCCGGAGAAGCCGAATGGGCACGGGGGCGGGGCTGGGCCCTGTCGATCGCGGTCATCGCGCTGCCCTACTACTGGGACACGAACCCGCCGGTCGCGGCGAACTCCCGGCATGTGATCGGGGAGATCCTGGCCGAGACGGCTTAGGGGCGGAAGGAGGCTCCGCCCCCGCGGGGCACCTCACTCGCCCGCGTACGCCTTCTCCAGGGTGGCGATGTCGAACTTGCTCATCGCCATGAACGCCTGGGTCACCCGGGCCGCCTTCGACGGGTCCGAGTCGCTGATCATCTCGTCGAGCCGGTCCGGGACGACCTGCCAGGACACGCCGAACCTGTCCTTGAGCCAGCCGCAGGGGCCGGGCTCGCCACCGTTCTCGGTGAGCCTGGTCCAGTAGTAGTCGATCTCCTCCTGGTCCTCGCAGAAGATCATGAAGGAGGTGGCCTCGGTGAACTTGAACTGCGGGCCGCCGTTGAGCCCGAGGAACCGGTGACCGTTGGCCGTGAACTCGACGGTCATCACACTGCCCGCGGGCTGGAGCGCCCCCTCGGGATAGCGCACGGTCCTGCCGATGCCGGAGTTCTTGAAGATGGAGACGTAGTGGTGGGCGGCCTCCTCGGCCTGGCCGTCGAACCAGAGACACGTGGTGAAGCCATCGGTGGTCATGAGTCCTCCTGGGCGCTGGAACGCTGTCACCACTGTCGACCGGCCCTCGCCCCGGAACTCATCGGCCGGGGGCCGGCGAATTCAGGTGCTGCCCCACGAGTGAGAACGGCCGCGCCTGCCGGCTCTGCCGGTAGCGGATCTGCCGAAGGCAGAGAAACCGTTCGCGGGCATCGTCCGAGGCCGAGAGTGAAGTCGACGGCACCTCCCCGACACGTCCGCGGCACCTGTCGCCGCGACGAGGAGAACCCATGACTCCACTGACGACACTCGCCCCGCGGGCGGAGGAGGGCGACACCCCTCCGACCCGCTTCGACGACCAACTGGCCGCACAGCTGCTCGCGCAGCGCATCGTGCTGCTGGGCACCCAGGTCGACGAGGTCTCCGCAAACCGGGTCTGCTCCCAGTTGCTCATCCTGTCCGCGGAGGACGCGCACACCGACATCAGCCTGTACATCAACAGCCCGGGCGGCGCGGTCCACGCGGGCCTCGCCATCTACGACACGATGCGGCTCATCCCGAACGACGTGTCCACGCTGGCCATGGGCTTCGCGGCCAGCATGGGCCAGTTCCTGCTGAGCGTCGGCGCACCGGGCAAGCGCTACGCCCTGCCGAACGCGCGGATCATGATGCACCAGCCGTCCGCGGGCATCGGCGGCACCACCGCCGACATCGAGATCCAGGCGGAGAACCTGGAGTTCACCAAGCGGACCATCGAGCGGATCACCGCCGAACACACCGGCCAGAGCCCGGAGACCATCTCCCGGGACGGCGACCGGGACCGCTGGTTCACGGCCGAGGAGGCCAGGGAGTACGGCATGGTGGACCGGGTCGTGGAGTCCCTCTCCGACGTCCGCCCGGCCGCGACGCGACGCAGGATGGGGCTGCAGTGATGGGGAGCTACACGATTCCGAACGTCATCGAGCGGACCCCGCAGGGCGAGCGCTCCTTCGACGTCTTCAGCCGGCTGCTCAACGAGCGGATCATCTTCCTCGGCACCGAGATCGACGACGGCGTGGCCAACGTCGTCATCGCCCAGCTCCTCCACCTGGAGTCGTCGTCCCCGGAGAGCGAGATCGCGATCTACCTCAACTCCCCGGGCGGCTCCTTCACTTCACTCATGGCCATCTACGACACCATGACGTTCGTGCAGGCGCCCATCTCCACGTTCTGCGTCGGGCAGGCGGCCTCCACGGCGGCGGTGCTGCTGGCCGGCGGGGATCCGGGGCGGCGGTTCGTGCTGGAGCACTCGCGGGTGCTGCTCGGCCAGCCGGCCGCGGGCGGGCAGCGCGGCATGGTGTCCGACCTGGCGCTCCAGGCCAAGGAGATGGTGCGGATCCGCTCCCAGGTGGAGGAAGTGCTGGCCCGGCACACCCACCACGACGTGGCGACCCTGCGCGCCGACATGGACCGCGACAAGGTGTTCACCGCGCAGGAGGCGGTGGGCTACGGGCTGGCCGACGAGGTGCTGAGCCGGCGCCTCGTGAAGGTCTGAGGCGCCGGCCGGACATACGGTTCAGGCGGCCAGGCACATTCCGTCGTGCGACGCGGTGGACATCCCGCGGTGGCTGCCGCCCGCGTGGCGCGAGGTGACGCGGGTCAGTTCTCCCTGCGCCCTCGTCAGCAGGTCGCCGAGGTTCAGTCCGAGGGCGTGGGCGGCGGCCGCGAGGACTTCGGAGGAGGCTTCCTTGCGGCCGCGCTCCACCTCCGAGAGGTAGGGCATGGAGATCCGCGCCTCGTCGGCGACGTCCTTCAACGTGCGCTCCTGCGCGAGGCGTTCACGGCGCAGGACGTCGCCCACGAGGTCCCGCCACAGCGGCTCCTTCGCGGCGGGGGCCGGCGGCGCCTTGCGCGGCGGTGCGCCGGCGGGACGCGCGCCGTGCGGGCGCAGGGGGATGACTCGGGCTGCGTTCGGCAGGTGGTTGCTCACTTCTCCAGCCTAGGAATCCCGGTCGCCGGGGGAAGGGCCAGGCGTTCCGCCCTCGGTGGAATCACCGCGCCCGCGACGGGCACAGAAGGTGACATTCCTTCCGATTGCGCCCGTAGGAAAATCTTCGGGCATGGTGCGCCTCAACCCGGGTACCCGCAACCCGGGAGTACCTATGCAGATGTCGCCGTGACGTTCGTGGGAGAGGTAATGGAGACCGCCGTGATCCGGTCGAAGGCACAGGTCGCCGAAGAGAACACCGAAGCCAGCGCGGGTGACGGAGCACTGCCTGGCGTCGTGGACCCGCGGTCCGTGGCCCCGCGGGACGCGAGGGAGCTGTCCCGCCAGTTCTTCCAGCGCCTGACGGAACTCGAAGAGGGCACGCACGAGTACCAGTACGCGCGCAACACCCTGATCGAGATGAACATGTCACTCGTGCGTTTCGCGGCCGGACGGTTCCGGGGCCGGGGCGACGACATGGAGGACATCGTCCAGACCGGCATGATCGGTCTGATCAAGGCCATCGACCGGTTCGAGCTCTCGCGTGAGGTCGAGTTCACCTCCTTCGCGCTGCCGTACATCGTCGGCGAGATCAAGCGCTTCTTCCGGGACACGACGTGGGCGGTGCACGTGCCGCGGCGGCTGCAGGAGCTGCGCGTGGAGCTGGCCAAGGCCCGCGAGGAGCTCGCCAGCCGGCTGGACCGCGAGCCGACGGTCGCCGAGCTGGCCACGCTGATGAACATCTCCGAGCGCCAGGTGGTGGAGGGGCAGATCGCGGCGAACGGGTACAACTCGTCGTCGCTGGACGCCGCGCTCACCGGCGACGGTCCGGAGGGCGGCGAGGCGGTCCTGGCCGACTTCATCGGCGTGGAGGAGGACGGGCTGCGGCTCGTCGAGGACTTCCACTCGCTCGCCCCGCTCATGGCGGAGCTGAGCGAGCGCGACCGGCAGATCATCCACATGCGGTTCGTGGAGGAGGCCACCCAGGCGGAGATCGGTGAGCGGCTCGGCTGCTCGCAGATGCACGTGTCCCGCCTGATCAAGCGGATCATCACGCGGCTGCGCGAGGGCATGCTGGGCGAGCTGGGCTGCGCCTGACACCGTCGTCCGGCCAGCGGGTGCCGTCCTCCACGCGGGAGTGGGGCGGCACCCGTGACCGCGTTCGCAGCAGCCTCATCAGGAGAGCGCGCCCGCTGAGAGACCGAGCGGAACCAGACAGATGGGGACCATGTGCGCCGTCCGGGTGATGCTCTCGCCCGGCCGGTTCACCGCTTGGCTGTCTCGGAGAGCGGCAGCACGGCGCGGACCCGCTTGCCCACCGGCACCCGTTCCACACTGACCTGCTCGGCGAGCGCGTGGACGATCTCCAGGCCGTGCCGGCCGATGCGCTCGGGATTGCGGGGGAAGATGCGCGGCAGTGCGGAGCTGCTGTCGTAGACCGACACCGTCACCGCGGTGTCGGTGCCGACGAGCTCCAGGATGTACGGCCCGTTGCTGTGCCGGTCGGCGTTGGTGACCAGCTCGCTCACCACCAGCAGTACGGCGCCGTCGACGCGCTCGTCGATACGCGCGCACCACTCGGTCCTGAGCTGATCGAGGAAGAGCGCGGCGAAGGACCGCGCTTCGGCGATGCAGCCCTGCTCGCCGGTGTAGTGTGCCGCTCGCCTCAGCGGTTCAACGGGCACGTCGAAACCAGTCGGTATCACTGCCCCGTCCAGGTGGTCGATCATTCTTTTCTCTCTGGGAAGCCGGGCTGGCCGGACGCTCTGCACAGTGCTCGTACCCCGAGCCGGGCTTCGCAGTCCTGACAGTTCTCCGCCCGTTCGGTAGCCAGGGCATTGTCCCCCGTCCGCGGGGCACTCGGAAGGACTCAGGGCCGGCCGAGGGCGGCCGGGCCGGATCGCCGGAGGTGCGCGGTGGCCTGGTGGATATGGCTGGTCGTGGTGATCGCGGCGCTCGCCGCTGTCGCGGCGGTGACGCTCGCGGTGCAGGCCGGCCGGCGGTCGGGGACCGTCATAGCGGTCCGGCGCCGGCCCCGCGGGAAGGGCCTGCGATGAACGAGCTGCTGGCCGCACGGAGTCTGACGACCCTGCCGGTGGTCACCCTGGGCGGCGACGCCGTCGCGCAGGTCAAGGACACCGTCTTCGACGCGGCCGCCGGGCGGGTCACCGGTTTCACGCTCAGCGGCCGGGGTCTGCTGTCGGGTCCGCTGAAGCAGAGCCTGCCCTGGTCGGCGGTGCACGCGCTGGGTCCGTACGCGGTGATGATCCGTGACGCCCTCGTGCTGCAGGACACGTCCGCCGTGGTGGCCCGCCGCGAGGCCCAGCAGGGCCGGGTGCTGCACGCGAAGGTGCTGACTGATGAGGGCGCCGAGGTCGGCACGGTGCTCGACGTGATCGTCGAGGGCGGCGCCGGCGGCCGGGTCGTGGGCTTCCGGATCGCCGCCGCCAAAGCCTTGGTGCAGGGCTCCAGACGCCGTCGGCACCGGGTGTACGTCCCGCGTGGCGAGACACTGGCGGTCTCCGGCCGGGCCCTGGTCATCCCGGCGGACGCAACCCGTTACGTCGCCGAAGACCTGCCGGCCTTCGTCGCCCGGGTCGACGCCTTCCGCGCCGGGCGGGAGGGCACGGCGTCATGATGCTGTTCTCCGAGGCGCGTGGCCTGCCGGTGCTGACGCTGACCGAGGCGGAGGAGGTCGGCACCCTGAGGTCGCTGACGGTCGACGCCGTGTCCGGTGTGGTCACACACGTCCGGGTGCGGGGCCGGCATTCCCGGAAGGAGACCGTGCTGGCCTGGGGCGCCCTGCACGCCATCGGCCCGGACGCGGTACTGGTCCGCATGACCGCAACACCGGCCGAGGTGCCGCCGCACCACGAGCTCGTGGGCCTCAGGATCCTCACCGAGACGGGCGACACGCTCGGCGCGGTCCAGGACGTCGCGTTCGAACCGGAGACGGGGCGCATCGAGGCGGTCGTCACCGCGCACGGCGACCTGCCGGCCGACCGGCTGCTCGGGCTCGGAGACTACGCCCTGGTGGTCCGCGCCGCTTGACCGGCCGGGTCAGGAGGCCGGGGCCTGTTCTTCCGTGGTGCCGCCGCCGGTGTCGCTCCCGGTGTCACCCCCGGTGTCGCTGTCGGGCGGAGGCGGCTGGGTGCCGGACGAGGGCGGCTCGTCCGTCGTCGGCCCGGACGTGTCCGTGTCCGAGGTCGGCGGATCACTCGGGGGCTGCGGTTGCGGCGACGCCGGGTCGGACGGCGCCGTGGGCGTGGTGACGCTCGCCGATGGAGAGGGCTTGTCCGGCTTCTCGGTCTTGTTGTCCTTCTTGCCGGTGTCGCCCTTGTGGCGCTCGAACCACTCGCCGTCGGGTTCGCACATCACGAAGACGTCGACCGGCTCCGGCGCGGGCGTCACCATGACGACGTTCGACTGCTTGTACCCCGGCCACGCGTCGCCGGTCGTCTTCGGCGCGGTCTGCCGGGCGACCGGCGGGGACAGCGGGTTGCCGCACGCGCAGCGCACCTTGGGCACACCGCGGTCGTCGACGAGGACGGCCGTGCCGGCCTGGAGGACGGCCTGGTAGCTGGTCGGGGCGCCGTCCTTGTAGCCGTGGTTGGTGACGCGGGTGTCCATGCGGAGCTGCACGGGGGTGAGCGAACGCAGGTAGGCGGGAACCTCGGACGGCTGGATCCGGGCGACCGAGGCGAACGCGCGCTGCTTGTCCGGGGCGTCCTCGAAGTACTTGATCTGCTTCTCGACATCGCAGCTGGCGACCTTGCGGGTGCCTCCGTACAGGCCGGGCGCATCCCCCTTCACGCCCCGGACGGCGTTCTGCGGCGCCGACTCGGTGGCCCCCGAGGGGGCGACCGGGGAGGCGGAGCTCTTCTCGTCGACCGTCGACTCGGTGAACTCGTCCGGCCCCGTGTCGGCCGCGGGCTGGAGGAAGACCTCGCCGCTGGACGTGCTGGTACCGCCGTCGGACGCACCGGTGCCGCCGTCGTCGGGCCGGGAGAGCACCACGGCCAGAACCACGGCGGCCACCACGGCGGTGGCGATGATCGCGACACGGGGCACGGACCCCCACCACGGTCGGCGGGGCTCGGGCTCCTTGCCGCCTCCGCTGGGCGGCTCCGAGGGCGGGCCGCCGCCCGAGGGCGGCTGGGAGGGACCCGACAGCGGGCCCGAGGGAGGTCCGGTGGGGCGGTCGGACGACGGCGGATCGACGCTCACGAGCTCTTCTCCCGCGTGGGTTCTCTGCGGCCTTCACACACTCGAAGTGGTTGATCCCGATGTGTGCCGCTTTTTCCACTACGAGCTCATTGTGTGCTCCAGTCCCGTACGCCACGCAAGCCGACGCGGACGGACCCCTCCGGCGGGCGCCCGGGGCGGGGGCTCCTTAGCGTGGCAGCGTGAGTTCGCGCACCCCTTCCGGCCAGGCACGCACCTCCGGCGAGCGGGCCGTCGCCCGCCATGGCTGGGCGCATGCCCTCGTCACGGTGCTCGGCGGACTGCTCGCCATGGCGGTGGTGGCCGCTCTGGGCCTGTGGGCGGCCGGGGCCACGGACCTTCCGGACGGCGCGTTCGCCCCCGTCGTCGCGGCCACCGTGGTCACCGCTGTCGGCGGCACGGTGAAGCTCGCCGGAAGCGCGGGCGACCTCGCCGACACACAGGCGGGCCTGACGGTGATTCCGTTGTCCGTCACGCTCACCGGGGCGCTGGTGATCGCCTGGGGCTTCCTCCGGCCGCTGCGGCACCGCGCGGTCGCCGGGGCCACGGAGCTGGCCGGCTGGGCCGGCCGGGTGGCGGCCCTGTGGCTGCTCGCGCTGATCGGCCTGACGCTCGCCGCCCGCCACACCTTCGACATCTCCCTCGGGGACGACACGCTCGGTGAACTCGGCGACCTGTTCGGCGCCTCACCGGAGATCGGCTTCACCACCGACGTTCCGCTGTCCGTGTTCGTCGGCGTCGTGTGGCTGGCCGGTGTGCTGGTGCTGGCGCTGCTGGTGTCGCGCGGGGCCCCGTTGCCCGCGGGGCTGCTGCGCTTCCAGGCGTCGGTGCGGCCGGCCGCGTACGCGATGGTCGCGCTGCTGCTGGCCTGCGTCGTCATCGGCGTGGTCGTCGCGCTGGTCGTCGCGACGGCGAAGGGGCACGCGCGGGAGACGTTCGCGGTGATTCTGCTCGGCTTGCCGAACCTGGTGTGGCTGGCGCTGACGATCGGGCTCGGCGCCACCTGGAACGGCAAGGTGGAGGGGCCGTTCGGGCTGCCCATGCCTCATGTGCTGGACGAGGTGCTGCGCACCCCGGACATCTCCGAGCTGAACCTGCGGACCCTCTCCGAGCACGACGGCCGGGTGTGGTGGCTGCTGGTCGTCGACGTCGTGCTGCTGCTGTCCGCCGCGTTCGTGATGGCGGCCCGGTCACCGGCCCGGGTGCGGGCCTGGCAGCACGCCGTGCACATGGCGGTCGCCCTCGTGCTCACGGTGTTCATGATCTGCCTCGTCGGGCGCATCTCCGCGCACTACGGCCTGTCCGTGCTGGGCATCGGCGATCTGGGCGGCGGTCTCGGGGGTGAGCTGTTCCTGAGACCCCGGCTGTGGGGTGCCGTCGGCCTGGCCGTCCCGTGGGGGCTGGTGACCGGGTTCGCCGGGGCACTGCTCGCGCGGCACGTACGGCGGCGCGGCGAGGTGCGCTCCGACAGCGAGAGCTGACGCCGCGCTCTACGTCCGCTGCACGAAGACCGGTTCGGCCCAGCGCGGCGGCGGCTTGGGCCGCTCCTCCCCCGCGCCCGGCAACTGCCGGTCCACCCGCGTGGGCGACCGGGTGGCGCCGGTGCCACCGCCGGTCGTCGCCGCGCGCAGTGCGGCGACGAAGGCGAGACAGGACGGGTACCGGTCGTCGGGACTCTTGGCGAGGGCCTGGGCCAGGACGGGGTCGACCCGCGGGTCGAGGTCGGGCCGGTCCTCGGTCAGCGGCGGCGGTTCGTCGTACTGGTGGGCCCACAGCAGGGCCATGTCGTCGTCCCGGAGGAAGGGCGGATGGCCGGCCAGGGTCTCGAAGACGACGCAGGCGAAGCCGTACACGTCGCAGCGGGCGTCGACCGGCTTGCCGGAGATCTGCTCGGGGGCGACGTAGTCGAGTGTGCCGACGAACTGGCCGACCGTGGTGAATCCGGTGAGCGACAGTGACTTCTTCGTCAGGCCGAAGTCGGTGAGGTAGACATGCTCGGGGTGGTCGCTGTCGGTGCCGCGGGACACCAGGATGTTGCCGGGCTTGACGTCCCTGTGGACCAGCCCGTGATCGTGGGCCGCGTCGAGCGCGGAGGCGACCTGGGCGGCGACGCGCACGGCGGTGACGAGCGGCATCGGGCCCTCACGGTCGAGGACGTGCCGCAGGTCGCTGCCGGCGACGTAGCGCATGGCGATGTACAGCACGCCGTCCGCCTCCCCGGCCTCGAACACCGGCACGATGTGCGGGTGGTCGATCGCTGCGGCGGCCCGGGACTCGTGGGTGAAGCGACGGCGGAAGGTGTCGTTGCGCACGAGTTCCGGGGCGAGCAGCTTCAGGGCGACGGTGCGTTCCAGGCGCAGGTCGCGGGCCCGGTAGACGACGGCCATGCCGCCCCGCCCGATCTCCTGCTCGAGCCGGTACCCGGCGATCTGCTGCCCGACCAGCTCGGAGGGCCGCCCGGAGAACAAACTCGTCTCGCGGTTCAACGGCCGTCACCCTCGGGCGAGACGACCCGGGTGGGCTCCTGCCCCACGACCCGCGTGGGCGGCGCCGCAGCCGGACGATCCGCCGCGTCCTCGCCCTCCCCCTCCTCGGAGGACACGGCGCGCGTGGGTTCGGCGGCGCCGGCGGACCCGACCCGCGCCGGCTCGGGAGCGCCGGGTGGCACCACTCGTGTGGGCTGGTGGGCCGCCTCAGGAGGCGCAGCCCGCGAGGACTCGGGGGTCTCCTCACGCGCCACCCGCATGGGCTCGGACACTCCCGGAGCCACCACCCGGGTCGGCTCCGCGGCTTCGGCAGGCCCGGCCCCCTTCGGCTCGGGCGCTTCCGGGGCCACCACCCGAGTCGGCTCAGGAGCCTCCGCGGGCGCAGCCTCCGAGGGCTCGGGCGTCTCGGGCGGGGCCGTCCGGGTCGGTCCTGCGGGGGCGCCCCGGGCGGGGGGAGGCGCGTCGGGCGGGCGGACGGTCTCCTCGGCGCGCGGCGTTCCGACAGGGCCCTGGGGCGGTGCCACCCGCGTCGGGGGATGCACGGGCGGTTCGGCCGGGCGGGACGCCGGTCGGGCTGCGGGCGTATCGTCCGTCGCATACGTGGTCATCCGGGTCCCGTCGGCGTACACCCAGTGCTCGTGGGCGGAGTCGTAGAGCCACACGGACTCGCCGTCGACGACGACGCCGATCCGCATGCCGTGGGTGCGGGTGCGGAACGCCTCCCGGTCGAGGCCGCCCGCGAGGTCCTCCACCGCGGAGCAGTAGCGCGCCAGGGTTTCCTGCGCCCGGCCCAGCAGCGGCCGCGGGTCGGCGGCGCGGGTGAGCGGCCCGCCCGCCGCGGGCGGGTCCTGCGGTACGGCGACCAGGCGGCGGCCGTCGACCCAGGCGGACCAGCCGTTGAAGCACAGCACGTGCCCCCAGTCGCCCTGCCGCTCCATGAGCTGCACCGGCAGCAGGGGATCCAGGTCCACGGTGGGCCGGGACGGGTCGGGGGCCTCCCAGGCGGGCATCCCGTGCTGCGGGACGACGTGTGTGGGCCGGAATCCGGGAGTCGTCACAGGCGCTCCCTACTTCCGCATCACGGCCGGTTCGTGCCGGCGCAGCAGCCGGGACACCAGGAAGCCGAACAGCACCGACAGCACGACCAGCATTCCGACGTCCAGCAGCCATGTGCCCGCCGAGTGCTCGAAGAGCGGGTCCTTCGTCAGGTCGTCGGGCACGATCCGGCCCAGCCCGACGGTCCCGGCCATCGCGGCCAGCGCCCAGCGCGCCGGCACCAGCCAGCCCAGTTGCTCCAGCCCGGGGGTGGCGGCAAGTTTCAGCAGGGCCCCGCAGAAGACGACCTGGACGATGGCGATGAGCACGAGCAGCGGCATCGTCACCTCTTCCTTGCGCACCAGCGCGGAGACGAGCAGGCCGAGCATCATCGCGGTGAACGCCAGCAGGGCGACGGCGACCGTGATCTCCACCAGGGGCGGCATCAGCACGCCTTCGCCGCCGGGTGCGTTGAGGTCGACGCCGAGCAGCGCCACCAGGGTCAGCGCCACCGCCTGGAGGACGGTGATGACGCCCAGGACAATGACCTTGGACATCAGGTACGCCGATCGGGAGAGGCCCACCGCCCGTTCCCGCTGGTAGATCACGCGTTCCTTGACGAGTTCGCGCACGGCGTTGGCGGCCCCGGTCAGGACCGCGCCGACGCACAGGATGAGCAGCGCGTTCATCGCCGTGTCGAGCGTCAGTCTGCCGCCCGCCAGGGCACGCGCCATCGCGCCCATCACGAACGGCAGCGCGATCATGATGATCAGGAAGGTGCGGTCGGCGCTCAGCGCGGCCGCGTACCGGCGCACCAGCGTGCCGAGCTGGGCGCGGCGGCTGCGCGGCCGGGGCGGAGCGGTGATGACGACGGGCTCGGAGCGGAGCTGCTGGGGCTGCGCGGAGGCGTCGGCCACGTACCGGCCGTGGAAGGGCGAAACGAGGTACTCCCCCGCCCAGTCCCGTTCCGTGTCCCGGTCGAAGGCCTCGAAGGCTTCCGGCCACTCCTCGAAGCCGAAGAAGGACAGGGCGTCCTCGGGCGGTCCGTAGTAGGCGATCTTCCCGCCGGGCGCGAGCACCAGGAGCCGGTCGCACACGTCCAGGCTGAGCACGCTGTGAGTGACGACGATGACGGTCCGGCCGTCGTCGGCGAGGCCGCGCAGCATGTGCATCACCGAGCGGTCCATGCCGGGGTCGAGTCCGGAGGTCGGCTCGTCGAGGAACAGCAGCGACGGCTTCGTCAGCAGCTCCAGTGCCACGCTGACGCGCTTGCGCTGGCCGCCGGACAGGCTGTGCACGTGCTGGTCGGCGCGCTGCTCCAGGCCCAGTTCGCGGATGACCTCGTCGACCCGGGCGCGCCGTTCGGCCTTGGCGGTGTCTTGCGGGAAGCGCAGTTCGGCGGCGTAGGAGAGGGCTTTGCGAACGGTCAGCTGCGCGTGCAGGATGTCGTCCTGCGGGACCAGGCCGATGCGCTGGCGCAGCTCGGCGTAGTCGCGGTAGAGGTCGCGGCCGTCGTAGAGGACGGTGCCGTGGTTGGCGGGCCGCTGGCCGGTGAGGGCGTTGAGGAGCGTGGACTTGCCGGCGCCGCTCGGGCCGACGACGGCGAGCAGGCACTTCTCCCCCACCGGGAACGACACGTGGTCGAGGAGCGTCTTGCGGCCGTGGTCGACGGCGACCGCGAGGTCCTGCACGTCGAGTGAGACCTCACCGGTGTCGACGTATTCCTGGAGTTGGTCGCCGACGAGGCAGAACGCCGAGTGGCCGATGCCGACGATGTCGCCCTGGCCGACCGGGGCGGTGGTGACGGGGCTGCCGTTGAGGTATGTCCCGTTGTGGCTGCCGAGGTCGGTGATCTCGTAGGTTCCGTCGGCCAGGGCGCGCAGTTCGGCGTGCCGGCGGGAGACCACCAGGTCGTCGATGACCAGGTCGTTGTCGGTGGCGCGGCCGATGCGGACGGTGCGGGAGGGCAGCGGCCGTACGGTCGTGGGCTGCCGGTAGGTGCCGGTGTGGGCCGGCATGGAGACGGCGGAGGGGCGTCCCGCGGTGCGCGGGGCGGGGGCGGGACGGCCGGTCAGGGTCACGCGCGGTCCGTCGGCGGGATTGCCGAAGCGGATGACGCTGCCGGGCCCGACGTCCCACTCACGGATGCGCCGGCCGTCGGCGTAGGTGCCGTTGGTGCTGTCCTCGTCCTCGATCGTCCAGTGACCGTCCTCGGGCTTCAGCACCGCGTGGTGCCAGGAGACCCGGTCGTCGTCGATGACGATGTCGCACAGCGGGTCACGCCCTACGTGGTAGTCGTGGCCCGGGATCATCACGGTGGTGCCCGTCTCTGTTTCCAGGACGAGTTCCGGTGCTACCGAGGGTTGCGCCATGGGCAAGATTCTACCGATTTGCCCTGGTGTGCGCCTGATCGAGTGGGGTGGGCGGCGGGTCAGCCGACGGAGATGCCGACGAAGGGAGCCGTGCGCTGCATCCGCAGGGCGTCCACGGACTCGGCGAGCAGTTCGTACTCGGTGGTGTCGTCGCTGGTGGCGATGCGCACCAGCCGTCCGGCCGCCAACTCCTCGGCGACCCGCTCCTGCTGGGCCGGATCGGCGCACCAGGCGCGCAGCAGCCCGGGCACGTCGGGCACGGTGTGGGCGACCGGCACGAGCGCGCCCGGCGGTAAGTGCTCGGCGTCGGGCCGGGGGTCGAGGCGCTGGGCGATCCAGGAGGCGCGGTCGCGCAGCCACCACAGGGCGAGGGCGAGAGTGGGGGCCCGGTAGGTACCGAGGGGCACTCCGATACGGCGACCGTCGCAGACTCCGTACGCCGTGACGTGGCACAGAAACTCGTCGTGCACGTGACCCTCCCCCGTTGCTCTGCCCGTCTGCCGGCCCGGCCTCGCTTCTCGTGCGGCTCGCGTGCTGTGCGTGAGGACGCCGTCGCTCGATGTGAAAACGCTCTCGCAGGTCAGTATGTTCACTACTGAATCACTGTCACCATGACTTTCCGGCCACTCTCCTGGCATATTCACCGCTCGAGTTGGCCGGAATCGTGCGCGCGGTGGCGACGGCCCATGACTCCGGAGGTAATCGACGCTCCCGGCGGGTGCGGGCAAGGTGGTCTCACCGGGTTCACCGAGACCAGGACCCGGCCTCTGACCAGCAGATACGACCTTCCTGGAGGCTGATCGCCATGTCCGCAACCGCCCACCGCCACGAGGACGCCGTCGCCCGCTATTTCGAGGCCTGGAACGCCGAGGACCCGGCGGCTCGCGCCGAGGCGGTCGCCGCCGCCTGGACCGAGGACGGCGGCTACACCGACCCCCTGGCCGACGTCAGCGGCCATGAGGAGATCGCGGGGCTGATCGCGGCGGCCCGCGAGCAGTTCCCGGGGTTCGAGTTCCGGCTCACCGGTGGCGTCGACGGGCACCACGACACCGCACGCTTCTCGTGGGAGCTGGTGAGCGCGGCCGACGGCTCGGCGCCGGTCGCCGGGTCCGATGTGATCACGCTGGACGGGCAGGGCCGGATCAGGGCCGTGCTCGGATTCCTGGACCGGGTGCCCGCCGGGGCGTGAGGCCGGCGTCCGCGATGAGTTCTCCGGGGTCCGGCGGTCTGCATGAGGGAAGAGGCCGCCGAGCACCGGAGGACGCCATGGCCACCACGGCAGAACTGGACGCGGAGTTCACCGCCGTCCTGCGCAAGAGCCCCGCCGAGGGCGGCTGGACCTATCTGGTCTGGCCCCGGTCCGTCGAGTTCTTCGGCACCCGCGGCCTGGTCAAGGTCCGCGGGACGATCGACGGACACCCCTTCCGCAGCTCGTTCATGGCGCTGGGGGACGGCACGCACAAGCTGCCCGTGAAGGCGGGCATCCGCAAGGCCATCGGCAAGGAGGAGGGCGACACCGTGACGGTGCGCCTCGAGGAGCGGATCAGCTCCTGACCCGGGGTGCCCGGGGGTGGCCGCCCCCGGGCAGGCGGATGCGCTACTGCTTGACGATGGCGTCGATCCGGGCGAGCTCGTCCGCGTCGAAGTCCAGGTTGCGGATGGCGCCTACGCTGTCCTCGATCTGCTGCGCGCTGCTCGCGCCGACCAGCGCGGAGGTGACCCGGCCGCCGCGCAGCACCCAGGCCAGTGCCATCTGGGCCAGGGTCTGGCCGCGGGACTTCGCGATGTCGTTCAGGTCGCGCAGCCGGCCCACCAGGTCCTCGGTGAGGGCGTCGGAGTTCAGGAAGGGGCTGTCGCTCGCGGCCCGCGAGCCCTCGGGGATGCCGTCGAGGTAGCGGGCGGAGAGCACGCCCTGCTCCAGCGGGGAGAAGACGATCGAGCCGACCTGGAGCTCGTCGAGGGCGTCGAGCAGCCCCGCGTCCTCGGGGCGGCGGTCCAGCATCGAGTAGCGCGGCTGGTGGATGAGGAGCGGGGTACCCAGCTCGCCCAGGATGCGGGCGGCCTCGCGGGTCTGCTCCGCGGAGTAGTTGGAGACGCCGACGTACAGCGCCTTGCCCTGCTGCACCGCCGAGTGCAGGGCGCCCATCGTCTCCTCGAGCGGGGTGTCCGGGTCGGGGCGGTGCGAGTAGAAGATGTCGACGTAGTCCAGGCCCATCCGCTTCAGGCTCTGGTCCAGCGAGGACAGCACGTACTTGCGCGAGCCCCACTCGCCGTACGGGCCGGGCCACATCAGGTAGCCGGCCTTGGAGGAGATCACCAGCTCGTCGCGGTACGGGGCGAAGTCCGTCTTCAGGAACTCGCCCAGCGCGGACTCGGCGGCGCCGGGCGGCGGGCCGTAGTTGTTGGCGAGGTCGAAGTGGGTGACGCCGAGGTCGAAGGCGCGGCGCAGGATGGCACGCTGCGTCTCGACGGACCGGTCCGGGCCGAAGTTGTGCCACAGGCCGAGCGAGAGCGCGGGGAGCTTCAGACCGCTGCGTCCGGTGCGCCGGTAGGGCATGTCCGCGTAGCGGTCGGGGTGTGCGGTGTACAACGCGACTCCAGAGGGGTTGGCACGGTCGGGATGGAACCGGTGTCCACTCTGGCGTGACCTGCTCCCATGCGTCCAACAGAAGAATCCGATGGAATTCAGCGGCTACGCTTCTCAGTCATGGAACTGCGCCACTTGCAGCACTTCGTCGCGGTCGCCGAGGACCAGCACTTCACCCGGGCGGCGGAACGCCTCCTGGTGTCCCAGTCGGGCCTGTCCGCCTCGATCCGGGCGCTGGAGCGGGAGCTGCAGACGCCGCTGTTCGTGCGCACGACCCGCCGGGTGACACTCACCCCGGCCGGACGGGCGCTGCTCGGTGAGGCGGAGCGGATCCTCGCGCAGGTGCGTTCCGCGCACGAGGCGGTGGCGGCGGTGCAGGGCGTGCTGCGCGGCATGCTCGCGCTCGGCAGCGAGCAGTGCATCGCCGGGGTGCACGTGGCGGGGCTGCTCGCCGCCTTCCGGCACCGGCATCCGGACGTGGAGATCTGTCTGCGGCAGGCCGGGTCGGGCGCACTCGCGGAGGACGTCGAGGCGGGGCGGCTCGACCTGGCGTTCGCGGTGCGGACGCAGGCGGACAGCGACCAGCTGCGATCGGTGCCGCTGACCAGCGAGCCGATGACGCTGCTGTGTCACTCCAGCCACCGGCTGGCCGCCGCCGGTGCGGCGGTCACCCCGGAGGAACTGGGCGGCGAGGTGTTCGTCGACTTCCAGCCGGACTGGGGTCCGCGCCGCACCACCGACACGGTGTTCGCGGCCGCGGGCGTACGGCGGACGGTGGCCCTGGAGGTGAACGACGTGCACACGCTGCTCGACCTGGTCGACGAGAACCTCGGCGTCGCCGTCGTGCCGCGGCACTTCGCACACAAACGCGCCTCCCTGACCGCGCTTCCCGTGAAGGGCACCGGCGAGGCCGTCTACGAGACGGTGGCTCTGCTGCCGCCCGAGCAGGCGACCAGCCCGGCGGCCCGGGCACTGATGGCCCTGCTGGAAACCGGGGGCCTGGCACCACCCCAGGAGGGTGTCCACCCCTCCTGACCCGATCGGTCCCGCGCACCGGACTCGTGACCGTCCCCGACGGCAACTGCGGTCGGGAGTCGGCGAGATGACGGATCACACACGACGGAACGTGCTGCGCGGCGCGGCGGCGATCACGGCAGCCGGCACGCTGGCCGGCACCGGAGCGGGAGGAGCGTCCGCCGCGGCAGCGTCCCGAACCCCGCGCCGCTTCCCCTTCCTGGAGGGCGCGTTCGCGCCGGTCACCGAGGAGCTGACGGCCTTCGACCTGCCCGTCACCGGCCGTATCCCGCACGCCGGCACCGGTACGGCTACTCGGCCGCCGCCGCGGAGATGTCCCTCGCCTACCAGGCGGTCGACGGCACCCCGCCCGACGGGGCCTTCGCCAACGCGCTGATCAAGCACGATCTGCTGCGCGGCACGTCCGAGGTGCACCGGCTGCCCGAGGGCGCGGCGGCGAGCGAGGCCGTGTTCGTGCCGTCCGACCCGTGCGACGTCGGGGCGGCGGAGGACGACGGGTACGCGATCGCATATGTGCACAACCCCGACCGCGGGGCCTCGGACCTGGTGATCCTCGCCGCCCAGGACTTCACCGGGGAGCCGGTGGCCCGCATCCATCTCCCGGGGCGGGTGCCGCTGGGCTTCCACGGGAGCTGGATTCCCGACGCGTGATCCCCGGCGATGCGCGATGGTGGAGCTATGCATGCGAAGGACATCCTCATCGACGGTTATCACCGCATCCGCGAAGAAGTCCACGCCACCGTCGAGGGTCTCGGGCCCGAGGAGCTGAGCGCCCGGCTCTCCCCCGACACCAACTCGATCGCCTGGCTGGTCTGGCACCTCACCCGCGTCCAGGACGACCATCTGGCCGACGCCTTCGGCCATGAACAGGTCTGGCTGTCCCAGGACTGGGAGAAGCGCTTCGGCCTGGGCCTGCCCCGCCGTGACACGGGCTACGGCCACAGCCCCGCCAAGGTCACCAAGGTCCGGGTCGACTCGGGCGAACTGCTGACCGGCTACTACGACGCCGTGCACGAGCAGAGCCTGGACGCCCTGCGGGGCCTGGCGGCCAAGGATCTGGAGCGCGTCGTCGACGAGCGCTGGGACCCGCCGGTCACCCTGGGCGTCCGGCTGGTCAGCGTCCTGTCCGACGATCTCCAGCACATCGGACAGGCCGCCTACCTCCGGGGGCTGCTTCAGAGCGCGGCGGCGTAACCGGGCAGCACCACGTCGCGGATGAGCGCGTTCCGCTCGTCGAAGGGGAGGAACGCGCTCTTCAGGGCGTTGACGGTGACCGTGCGCAGATCCTCGACGCTCCAGCCCGCCTGCTCGACCAGCAGGGTCATCTCGCGGGTCATCGTGGTACCCGACACCAGCCGGTTGTCGGTGTTGAGGGTGACGCGGAAGCCGAGGTCCTTCAGCGCGGTGATCGGGTGCTCGGCGATCGAGGTGGCGGCACCCGTCTGGAGGTTGGACGTCGGGCACATCTCCAGCGCGATACGCCGGTCGCGCACCCAGCTCGCGAGCCGGCCGAGCTTGCCCGCGGCGAGGTCCGGGATGTCGTCGGTGATCCGCACACCGTGCCCGATGCGCTGGGCGCCGCACACCTGCAGGGCCTGGTGGATGCTGGGCAGGCCGTGCGCCTCCCCGGCGTGGATGGTGAACGGCACGTTCTCGCGGCGCAGGTGCTCGAAGGCCGCGAGGTGGTCGGCGGGCGGGAAGCCGTCCTCGGCGCCGGCGATGTCGAAGCCGACGACACCGGCGTCCCGGAACGCCACGGCCAGGTCGGCGGCCTCGCGCACCCGGTCGAACATCCGCATCCCGCACAGCAGGGTGCCGACCCGCACCGGCGTGCCCGCGGCAGCCGCCTTCGCCATGCCCGCCGCCAGACCCTCCTGGACGGTCTCCACGACCTCGGCCATGGTCAGCTCGCCCCTGGTGTTGAGCTCGGGGGCGTAGCGCACCTCGCCGTAGACGACGCCGTCGGCGGCCAGGTCGAGCACGTACTCCTCAGCCGTGCGCAGCAGGCCCTCGCGGGTCTGCATCACGGCGAGGGTGTGCTCGAAGGTGGCTATGTAGCGCACCAGGTCGCCGGAGTTGGCGGCCTCGTAGTACCAGGCGGCGAGCTCGTCCGGGTCGGTGGTGGGCAGGGTGTGGCCGACCGCGTCCGCCAGCTCCACCACGGTGGCGGGGCGCAGGCCGCCGTCGAGGTGGTCGTGCAGCACGGCCTTGGGGAGGCGGCGGATCAGATCGGAGTCTACGCGCGTAGCAGTCATGGCGGTCTTTCCTCGAGCAGGTGGTTCGAAGCGGCGGTAAGGGGTCAGCCGGCGGGCTGGAGCAGGTCCCAGCGGTTGCCGTACAGGTCCTGGAAAACGGCGACGGTGCCGTACGGCTCGCGCCGCGGTTCCTCCAGGAAGGTCACGCCCGCGGCGGCCATCCGGGCGTGGTCGCGGGCGAAGTCGTCGGTGTGCAGGAAGAACCCGACCCGTCCGCCCGTCTGGTCTCCGACCCGGGCGGTCTGGGTCTCCCCCTTGGCGCGGGCCAGCAGCAGACCGGTGCCGGTTCCCGGGGTGCCGGGTTCGACGACGACCCAGCGGGATCCGTCGGGCCGGGGTGCGTCCTCGGCGAGGCGGAATCCGAGGGCGTCGGTGTAGAAGCGGATCGCCTCGTCGTAGTCGTCGACGACGAGGGTGACCAGGGCGATACGTCTCATCGGGGCCTCTCGGAGCGGGCGGTTGACCGGAGAGGTTATACGTAAAACCCCATCGATGCCAACCGTCCGCCGACGACCGGCCCATGTTCTGTAACTACTAGTATGTACACTAACGATCCCGACTATCGGAGGCCCCATGCCCTTCGTCCGTATCGACACGCTCCGGGCCGGGCCCGAGCGCCTCGCCGCACTCGGCCGTGCCGTGCACGACGCCCTGAAGGAGACGATCGGCATCCCGCCGGACGACCGGTTCCAGGTCCTGGCGGACCACGACGGCACGACCGGCACCCTGCGCTGCGACGACTACCTCGGCGTGCACCGCGACGACGGCATCGCCTACATCGCGATCACGCTGCGCTCCGGCCGCACGCCCGCGCAGAAGCGGGCGCTGTACCGCCGGATCGCAGAGCTGGCCCACGCGTACGCGGGCACCGAGCCGCGGAACGTGTTCGTCGTGCTGACGGAGAACGAGTCGGCGGACTGGTCGCTGGGAGAGGGCGTGGCGCAGTATGTGGAAAGTCCCGGGCCCCGGGACTAGGACCGCGGCCCGAGGCGCCGGGCTCCTGCGACCGCTAGCGTCGGGGCCATGAAGATCACCGAACCGCCCCGCACCCCCGAGCAGCGCAAGGCGGACCTGCTGGGCCGTCTGGAGCGGGAGATGGACATCTGGGTCGCATCGGCGGATCCCGAAGGGGTGCCCTGTCTGGTGCCGCTGTGGTTCGTGTGGCACGAGGACGCGGTGTGGCTGTGCACCCGGCTGACCAACCCCACCGGCCGCAATCTCCGGGACGGCGGGCGGACCCGGCTGGCCTTCGGGGACACCCGGGACGTCGTGCTCGTCGACGGTGAGGTGCGGACCTACCCGATGCGGGAGGTGCCGTCGGCGGCGGCCGAGGCGTTCCGCGCGAAGACCGGCTGGGATCCGCGCGAGGACCACGCGTCGTACGCGTTCTTCCGGGTGCGGCCGCGCGGGGTGCAGGCGTGGTGCGAGGAGCACGAGCTGCCGCGCAGGCATCTCATGCGGGAGGGTGTCTGGGCCGTGTAGTCGTCGCTCAACCGGCCTTGTGGCGCGGCGCGTCGAGCCGTGCCAGTTCTTCGTCGGTGAGGCGGATCGCGCCCGCTGCCACGTTCTCCGCGAGGTGGTCGGGGTTGCCGGTGCCGGGAATCGCGAGGACGTGGGGGCCCTGGTGCAGGGTCCAGGCGAGGCGGATCTGGGCGGGGGTCGCGCCATGGGCCCGGGCGACGGCGCGGACGTCCTCGTCGTGGGCGGTGGTGGCGCCCTGCTCGGCGGCCTCGCCGGCGACGGCGTAGAACGGCACGAAGGCGATGCCCTGTTCGCCGCAGACGCGCAGCAGTTCGTCGGTGCCGGGGTCGGGGTGGTCGAGGGCGTACCGGTTCTGGACGCAGACCACGGGGGCGATGGCCCGGGCCTCGGCGAGATGGCGGCATGTGACGTTGGAGATGCCGAGGTGGCGGATCAGGCCTGCCTCGCGCAGCTCGGCGAGGGCACCGAAGTGCTCGGCGACGGAATCGTACTTCGGCATCCGGCGCAGGTTGACCACGTCCAGGTGGTCGCGGCCGAGCTGGCGCAGGTTCTCCTCCACGTGGCCGCGCAGCTCCTCGGGGCGGGCCGAGGTGCCCCATTCGCCGTCGTAGGACCGGTGGGGGCCCACCTTGGTGACGATGACCAGGTCGTCCGGGTAGGGCGCGAGCGCGGTGTTGATGAGTTCGTTGGCGGAGCGCAGCGACGAGAAGTAGAAGGCGGCCGTGTCGATGTGGTTGACGCCGAGGTCGATCGCCTTGCGCAGGACGGCCATCGACCGGTCGCGGTCGCTCGGTGTGCCGTGGTGGAAGGCGGCGCTGCCCGTCAGCCGCATCGCGCCGAAGCCGAGGCGGTGGACGGGCAGGTCGCCGAGTTTCCAGGTGCCGGCGGTGGCCGCGGTGATCGTCTGTGAGCTCATCGGCGGAGTCTCACACATCACGAGCCGGCCGGCGAAGCCGGTTTACGGATACGTGTACGAGTTGAGGGTGGTGACGGCGGAGGCCGGGTTGCCGCGGTCGTAGTGGTCCACGGCGAGGAAGGTGGGCTTCTTGCGGGCGGCCGGCTGGCAGAACCTCTGGGCCCGGTCGGCGAGTTTGGTGTTGTCCGTGCCGGCCGTGCCGGCGATCGGGACGTCACGGAAGTGGTTCATGACGAACAGCGGGCGGAAACCGGGTTCGGTGCGGGTCAGCGGGATGTTGGTGTCGGGGCCGTACCAGCGGCTGTAGCACGACCAGTCGGAGGAGCCGATGCCCGAGCCCATCGACCAGTGGTTCTCGACGGTCCACTCGCGCTGGTACATGACGCCGAAGCTGTCCCGGGTCAGGCCCGCGGCCTGGTCGGCGGAGCGGCTGTGGTCGGTGAAGATCAGCAGCCGGTCGCCCGCGGCGGCCAGTTCCGCCATCGTCGGCCAGCCGTTCTGCCGTACGCCGGTGCGGTCGGGCCGGTAGAGCACGTCCGACAGGCCGGCCACGCGGGCGAGTTCGGCGCGCAGGACGGCCGGGTCGACGTAGTCCTCCAGGAAGACGGTGACGAACTGGTCGGGATGGGCCTTCAGGAAGTCGACCATGCGCTGGAGGTCGACCCACAGGGCTACGGGCCTGCTGACGAGTGTGCAGCTGTTGTGGCAGAGGATCGCGCCGTCCGGGGTCTGGTGGATGTCCAGCATGAATCCGCGCACGCCGTCGGCGAGTTGGCGTTCGATGCCACGGGTCTGGTTGGGCACGAGGCTGACGAAGGGCGGCGCGAAGCCGCCGTCGACGCCGTTGGCGTACGCGTTGTGCGTGGTGAGGAACGTGACCTGGTCCAGGGTGCGCCGGTCCTGCGGCGGCATGGGGTTGGTGGCGGGGGCGACCGGGGTGAGGTACCAGGCGGCGAGGTCGCCGGAGCCGCCGAGGGCGAGGCGGACGGGGTAGGTGGCGCCGGGCGGTTGGGGAGCCACCGTCAGGTGACGCGTGGTTCCCGGGGCCTTGAGCGTGTAGCGGTCGGCGTCGAGCGGGTTGATCTCCCAGAGGGCGTCGGCGCTCGCGCAGGCGACGGTCGCGGCCTGGTCGCCGCTGCGGCCGAGGCAGTTGCCGGACACGTCGGTGCTCTCCAGGAGATACGAGGAACCGTTCGGCTTCAGCTGCCACTGCTGGCGGCCCTCGTTGCCGCGGGGTCTGTGCTGCTCGACCGCTCCGCCGCTGTCGGCCGCGTTGAGGCCGGTCGTGGCGCTCTGGACGTAGTACGTACCCGGGGCCGGAGCAGCGGCGGCAGCGGTCTGGGGGGCCACGACCACGGCGGCCAGCGCCGCGGTCGTGGCGAGCAGGGCGTGGGGGGTGCTCAGTCGCATGAGGGATGCCCTTCGGATCAACCAGTCAGGTTCATGACATCCCGCATGACACCACGCCGTGGGGTCCGGCGTCAGCAGTACAGGTTGCCGCCGGGAGACGTCCCGAGGATCTGCGTGAACCGCTGGTAGTTGTTCACGCGGCTCTGCACCTGCGCCGGGTTCTTGCCGTCGCACTCCAGGGAGCCGTTGATGCTGCGGATCGTCTGGCCGAAGCCGGCGCCGTTCACCATGGCGTTGTGCGGGGTCATGGAGCCGGGGCCGGTCTGGGTGTTCCAGTACCACAGGGCCGTCTTCCAGGCGACGGCCGAGTCGTTCTGGACCAGCCAGGGGTTGTTCAGCAGGTCGATGCCGAGCGCCTCGCCCGCGGCCTTGTAGTTGAAGTTCCAGCTCAGCTGGATCGGGCCGCGCCCGTAGTAGGCGGCCTGGCCGGCCGGACAGCCGTAGGGCCGGCTCCAGTCGCAGTAGTGCGGGTAGTTGGCGGTGTTCTGCTCCACCACGTGCACCAGGCCGCCGGTCTCGTGGCTGACGTTGGCGAGGAAGGCGGCGGCCTCCTGCTTCTTCACCGTGTCGCTGCCGGTGTTGGCGAAGCCGGGGTAGGCGCTCAGGGCCGCGGTGAGGCCGCTGTAGCTGTAGAAGGAATTCCGGTTCGGGAACATCTGGTTGAACTGGGCCTCGGTCACCACGAAGCGGGCGTTGGGCGTGCCGGGGCCGCTGTCGCAGGCGTACGGCTCCCAGTACCAGGTACTGATGACCGGGTCGTAGCCCGGGTTGGCGTGCTCGGCGATATAGGCCTTGCCGTCGGTGTAGCGGACGATGTCGCCGGCGGCGTACGCCTTCCCCGCCGTCCAGTTCGGGTAGCTGGAGCAGGCGGCGGCCGAGGCGTTCGAGGCGGGCAGGAGAACCGGCGCGGCGCCGGCGAGGGCGAGGATGGCCAGGACTGCGGAGATACGGCGTCTCGACACGGGTGCGACTCCTTCGCGGAGCACGGCCGCACCCTGTCGGGGGCAGGGTGAAGCAGACCCTTGACCGCACGCACCGGTGGTCCGGTCACGGCGTGGGGGCGGCCGTGGTGGGGGCTGTGGAGGCACACTCAACCGCGTTGGTCTGTACCAGTCAAGGGTGTAGACCAGTCAGGTCCAGAGGTGCTGTTCGCGCCGGGTGACGACCGGTCAGCCGCGTGCCCGGGCTACGTGCGCGGACTCCTCCAGCGTCGCCGCCAGCCGGTCCAGCAGGGACCGCAGCAGGTCGTCGCCGTCGCCGAGCGAGGGCCGGCCGGCGCGGACCGCGCGGTCGACGCGCTGCCAGTACGCCCGGCCGCGCGGGGTGAGATGGGCGAGGACACGGCGGCGGTCCAACGGATCAACCCTGCGGTGCACGAGGTTCTGGTCGACGAGCTGGTCGACCAGCTTGGTGAGCGTCGGAGGCGGCAGGAAGGCGGCGTCCGCGAGCCCCGTCATGTGGTGCCCCTCGCCGTCGGACAGCGAGGCCAGCACCCGCCACGCGTCGAGAGAGCAGCCCTCCGCCTCCAGAACGCCCTGCAATCGCCGTGCCGCGAGCCGTTCGGCCCGGGTCAGCAACTGCACGAGGTCGTCTGGCCGACGCGGGGTGGGGCTGGGCATCCCTGCTCCTAGGTCACGAGGGATGTCCATCGTAGGAGACGCACTGGAGTTCGCCCGGGGGAGCCGGAATCATGACGCCATGTTCCGGCACGACCTCCCCGGGCCCGAGTGGTTCACGGCCGACGACTCGGTACTCGGCGTGGCTCTCGTCTTCCCCCTGCGGGGCCCCGCAGGGATCTTCGGGCCCACGTGTGAGCTGTGCGCGCGGCTGGCCGCCGAGGAGGTCAACCGGGACGGCGGCGTGCTCGGCAGACAGCTCCGGCTGGTGCCGGTCGACGGCTCGGGCACGCCGCGGGAGATCGCCGACGAGGTCGAGGCGCTGGTTGACCTGGGGGCCGTGCAGGGCGTCACGGGCTGGCACATCTCCTCGGTGCGGCAGGCGCTGGCGCCGAGGATCGCGCACCGCGTCCCGTACGTGTACACCGCGCTGTACGAGGGCGGTGAGGACACGGCGGGGGTGTTCCTGACGAGCGAGACGCCGCGCGACCAGCTCCGGCCGGCGATGGATCTGCTGGCACGCGAGCGCGGGGTGCGGCGGTGGTTCGTGGTGGGCAACGACTACGTGTGGCCGCGGCACACGGCCCGGTCGGCACGCGGGTACGCCCGGGGATCCGGTGGGTGCGTCGCCGGTGAGGTGTACCTGCCGCTCGGCACCCAGGACTTCGAGCCGGTGCTGCGCCGCGTCGAACGCTCGGACGCCGACGCGGTGCTGATGCTGCTCGTCGGCAGTGACGCGGTGCGCTTCAACCGGGCGTTCGCGGAGTACGGCCTGCACGCGCGCTGTCTGCGGCTGAGCACGCTGATGGACGAGAACATGCTGGTGGCGAGCGGCCCGGCGGCCACCGAGGACCTCTACAGCACGGCCGGGTTCTTCGCCTCGCTGGCCAATCGCGACACTCTCGACTTCCACGGGCAGTATGCCGCCCGGTACGGCGTCGAGGCTCCCGCCCTCGGCAGCCTCGGCGAGTCCTGCTACGAGGGCGTGCTGCTGCTGGCCGCCCTGCTGAGGAGGGCCGGGACGCTGGACGTCGCGGCGATCGGCGCCGCGGCCGGGGCGGTGTCGTACGAGGGCCCGCGCGGGCTGCTGCATCTGCGGGACGCTCATGTGCGTCAGCGGATCTACCTGGCGCGGGCCGACGGGCTCGACTTCGACGTGCTCACGGAGCTGGACACGCGCCCCTGAGCGGACGGTCCGGCCGGCGACACACCCCCGGATCGGCGCCCCACGCCGCCCGACCGCGAGAATCCCCTCATGACCACCACACCCCACCCCCTCGTCGCCCGCGCACAGCGACTGGCAAGCGACCTCCTCGTCCCGCAGGCCGAGCGCGTCGACCAGGAGGGTGTGCCCGCGAGCCATGTGGCGGCGGTGAAGCGGGCGGGGCTGCTCGGGGTGGGCGCGCCACGGGAATACGGCGGGGCTGACGCGCCCGTGGCCGTGGCGCGGGAGACCGCGGAGATCCTGGCCGGGGCGTGCTGCTCGACATGGTTCGTGCAGACACAGCACCACACACCCGTGAAGCTGCTCGCCACATACGACTCGCCCGTCCGCGAGAAGCTGCTGCGCCCACTGGCGACCGGCGAGCTGATGGCCGGCATCGCCTTCGCCCATGTCCGTGCCTTTCCCCGGGTGCCCGTACGGGCCGTTCCCGAGGAGGGCGGCTGGCGGTTCGAGGGCAGGGTGCCCTGGTACACGGGCTGGGGTCTGAACGACGTGATGCTGCTGGCCGGGGTGACGGACACGGCCGAGGTGGTGTTCGTGTTCGCCGAGGCCTGCGAGCAGCCGGGGCTGACGGCATCGGCGCCGATGCGGCTCGCGGCGCTCACCGCCGCCCGTACGGTGTCCCTGGACCTGGACGGCCTGCGGGTGCCGGAGGAGGCCGTGGTGCTGCGCACGTCGCAGAAGGAGTTCGCCCTGGTCGACCTGGGCCGGGCCGCCAACGCCAGTCCGGCCGTGTTCGGGGTGGCGTACGCGGCGCTGGACCTGGTGGCGCAGACCCCCGACGGGGTGGAGACGGCCCGGTCGCTGCGGGCCCGGCTCGACGAGGTCCGCCGGGAGGCCTACGCCCTGGCCGACCGGCCCGCCCCGCACGCCTGCGTACCGGAGCGACTGGCCGTGAAGACACGCGCCTACGACCTCCTGCGCGCGGCCACCACCGCGGCCGTCGTGGCGGGGGGTGGCCGCTCCATGGACCTGGGCAGCCGGGCGCAGCGGCTCGCGCGCGAGGGGATGTTCCTGCTGGTGCAGGGCCAGACGGCCGAGGCGCGCCGGACGCACCTCGGCTCGCTGGCGTCCGGCTAGCCGAGCCGGGGCACGGCCGGTACCTGGTCCGTCCGGGCCGGGATCCGGCAAGTCGCCTCGGGGGACGGTGTACCGCGCGGCTTCAGCGGCTCGACCGGTGCGAGTGACGCGGCCCGGCGGTGATCGAGACGGTGTGTGCGGCAGGCTGCTTCACGGGTGGCTCCAGGGTTGGTCTTCGTGAGGCGAGCCGCCGGGTGTCAGCTCGCGACCGGCACGAAGGGGGCCGGAGCCGCGGACGTGGTCTCCTCGCCCGCGGGGTGCCGCCACAGTCCCTGCGCGGCGAGGCGCGGCAGGACACCCTCGCCGAACCAGTACGCCTCCTCCAGGTGCGGGTAGCCGGAGAGGATGAACTCGTCGATGCCGAGGGCGTGGTACTCCCGGATCCGCTCGGCGACCTCGTCGTGGCCGCCGACCAGGGCGGTGCCCGCCCCGCCGCGCACCAGGCCGATGCCGGCCCACAGGTTGGGGTGGATCTCCAGGCGGTCGCGGCGGCCGCCGTGCAGGTTGAGCATGCGCTGCTGTCCCTCGGACTCGCTGCGGGCGAGCCCGGCCTGCACCGACGCCACCGTCTCCGGGTCGAATCCGTCGAGCAGCCGGTCTGCCTCGGCCCAGGCCTGCTCGGCGGTGTCACGGGTGATGACGTGCAGCCTGATACCGAAGCGCAGGGTGCGGCCCTGTGCGGCGGCCAGGGACCGGATCCGGGCGATCTTCTCGGCGACCTGTGCGGGCGGTTCGCCCCAGGTGAGATAGACGTCGGAGTGCCGGGCGGCGATCTCACCGGCGATGGGCGAGGAGCCGCCGAAGTAGACCTCGGGCACGGGGTCGGGCACCCGTGCCAGTGCCGCGTCCTCCACTCGGACGTGCTCGCCGTGCAGGCCGACGGTCCGCCCCTCCCACAATCCCCGTACGACGTGCAGGAACTCGCCGGTCCGGCGGTATCGCCCGTCCTTGTCGAGGAAGTCGCCGAAGGCGCGCTGCTCCCTGTTCTCGCCGCCGGTGACGACGTTGAGCAGCAGCCGTCCGCCGGTTTGCCGCTGGAAGGTGGCGGCCATCTGCGCGGCGAGCGTGGGCGAGATCAGCCCCGGCCGGAAGGCCACGAGGAACTTCAGGCGTTCGGTGTGCTGGGCGACCATCGCGGTGGTGAGCCACGCGTCCTCGCACCAGGCGCCGGTGGGCGTGAGGGCGCCCGCGAAGCCCACTTCCTCGGCGGCCCGGGCGATCTGGCTCAGGTAGGCGACCGTCGGCGGCCGGTCCCGCCCGGACGCGGTGGCCGGGGTGCCGTGACCGCCGCCGACGACATGGCGGCTGTCGCCGTTGGTGGGCAGGAACCAGTGGAAGGTGAGGGACACGGGGGTCTCCGATCGAGGGGGAACGTGGGGTGGCTCGGCGGCGGGAGGTGTCAGCCCGCCACCGCCAGCAGCGGAGTGCGGCCGAGCGCCGCGGAGAACTGGTCGACCACCTGGCCGAGTGCCTCGGTGGCGGCCGGCGCGACGGTCAGGGAGCCGTCGTCCCGCACGGCGATGTCCTTGTCGAGGGTGAACCAGCCCTGCACGATGTGGGCCGCGCCCATGGAGTTGAGCACCGGGCGCAAGGCGTAGTCGATGGCCAGGACGTGGGCGACGCTGCCGCCGGTGGCGAGCGGCAGCACGGTCTTGCCGGCCAGGGCGTACTGCGGGAGCAGGTCCAGCAAGGCCTTCAGGACACCGGAGTAGGACGCCTTGTAGACGGGTGTGCCGACGACGACGCCGTCGGCCCGCGCGAACAGCTCGGTGGCCTCGACGATCGCGGGGTGGCGGAAGTCGGCGCCGAGCAGGGCCTCGGCGGGGATGGTGCGGACGTCGAGCGGGATGACGTCATGGCCCTGGGCCGCCAGCCGCTTGTCCAGGTGGCGCAGCAGTCGGCTGGTGCGGGAGGCGGCGGAGGGGCTGCCGGAGACGGACAGAACGGTGGCCATGGGTTCTCTTTTCAAGCAGAAGGCGCGACTGCGCGCAGGCAGGGCCGAATTCGGGAACGCCCCGTTCAAAAGGCGTGCTGGAACGCCGAATTCAGGCGTGCAGGAAAAGCACCGCGCGGGGCGTCACGCCGGCACGGCGGGGTGCGGCCGGCGGCGGGTACGGCGGTGTGGAGAAGCGGCGAGCCGGAGGACTCAGGCTGCGGCGCGACAGGAAGCGCTGGAGACGCGCGCGAGGTCGACGTGGCGTCGCCGCGTGAGGTCCAGTCGCATGGTCATGCCATGGATCGTGGCAGTGGGAGACGACGCCCGTCAAGAAATCCGCGACCCATCTCGTATTCCGGACCGCGGATTTCACAGAAGGTGACACGAAAGGCCGTACGAGACGGAGGAATTCAGTCCTCGTCCGCCGGGACGACCACGAGGAACGCGTCGGATTCCAGGTCCATCACGACGGTGGCGGGCTCGCCCTCGGCGCGGTGGCGGGCCGCGCACTCCTCAGCGGGCCACGATCCGCGCGGAGACCCCGCCGGGAACCGCTCCAACACCTTCGCACTGATGGCCGCAGTCACGTCCGCTGCCCTCCCCTGTCCCGCGCCGCCCGCCGGGGCGACGTCGATCGGTCACTGTCGTACACATCCGGATGCCCCCGATCCAACCGGACATGTACCGCCGGGTAGGTGCCACGCTCCTCACCCACCTCTACACATAAAGGCGAAATAAGAGCAGAATGATGCTTACGCGGCGTTTACCGCATACCCCTCCAGACGCGGTCGCCCTGCATCATGAAGGAGACGAGTCATGGCCAACGTCTCGCCCACCAGAGGTGACATGACCACCCACCCTGACGCCTCCGAGATGCGGGACCGGTATGCCCGCGTACTCGGCGGCCGCGATGTGGCGCTCGTGGACGGACCGGTGTTCCTGCTCGGTCTGTACTGCGCCGCCTCCCCGTGGATCGTCCACTACACGACCAGCCAGCCGGCTCTCGTCACCCACAACCTGATCATGGGTATCGCGATCGGCCTGCTGGCGCTCGGGTTCACTCGCGCTCCGGAGCGCATGTACGGCCTGAGCTGGGCCATGTGCGCCCTCGGCGTGTGGTTGATCATCTCGCCGTGGGTCGTGGGCGAAAGCCCGGACGCCGGTGTCCTGTGGAACAACATCATCATCGGCGCACTGACCGTGATCCTGGGGCTGGTGTGCGCCGGAGCGGCGGCGAAGGCCTCGCCCAGGCCGTAGCGCTCCGCCGGAAGGGAACCGAAGGCCGGTCCACACCCCGGACCGGCCCGTTCATGTCCACCGGGCGGCCGCCCGCGGTGACGGGACCCGGAGCCGGGCGCCCCGGCCGTCCGGGGGCAGAAGCACTACCGGGACCGGCCGTGGACAGCCACCGGCCGCAGTCGCCGCACACCAGGCCTGCGCCGCCTCCGCCGACTGCGGGCCTCAGGGGGGACCCGCCGACCGCAGCGCGGCGAGCCCTCGCCGCTCGACGCGTAGCGCGGCGTCCAGCCGAGTTCGCGCTCCGCCCGGTGCGACGGATCGGCCGGGCGAGGAAGTGACATCCGCAGGCCCCCGCTCGGCTACGACGTGTACACGTACGGCGTCGTGGTCGTCAGCGGCACGAAGCCGAGCCGTTCCAGGATGGGCCGGCTCTGGCTGGAGGCGTCGACCTGGAGGTAGCGGTAGCCGAGGGTCCCGGCGGCATGGGCGCGGTGGGCGACCAGGGTGCGGTAGATGCCGCGGCCGCGCCAGCCCTGGACGGTGCCGCCGCCCCACAGGCCGGCGAACGGCGTGCCGGACAGGAGTTCCATGCGGGCCGCGCTCACCGGCTCGTCGCCGGCCATCGCGACGACGGCGACGACGGTGTCCGGGTCGCCCGACAGCCGGGCGAGGAGCCGGCGGCGCAGCCAGGAGCTGTCCGCGCCGAACGCCTTCTCGTGGACGTCGGCCACGAGATCCACGCCCGCCGGGTCGGTGACCTGCACGATGCGCACGCCCGCGGGCGGTTCGGTGTCGAGGGCCAGGGCGTCGACCTCGCCGATCATCAGCGTCTCCTGGGGCCCGGGCGTGAACCCGGCCGTACGCAGCCGCCGCCCGAGATCCGCCGGCCGGTCGTGCCCGTACAGCTTCCACTCGAAGTCGAGGCCGAGCCCGGTGTAGTGGCCGATCTGCCCGGCGATCGCCGCGTCCGCTCCGGCCTCGTCGAGGGCGGACCACACGACGCCGTTCCAGCCCTGCGCGGAGGCGACCTGGCGGACGACGTCGCCGGCCCGTTCGACACGGGCATCGGGGCCGTCCGGCCGCGCTCCCTCACGCAGGTCGCGGTCGAACAGGGCGAGCAACTCGGCATGATCCATGAGCGGACTTCAGCAGCAGCCGGGCCGGAGGGCAACGGGTTTTCCGGCGCAGTGGCCCCCTCTCGGCCCCGCGGCGGCCCCGTTCCTTTGCCCTCGCGCACCGGCGTCCTAAGGTCCTGTTGGTCGCATTGTCGTGGGAAAGGCCTGCCGCATGGTCGTGAAGGACACCGAGCTGCCCCACCTGCGCCGCTGTGTGGAGCTCGCGGCGGAGGCCCTGGAGGCGGGGGACGAGCCGTTCGGTTCGGTCCTGGTGGGTGGGGACGGCACCGTCCTCGGCGAGGACCACAACCGGGTGGCCTCGGGCGACCGCACCCGGCATCCCGAGTTCGAGCTGGCGCGCTGGTCGGCGGCCCACCTCACGCCCGGGGAACGGGCGGCCGCCACGGTCTACACCTCCGGCGAGCACTGCCCGATGTGCGCGGCCGCGCACGCCTGGGTCGGCCTCGGGCGCATTGTCTACGTCGCGTCGTCCGAGCAACTCGCTTCCTGGCTGGGTGAGTTGGGTGTCCCCGCGCCGCCGGTGCGGACACTCCCCGTGCGCGACGTCGCACCCGGTGTAGTGGTGGACGGTCCCGTTCCCGAACTGACCGGCCAGGTGAGGGAGTTGCACATCAGGTTCCACCGCGGACGCGACTGAGACACGGGGCCCCGGCCCGGGAGCGTCGAGCCCGGGCCGGCGGGCCCCCGCCCGAGATGCAGGGCCCCTCGGGCGAACATACGATCGATCTGAACGGGACCAGGTGTAAGACCAGCCATACGTCCAGGCTCCCCGACGGGGGGAGGCATGTTGTCCTCGCTGCCGGCACGCCGGCTGATGGCCGTCTGCATCACCCTGGTCACGGTCGTCACCCGCTGCGACTGAAGGGCTGGGCGGCCATGACGACGCACAACGACGACGTGGACTGGGACCGCTGGCCGGTCGCCGACTACCTCGCGGAGAACTACCGCGAGGTGCACGCGTCGGACGCGGCGATCATCGCGCACCACTCCGCGTTCTACCGGGGCCTACGGCCCGGCGGGATCGCCCGCTCGGTGGAGTTCGGGGCGGGCCCCAACCTGTATCCGCTGATGCTGGCGTCCGCCGCGTGCCGCAGGATCGACGCCGTGGAGGCCGGAGCGAGCAATGTCGCCTACCTCGAGGACCAGATCTGCCACCGTCTCGACGCGAGCTGGCTGCCCTTCCACGCGCTGTGCCGACGGCTCAACCCCCAGGTGCCTCCGACGCTGGCCGGGGCGCTGGCCCCGGTGAACATCGTCCACGCCGACGTCCGGGTCCTGCCGCCGGGCACGTACGAACTCGCCTCCATGCACTTCGTCGCCGAGAGCGTCACGGAGGACTTCGCCGAGTTCGCCGACCTCTGCCGCACCTTCGTCCGTACGGCCCGGCCGGGCGGCTACCTGGTCGCCGCGTTCAGGGAGAACATGCCGACGTACCGCATCGGCCCGGCCTCCCGCTGGCCGGGCTGTCCGGTGAACCCCACGACGGTCACGGAGGTCTTCACGCCCCTGACCAGAGAGCTGGACGTGGACCACATCGACATGGACCCGACCCTGCCGGACTACGGGGACTCGGGGATGGTGCTGCTCACGGGCGTTGCGGAGGCGGTGTAGCCCGAGCGTGTCAGGCGTCCGCCCCCGGACGGAACCTCCGGCGCAGCACCACTCCCCCGGCGATCAGCGCCGCGCTCGCCGCGACGGCCTGGAGGGTGTGGTCCGTGCCCGTGTGCGCCAAGGCGCCGGTGGCGTGCGGGACGGTGTGGGGGGCCGGTTCGGGCGCGGGGTTCGGCCGGGGCGGCGGAGTCGGCTTCGGCACCGGCTTCGGCGGGTGCTGGGGCCGGACCGGACGAGGGTCGCCGGGGGTGTTCGAGGACTCGTTGCCGGTCGCCGGGTTGCCGATGCCGACCACGTTCACCGAGTTGCCCGTGACGTTGACGGGGAGGTCGACCGGCAGTTGCACGCCGTTGCCGGAGATCACGCCCGGCGAATCCGTTCCGCTGCCCTCGGCGACCGCGCCGCCGGACCCGCCGGGCCGGCCGCCCCGCCCGTCGTCCTTGTTCGCACAGCTGTTGCCGGCAGCGGGGTTCAGGAGCCCCACCACGTTCACGGTGTTCCCGCACGCGTTCACCGGGACGTGCACCGGCAGCTGGACGGTGTTGCCGGAGACCACCCCGGGCGAACCGGCCGCCGAGCCGTCCGCACCGGAACCGGCGTACGCGGGGACGGTCACGGTCATCGCGCCCGAGGCGGCGGCGACGGCGATCATTCCGTTTCGGGTAACCCGTCTCATGGGACCCCTGCCTTCCAGACATCGTCGCGGGCACTCACCCGCACCGGATAGAACGCGGGGCACCCGATCCGAGTTATGGGTTATCGGCCTTTCACTCCATCGAGCGGCCCGGTTGTCGAACAAGCGGTAAAGCCCTTCGTATGCGGGCTCGGTGTGCGGCCTTCGCATGCGGGGGCGGGTTGCGGCCCTCGTGTGCGGCCTTTCGTATCCAGACCCGTCTGCGGGATTCGCATGCGGGGCGAGCCGTGCAGGTCACGGCACGTGACCCTGCCCCGCCTGCCCGGAGGCGCGGCTTCCGGGGCCCGCATATGGTGAGCGAGGGCGCCGATCCCGGTCCGCTGTGGGGCGCCCCGCGTCTCCTGGAGGCACCGATGCTGGCCAAGCTGTCCACGCGCCCCTCGATACGGCGCTGCGCGGTCGTCGGCACGGCCGGACTCGCCCTGCTGGGCACCGCACTGCCGGCCGCCGACGACCCGCCGCCCGGCCTCACGCGCTTCTACGACCAGAAGGTCACCTGGTCGAAGTGCGAGGGCATGGACATGCCGAAGGACCTCCAGTGCGGGAAGGTCACCGTCCCGCTCGACTACGGCGAGCCCGGGAAGGGCACCCTCGACGTCGCCGTCGCCCGCTACCGGGCCACGGGCAAGTCCCGGGGCTCGGTCCTGCTGAACTTCGGCGGCCCGGGCGGTCAGGGCGTGGCGCAACTCGCCATGGGCGGCAAGGACTTCATGGGCCTGACGAACGGCTACGACGTCGTCTCCTTCGACCCCCGCGGCGTCGGCCGCTCCTCGCCGGTCAGCTGCGGAAACGCCTCGGACAGCGCCCTGGACGCCACCGACGGCAACGCCGACGTGGCCGATCCCGGGGCCGTGCTCGAAGAGCTGCGCGCGGCGGCGGCCGAGTGCGCCGAGCACTCGGGCCCGGTCCTGCCCCACATCGGCACGGTCGACGCCGCCCGCGACCTGGACGTCATGCGCGACGCACTCGGCGACGACAAGCTCAACTACCTGGGCTTCTCCTACGGAAGCCGGCTCGGCGCGGTGTACGCGGCCCAGTACCCCGAGAAGGTCGGCAGGATGGTGCTGGACGGCGTCGACACGCTGACCGAGCCGCTGGCCGACCAGGGTGTGGTGAGCGCCCAGGGGCAGCAGACCGCGCTGGAGAACTTCCTGACCTGGTGCACCGAGGACATCGCCTGCCCGTTCGGACGGAATCCGCGCGAGGCCCGGGAGCACGTCGTGGACGTGGTCGAGTCGCTCGACAGGGACCCGGTGCCGACCGACTTCGGTGAGGCCTTCTCCGGCCAGGACTTCGCCGGCGCCCTCGGGCAGGGCCTCTACAGCCGGGAGCTGTGGCCCTCGCTGCAGCGGGCCATCGGCCGGCTGCTCGAGGACGGCGACCCGAGCGGCCTGGAGGCCTTCCTGTCCGGGGGCTTCACCGTCCCGCTGCGCGGCCGCCCGCACGCCGGACTCACCGACCCCGCGGACGTGCCGCAGGACAACCTGCCGGCGGCGCTGATGGCGGTCAACTGCGCGGACGACCCCGACCGCCCCGCCGCCGCGCAGATCACCAGGGACCTCGGCCGGCTGCGCGACCGCTACGAGCAGGCGTCACCCGTCTTCGGCCGCTACCGGCTCACCCAGGTCTTGATGTGCTACGGCCGCCCCAAGGGCACCGACTTCATCCGCGACGACGTCAAGGACGTGGACTCACCGAGGATGCTGCTCGTGGGCACCCGGGGCGACCCGGCCACGCCGTACCGCTGGACGGTGGAGACGGCCAGGCGGCTCGGGTCGTCGGCGGTGGTGCTCGACAACCGGGGCGAAGGCCACACCGGCTACGGCTCGTCCAAGTGTGTGCACAGCAAGGTCGACGCCTTTCTGCTGTACGGAACGCTGCCGCCGGACGGCAGCTCCTGCGGCTCCGACCGCGACGACGAATGAGATCGACTGCCCCAAATGCCCTAATGGCGAATTCGCTCTATCGTTCTGTCATGGAGAGCGTTCTGAGTCCCGCGACCCTTGCCGAGCTGCGGCGCCCGCGCCCCTACCCCGCGGTCTCCGTGCTGACGCCGACACATCGGCGCGATCCCTACAACACCCAGGACCAGGTCCGGCTGCGCAATGCGGTGGCCGAGGCCAAGAGGCAGCTGGAGGCCGATCCGGCCGTCACCCGCGAGCGACGCACCGAGGTCGCCGGACATCTCGACCGGGCACTGTCCGAGGTCGACCTGACGCACGCCGAGGACGGCCTGGCGATCTTCGCCGCTCCCGGCGAGCACCAGGTGTGGTCTCTGGCCAGGTCCGTACCCGAACGCGTGGTGCTCTCGGACACCTTCCTCACCCGCAACCTCGTCTCCGCCCAGACGGCCGGGCGGCCCTTCTGGGTCCTGTCGCTCGCCGCGGACCGCGCCACGCTGTGGAACGGCGGCGTCGACCGGGTCGCCGAGGCCCGCGTCGGCGGCTTCCCGCTGACCCGGCGGGTGGAGAACTTCGACCCGGAACGGCTGCAGCGGATCGGCGACACGCCGAGCGCCTTCCGGGAGGAACGCACCCGCCAGTTCCTCCGCGAGGCCGACACCGCGATGACCGCCGTGCTGCGCGATCACCCGAGACAGCTGTACGTCACCGGCGAGCCGGCCGCCCTCTCCCTGCTGGACGAGGTCGGCGGCACCGCCCGGGGTGCGGTGCACCTCCCGCACGGCGGGCTCGCGCACGGGACCCCGGAGACCGTGTGGCAGGCCGTGCGCCCGGTGGTCGAGGCGGAGGCCCGCAGGAGTACGGAAGCCGTGACCCGTGCACTCGAAACGGCCCGCGGGCGGCGGGACTTCGCCGCCGGTGTCGACGAGCTGTGGCAGAGCGCCCGGGACGGCCGCGTCCGGCTGCTGGCCGTCGAGGAGAACTACCGCGTGACGGTCCGCGACGCCGGGGACCATCTGATCCTGGCCGACAGCGGCGACCTCGACTCCCGCGAGGACATCGTGGACGAGATCGTCGAGCAGTGCCTGGAGACCGGGGCCGACGTCCGCTTCGTACCGGACGGCACCCTCGGGGAGGCGGACGGCATGGCCGGGGTGCTGCGGTACTGACCGAGGGTCGAACGCAAGGTCGTCGAACACCCGCATGAGCCTCGTGCGGGTGTTTCCGATGGATCGTCAAGTGGCCTGTGTAATCTACGACTTGAGACGGCGGGGAAGGCGTTCCCCACCTACCCCGGAGTAGCTCGGGGAGACTGTGGCATATGCCAGAAGCACCACCGTATCGGGTGTCGCCGAATCCCTTACAGGGCGTCGCAGGCTGTGCAACAGTCGTAACGGTCCCTCCGTCCGCCTTGGTCGTACCGTCCCCGCATCGGAGTGCGTCATGCCGTCCCACCTCTCCGCGGACCGCCCAGCCGCCCAGCCGCCCGGACGCGGCCCGGTCGACGCGCTCATATCGCAGACGCGGCGGCTCAAGGGCGACGTGGACGCGGTGCGCCGCGATTGTGAGGAAGAGGCATCGGACCACCCGCGCGAACGCTGGCAGCGCGCCCTGTACGACCTGGCTCTGCACCAGCTCAACGACCTGGACGAGCACCTGGCCCAGCTGCGGGACGGCCCCCTGCCCACGGCAGCGGTACCCGAACCCCCCGTCCCCTCGCAGGACTCCTTGCTCAGCCGCGTCGGCAGCGCCGAGTGGAACCTGCTGACGGACGAGGCCAGTTGGTCCGGGGAGCTCTACCAGATCCTGGGCCGCGACCCGGCCGCTCCCCCACTCACCCTCGACGAGCTGCCGTCACTGGTCGTGGACGAGGACCGGCCGAAACTGACGGCGATGGTCACCAACTGCCTCGTCGACGCCCGGCCCATCGACGGCGAGTTCCGCATCGCCCGCCGGGGCGGCGACGTACGGACCGTGCACATGATGGGCGAACCGGTACTCGACACCGACGGCAGCACCGCCTCGATGTGGGCTGTGCTGCGCGACGTCAGCGAACTGCGCCGCAGCCAGCGGGCGGTGAACGAGACCCGTGACTCGCTCCACCACCGGCAGAAGGCCGCGCACCACGAGCACCGGCTCGCGGCCGAGCTGCAGGAGGCCGTGCTGCCGCCCTGGCGCGGCTCCCTGCGGCTCCCGCACCGGGGCCCCCGGACCCTCGACCTCGCGTCCCACCACCTTCCGGCGTCCACGCACACACGCATCGGTGGCGACTGGTACGACGCACTCGAACTGACCGACGGCGAAACGCTCCTCAGCGTCGGCGATCTGACCGGCCAGGGAGTCGGCGTCACCTCGAACATGACCATGCTGCTCGGCGCCGTACGCGGCATGGCCATGGCCGGCGCCCGGCCGGGACAGTTGATGGCCTGGCTCAACCAGTTACTCGACGCCACCGTGCAACCCGCCCTGGGCAGCGCCGTCTGCTGCCGCTACCGGCCCGCTACCCGCACCCTGGCGTGGGCGCAGGCCGGACATCCCACCCCGCTGCTGTTCCGCGACGGGACAGGGCGTGTACTGGACGCACCGGACGGCGTCCTGCTCGGCGCCACCTCGGGCGCCGTCTACGGGCAGGCCGAAGAGACGCTCCAGGTGGGCGACCTGCTGCTCCTGCACACCGACGGGCTGGTCCCCGGGCACACCGGGCCGGCGGCCGCGAACCTCCTCCTCAGCCTGGCACCACGCCTGACCGGCACCGCGGAGGACGCCGTACGGACCGTGGTCGAGGAGTTCGGCGGGAGCGAGCGCGAGGACAACGCCTGTGTGCTCGTCGCCAGGGTCATGTCTTGAGGAAACTCAGGCCTGTGCGCGGTTGCCGCCCCTGCCCTTCGTCTTCGGCAGGGCGAGGCTGATCTCCTCCCTCAGCTCCTGGATCTTCGGGTATCCGGAGTACTCGGCCGTGAGCCGGTACATCTGGCGCAGCCGGTCCCAGGTGCGGTGGGAGGAGTTGGAGCCCATCGACACCAGGGCCAGTCGCGCGTAGCGATCCGCCTGTTCGGGGTCGTCCGCGATGAAGCAGGCCGACGCCATCGACAGATAGTCGAAGATCTTCGACCGCTGCCGGCCGTCGACACGCAGGGCCAGCGCCTTCTCGGCGTAGTGCTGGGCGTGGGCGGCCGCGCCCGGCTCGAACTCGGCGAGCGTGCGGTAGGCCAGCGCCTGCATGCCGTAGAGGTCCTCCTCCTTGAAGGTCTGCATCCAGTCCGGCGGCGGGACGTCGGCCTTGTCGGAGACGAACAGGTCCTCCGCCCGGCCGAGTGTGCGTCGCATCGCCTGGCCCTTGCCCATGGCCGCCTGCGCCCAGGCCTCGATGGTGTAGAGCATCGCCCGGGTGCGGGGCAGCACCTCGTCGCCCGAGCCGGACGTGGCGAGTTTCATCAGGTCCAGGGCGTCGTCGGGCTTGCCCAGGTGCACCATCTGGCGGGCCGCGCGGGACAGTGCCTCACCCGCACGGGGCCGGTCCCCGCCCTCTCTGGCCGCGTGCGCGGCGATGACGAAGTACTTCTGCGCCGTGGGCTCCAGGCCGACGTCGTGCGACATCCAGCCCGCGAGGACGGCCAGGTTGGCGGCGACGCCCCACAGGCGCCGCTGAAGGTGGGGTGGGTGACGGTAGGCGAGCATGCCGCCCACCTCGTTGAGCTGGCCCACCACGGCCTTGCGCTGGAGCCCGCCGCCGCGGGCCGCGTCCCAGGCGCGGAACACCTCGACCGAGCGCTCCAGTTCCTCGATCTCCTGCGACCCGATGGGGGCGGCCTCGTAGCGGTCGAACCCAGCGGGGTCGGCGTGCAGGGGACGGTCGAGGTCGGGGGCGTCGGCAGCCAGGGAAGGGTCGGTGTGCAGCCAGTCGTACATGGCGCTGCTGAGTGCGGATCCCGCGGCGAGCGCGGCGCCCGCGCCCACCAAGCCGCGTCGGTTGAGCATGAGGTCCATTCCCGTGAATTCGGTGAGGACCGCAGCGGTCCGCTCGGGCGCCCACGGCACACCGTCGGGAGCATCGGAGCTCCCGCCGTCCTGCCGTTTTCCCGCGCGCCCGTGCCGGACCAGACCGAGGTCCTCGATGGTCACGACACGGCCGAGACGCTCGGTGAACAGAGCCGCCAGCACCCGCGGCACCGGATCGCGCGGGATCTCTCCCGTGTCGATCCACCGCCGCACCCGGGAGGTGTCGGTCGACAGCTGGGGATGGCCCATGGCCGCCGCCTGCCGGTTGACCAGCCTCGCGAGTTCGCCCTTGGACCAGCCGGCCAGGCCGAACAGATCCGCGAGCCGGGTGTTGGGTTGTCCGCTCACGTCAAGCCCCCAGGTTCTCGGCTGAGTTGACAGTAGCCCGGGGAGACATGCCGGGCGACTATTCGCCAGGGTTCGCCAGGGTGCGCCAGATGGTGTGCCACCGGTCATCCGGTGTCAGGTAGGAACGCGCCACCCCGACCCGGTCGCCGGGGACACTCCCCAGGGTTCTCCCGGGCATCCGGGCCGGGTGGTGCGCTGTCGTCGCAGGCACACGAAGGGATCTGTTTCGCCCATGTACACAGCATCGTCCTCCGTGTCCGCACCGCACCGGTCGCTGCACCCGCGTCCCACGGACAGCGGCCCCTACCTCGCCCCCGCGCGGCCGGCGGCCCCCGTGCTCGGCGCGGGCAAGGCTCGGCGCGGCGCGGTCATCGGCACCCAACCGCTCAGCGGGAGACTCGACTTGTCCGGCCCCCAGGGCGCGCAACTGCGCACGGCGATCGCGTCCGTGCACCGCATCTGCCCGGAGTTCGCCCCGGTGCAGGTGCTGCGCCGCAACGGACGGTCCGTGCTCCTGGTCGGTACGACCGGCCGCAGCACGGCCGTCGCCAAGTGTTTACTGGACCACTCCCCCGCCTGGTCCGAGCGGATCCGCCACGAGATAGCGGCGTACCGCTCGTTCGTCCGGCACCGTCCTCCTGTGCGGGCGCCGAGACTGATCGCGGCGGACCCGGACAACTGCACCCTGGTGATCGAGCGGATGCCGGGCCGGGTGGCGGCGCTCCAGCGGCACCCGGCGGAGGCGCCGCCCCGGGCGGACATCAGAGCGGCACTCGGCGCGATCTGCCGGCTGAACGCCTGGCGGCCACCGGCGGGCACGTTCGACGCCCCGCTCGACTACGCGGCCCGGATCTCCCGGTACCACGAGCTGGGTCTGCTCACCGACCGTGACCTGGGCGACCTGCAGAAGCTGCTGCACGGCATCGCGCAGGCGTCCGGACGGCAGGGCATGGGCCAGTTCTGCCACGGCGACGCACTGCTGTCGAACATGCTCCTGTCACCGGCCGGTCCAGTGCTGGTGGATTGGGAGCATGCCGGCTGGTACCTGCCGGGCTACGACCTGGCGACGCTGTGGTCGGTGCTCGGGGACGCACCGGTCGCTCGCCGTCAGATCAGCCAGATCGCGCAGTCGGCGGGACCGGCGTCCAGGGATGCCTTCCTGGTGAACCTGATGCTGGTGCTGACCCGTGAGATCCGCACCTACGAGACGGCCGTGCAGCGTTCGATGCACGACGCGACCCCGGCGGCACCGGGCACGGCCCACCCGGGTGCTGCGCCGTCCGGCGAGGAGCAGAGGCTGCTGCTGCGGCGGCTGCACGACGACTGCCAGTTGGCCCGGCGCGCCGTTCGCGCGGCGGTCGGCACTCGCTGACGGGGACGAAAGGGCCGCTGTACGCCGGGGCAGGCGTGCAGCGGCCCTTTCGTGTGCGGCCGGTTCGGCTCAGCCCTGCTGGAAGAGTTCCGCGGGCAGCGGCTTGAGGAGGGCGTAGAGGTCGTCCGTGATGGGGCGGTCCCAGGCGGCGATGGTCACCAGGACGTTGTCGCTGCGGTCGAACTGCACGCAGGAGATCCGGCTCTCGGAGAGCTTGACGCGGCGCACGATCAGGAGGTTGTCGCCCTGCATCACCGGTACGTCCTCGGTGCTGACGACGGTGACCTCCTCGTCGTTCTCCAGCGCCAGCAGCAGCTGCGCGACCTCGAAGGGGACCTGGCCCTCGGGGACCTCGCGGGCCGGGGAGCCCTCCGGCAGATTCCCGATGATCATGGCGGGGCCGCGACCGCCGAACAGGTCGTAGCGCAGGAAGACGCCCTGGCAGGTCCCGTCGGGCGCGGGCAGCAGTCCCGCGCCGAGGTTGCCGGGCCAGTCGCCCGGGTCCATGGCCAGTACGTCGAAGTCGGGCCCGGCGGGCGTGGCGCTGCGGCGGCGGAGGAACGACATGTCGCCCATGGTACGTGCCCGGGCCTGCGAAGTGCGGGGCGGGCGGCGGACCGGGGGGCCGGGCTGTCACCCGGTGCCGCGAGCGGTGCGAGGCCACTCGGACGTGCCGGTCGGCCTAGGCCGGCGCCTTGTGCCGCTGGTGGTGGCGGGCCACCCGTGCGCGGTTGCCGCAGGAGGGTTTGCACCACTCCTGGCGCGGGTGGTCCTTGAGGAAGTAGCGCACGCAGCGCGGCGCGTGGCAGGCCCGCAGCCGGTCGCGGTCGGGGCTCGCGAGGAACGCGATCACGGCGTGCGCGAGGGCCGCCGTCAGGTCGTCGCCGGGGCCGACGGGCTGGTGACGGAGGACCGGGGCGGCGCCTTCGGGCCAGTCCAGGACCGGCACGCTGGGGGTGCGGGCGGCCATCTCGTTCAGGTGCCGCACCGCTTCCGGCAGGGGCATGAGGCGGGCCGCGTCCGCCGCGCTGGGCTCGCCCGGGCGCACCGCCCGGGCGAAGAGCGCACGGACGGCGGCCCGCAGCTCGCGGACGGCGGTGAGCTGCGCGGCGTCGGCGGTGAACCCGGCAGCGCCGCCGTCGGCCGGCTGCGGTGCCGTGCCGGCGGGAAGGCCCTCGCGGTGATCGTCGGCTCGGTCGGGAGCGGTGTCCGGCAGGGCCTCGGGGTGTGCCCGAACCCAGGCGGTGAGGTCTGCCGGGTCGGTCAGGTCGTCGGCGACGCCGCCGTTGCCGTCGTGGCGGATGGTGAGGGCCAGGTCCAGGGCGAGCCGGGTGTCCCTGTTGATCGGTTCCCGCATGCGGCTAATGATAGGCCCGGCCGTATCCATTACGGCGAAGTCAGTCCGCCGGGCGCGACGGTGGCACCACGGCCACGGGGCTCGCGGCGTGCAGCAGAACGGCGTGGGTGACCGAGCCCATCATGCGGACGGGTGAGAGCAGACGCCGCCGGTGGCGCCCCACCACGACGAGGTCGGCGTCCCGGGAGGCCGCAACGAGGTGGCCGGCCGCGTCGCCCGCCGCCGGGACCAGCTGGATCGGGACGTCCGGGTGCCGCTCGCGGTACGGGGCGAGGAAGCCGTCGGCGAGGACCCGGGTCTCGTCCTCGATGACGTCCTGGTCGACGATCGGCGGGGGCATCTCCCCGGGCATCATCCAGGGCTGCGCCGGCCACGGGTAGGCGGCGACCGCCTGGAGCCGGGCACCACGCCGGGCGGCCTCGGCGAAGGCGAACTCGAGTGTGGCCTCGTCGGGGCCGTCCACCTTCAGGCCGACGACCACCCGCGAGCCGGGACCGCCCGGCGTCTCGCCGTGGACCTCGCGTCCGGGCCGGGGCACCACGACGACGGGGCACTCGGCGTCGCGGGCGGCGGCCATGCTGTTCGAGCCGAGCAGCAGACTGGCGAAGCCGCCGCGGCCCCGGGAGCCGAGCACCAGCAGCTGGGCGGTGGCGCCCAGTTCGGGCAGGACCGCGCCGGCCGCGCCCTCCAGGCCGGCGTACTCCGTGTCCGGCTGGTCGGCGCGGCCCTCCAGGTGGGTGCGGACCTGGTCGAGAACGGGGTCGTCCTGCGGGTCCGCGGGCCCGGCGGCGAGGACATCGGGCTGTGCCCAATGGGCGTACTGGCGTACGTGCGCCACGCGCAGGGGTGCCGCGCGCCGGCGAGCGGCGTCGGCAGCCCACTCCAGGGCGCGCAGGCTGTCGTCCGAACCGTCGACCGCCGCGACGACAGGCAGGGTGCTCATGGGTTCTTCACCTCCGAGATCCGACCGTCCCCTCCCTGGGGCCAGCCTGACTCAGGCGGTGGCTCCGGGAAGATGCCTCCGGTCGCGTGTCCGGAAATGCGGGTGGAACAGCCCCGGATCGGCCGTCGGATCCCGGCCGTCCGGAATGGTTCGCCCCGTCCTCAGGTGAGGTCGAACTCTCCTTCCCGCGCTCCCGACACGAACGCGCCCCACTCGGCGGGTGTGAAGATCAGCGAAGGGCTCTCCGGGCGGGCACTGTTCCGCATGGCGATGAAGCCCTCGACGAAGGCGATCTGGACATCCCCCCGCCCTTGGCTGCTGGACTGCCACTGTGCGTTGGTGAGGTCCAGCTCCGGCTTGTCCCAGCCCGTGAGCGGGCGCTGCTGGGTGGTGGTCTCGGCCACGTCCGTGCTCCTCCCGGTTCGTCGTCCGCGGCCAGCCTAGCGATCGTGCCCCACGGCCAACAGGGCACGTGAGGGGGACCTTTCAGGAGTCCGGGGGCCGGTCGCCCACGAGCCACATGGAGAAGAACTGCGATCCGCCGCCGTAGGCGTGGCCGAGGACCCTGCGAGCCCCGTCCACCTGGTGTTCTCCGGCCTGCCGGCGCACCTGGAGCGCCGCTTCCGCGAAGCGGATCATGCCGGAGGCGCCGATGGGGTTGGCGGACAGCACGCCGCCCGACATGTTGACGGGCAGGGCCCCGTCCAGTTCGGTCACGCCCGCCTCGGTGAGTTTCCAGCCCTCGCCCTCGCCGGCGAAGCCGAGGTTCTCCAGCCACATAGGCTCGTACCAGGAGAACGGCACGTAGATCTCGGCGGCGTCGATCTCGCGGCGGGGGTCGGTGATCCCGGCCTGCCGGTAGACGTCGGCGGCGCAGTCCTGCCCGGCCTGCGGGGAGACGAAGTCCTTGCCGGCGAAGAGGGTCGGTTCGCTGCGCATCGCGCCGCCGAGCATCCAGGCGGGCGGCCGCGGCGCCCGGGCGGCTCCGACGCGGTCGGTGAGGATCATCGCGCAGGCGCCGTCGGAGGAGGGGCAGGTCTCCGAGTAGCGGATCGGGTCCCACAGCATGGGCGAGGCCATGACCTTGTCGAGGGTGATGTCGTGCTCGTGCAGGTGGGCGTACGGGTTCTTGAGCGCGTTGCGGCGGTCCTTGTAGGCGACGAGGGCACCGATCGTCTCGGGCGCGCCGCTGCGGTGCATGTACGCGCGGATGTGCGGCGCGAAGAACCCGCCCGCCCCGGCCAGCAGGGGCTGCTGGAAGGGGATGGGCAGGGACAGCCCCCACATGGCGTTCGACTCGGACTGTTTTTCGAAGGCGAGGGTGAGGACGGTGCCGTGGACGCGGGCCGCGACGAGGTTCGCCGCGACGAGCGCGGTGGAGCCGCCGACGGAACCGGCGGTGTGCACGCGGAGCATGGGTTTGCCGACGGCGCCGAGGGCGTCGGCGAGGTAGAGCTCCGGCATCATGACGCCCTCGAAGAAGTCGGGCGCCTTCCCGATCACGACGGCGTCGATGTCGGCCCAGGTCAGCTCGGCGTCCTGGAGCGCTCGCCGGGCCGCTTCCCGGGTCAGTCCCGCGAGGGACACGTCCCGGCGTGCCGCGACGTGCCTGGTCTGGCCGATGCCGACGACGGCCACGGGCTCCTTGCTCATCGGGCTTCCCCTTCCAGTACGGCGACCAGGTTCTGCTGGAGGCAGGGGCCGGACGTGGCGTGGGCGAGGGCGCGGTCGGACTCGCCGCGGTGGATGCGGGCGGCGGCCTCGCCGATGCGGATGAGGCCGGCGGCCATGATCGGGTTGGCGGCGAGGGCCCCGCCGGAGGGGTTCACGTCCACGCCCTCACCCAGCCGGAGGGCCTTGTGCAGGACGATCTCCTGCGCGGAGAAGGGCGCGTGCAGCTCGGCGGTGTCTACGGGACGCTCGAAGGCTCCGGCCCGCTCGGCGGCCAGCCGGGTGGACGGCGAGTCGGTCAGGTCGCGCACACCGAGTCCGTGGGCCTCGATGCGGTGGTCGATGCCGCGGATCCAGGCGGGGCGTGCGCACAGTTCACGGGCCCGGTGCCCCGCCGCGAGGATCACGGCGGCGGCCCCGTCCCCGACGGGCGGGCAGTCACCGGTGCGCAGGGGCTGTACGAGGTAGTCGCCCTGCGGCACGGGGCCGCGCAGTTGTGCGTGGGGGTTGGCGGCAGCGGCCTCACGGTTGCGGGAGGCGACGGCGGCGAGGGCGGGCTCGTCGGTGTGGCCGACGTCGATGAGCGCCTGCGCCTGGAGGGCGGCGAGGGCCACGGAGTCGGGCCACAAGGGTGCCACGTAGTACGGGTCGAGCTGGCGGGTCAGGACGTCGCGGACCGAGCCGGGCGAGGACTTGCCGTACGCGTAGACCAGGGCGGTGTCGGCGTCGCCGGTGAGGAGTTTGGTCCAGGCCTCGTACAGGGCCCAGGCGCCGTCCATCTCGACGTGCGACTCGGAGATCGGGGGCCAGGCGCCGACGCCGTCGAGGGCGAGGGTGAAGGAGAAGGCGCGGCCGGCGAGGTAGTCGCTGGAGCCGGAGCAGGTGAAGTCGATGTCGGCGGTCTTCAGGCCGGTCCGGTCGAGGACCTCGTGCAGCACCGGCATCAGCATCTCCACCTCGGAGAACTCGTCGCTGGTGCGCCGGTGGTCGGTCTGGGCGAAGGCGACGACGGCGATCTCGCGGTCCCGCGGTGCGCTCGTCACAGCAGCTCCCTGTAGGCGTCGTAGTCCGCGTCGGGTTCTCCGGTGGGCCGGTAGTGGTCGGGGTAGCGGGCGCCGTCGGTCCACACGGGTTCGACGCGCAGGCCCATGCGGACCTCGTCGTACGGGATGCCGCCGATCCGGCCGTGCAACGCGAGGTCGGCGCCGTCGAGGGCGATGTGGGCGTAGACGTACGGCACCTCGATGTCGAGGTTCTTCGCTTTGATGTTGACGATGCAGAACGTGGTCACCGTGCCGCGGGGACCGACCTCGACCTGCTCGGACGTGGCGACGCCACAGGTGGGGCACGCGCCCCTCGGGGGGACGTAGACCTTGCGGCAGGACGGGCAGCGTTCGCCGACGGTCCGCCGGCCGGAGAGGGCGTTGATGTAGGCGGTCTGGGCGCGGCCGGGCGAGTAGGTGTAGTCGAGGCGGGCGGCGGCGACGATGCCGGTGACGGGATCCTCGAACTCGCCCTGGTGTCCTGCCGGTTCGGCTCGATGGCCGTCGTAGGGCTCGAAGCAGGCGATGTCGGTGATGGCACCGGTGCGTGCCGCGGCCCAGCGGACGCGGACCGGCATGCCGGTGTGCACGGCGGCGGGGCCCGGGGCGTCGAGGGCGTGGAGAAGGGCCGTGTCGGCTCCGTCGAGGCGGACCAGGACCCAGGCGAAGGGCGTGGTGAGGGGCTGGCCGCGGCGTGGGGCCGGGTTCCAGGCCCAGGTGGTGACCGTGCCGGTGGGGGCGACCTCGACCAGGTCGCGGAGTTCCTCGGCGGTGACGGGGTCGTACTCGACGGGTGGGACCAGGATACGGCCGTCGCGGGTCTTCACCCCGAGGATCACACGTTCCCGCAGACCGGTCAGGAAGGCACTCTGGACGGGCCCGAGGGAGCGGGTGAAGGGAAATTCGACGACAAGCGGCGCCTTGAGAACTGCGGACATCGAGGGCCCGCCTCCTTCGAATCGGCGTGCACGGGGCGCGCCCCCTCAGGGGCGCGGGGAACTGCGCGCTCGGCCACCGACGACCCGCAGCTCTGAACCGGCCTGAGCCGGCGCAGCGCTAGGCGCGCTTGTAGACGGGTGGTCGCTTCTCCGCGAAGGCGCGGGCGCCCTCCTTGGCATCAGCGGTGCCGAAGACCGGCCAGCCGCGGGTGAGTTCGGCGGCGAGGCCGTCGGACTCGGTCATCTCGGCGGTCTCGTAGACGGAGGCTTTGACGGCCTCGACGGCCAGCGGGCCGCAGGAGTTGATCCGCTCGGAGATCTCCAGCGCCTTGGCGAGTGCGGTGCCGTCGGGGACGACGTGGCCGACCAGACCGATGGCGGCGGCCTCGTGGGCGCTGTAGGAGCGGCCGGTCAACAGCATCTCCAGGGCGTGGGTGCGCGGGATCTGGCGTGGCAGCCGGACGGTGGAGCCGCCGATGGGGAACAGGCCGCGCCGCACCTCGAACAGGCCGAAGGTGGCGGACTCGGCGGCGACGCGGATGTCGGTGCCCTGGAGCATCTCGGTGCCGCCCGCGACGCAGTACCCCTCGACGGCGGCGATCACCGGCTTGCGCGGGCGGTGGTGGCGCAGCATCGCCTTCCAGTGCAGGTCGGGGTCGGCCTTGAGCCGGTCGCGGTACTCCTCTCCGGCCATGCCGTTCCCGGCGAGGGCCTTGAGGTCCATGCCGGAGCAGAACGAGCCGCCCGCGCCGGTGAGGACGATCGAGCGCACCGAGTCGTCCGCATCCGCCTCGAGCCACCCGTCGTGGAGGCCGACGAGCATCGGCAGTGAGAGCGCGTTCCTGGCCTGTGGCCTGTTGAGCGTGAGCACCAGTGTGGCGCCTTCGCGCTGCACGGTGAGGTGTTCCGTCCCACCCATGGCGAACTCCCCTCTCATGGAACGAGAACAGGTTGCAGTAGGGCGGGAAGCACTTCAAGGGTTTTCTGACAGTCAGTCAGATTCTTTCGCGGAGACCCTTCACAGTTGGACCGCCCTTTGCTCTGATGACCGGCGAACCGTCCGATGCCAGGCACGCCCCGGGGTCAGGAGGAGCGGTGGAGTACAACCTTGCCGACCTGTTCGAGTCGGTCGTCGACGTCGTCCCCGACCGTGAGGCGCTGGTGTACGCCGACCATCCGGGCACGGGAGCGGAGCGCCGCCTGACGTACGCGGAGCTCGACGCGGCGGCCGACCGCGTCGGCCACCACCTGCTCGACAGCGGGATACGGCCCGGTGAGCACGTCGGGCTCCACCTCTACAACGGCGTGGAGTACCTGCAGACGGTGCTGGGCTGCCTGAAGGCGCGGATCGTCCCGGTCAACGTCAACTACCGCTATGTGGAAGAGGAGTTGGTGTACCTCTACCGGGACGCGGATCTGGTGGGGCTGGTCTTCGACGCGGAGTTCACGGACCGCGTGGCGGCGGCGCGGCCCCGGGCCGGGAAGCTGCGGCACCTGATCCGGGTGGGCGCTGCGGCGCCGGGAGCCGCGGAGGTGCCCTGCGTGGAGTTCGCCCAGGTGGAGGCCGCCGGGTCACCCGAGCGCGGTTTCCCGGCCCGCTCGGCCGATGACCAGTTCATCATCTACACCGGTGGCACGACCGGGATGCCCAAGGGCGTGATGTGGCGGCAGGAGGATCTGTTCTTCGCGGGCCTCGGCGGCGGCGCCCCGACCGGGGAGCCGGTGAAGAAGCCGGAGGAGCTCGCCGAACGGGTCGCGGCCGGCGGCGCGGGGATCACGTTCTTCCCGACGGCCCCGCTGATGCACGGCACCTCCACCCTCACCGCGTTCATCGGCTTCAACTTCGGGCAGCGGGTCGTGATCCACCGCAAGTTCGTGCCCGACGAGGTGCTGCGGACCGTGGAGAAGGAGCGGGTCAGCAGCATCTCGCTGGTGGGGGACGCGATGCTGCGGCCGCTCGTCGACGCGCTGAGCGGCCCGCTGCGGCACATCGACCGCTCGTCGCTGTTCAGCGTGTCGTCGTCCGGCGCGATCTTGTCGGACACGGTGCGCCGGCAGTTCCAGGAGCTGGTGCCGAACGCCATGCTGCTGAACAACTTCGGCTCGTCGGAGTCGGGCTTCAACGGCACGGCGACCGAGGACTCGGGTCCGGAGCGGGGCTTCCGGGTGCGGGTCAACGCCCGCACCCAGGTGGTCGACCCGGCCACGTACGCGCCGGTGGCGGCCGGTGAGGTGGGCCGGATCGCCCAGTGCGGTCATGTGCCGCTCGGCTACTACAACGACCCGGCCAAGACCGCGGGGACCTTCTTCGAGAGGGACGGCGAGCGGTGGGTGCTGCTCGGCGACATGGCCACCGTCGACGAGGAGGGCGTGGTCACCGTCCTGGGCCGGGGCTCGCAGTGCATCAACACCGGCGGCGAGAAGGTGTACCCGGAGGAGGTCGAGCAGGCCCTCAAGTCCCACCCGGACGTCTACGACGCGCTGGTGGCCGGGGTGCCGGACCCCCGGTGGGGCCACCAGGTGGCGGCGGTGGTGCAACTGCGCGAGGGTGCGGCACGGCCGTCGCTGGAGGACATCCGGACGCACTGCCGCGACCGGCTCGCCGGCTACAAGATCCCGCGCCGGCTGGTGATCACCGAGTCGATCCAGCGGTCGCCGAGCGGCAAGGCGGACTACCGGTGGGCGCGGGAGGTGGCGGTGACGGCGGACGGGTGAATCTCCGGCCGGACCATTGAACCCCAGGTGACGTGCGGACGTACTGGTGGTGGCAGGCTCGGTCACCGAGCCCTGTCAGCCATGCCAGCAAGACCGCACGGAAGGACCCCCGGGTGTCGCTCTTCACTCGCTCCCGTCAGCTTTCGGACACGACCGAGGGCAGGGCGGAACCGGATGACGACACCGGTACGGCGGATCCGGAGGGCGGCACCGACACGGACTCTCCCGAGGACGCCGCCCCGGCACCGCAGGCCGCTTCCGAGCAGCCGCCGACGGCGAAGCCCGGCTGGTTCGGCTGGCGGCGTCGCCACCCCCGTACGGCACAAGGCATCTCCATCGGCACAACGGTGCTGGCCGGTGCCCTCGTGCTGTTCGCGCTGCTCGTGCCGAACCGGGTCGAGCGGATCGAGTTCGCGTCGTTCGTCCGCATTCCCGCCGAGGGCGTGCTGCTCGCCGGGCTGCTGCTCGCGCTGCCGCCGAAGCCCCGGCGGATCACGGCGGTCGTCACGGGCGCGTTCCTGGGCCTGGTCACGATCCTGAAGTTCGTCGACATGGGCTTCTACCAGATCCTGGCCCGGCCCTTCGACCTGGTCCTGGACTGGATACTGATCGAGAACGGCACGGACTTCCTGAGGGAGACGTTCGGCCGTACCGGCCAGGTGCTGGCCGTGGCCGGCGTGATCGTCCTGTTCGTCGCGGTGCTGGTCCTCACCACCCTCGCCGTGGTGCGGCTGACGCACCTGATGGTCCGGAACCGGCCCGTCGCCGGCCGTACGGTCCTGATCCTCGGCACGGCGTGGATCACCTGCATGACGCTGGGCGTGCAGATCGGCACCGTCCCGATCGCCACCAAGGGCAACGCGGAGTTCCTGGGCAACCGGGTGGAGCAGGTCCGGGCGGGCCTGAAGGACGCCCGCGTCTTCGAGAAGCAGGCCGCCCTGGACGCCTTCGCGAAGACGCCGCCCGACCAGTTGCTCACGGGGCTGCGCGGCAAGGACGTCCTGTTCACGTTCATCGAGAGCTACGGCCGGGTCGCGATCGACGACCCGGCGATGGCGCCCCGGATCGACGCGGTGCTCAAGGAGGGCACCGGCTCGCTGAAGGCGGCCGGTTTCGAGTCGCGCAGCGGCTGGCTGCAGTCGCCGGTGACGGGCGCGGGCAGCTGGCTGGCCCACTCGACCTTCCTGTCCGGACTGTGGATCAAGAACCAGCAGCGGTACCGCAATCTGACCACGAGCGATCGCATGACGCTGACGAAGTACTTCGGGAAGACGGGCGCCTGGCGGACCGTCGGCATCGTGCCGGGGGTGCGGCGGGCCTGGCCGGAGGGGAAGTACTTCGGCCTGGACCACATCTACGACTCCGAGCATCTCGGCTACCACGGCCCGTACTTCAGCTGGACGCCCGTGCCCGACCAGTTCAGCATGGAGGCCTTCCAGCGCCTGGAGCACGGCAAGAAGGACCGCGAGCCGATCATGGCGGAGATCATCCTGGCCTCCAGCCACAACCCCTGGTCGCCCATCGCCCGCATGATCGACTGGGAGGACCTCGGCGACGGCTCGGTGTTCCACCGGATCAAGAAGGAGGGCACCGACCCCACGGAGGTCTGGAAGGACCCGGAGAAGGTGCGCACCGAGTACCGGCGGGCCGTCGAGTACTCGATCCGCAGCCTGACCGAGTGGGTCGAGCGCTACGGCGACGAGGACACGGTGCTGGTCTTCCTCGGCGACCACCAGCCGGTGCCGACCGTCACCGCCGGGGACACCGGCAAGGACGTGCCGGTGACGATCGTCGCCCACGACAAGAAGGTCCTGGACCGGGTCGCCGACTGGGGCTGGACGGACGGCCTCAAGCCGGCCGAGGACGCCCCGCGGTGGGGCATGGACAAGTTCCGCGACCGCTTCATGACGGCGTACGGTCCGCAGGGCTGAGGAACTCCTCCACGGCGGCGGGGAACTCCTCCGAGCGGGCCTCGTACGCGAAGGGCACCGCGTCCCGCGGTCGGCGGGGCCGCTCTGCCTGCGGCAGAAGGGCGACCCTCCGTCAGGGGAAGAAGGCGGCCAGGCGCCGCACGAACCACTCCGGGTCGTCGAGCCACGGGTAGTGCCCGGCACCCGGCTGCACCGTGAACTCGGCAGCCGGGAAGACCTCTGCGGCACGCCGAGCCAGCGACGGACTCGGGCCGCCGTCGACTCCACCGGCCAGAACGAGCACGTGGGCTGTCAGCCGGGCGAGCGCACTGCGCGTCGCGTCCGGATCGTAGGCGCCTTCGGCACCGTAGAGATCCGCCGCGTCGTCGTTGGTCTCGGCCTCCTCCCGGGCGGCGTGGGCCCGGGCGGTGTCGTCCCAGCGCCCGTAGAAGAACGGGAGGAACACCGGGTCGAAGTCACCCGTGCCGCCCAGCCAGGCCTCGAACGCGGGGAACGCTTCCGCGAACCAGGGTTCCGACGTCCGCAGCCGGGCCGCCGTCAGCCGGTCCCCTGCCGTCGCCGGCCATCCCAGCGCCCACGGGGTGGCGGTGACCAGCGCCAGCCGTCCCACCCGCTCCGGATACCGGGCCGCGTACAGCATGGCGAGACTGCCGCCCGCCGAGTGCGCGAGCAGGTCCATCCGCTCCAGTCCCAGATGGAGCCGCAACGCCTCGACGTCGTCGACGAGCCGGTCACAGCGGTACGTCCCCGGATCCGCCGGCGGCCCGGACTCCCCCGTGCCGCGCAGGTCGAGCAGCACCAACTGCCGGTGAGCGTCCAGACCGCCCAGGTTCCCCAGATAGGCGGAGGCCCGCATGGGTCCGCCGGGCAGGATGACGAGCGGCTCGCCCTCACCGTGCAGGTGACAGGCGAGCCGGGTTCCGTCGGGGGCGCTGAAGACCGGCACGTCGTCGATCCTGCTGTCCGGGGCGGTCCGGCACAACCGGGTTCTCCGGCCGGGCGCGCTACCCGTTCCCGAGGTCGTTTCTCAGTTCCCGCTTGAGGATCTTCCCGCTGGCGTTGCGCGGGAGTTCGTCCACGAACACCACCCGCTTCGGCGCCTTGAAGCGGGTGAGTCTGTCGCGGACGTGGTCGATCAGTTCCGCCTCCGAGACCTCGCCGCGCGGGACGACGACGGCCGTCACCGCCTCGATCCAGCGTTCGTCCGGCAGGCCCACGACCGCGGCCTCGGCAACCTGGGGGTGGGTGTACAGCGCGTCCTCGACCTGGCGTGACGCGATCACGACGCCACCGGAGTTGATGACGTCCTTCACCCGGTCGACGATCGTGAAGTAGCCGTGCGCGTCGCGTACCGCGAGGTCGCCGGAGCGGAACCAGCCGTCGCGGAAGGCCTCGGCGGTCTCCTCGGGCTTGTCCCAGTAGCCCTCGCACAGTTGCGGGGAGCGGTAGACGATCTCGCCGGGGGTGCCGTCGGGTACGTCCTTGCCGTCCTCGTCGACCACGCGGGCGTCGACGAACAGGACGGGCCGGCCGCAGGAGTCCATGCGGCCCTTGTGTTCGTCGGGCGCGAGGACCGTGGCCAGGGGGCCGATCTCGCTCTGGCCGAAGCAGTTGTAGAAGGCCAGGCCCGGCAGGCGCTCCCGCAGCCGTTCGAGGACGGGGACCGGCATCACCGAGGCGCCGTAGTAGGCCTTGCGCAGACCGCTCAGGTCGCGGGTGGCGAAGTCGGGGCGGCCCGCGAGGGCGATCCAGACGGTGGGCGGCGCGAACAGGCTGTCCGCGCGGCCCGCTTCGATGAGGTCGAAGAGCCGGTCGCCGTCGGGTGCGTCGAGGATGATGTTCGTCGCGCCGACGGTGAGGTAGGGCAGCAGGAAGACGTGCATCTGCGCCGAGTGGTACAGCGGCAGGGAGTGCACGGGGCGGTCGCCCGCACTGAGGTCGAGGGCGGTGATCGCGCTCAGGTACTCGTGCACCAGGGCCCGGTGCGTCATCATCGCGCCCTTGGGCAGGGCGGTCGTCCCGGACGTGTACAGCAGTTGCACGAGGTCGTCGGTGCGCGGCTCGGGACCGTCGTACGCGGGTGCCTCGGGCAGCCGTGCCAGCAGCGAGCCGTCGGCGTCGCGCAGGGGCAACGTCCGTACGTTGTGCGGCAGTCGTGCCGCGAGGCCGGGGTCGGTGAGGACCAGGGAGCTTTTGGACTGGCCGACGATGTAGGCGAGGTCGTCGCCGGTGAGGTTCTGGTTGACGGGTACGTGCACCAGGCCCGCGCGGGCGCAGGCCAGGAAGGCGATCAGGTAGGCGTCGGAGTTGTGGCCGTAGGCGCCGACCCGGTCCCCGGGGGACAGCCCCTGTCCGATGAGGACGCTCGCCGCGCGGGAGACCGCGGTGTCGAGTTCGTCGTACGTCCAGGTCCGCTCGGCGTACTCCACCGCGACGCGCGCCGGTGTGCGCCGGGCGGTGCGCCGCAGGACTCCGTCGACCGTGCTGCCGTGTCCGGGCGTCGTCATGACACATGATCCTCGGTTCACCGCCCGAGGAGGTCAAGGACCCGGAGCGGGGCAGCCGCGACGCCGGCCGGCCCCGAGCAACCCTGGCGCCTCCGCCGGCGTCCGGTGTCATGAAACCGACGGGCGTTCGAATCAGGTTCGTACACTCGTCACTCCTTTCCCTCGACGATGTTGGAGGGCACGATGCGCAGCCGTCTGAGACGACTCGCTCTCGGGGCCACGGCCCTGTTCACCGCCGCGTCCGCGTTACCCGCGGCCGCCGCCACGGCCCCCGAGCGGGCAGAGCAACACCCCTCCCGCGACGGCCTGTCCGCCGTCATCCGCTACACCGAACACGGCATTCCGCACATTCTCGCGAAGGACCACGCGGACCTGGGCTTCGGTACGGGCTGGGCGCAGGCCGCCGACGAGGTGTGCGCGCTCGCCGACGGGTTCGTGACCCTGCGGGGCGAGCGGTCCCGGTACTTCGGTGCCGACGCGCCCGCCGGCGGCGATCTCTCGGCGGCCAGGACGAACCTCGCCAGCGACCTGTACTTCCGCGGGGTGCGTGAGAGCCGCACCGTGGAGAAGGTGCTCGCCGAGCGCGCTCCCGTGGGCCCCAGCCGTGAGGTCCGGGACCTGATGCGGGGCTGGGCCGCCGGTTACAACGCCTGGCTGAAGCAGCGGAAGATCACGGATCCGGCCTGTGCGGGCGCGTCCTGGGTCCGGCCGGTCACCGAGCTGGACGTGGCGGCCCGAGGTCTGGCCATCGCCTCGATATCCGGCGAGGGGCGGTTCGTGGACACGATCACGGCCGCGCGGCCGCCGACCGGAAAAGTCGCCTCCTCAGGGGCTTCGTCGGCCCGCACGCCGAGCGCGAAGGCCGTGGCGAAGGCGGCGGACGAGCTGTGGGGCGACCCCGGCATGGGTTCCAACGCGGTCGCCTTCCACGGTGACACGACGGCGAACGGCCGTGGTCTGCTGCTGGGCAACCCGCACTACCCGTGGGAGGGCGGGCGCCGCTTCTGGCAGTCGCAGCAGACGATCCCGGGCGAGCTGAACGTGTCCGGCGGGTCCCTGCTCGGCACCCCGGCGATCTCCATCGGGTTCAACGCACATGTGGCGTGGAGCCACACCGTCACCACCGGCATTCCGGCCAACTTCCACCGGCTGACGCTCGATCCGGCCGATCCCACGACCTACCTCGTGGACGGCAGGCCGGAACGCATGAAGAAGCGGACCGTGACGGTCGCGGTGAAGGACGGCGCGCCGGTGACCCGCACCCAGTGGTGGACCCGCTACGGCCCCGTCGTCACCTCTCTCAGCGCCCAGGTCCCGCTGCCGTGGACCGGTGAGGCGGCGTACGCCCTGAACGATCCCAACGCCGCGAACCTCCGCTTCGCCGACACCTCACTCGGCTTCAGCAAGGCGCGGAGCACGGCCGGCGTCCTCGCCTCGCTCGACCGGCACCAGGGCCTCCCCTGGGTGAACACGATCGCCGCCGACCGGGCGGGGCACTCCCTCTACACCCAGTCGCAGGTGCTCCCCCGCATCACCGACGAGCTGGTCGGGCGCTGTTCGACGGAACTCGGCAGGACCATGTACCCGGCGTCCGGGATCGCGATCCTCGACGGCTCGCGCGGCGACTGCGCTCTCGGCCGGGACCCCGACGCCGTCGTACCGGGGATCTTCGGGCCGGGGCGGATGCCGACGCTGAAGGACGCCCCGTACGCGGAGAACTCCAACGGCACCGCGTGGATGACCAACGCCGACCGCCCCCTCACCGGCTATGAGCGGGTCTTCGGCACGGTGGGCACCCAGCTCGGCCTGCGTACCCGCGGCGCGATCGAGGACGTGGCGGCGATGGCGGACCGCGGCGGTCTGACCGTACGCGACCTGCAACGGCAGCAGTTCGCCAACCGGGTGCCCGCCGGTGATCTCGCCGCCGGGGACGTGGCGCGGGCGTGCGCCGCGCTGCCCGGCGGTACGGCGACCGGCAGCGACGGTGAGGCCGTCGACGTGTCGGAGGCCTGCGGGGTGCTGAAGGCGTGGGACCGCACCATGGACACCGGGAGCCGGGGAGCACTGCTCTTCGACCGGTTCTGGCGCAGGCTCGAACAGGCGGTGCCGTCCGACCGGTTGTGGAAGGTGCCGTTCTCGGCGGCGGACCCGGTCCGCACCCCGAACACCCTGAACACGGACGCCCCCGGCTTCCCCGCCGCCCTCGCCGACGCGGTGGCCGAGCTGCGGGCCGCGGGCATCGCGCTCGACGCGCCGCTCGACGCGCACCAGTTCGTCGTCCGCGACGGGAAGCGCCTGCCCGTGCCGGGCGGCGGGGGACGGCTCGGCGTGTGGAACGTGATCGAGCCGACGTGGGACGGGGCCGCCGGCGGTTACACGGAGGTGCCGTTCGGGACCAGCCACCTGCAGGCGGTGGGCTGGGACGGCAGCCGCTGCCCGGTGGCCCGCACACTGCTGACGTACTCCCAGTCGTCGAACCCGAATTCGCCGCACTCCGCCGATCAGACCCGGCTGTTCTCCGGTGAGAAGTGGGTGACGTCGCGCTTCTGCGAGAAGGACATCCTGTCCTCGCCGAAGCTGAAGGTCGTGCGGGTGCACGAGCGCCGCTGACCGTGCGCGAAGGGTGCCGCCCCTGTGGGGCGGCACCCTGTTCAGGCCCGGCGGGATCTGTACATCAGCCGCCGCAGGGCCGCTTCGGCAGGGCCGCGGCGGCCGGCCCGTTCCAGGGCGTACGCCCCGGCCAGCGTGACCAGCCAGACCGCGCACGCGAAGAGCGCCATGGTCGCGCTGCCCAGATGCCCGCCCAGGCCGAGTCCCCACGCGGCCAGCACCGGGGCGAAGAGCAGCGAATGGGCGAGGTAGCAGGACAAGGAGCGCTGACCCACGGAGGCCACGGCCGCCACCGCGGTCGCGCCACGCCGGGGACGCCGGGTGGTCCACCTGTGTGCGAAGAGGGCGATGGCGGCGACATAGCCGAGGCCCGCGGCGTTGCCGGTGATGTCGCGGAGGACCATGAGTGCACCGCTGTCGCTCTGCATCGCGTCCGTCACGTGCAGGACACCTGTGTGGGCGAGGGCGGCGGGCAGCGCGCCGAGCCAGCCGACGGCGATGCCGAGCACCGCCGTCCTGCGCAGCAGGGTGCGGTGGTCGCCGGGTTCCTCCAGGACGCGGCGGCGGGCGGCCCAGAAGCCGAGCAGGAAGATGACGTACCCGCCGCCGACGAGGGTCAGCGAGGCGGCGGCGAAGGTGACGAACAGGCCGGTCTCCAGCCGGATGCCCGCCGCGGTGAGCCAGTCGGCCTCGTCCGGTGCGTAGGCCTCGAGGCCGGGGTCGGCTCCGGTGTCGCCGAACGTGCCCAGCTCGCCCCGCAGCAGGGCCGCGAGGGCGGGCCCGGCCGAGACGAGGACGAGCAGGGCGACGCCGATGCCGGTCCACCACTTGAGGGCGCGTTCGCCGCGCCGCAGGAGGGCCGTCCCGAGGACGAGGCTCAGGACGCCGTAGAAGCCGGTGATGTCCCCCGCCATCAGCAGCGCGGCGTGCGTGAGGCCGATGACGATCAGCCAGAGGCCGCGTCTGCGCAGGATCTTCGCGGCGGCGCGGCCGTCGGCGCCGGCGGCGGTCTGGCGGAGGTAGAGCTGCATCATGCCGTAGCCGAAGAGGAAGGCGAAGAGCGGATAGACCCGCAGGTCGAGCACGATGATCATGGTGAACTGCACGGCGTGGTCGAGCCAGGAGCCGTCCACGGGCTGCCATCCGGAGGGCCCTCGCCGGGCCGCCCACAGGTGGAAGGCGGTGTTGGACAGCACGATGCCGAGCAGCATGATCCCGCGTGCGAGATCGGGGGCGAGTGCCCGCTCGTTCGGCCGTACACCCCCACGCGGCAGTCGCTCTTCGGTCGCGATCGTCATGGCTTCACGCTAGGAAGGCGGGGTGGCGCCGGGCATCGGCCGGAGGGCGAGTGAGCGGCGGCCAAAGGATGACGCCCGGGCCCGCGGGTGCGACCAAAGCCGCACCGCCGCCTCACACCGGTCGCGTCCGGCCCTCCCAGTACGGCTCCCGCAGCCGCCGCTTGTACAGCTTGCCGTTGGGGTCGCGGGGCATCTCGGTGATGAAGTCCACGGTCCTGGGCCGCTTGTACCCGGCGAGCCGGTGCGCGCAGTGGTCGAGGAGGTCGGCCGCGAGGGCGGGCCCTGGCCGGTGTCCGGGGGCCGGTTCCACGACCGCCTTGACCTCCTCGCCCCAGTCGTCGTGCGGGATGCCGAAGACGGCGGCGTCCGCGACGGCGGGGTGGGCGAGCAGGGCCGACTCGATCTCGGCCGGGTAGATGTTGACCCCGCCGGAGATGATCAGGTCGATCTTGCGGTCGCGCAGGAAGAGGTAGCCGTCCTCGTCGAGGTGGCCGAGGTCGCCGACGGTGAAGAAGTCGCCGATGCGGTTCCTGCGGGTCTTGGCCTCGTCCTTGTGGTACGAGAAGCCGCCGGTGTTCATCTTCATGTAGACGGTGCCGAGTTCACCGGGCGGCAGCCGGTTGCCGTCGTCGTCGAAGACCGCGAGTTCGCTGATGGGCCAGGCCTTGCCGACGGTGCCGGGCTTCTTCAGCCAGTCCTCGGCGGTGGCGAACGCGCCGCCGCCCTCGCTGGCCGCGTAGTACTCCTCCACGCAGGGGCCCCACCAGTCGAGCATGGCCCGTTTCACGTGGTCGGGGCAGGGCGCGGCGCCGTGGATGGCGTGCCGCATGGAGGAGACGTCGTAGCGGTCCTTCACCTCGTCGGGCAGGGCCAGCAGGCGGTGGAACTGGGTGGGGACCATATGGGTGTGGGTGCAGCGGTGGGCGTCGATGAGGCGGAGCATCTCCTGGGGCGTCCACTTGTCCATGAGGACCAGCCGGTGGCCGATGTGCAAGGAGGCGCCCGCGAATTGGAGTACGGCCGTGTGGTAGAGCGGCGAGCACACCAGGTGCACGTTGCCGTCGAACGGCCGGATGCCGAAGATGCCGAGGAAACCGCCGAGATACGCCTCCTCCGGCGGTTTGCCGGGCAGCGGCCGACGGATGCCGCGCGGTCGGCCGGTGGTGCCCGAGGTGTAGTTCATGACCCAGCCGAGGGTGCGGTCGCCGGGTGGCGACTCGGGCCGGCCTTCGAGGAGTTCGGCGTACGGGCGGAAGCCCTCGACCGTGCCGACCGCGTACCGGTGGGTGCCCGGCAGGTCTGCCTCGTCGGCGGCATGGCGGGCCGCGTCGGCGAAGCGCTCGTGGGCGAGGAGCACCTTGGCGCCGGAGTCGGAGACGATCCAGGCGATCTCCGGTCCGACCAGGTGGTGGTTGACGGGGACGAGGTAGAACCCGGCCTGGCTGGCGGCGAGATACGCGGTGAGGAACTCGACGCCGTTGGGCAGGACCACCGCGAAGGTGTCGCCGTGTTCCAGCCCGGCCGCGCGCAGGCCGTGCACGAGCCGGTTGGCGGCGGCGTGCAGGCGCCCGGCGGTCCAGGCCTCGCCGTCGGGTGCGACGAGCACCGTGCGGCCGGGGTCCTTCGTGGCCTGGGCCCAGAAGCCCACTGGCGGTGTGTTCACGACTGTCCGCTCCTTCCGGCGATGCGGTTGACGCGGTTCACGGCCTGCTCGAAGCCGCGGGTGAGGTCGTCGAAGACGGCCTGGACGCTGCGTTCGCTGGTCATCCGGCCGACGATCTGGCCGACCGGGGTGCCGAGCAGCGGGTCGACCTCGTACTTCTGGATGCGCGAAACGGCCTCGGCGACCAGCAGCCCTTGCAGCGGCATGGGGAGAGTGCCGGGCCCGTCCGGGTCGTCCCAGGCGTCGGTCCACTCGGTGCGCAACTGGCGTGCGGGCTTGCCGGTCAGCGCGCGGGAGCGGACCGTGTCGCCGGAGCCGGCGGCGAGCAGCTTGCGGGTCAGGGCGGGCGAGTGGAGGTCCGCTTCTGTGGTGGTCAGCCACAGGGAGCCCAGCCACACACCCTGCGCGCCGAGGGCGAGCGCGGCGGCCACCTGCTGTCCGCTGCCGATGCCGCCCGCGGCCAGCACGGGCAGCGGGGCGACGGCGTCGACGACCTCGGGGGTGAGCACCATGGAGGCGATCTCGCCGGTGTGGCCGCCCGCCTCGTATCCCTGCGCCACCACGACGTCGATCCCGGCGTCCCGGTGCTTGCGGGCGTGCCGGGCGCTGCCCGCGAGTGCGGCGACGAGGACGTCCTGGGCATGGGCGCGGGCGATGACGTCGGCGGGCGGGGAGCCGAGGGCGTTGGCGAGGAGCCGGATCGGGTAGTCGAAGGCGACGTCGAGCTGGCTGCGGGCGACCTGCTCCATCCAGCCGGTGATGCGCCAGCCGGACGCCTCGCCCTCGGCGAGCTCGGGCACGCCGTGTTTGGCGAGGGTGTCCCGGACGAACTGCCGGTGGCTTTCGGGGATCATCGCCTCGACGTCGGCCTCGGTGACGCCTTCGACCTTCTTCGCCGGCATCACGACGTCCAGGCCGTACGGCCGGCCGTCGACGTGTGCCTCGATCCAGTCCAGGTCGCGTTTGAGCTCGTCGGGGGCGGTGTAGCGGACCGCGCCGAGCACGCCGAAGCCGCCGGCCCGGCTGATGGCCGCGGCGACGGCGGGGAACGGCGTGAAGCCGAAGACGGCGTGCTCGATTCCCAGTGTCTGGCTCAGCTCCGTCTGCATGGGCGCAGGATGCCGGAGTCCTCCGGAGGACGGAAGAGGTTCTCTGATGCTCCGTCAGATTTACTGGCGTCCCGGTGGGACGCCGTGCAGGATTCTCCGCCGGATTCCCGACGGCGCGTGAGGGACATACTTTCGAGGACACGCGAGGCGGTCGAGGCGAAGGGGTACGCGGTGACCGACGATGCGGTGAGCGAACCGACCCGGCGTCAATTGGGCAGAGCGGGCATGGCCCTGGGCGGCGCGCTCGCCCTCGCCTCGTTGCCCGCCGGGCCCGCCCCGGCGGCGACCGGCCACCGCCCCACCCTGCGGCACGGCTCCGCCGCACGCGCCGGCCTGCTCACCTCCCACCTGCGCCGGCTCGTCACCGACGCGCAGGCGTTCCTCGGCCCCTCCCCCGAGCACCCCTGGTACGCGGGCGCCGTCCTGCTCGCCGGACGCGGCGGCACCGTCGCCCTGCACCGTCCCATCGGCATGGCGGTGCGCTACCGGGCCTACGACGAGAGGGCCGACGCCGGTGTGGAGTTCCCGCCCGGCGAGCAGATCCCCATGGCCGAGGACACCGTCTTCGACCTGGCGTCGGTGTCGAAGCTGTTCACCTCGATCCTCGCGGTGCAGCAGATGGAGCGAGGGGCACTGGAGCTGGAGGCGAAGGCCGCCTCCTACCTGCCGGACTTCGGACGCGCGGGCAAACAGGACATCACGGTCCGCCAGCTCCTCACCCACACCTCGGGGTTCCGCGCGTGGATCCCGCTGTACAGCGCGCCGACTCACGAGGAGAAGCTCCAGCTCATCTGGAACGAGGCGCCGGTCAGCGCGCCCGGCGCGGCGTACCTGTACTCGGACCTGAACCTCATCTCGCTCCAGCTCGTGCTGGAACGGATCACGGGCCGCACCCTGGACACGCTCCTGCGCGACGAGATCACCGGGCCGCTCGGCCTGCGCCGCACCCGCTACAACCCGCCCGTGTCCTGGCGGCCGAAGATCGCGGCCACGGAGGACGCGCGCCCGCCGTGGTCCGGGCTCGACCGGGGCCTGGTGTGGGGCGAGGTGCACGACGAGAACGCCTTCAGCCTGGGCGGTGTCGCGGGCCACGCGGGCGTGTTCTCCGACGCGTGGGACCTCGCGGTCCTCGGCCGTACGCTGCTCAACGGCGGCGTCTACGGGCGGGCCCGGATCCTGACGCCGGAGTCGGTGGAGCTGATGTTCACCGACTTCAACACCGCCTTCCCGGGGGACGAGCACGGCCTCGGCTTCGAGCTCTACCAGCACTGGTACATGGGCGCGATGGCCACGCCGCGCACGGCCGGCCACACCGGTTTCACGGGCACCTCGCTGGTGCTCGACCCGACGACCGACTCCTTTCTCGTCGTCCTCGGCAACTCGGTGCATCCCGTGCGGAGTTGGCGCTCCGGGTCAGCGCCCAGGGTCGCCGCCGCGAACAACATGGCACGGGCCGTGCCGGTCCGGCCGGCGCGGGGACGCACGGCCTGGTTCTCCGGGATGGCGGTCTCCACGACGGCGGCCCTCACGCTCCCCGCGCTCGACACGTCTGCCGGCCGGGCGCGGCTGCGCTGCGCGCTGTGGTGGGACACCGAACCCAAGGCCGACGTCCTGACCCTGGAGGCCTCGACCGACGGCGGCACGAGCTGGCAGCCCGTGCCCTTCACGACGTCCCGGCGCGGCGCGGCCCCCGAGCCGCACCCGTCGGGCTCGGTCACCGGCTGGTCCGGCCGCGCCTGGCACCGGCTCACCGCGGACGTCCCCGCCGCGCGGGGGGTCGCACTGCGCTGGCGGTACGCGACGGACCGGCTGTACGTCGGCCGCGGTTGCTATGTGGACGGGCTGCGTGTGGAGGCCGCCGGGGACGTCCTGTTCGACGAGAGGCGTCCGGCGGACGCGGCGCGTCTGCGGACCGTCGGGTGGACGCGAGCGGCCGGCTGAGGGCTCACTCGGGGCCGTTCTCCAGCACGGCCATGGCCGCGTTGTGTCCCGGCACCCCGCTGACCCCGCCCCCGCGCACCGCGCCCGCCCCGCACAGCAGCACGTTGGCGTGCCCGGTCTCCACGCCCCAGCGGCCGGTGCCGTCCTGGGCGTGGGGCCAGCTCAGCTCGCGGTGGAAGATGTTGCCGCCGGGCAGGCCGAGGTCCCGCTCCAGGTCGAGCGGGGTCCGGGCCTCGATGCAGGGGCGTCCGTCCGCGTCGGTGGCCAGGCAGTCGGCGAGGGGTTCGGCCAGGTGGGCGTCGAGCTGGGCGAGGGTGGACTTCAGCAGGTCCTCGCGGACGGCGTCGTTGTCCCGTTCGAACAGGCGGGCCGGGGTGTGCAGGCCGAAGAGGGTGAGCGTCTGGTAGCCCTGCTCGGCCAGGTCGGGTCCGAGGATGGTCGGGTCGGTGAGCGAGTGGCAGTAGATCTCGGAGGGCGGCGCGGCGGGCAGGTCGCCGGCGGCGGCCTGGGCGTGGGCGGCGGCCAGTTGCTCGTAGCCCTCGGCGATGTGGAAGGTGCCGGCGAAGGCCTCGCGCGGGTCGACGGAGCTGTCGCGCAGCCGCGGCAGCCGCTTGAGCAGCATGTTGACCTTGAGCTGGGCGCCCTCGGCGGGCGGCGGGGGCGTGTCGCCGGTCAGTTCCGCCAGGGCCTGCGGTGAGGCGTTCACCAGGACGTGCCGGGCGGCGACGGTGCCTTCGCCGTCGGCCGTGCGATATGTGACCTCGGCGGTTCGGCCGTCCGTGGCGATGCGCAGCGCCTCGTGGCCGGTCGCGAGGACCGCGCCCGCCGCGCGTGCCGTGCCGGCGAGGGCGTCGGTGAGGGCTCCCATCCCGCCGACCGGTACGTCCCAGTCGCCGGTGCCGCCGCCGATCACGTGATAGAGGAAGCAGCGGTTCTGCTTCAGGGAGGGGTCGTGGGCGTCGGCGAAGGTGCCGATGAGCGCGTCGGTGAGGACGACGCCGCGCACCAGGTCGTCCGCGAAGCGCTCCTCCACGGCGACGCCGATCGGCTCCTCGAACAGCACCCGCCAGGCCTCCTCGTCGTCGAGGTGGCGGCGCAGTGCGTCGCGCGTGGGCAGCGGCTCCGTGAGGGTCGGGAAAACCCGCCGGGCGACGCGGCCGGTCATGCCGTAGAACGCCTGCCAGGCCCGGTATTCGCGGTCGGAGCCGGTGAGCCGGGTGAACGCCTCCCGGGTGCGCCGTTCGCCGCCGCCGACGAGGAGTCCGGTGGACCGGCCGTCACGCTCGGCGGGTGTGTAGGAGGAGACGGTGCGGGTGCGGACCCGGAAGTCCAGGCCAAGGTCCCGGACGATCTTCTTCGGCAGCAGGCTGACCAGGTACGAGTAGCGGGACAGCCGGGCGTCGACCCCGGCGAAGGGCCGGGTGGACACCGCCGCGCCGCCCGTGTGGTCCAGTCGCTCCAGAACCAGCACGGAGCGGCCGGCCCGGGCCAGATAGGCGGCGGCGACCAGGCCGTTGTGGCCGCCGCCGACGATGACGGCGTCGTACGTCCGGTGTGCGCGGGGTCCCTCGGGTGCGGTCATGATTCTTGGTAACACGGAGTGATCCGGGTCGGCCAGACGGAGCCTGACCGCTCGCTCGGGGGTCAGCGCCCCGCCGCGGCCCGCTGTTCCCGCAGGGCCGCCACTCTTCGGTACAGGGCGACGGCCTCGGCACCGCGGCCGAGCTGTTCCAGGCAGTGGGCCTCGTCGTTGCGACTGGCGAGCGTGTCGGGGTGGTCGGGGCCGAGCACGCGGGCGCGGGCGCCGGCCACGCGCCGGTACTCGGTGAGCGCGTCGGCCCAGCGGCCCAGCCAGCCGAGGCCTACGGCGACCTCGCGGCGGCTGACCAGCGTGTCCGGGTGGTCGGGGCCGAGGACCTGCTCGCGGAGGGCGGCCACGTCGCGGGATTCGGCGAGGGCCTCGCCCCAGCGGCCGAGCCGCCCGAGGTTGACGCAGCGGCCGTGGCGGGCGCGCAGTGTCTCGGGGTGGGTCGGGCCCTGGCTGCGGCTTCGGTCCTGCGCCAGGCCGCTGTAGAGGTTCAGGGCCTCGGTGCTGCGGCCGAGGCGGCCCAGGCTGATGCCGATCTCGTGCCGGGCGGCGAGGGTGTCGGGGTGGTCGGGGCCGAGGGCGCGTGCGCGGGCCTCGGCAACCTCGCGGTAGGTCTCCAGGGCTTCGGCCCATCGGCCCAGCTGGCCGAGGGCGTAGGCGACTTCGTAGCGGGTGACGAGTGTGTCGGGGTGGTCCGGGCCGAGCACGCGGGCGCGGGCGCCGGCCACCTCGCGGGCCATGCGGTACGAGTCCTCCAGGCGGCCGAGGCGGCTGAGGTTGAAGGCGAGGTTGTGGCGGCAGCGCAGGGTGTCGGGGTGGTCCGGGCCCATGAGGTGCTCGCGGGCGGTGAGCACCGACGTGTAGACGCGATGGGCGTCGAAGGGGCGGCCCAGCTGACCGAGGACGTAGGCCATCTCCTGGCGGGCGGCCAGGGTGTCGGCGTGCTCGGGGCCGAGGGTGCGGATCCTGGCCTCGGTGACGCGCTTGTACTCGCGCAGGGCGTCCGCGGCGCGGCCGGTGCGGCTCAGGGTGAAGGCGACCTCGTAGCGGCTGGAGAGGGTGTCGGGGTGGTCGGGGCCGAGGAGGTGCTCGCGTTCGGCGGCGACCGCCCGGTGCACCTCGCCCGCCTCCGCCCAGCGGCCGAGCCGGCCGAGGCTCAGGCCCGCGTTGTGCCGGCCGGCCAGGGCGGTCAGGACCTCCGTGGGCGGGGCGGGCCGCTCCACGGGGGCGGGTTCGGCGACGACGGGGCCGGTGGCGGGCCGTGCGATCCACTCGCCGGACAGCCCTGCCGACGGGTCCGGTGGTGTGGTGCGCAGCCCCGTACCGGTCGCTTTGTGGCCGGTGGTCATGCCGCGGGTCCAGGACGGCAGCCGGCCCGCGCCGGCCGGTACCCCGGGTGCCGGGCGGACCGCCGCGACGGCGGGCACGTACGCCGGCGCGGCCCGGTGGGCGCTGATCCGGCGGGCCAGTTCGCGGGCGTCGCCGGGACGTTGCCCGGGTTCCTTGGCGAGCAGGTCGAGGACGACCCGCTCCAGGTACTCGGGCAGTTCGGCGCGGTGCTCGCGCGGCGGGCGGGGCGGCGTGTCGCGGTGGCCGACGAGGATCGCCCAGGCGTCGTCGAGGTCGAAGGGCGGTACGCCGGTGGCGATCTCGTACAGGACGCAGCCGAACGAGTAGAGGTCGCTGCGGTGGTCGACCCCGTCGCCGCCGATCTGCTCCGGGGACATGTAGTGCGGGGTGCCCATGGCGATGCCGGTGCCGGTCAGCCGGGAGGTGAAGCCGATGTCGTGGCCGAGGCGGGCGATGCCGAAGTCGCAGATCTTCACCGTGCCGTCGCCGAGCCGCACGATGTTGGCGGGCTTCAGGTCCCGGTGGACGATGCCCTGTTCGTGGCAGTAGGCGAGGGCGGCGGCGACCTGCTCGGCGATCTCCACGACGTCCGCGACCGGCAGCGGGTGCTGCTTGTTGTCCTCCAGGAGCTGGCTGAGGTTGCGGCCGTCCAGCAGTTCCATGACGAGGTAGAGGACGCCGTCGGACTCGCCGAAGTCGTGCACGACGGTGATGCCCCGGTGCTGCAGCGCGGCGGCCACCCGGGCCTCGCGGCGGAACCGCTCCCGCAGCACGCGGGTGAAGGCGTGGTCGTGGTTCGGGCCCAGCGGTTTGAGGCACTTGACGGCGACGTGCCGGCCCAGGGACTCGTCCCGTGCCCGCCACACCTCGCCCATGCCGCCGCGCCCGATCAGATCGAGCAGCCGGTACCGGCCATGGATGAGCTTGCTGTCCCCCATGTCGCGCGACGCTCCCCCCGGTAGCTGTTCGCCCGCCCCCTGCCCCACCCAGTATGGCGGCTTATCGTCCGAGTTTGTACGGTGCCGGACGCGCGCCGGGACCGAGCTCGCCGTGGCCCGCACCATGTGTTTGGGCGGGAGTTGCCACCGCACACGTGCGGGAACACGGCGCAGCAGGAGGCCCGCGAGACGCAGTCGGCGGGTGACGGTGGCTGGTGCGGGGGGCCGGTCTGCCGTACAACTCGTGGGCGTACGGCGGCAGGCAGGCGTACGCCAAGTGTGCCACGCGCCGCCACAGCACCTCGCGCGCCGGTACGAGGAGCGGGTGCGTCGGCGGGCGGAGCAGGAAGTCGTCCACCTCGCGTGCCTCCGGTCCGGCGGCCAGGCCCGGGCGCACCTTCTCGAAGTACTCGGCCATCTCGGCGCCGCGCACCCACATGAGCATTGGGGGTTCGGCCTGTGACCGTCCATTCGTTGAGTTTTCACCTACCCGGCTGGGGGTTTGGTAAGGCTCCCCTTATATGCTGACGTCGCCGATCACGACCCGGCCCGGGCCGCAGCGGCCTGCCCGACCTCCCGCACGACAGGATCCGACATGCGCACCACATCCCGCGGCCTCATGGCGGCGCTCGCTCTCACCCCTCTGCTGGCCGGCTGCTTCGCACCCGGCGACAGCGACGCCGACGCGGGATCGGGCGGGCGACTGCGGGTCGCGCTGGCCGTGCCGCCGGCACAGGCGTTGTCCCCGTACAGCAACGACGCCACCGTGCTGAGCAAGCTGTCCGTCGCCGAGGGCCTCACCGCCCTCGACAAGAACGGCACGGCCAAGCCCGCTCTGGCGAAGTCCTGGAAGCAGGACGGCGGCACCACCTGGACCTTCGAACTGCGCAAGGCCGAGTTCCAGGACGGCACCGAGCTCACCGCCCAGGCCGTCGTCAACGCGCTCGACCACGCCGGCGCGGCCAAGCCCAAGCCCCGCGTCCTGAGCGACGTGTCACTGACCGCCAAGGCCGAGGACACCGACACCGTCACGCTCACCACCAAGTCGCCCGACCCGGTGCTGCCGCTGCGGCTGGCCAGCCCCGCGCTGGCGATCCTGTCGGCGAAGGCGTACGCGAAGGACGGCACCGTCAGCCCCGTCGGCACCGGCACCGGTCCGTTCGAGATCACCCGGCTGAACGGCAAGACCAAGGCGACTCTCGACCGCTTCGACGGCTACTGGGACGGCAAGGCGAAGGCGCCCGGCATCGACGTCAGCTGGATCGCGGACGGGACGGCCCGTGCCAACGCGCTGCGCGGCGGCGAGACCGACATCGCCGAGTGGATCCCCACCGCCCAGGCGAAACTGCTCGACAAGGCGACCCGGCACGAGGTCCCCTCGGTGCGCACCGACAGCCTGATCCTCAACACCGGCAGCGGCCTGTTCACGGACGCCGGGCTGCGCGCCGCCGCCCGCGAGGCCGTCGACGGCTCCGCGCTGGTCGACTCCGTCTTCGGCGGTTACGCCGACCCCGCGCAGGGCCTGTTCGGGCCCGCCGTCCCCTGGGCGGCCGACAAGCGCGTCGAGGTGACGGGCCGTGCCAAGGCCGCGACCGCAGCCGAGGTGAGGACCGCCACCAAGGGCAGGACGCTGCGGCTGGCCACCTACACCAACCGGGCCGAACTGCCCGAGGCGGCGACCGTGCTCCAGCAGCAGCTGGAGAAGGCCGGGTTCACCGTGAAGCAGGACGTGCGCGAGTACACACAGATGGAGAGCGACCTTCTCGCCGGGAAGTACGACGCCCTCGTCTTCTCCCGGGTGACGCTCCTCGACACCGGTGACGCGGTCGACTACCTGGCCAGCGACTTCACCAGCGAGGGCGTCTACAACATCGCCGGCCTGAAGAACGCCGCGGTGGACAAGGCCATCCGGGCCGCCGCGGCGGAGCGGGCCACCGAGAGCCGCCGGGAGAAGATCATGCGGGCGGAGGCGGAGATCCTGCGCACCGACGCGGTGGTGCCGCTGGTCCACGAGCAGGCCCTGCAGGGCATCGCGGACGACGTCGAGGGCGTGATCCTCGACCCGCGCGAGCGGTCCCTGATCGACGTCGACACGCGCCTGAAGTAGCCCGCATGAGCCTCGCGCACAGCCCCTCCGCCGCCCGCCCGTCCCTGTGGCCGGCGGCGGCCGGCCGTGTGCTCGCCGGCGCCGCACTGCTCGGCGCCGTGGCCCTGCTCCCCTGGCTGTCCGGCGCCGACCCGGCCCGTACGGTGCTCCGCGCGCGCTCCGCCGACCAGAACCCCACACCGGCTGAACTGGCCACCGTGCGCGATCAGCTGGGCCTGGACGAGGGCCCCTGGGTCCACCTCGCGCACTGGCTGGGCGGCCTGCCACGCGGGGACACGGGCGTCTCGTGGGTCTCCGGCGCACCGGTCATGCCGCAGGTGGGGACGGCCCTGTCGGTCTCCCTGACGCTGATGCTGGGCGCGTTCGCGGTCACGGCGCTGGTCGCCGGACTGGTGTGTGCCCGAACGGTCTTCCTCGGTTCCCGGCGCCGGCTGTGGCAGGACCGGACGGGCACCCCGGCCGCCGTCCTCGCGTCGCTGCCGAAGTTCCTGCTCGCCTCGGTGCTTGCCACCGTGTGCGGGGTGTGGTGGGGATGGTTCCCGTCCAGCGGGTGGGAGGGGCCGCAGTCGATGGTGCTGCCCTCGCTCGCCCTCGGCGTCCCGTCGGGCGCGGTGCTCGGCGGGATGCTCGACCAGGCGCTGCCCGCCGCCTTCCACGAACCGTGGGCGCGCACGGCCTACGCCACCGGGCTCCCGCCCCGTCGCATCGGCCGCAACGGGCTGCGCCGCACCCTGCCCGGCATACTGCCGCAGCTGCTGCCGAGCGTGGTGGCCCTGGTCGGCGGTGCGGTCGCCGTGGAGAAGATCTTCAACATTCCCGGGCTCGGCCGGCTCGCCCTGGAGGCGGCCGTCGCGCAGGACCTCCCCGTACTGCAGACGGCGACCCTGGCTCTGGTCCTGCTGGGCGTCGCCGCGGGCATGGTGATCCGCGCCCTGCGCCACACACTCCTCGGCCGGCCTCTGCGCGACGGTGTCCTGCCGACCCTGCACCGGCCTCCGCTCACGGTGCCGCGCTCCCTGCGCTGGATCACCGCGGTCTGTGCGCTTGCCCTGCTCGCCCTGGTGACGGCGGGTCTCCTGCGCGACCCGCTCCAGGTCGACACGGCGGCACGGCTGCTGTCCCCGTCCCTCGAACACCCGCTGGGCACGGACGCCCTGGGCCGTGACCTGCTGGCCCGGCTGGGCCACGGGGCGATGCGCACGGCCGGGGTCGCCCTCGTCGTGACGACGGTCAGCGCCGTCACCGGACTGCTGCTGGGCATGGCACCGAGAGCGAGCGCGGGCCCGACGGAGGTCGTGTCCACCCTGCCCGCCGTCCTCGCGGGCCTGCTGATCGCGGGCGTGACCGGACCGTCGGTGTGGGGCGCGGCCTGCGCGGTCTGCGTGGTCGGCTGGAGCCCGTACGCCGCCCAGACCGCGGCCCTGCTCGAACAGGAACGCGCGAGCGGGCACATCGCCGCGTCCGTCGCGCTCGGCGCGGGGCGGCTGCACCTCCTGCGCCGCCACCTGCTGCCCTCGGTGGTCCCGGCCCTGCTGCGCAACGCCGTGCTCCGGCTGCCCACGACCGTCCTGGTCCTGGCCTCCCTGGGCTTCCTGGGCCTGGGCGAACAGCCACCCACCCCGGAGTGGGGCCGGCTCCTCTCGGAGAACCAGCCGTACGCCGAACTGGCCCCCTGGACCGTCCTCGGCCCGGCCGCCGCGCTCGTGGTGCTGTCCGTGCTGGCGGTGACGGCCGGCGTGCTGGGACGCGGAAAGGGCGAGTAGCACGCGCCCCGGCCGGTGAAAGTTACCGGCCGGGGCGCCTGCTCCTCGCCCTCAGGCGGAGCGCGTCTCGTCGCTCACGTATCCACGCCGCTCACGTATCCACGCCGCTTGTCCACCACGTTGCGCAGCGGCCGGCCCTCGATGTGCCGGGTGAGGTTGTCGAGGAACACCTCGACGAGCGCCTCCCGCTCGCCGGTGGTCTCGCCCGCCGTGTGCGGGGAGATCATCACGCCGGGCATGTCCCACAGGGGCGATTCGGCGCGCAGCGGTTCCCGGGCGAACACGTCCAGGGCTGCGCCGGCGAGCCGTCCGGCGGCGAGGTGGTCGATGAGCGCCTCCTCGTCGACGAGCCCGCCCCGGCCCACGTTGATCAGACGCGCCCCCGGCTTCATGGCAGCGAGCACGGGGGCGTCGACCATTTCCCGGGTGTCCGGGGTGAGGGGTGCGGCCAGAACGACGTAGTCCGCCTCCGCCAAGGCGGAGTGCAGGGTGGTCGCACCGTGGACCGTGCCGAAGTCGGGGTCGTCCGTGCGGGCCTTGCGGCCCGCACCGCAGACCCGCATCCCGACCGCGCGCAGCAGCCGGGCGACGGCCCGGCCGATCGGCCCCGTCCCCCAGACCAGCACGGTGCGTCCGGTGATGCCGTCACTGGGACGCGGACGCCACTCGCGGCGCTGCTGGTGTTCCCAGGTGCCGGGAAAGTCCTTGGCCAGGGCGAGGATCAGGCCGAGGACGTACTCGGCGGTCGGCTGGTCGTAGACCCCGCGGGCGTTGGTCAGGACCACGCCCGGATCGTCCACCAGCGCGGGGAAGAGGAAGGAGTCCACGCCCGCGGAGGACGCGTGGACCCAGCGGGGTGCCTTCTCCGGGTTGTCGGGCCAGGCTTCGCGGATGGCCGGGGTGATGGTCACCCAGGCCAGGAGGGCGTCGGCGCCGGGGAGGAGGTAGGGCAGTTCCTCTTCGGTGGCGTAGACGGTGTCCGCGAGGCGTTCGATGAGCCCGGTGGCGGGTGGCCGGTTGCCCCGGTACAGGACGACGAGGCGGTCGGGCATGTCAGGCTCCGGTGGGGATGGCGATGTACTTGTATTCGAGGAACTCGCTGATGCCGACGCGGCCGCCTTCGCGGCCGAGGCCGGACTGCTTGAC
>NZ_JNXD01000020.1:0-261445 GCF_000725785.1 Streptomyces flavovariabilis | reverse complement strand
CCAGATCGGCGGCCAGGGCGGCGTCCGTGGGGGACGGGCCCATGTCGATGCCCTCGGCGTCGATGTTGAGCTCGCGGGCCAGACCGAACAGCTCGACCAGGGTCTTACCGGCGGACGCCATGGCGTCACGCGGGCGCATGGCCTGCTTGGTCTCGACGTCGACGATCAGCTTGTCGAAGTCGGTCCGCTGCTCGACACGCGTGGCCTCGACCTTGTACGTGACCTTGAGCACCGGCGAGTAGATCGAGTCGACCGGGATCCGGCCGATCTCCTGGCCGACCTGCTTGTTCTGCACGGCGGAGACGTAACCGCGGCCGCGCTCGACCGTCAGCTCCATCTCCAGCTTGCCCTTGCCGTTGAGCGTGGCGAGGACCAGGTCGGGGTTGTGCACCTCGACACCGGCCGGGGGCGCGATGTCGGCGGCGGTGACCAGACCCGGGCCCTGCTTGCGCAGGTACATCACGACCGGCTCGTCGTGCTCCGAGGAGACGACCAGCTGCTTGATGTTGAGGATCAGGTCGGTGACGTCCTCCTTGACGCCCGGCACGGTGGTGAACTCGTGCAGCACGCCGTCGATGCGGATGGACGTGACCGCCGCACCCGGGATCGAGGAGAGGAGGGTCCGGCGCAGGGAGTTGCCGAGGGTGTAACCGAAGCCCGGCTCCAGCGGCTCGATCACGAACCGGGAGCGGAACTCGTCGACGACCTCTTCGGTCAACGAGGGACGCTGAGCGATCAGCATGTGTGGATCAGATCCTTCAGTCGTGGGCGCCCGCTATTTGACGCCCGACTTGATCCGTCCCCGGCACAGAAGGGACGGGTACTGCAAGGGTACGGGCGATACGGCCCTTTTACGGAGCCGTACCGCCCGAAAAACCTCGGTCTGCGCGAAGCAGCCTCGCGTCAGACGCGGCGGCGCTTCGGCGGACGGCAGCCGTTGTGCGGGGTCGGGGTGACGTCCTGGATGGAGCCGACCTCGAGGCCCGTGGCCTGCAGGGAGCGGATCGCGGTCTCACGACCGGAACCCGGGCCCTTCACGAACACGTCGACCTTGCGCATGCCGTGCTCCTGAGCGCGGCGGGCAGCCGACTCGGCGGCCATCTGCGCGGCGAACGGCGTGGACTTCCGGGAGCCCTTGAAGCCGACGTGGCCGGCGGAGGCCCAGGAGATCACGTTGCCGGACGGGTCCGTGATCGAGACGATGGTGTTGTTGAACGTGCTCTTGATGTGCGCGTGGCCGTGAGCGACGTTCTTCTTTTCCTTGCGGCGCACCTTCTTGGCAGCGCCCTGACGACCCTTGGGGGGCATCTATAACTCCTACGGGAGGTGGTCGGTCCTACAGCGAAGACCGTGGACAGGCGTCCGCTGTGGACTACTTCTTGCCCGGCTTCTTCTTGCCGGCGATGGCGCGACGCGGACCCTTGCGGGTACGGGCGTTCGTGCTGGTGCGCTGACCGCGGACGGGCAGGCCACGACGGTGGCGCAGACCCTGGTAGGTACCGATCTCGACCTTGCGGCGGATGTCGGCCTGGACCTCGCGGCGGAGGTCACCCTCGGTCTTGATGTTGTTGTCGACGTACTCGCGGATCGCGACGAGCTGCTCCTCGGAGAGGTCGCGAACGCGGGTGTTCGGGTCGACGCCGGTGGCGGCCAGCGTCTGCTGCGAGAGGGTCCGGCCGATGCCGAACACATAGGTGAGGGCGATCTCCACGCGCTTTTCGCGCGGGATGTCAACACCGGAAACGCGTGCCATTCAATGGCTCCAGTTATTTGACGGAGGTCTTCCACAGAACCGAATCCCAGCCGCCGTACCAGGTACGAACTGGGTCCCCGGCCTCCGACCGGGGGTGTCAGACCCGGGGGTCTGGGTCCTGCGTATGAACAAATTCAGCTTGCGTCGCGCGAATCCCTGCGAGGAGTGCAGAGGGATCGGTCGTGCGTCAGCCCTGGCGCTGCTTGTGGCGCGGGTTGTCGCAGATGACCATGACCCGGCCGTGACGGCGGATCACCCTGCACTTGTCGCAGATCTTCTTGACGCTCGGCTTGACCTTCATGGTGAGGTTCTCCGGGTCAGTGCCGGCAGCTCCGTCACACGCGGCGGCGGAGCACAGGCAAGATCTACTTGTAGCGGTAGACGATCCGGCCACGCGTCAGGTCGTACGGAGACAGCTCCACCACGACCCGGTCGTCAGGGAGGATGCGGATGTAGTGCATGCGCATCTTGCCGCTGATGTGTGCCAGGACCTGGTGGCCGTTCTGGAGCTCGACCTTGAACATGGCGTTCGGAAGAGACTCGACGACAGTGCCCTCGATCTCGATGGCACCTTGCTTCTTGGCCACGCTTCGCCCTTCGAATCGACTACCTTGATCGACTCTGTGCGAGCGCATGCAGGCATGCGGGTACACAAGAGCCGACGAGTCAGTCTACGACAGGGCTCCCGGAAACACGAATCGAGAGAGTCTGCCCCACCGGGCAGCGCTTTAAGCGCCCCCGAAGGGGCGCGGGGAACTGCGCGCAAGACACCACGAACCGGCGGCCGCCCGTCGGCAGGGCGACCCAACCCGGAAGGCGCACTCAGCCCAGCGGATCCGGCGCGGCGACGATCCCCAGCTCGGCGAGCTTCGCCTTCCCACCGTCGGGAGCCGTCAGCACCAGCGGACCCTCCTCCGTCAGAGCGACAGAGTGCTCCCAGTGGGACGACCACGTACCGTCCGTCGTGATGACGGTCCAGTCGTCCTGGAGGACCTCCGTCTTCGGCGTCCCCAGGGACACCATCGGCTCGATCGCGAGGCAGAACCCGGGCACCAGCTTCGGGCCCTTGCCGCGCCGCCGGTCGACGTAGTTCAGCAGGTGCGGGTCCATGTGCATCTCGGTGCCGATGCCGTGGCCGCCGTAGTCCTCGATGATCCCGTACTTGCCGCCGCCGGGCTTGGGCTGGCGGCGGATGTACGTCTCGATGGCCCGGGAGACGTCGACGAGGCGGTTGCCCTGCTTCATGGCGGCGATGCCGGCCCACATCGACTCCTCGGTCACCCGGGAGAGCTCGACCAGCTCCGGGGCGTGGCCGGAGCCCACGAACGCCGTGAAGGCGGCGTCGCCGTGCCAGCCGTCGATGATCGCGCCGCAGTCGACGGAGATGACGTCCCCGTCCTTGAGGACGACGTCGTCGGACGGGATGCCGTGGACGACGACCTCGTTCACCGACGTGCAGATCGTCGCCGGGAAGCCGCCGTAGCCGAGGAAGTTCGGCTTGGCGTTGTGCTCGGCGAGGACCTTGCGGGCGACCTGGTCCAGATCCTTCGTCGTGGCCCCGGGTACGGCGGCCTCACGGGTCGCCGCGTGAATGGCGGCGACGACCAGCCCTGCCTCACGCATCTTGGCGATCTGCTCGGGGCTCTTGATCTGCACCATGGGAGCTACGGCCTTTCTGGACCTTCGGCGACAACGAATGTCTTCAACGATACGGGGCCGCGTGTCCGACCCCGCCCACACAGCAGCCGCGGCTCCCCGAGGGGAACCGCGGCCGTAGCTGCGTACGGACGACTACTTGTCGTCCTCGCCACGCTTCAGCGCCTCCATGGCGCGCGTCGTGACGTCCTCCACCTTGCCGAGCGCCGAGATCGTGACCACCAGGCCCTGGGCCTTGTAGTAGTCGATGATCGGCTCGGTCTGGGTGTGGTAGACCTCCAGGCGCGTCCGGACCGTCTCCTCGGAGTCGTCGTTGCGCTGGTACAGCTCACCGCCACAGACGTCGCAGACGCCTTCCTTGGCCGGCTGCTTGTACGTCACGTGGAAGACGTGCGAGGAGTCGTTGCGGCAGATGCGGCGGCCGGCGATCCGCTTGACCACCTCGTCCTCGGGGACCTCCAGGTCCAGCACCGCGTCGAGCTGCATGCTCTCGGTCTCGAGCAGCTCGTCGAGCGCCTCGGCCTGCGAGACATTGCGGGGGAAGCCGTCCAGCAGGAAGCCGTTCTCGGCGTCCGGCTGCTCCATGCGGTCCTTCGCCATCGCGATGGTGACCTCGTCCGGCACGAGATTGCCCGCGTCCATGTAGGACTTCGCCAGTTTGCCGAGTTCCGTCTGCTGGCTGATGTTGGCCCGGAACAGGTCGCCCGTGGAGATGTGCGGGATCGACAGGTTCTTGGCCAGGAACGCGGCCTGCGTTCCCTTACCGGCGCCCGGCGGCCCGACGAGGACGATACGCATCAGCGGAGGAACCCTTCGTAATTGCGCTGCTGGAGCTGGCTCTCGATCTGCTTCACGGTCTCGAGTCCGACACCCACGATGATCAGGATGCTGGTCCCGCCGAACGGGAAGTTTTGGTTTGCCTGGAAACCAACCAACGCCATCGTCGGCACGAGAGCGATCAGACCCAGATACAGCGAACCCGGCCAGGTGATCCGGTTGAGCACGTACGACAGGTACTCAGCGGTCGGTCGGCCAGCCCGGATGCCCGGGATGAAGCCACCATACTTCTTCATGTTGTCGGCGACTTCCTCGGGGTTGAAGGAGATCGCCACATAGAAGAACGCGAAGAAAACGATCAGCAGGAAGTACGTAATGATGTAGTACGGGTGGTCGCCCTTGACGAAATGTTGCTCGATCCAGGTCTTCCAGCCCGAGGTGCCTCCCGCGAACTGAGCGATCAGCGCCGGGATGTAGAGCAGCGACGAGGCGAAGATGACGGGGATCACACCCGCCTGGTTCACCTTGAGCGGGATGTAGGTGGACGTGCCGCCGTAGGAACGACGGCCGATCATGCGCTTGGCGTACTGCACCGGGATCCGGCGCTGGGCCTGCTCGACGAAGACCACCAGGCCGACCATGACGAGGCCGACCGCGATGACCGTGCCGAACTCGATCCAGCCGCCGGCCAGGTCGCCCTGCGTCTTGATGGCCCACAGGGCGGACGGGAAGGTGGCGGCGATCGAGATGAACATCAGGATCGACATGCCGTTGCCGATGCCACGGTCGGTGATGAGCTCGCCGAGCCACATCACGGCCGCCGTACCGGCGGTCATGGTGATGACCATGGTGATGGTGACGAAGATCGACTGGTCCGGGACGATCTGGCTGGCCACGGGGCAGCCCTGGAAGAGAGCGCCGCTGCGGGCGGTGGCGACGAGGCCGGTGCCCTGAAGGATGGCGAGGGCGATCGTCAGGTAACGGGTGTACTGCGTGATCTTCGCCGTACCGGCCTGGCCCTCCTTCTTCAGGGCTTCCAGGCGCGGGATCACCACAGTCAGCAGCTGCAGAATGATGCTCGCCGTGATGTACGGCATGATGCCCAGCGCGAAGATCGTGATCTGCAGCAGCGCGCCACCGCTGAACATGTTGACCAGGCCGAAGATGCCCTGGTTGGCCTGGGCGTTGTCGATACACGTCTGAACGTTGCGGTAGTCGACACCTGGGATCGGGACGTGCGTACCGACCCGGTAGACCACGATGATGGCGAGCGTGAAGAGCAGCTTCTTGCGCAGGTCGGGCGTCTTGAACGCCCGGGCGAACGCGGTGAGCACGGTGCCTCCTGCGACCCCCGCGCAACTGCGTCAAGGGTGACGGTCTTGAGGTTCGACGAATAGGTAACGGTCAACTGCCGCTCAGAGTGCCCGAAGTGAAGCACCCAGTGAAAAGAGGGCAGTGCAGGCCACCTTACCGGCGAGACTGCCGCCCTAGGAACGACCAACCGGGGATACCCCATATGTGGGGTATCCCCGGTCGGGATCGCTCAGGTCATCGAGACGCCTGTGGTGTTCAGACGAGCTCGGTGACGGAACCGCCGGCGGCGGTGATCTTCTCCTTGGCGGAGCCGGAGACGGCGTCGACCGTCACCTGCAGCGCCACGGAGATCTCGCCCTGGCCGAGGACCTTGACGAGGCTGTTCTTGCGAACGGCACCCTTGGCCACCAGACCCTCGACGGTGACCTCGCCACCCTCGGGGTAGAGCGCGGCGAGCTTGTCGAGGTTCACGACCTGGAACTCGGTCTTGAACGGGTTCTTGAAGCCCTTCAGCTTCGGGAGGCGCATGTGGAGGGGCATCTGCCCACCCTCGAAGCGCTCCGGAACCTGGTAACGGGCCTTCGTGCCCTTGGTACCACGACCGGCCGTCTTACCCTTCGACGCCTCACCACGACCGACACGGGTCTTGGCGGTCTTGGCGCCCGGGGCGGGACGGAGGTTGTGGATCTTGAGCGGGTTGTTCTCCGCCATGATCAGTCGACCTCCTCGACCGTCACGAGGTGGCGGACGGTGTGCACCATGCCGCGGAACTCGGGGCGGTCCTCCTTGACGACCTGCGTGTTGATGCCCTTGAGACCAAGGGAACGCAGGGTGTCACGGTGGTTCTGCTTGCTGCCGATGTACGACTTCGTCTGCGTGATCTTGAGCTGAGCCATTACGCAGCACCAGCCCCGGCACGCGCACGCAGCAGAGCCGCGGGGGCGACGTCCTCGAGCGGCAGACCACGGCGGGCCGCGATCTCCTCGGGACGCTGCAGGCCCTTCAGGGCCTCCACGGTCGCGTGCACGATGTTGATCGCGTTCGACGAGCCGAGCGACTTCGACAGCACGTCGTGGATACCGGCGCACTCGAGCACGGCACGCACCGGGCCACCGGCGATAACACCGGTACCGGGCGACGCGGGCTTGAGCAGGACGACGCCGGCAGCCTTCTCACCCGTGATCGGGTGCGGGATGGTGCCCTGGATGCGGGGAACCTTGAAGAAGTGCTTCTTGGCCTCCTCAACACCCTTGGCGATGGCGGCCGGCACCTCCTTGGCCTTGCCGTATCCGACACCCACGGTGCCGTCACCGTCGCCCACCACGACCAGCGCGGTGAAGCTGAAGCGACGACCACCCTTCACAACCTTGGCGACGCGGTTGATCGCGACAACGCGCTCAACGTACGCGGTCTTCTCGGCGGCAGCAGCGCCGCCGTCACGGCCCTTCCGGTCCCGCCGCTCGCCGCCACCGGCACCGCCACCGCGGCGCTGGGGTCCAGCCATTGGAATTACCTCTCTCTGTTTCCGCTAGCTACGGAACCGACTCAGAACTTGAGTCCGGCCTCGCGGGCGGCGTCCGCCAGGGCGGCGATGCGCCCCGCGTACTGGTTACCACCACGGTCGAACACGACGGCCTCGACACCGGCGGCCTTGGCGCGCTCGGCGACCAGGGCGCCGACCTGCTTGGCCTGCGCGGACTTGTCGCCCTCGCCACCGCGGATCGAGGTGTCCAGGGTGGACGCCGACGCCAGGGTGTGACCCTTGATGTCGTCGATCACCTGGGCCACGATGTGGCGGTTCGAGCGGGTAACGACCAGACGCGGACGCTCCGCCGTACCGTTGATGTGCTTACGGATCCGGATGTGGCGGCGCTTGATCGCGGCGCGCTTGTAGGCGTCGCCCTTAAGGATCTTCTGTCCGTATGCCATGGCTTACTTACCCGCCTTTCCGACCTTGCGGCGGATGACTTCGCCCTCGTACTTGACGCCCTTGGCCTTGTACGGGTCGGGCTTGCGCAGCTTGCGGATGTTGGCCGCAACCTCGCCGACCTTCTGCTTGTCGATGCCCTCGACCGAGAAACGGGTCGGGGACTCCACCTTGAAGGTGATGCCCTCGGGGGCCTCGACCAGGATCGGGTGGCTGTAGCCGAGGGAGAACTCCAGGTTGGAGCCCTTGGCCACGACACGGTAACCGACACCGCTGATTTCGAGCTTCTTGACGTATCCCTGGGTCACACCGGTGATCATGTTCGCCACCAGCGTGCGGGACAGGCCGTGCAGGGCCTTGCTCTGCCGCTCGTCGTTGGGCCGGAGCACCTGAAGGGTGCCGTCCTCGGCCTTCGCGATGTCGATCGGCGCGATGACGGTGTGGGTCAGTTCGCCCTTGGGGCCCTTGACCGCGACCGTACGGCCGTCGATGGTGACGTCCACGCCGGCGGGAACCGGGATGGGGAGCTTGCCGATACGCGACATTGCTGTCTCTCCTCCGTTCCCGAATTACCAGACGTAGGCGAGGACTTCCCCACCCACGCCCTTCTTCTGCGCCTGCTTGTCGGTCAGGAGGCCGTGCGACGTGGAGATGATGGCCACGCCCAGGCCGCCCAGAACCTTCGGCAGGTTGGTGGACTTCGCGTACACCCGGAGACCGGGCTTCGAGATCCGCTTGATGCCCGCGATGGAGCGCTCACGGTTGGGGCCGAACTTCAGCTCCAGGACGAGGTTCTTGCCGACCTCGGCGTCCTCGACCTTCCAGCCCGTGATGAAGCCCTCCTGCTGGAGGATCTCCGCGATGTGCGACTTGATCTTCGATGCCGGCATCGTCACGGAGTCGTGGTATGCCGAGTTCGCGTTCCGCAGACGCGTAAGCATGTCTGCGATCGGATCAGTCATGGTCATGAATTGGCCTTCGGCCTCTCTCGCCGGGGTTTCCTGGTGCGCCATCCCTCTCCCCGATCCGAGACGGGACGGGTGCGGCGCGGTGGACCTACGGCGTAGTAAGTCGTAAGGGCGGCGGCAGACGCCCAACCCCACAAGCCTAAGGCATGTGAGCTGGACGTCCTGCCGCCCCAGATGCTTACCGAGAGCCCTGCGAATCCCCTATTTGGGGGATTACCAGGAGCTCTTGGTCACGCCCGGCAGCTCTCCACGGTGAGCCATCTCACGAAGGCACACGCGGCAGAGGCCGAACTTGCGGTACACGGAGTGCGGGCGGCCGCAGCGCTGGCAGCGGGTGTAGCCACGCACACCGAACTTGGGCTTGCGAGCAGCCTTAGCGATCAGAGCCTTCTTCGCCATCTCGCTCACGCCTCCTTGAAGGGGAAGCCGAGGTGACGAAGGAGCGCGCGGCCCTCAGCGTCGTTGGTCGCCGTGGTCACCACGGTGATGTCCATACCCCGGGTGCGGTCGATCTTGTCCTGGTCGATCTCGTGGAACATGACCTGCTCCGTGAGACCGAAGGTGTAGTTGCCACGGCCGTCGAACTGCTTGGGGGAGAGGCCGCGGAAGTCGCGGATGCGCGGCAGCGCGAGCGACAGGGTGCGGTCCAGGAACTCCCACATGCGGTCGCCACGAAGCGTGACGTGGGCACCGATCGGCTGGCCCTCACGCAGCTTGAACTGCGCGATGGACTTGCGGGCCTTGGTGACGGCCGGCTTCTGACCGGTGATCGTGGTGAGGTCGCGGATGGCGCCCTCGATCAGCTTGGAGTCGCGGGCGGCGTCGCCCACACCCATGTTGACCACGATCTTGACGAGACCGGGGATCTGCATGACGTTCTCGTACTTGAACTCGTCACGCAGCTTGCCCGTGATCTCCTCACGGTACTTCTGCTTCAGACGCGGGCTGGTGGTGGTCGTCATCAGATGTCCTCACCCGTCCGCTTGGCAACGCGGATCTTGTTGCCTTCGTCGTCGAAGCGGTAACCGACGCGGGTCACGACCTTGTTGCCGTCCTTCTCCACGACCAGCTGGACGTTGGAGACGTGGATCGGCGCCTCGGTGGTGACGATGCCGCCGGCCTGCGAACCGCGAGCCGTCGGACCGGCCTTGGTGTGCTTCTTGACCCGGTTGACACCCTCGACCAGGACACGGTCCTCGCGGGGGAAGGCCGCGATGACCTTGCCCTGCTTGCCCTTGTCCTTACCGGTGATGACCTGGACCAGGTCGCCCTTCTTGATCTTCATGCTTACAGCACCTCCGGCGCGAGCGAGATGATCTTCATGAACTTCTTCTCGCGCAGCTCCCGGCCCACCGGGCCGAAGATACGGGTGCCACGAGGGTCGCCGTCGTTCTTGAGAATGACAGCGGCGTTCTCGTCGAAGCGGATGTACGAGCCGTCCGGACGGCGGCGCTCCTTGACGGTGCGAACGATGACCGCCTTGATGACGTCACCCTTCTTCACGTTGCCGCCGGGGATCGCGTCCTTGACGGTGGCGACGATGACGTCACCGATACCCGCGTAGCGGCGACCGGAGCCACCGAGCACACGGATGCAAAGGATCTCCTTCGCACCAGTGTTGTCGGCGACACGCAGTCGCGACTCCTGCTGGATCACGTCTATCTCCTGAATGTCTGCCGGTTCCCGGGGCGGGTGTACTCACACACCCGCCCCGAGCCTGGCGGAACGATGCCTAGGGGGTCCCCCTAGGCGGGATTACTTGGCCTTCTCGAGGATCTCGACGACGCGCCAGCGCTTCGTCGCGGACAGCGGCCGGGTCTCCATGAGGAGGACGCGGTCGCCGACACCCGCGGCGTTCTGCTCGTCGTGCGCCTTGAGCTTGCTCGTACGGCGGATGACCTTGCCGTACAGCGCGTGCTTGACGCGGTCCTCGACGGCGACGACGACGGTCTTGTCCATCTTGTCGCTCACGACCAGACCCTCACGGGTCTTGCGGAAACCGCGGTCCGTCTTGGTCTCTTCAGTCACGTTGCTCTCGCTCATCAGGCGCTCTCCACCGTCTCGATGCCCAGCTCGCGCTCACGCATCAGGGTGTAGATCCGCGCGATGTCCTTGCGGACGGCCTTGAGCCGACCGTGGTTCTCGAGCTGACCCGTCGCCGCCTGGAAGCGGAGGTTGAACAGCTCTTCCTTGGCCTCGCGGAGCTTGTTGAGGAGCTCCTCGTTGCCCAGCTCGCGCAGCTCGGACGCCTTGGTACCGGCCGACATCACGCTTCACCTGCCTCGCGCTTGACGATCTTGCACTTCATCGGCAGCTTGTGGGCCGCACGGGTCAGGGCCTCGCGCGCGATCTTCTCGTTGGGGTACGACAGCTCGAACATCACACGTCCGGGCTTGACGTTGGCGATCCACCACTCAGGAGAACCCTTACCGGAACCCATGCGGGTCTCGGCGGGCTTCTTGGTGAGGGGGCGGTCCGGGTAGATGTTGATCCAGACCTTGCCGCCACGCTTGATGTGGCGGGTCATGGCGATACGAGCGGCCTCGATCTGACGGTTCGTCACATACGCCGGGGTCAGCGCCTGGATGCCGTACTCGCCGAACGCGACCTCAGTGCCACCCTTGGCCATACCACTGCGCTTGGGGTGGTGCTGCTTGCGGTGCTTGACCCTACGGGGGATCAGCATTTCGGTCAGGCCTCCGTTCCGGTGCTCTCAGCCGGAGCGGCGGCGGGAGCGTCGGCCTTGGGGGCCTCGGCAGCCGGAGCCTGCTGCGGCTTACGACCGCGCCCGCCACGCTCGCCACCACGGCCACCACGGGCCGGGCGGTCAGCGCCACCACGGGCCGGGCGGTTACCCGCGCGGGCGGCGGCGTTCTCGGCGCGGACCTCGGCGATGTTCTTGACGTCGCCCTTGTAGATCCAGACCTTCACACCGATGCGGCCGAAGGTCGTCTTGGCCTCGAAGAAGCCGTAGTCCACGTTCGCGCGGAGCGTGTGCAGGGGCACACGGCCCTCGCGGTAGAACTCCGAGCGGGACATCTCGGCGCCACCGAGGCGGCCACCGCACTGGATCTTGATGCCCTTGGCGCCGGCCTTCATCGTGCCCTGCATGCTCTTACGCATGGCGCGACGGAAGGAGACGCGGGAGGAGAGCTGCTCGGCGACGGCCTGAGCAACCAGCTGAGCGTCCGTCTCGGGGCTCTTGACCTCGAGGATGTTCAGCTGGACCTGCTTGCCCGTGAGCTTCTCGAGGTCACCGCGGATGCGGTCGGCCTCGGCGCCGCGGCGGCCGATGACGATGCCCGGACGAGCGGTGTGGATGTCCACACGCACGCGGTCACGGGTGCGCTCGATCTCGACCTTGGAGATGCCGGCGCGCTCCATGCCGGACGTCATCATCCGACGGATGGCGACGTCTTCCTTGACGTAGTCCTTGTACAGCTTGTCGGCGTACCAACGCGACTTGAAGTCGGTCGTGACACCGAGCCGGAACCCGTGCGGGTTTACCTTCTGGCCCATTACCGGGTTCCTTCCTTGCTGCTGACGACCACGGTGATGTGGCTGGTCCGCTTGCGGATCCGGTAGGCACGGCCCTGGGCGCGCGGACGGAACCGCTTCAGGGTCGGGCCCTCGTCGACGTAGGCCTCGGAGACGAAGAGGCTGTCGACATCGGTGTGGTCGTAGTTGTGCGCGGCGTTGGCGATGGCGCTGTCCAGCACCTTGCCCACCGGCTGGCTCGCGGCCTGCGGGGCGAAACGCAGGACCGCCTGAGCCTCCGTGGCGTTCATGCCACGGATGAGGTCCACCACGCGGCGGGCCTTCATGGGCGTGACGCGGATGTACCGCGCCTGGGCCCTGGCTTCCATGGTTGTCCTTCCAGTGTCTGTCATGGTCATTCCACCCCGCGCTTAGCGGCGCTTCGACTTCCGGTCGTCCTTGACGTGACCCCGGAAGGTGCGGGTCGGCGAGAACTCGCCGAGCTTGTGGCCGACCATCGACTCGGTGACGAACACCGGAATGTGGGTCTTGCCGTTGTGCACCGCGAGCGTGTGGCCGAGCATGGCCGGCACGATCATCGAGCGACGGGACCAGGTCTTGATGACGTTCTTGGTGCCGGCTTCGTTCTGGGCGTCCACCTTCTTGATCAGGTGGTCGTCGACGAAGGGCCCCTTCTTCAAGCTACGAGGCATCTCAACCCGTCCTTAGCGCTTCTTGTTCGTCTTGCGGCGGCGGACGATGTACTTGTTCGACGCCTTCTTGGGCGAACGAGTACGGCCTTCCTTCTTGCCCCACGGGGACACCGGGTGGCGACCACCCGAGGTACGGCCTTCGCCACCACCGTGCGGGTGGTCCACCGGGTTCATGACCACACCACGCACGGTCGGGCGGACGCCCAGCCAGCGCTTACGGCCCGCCTTACCCCAGTTGATGTTGCTCTGCTCGGCGTTGCCCACCTCGCCGACCGTGGCGCGGCAGCGCTGGTCGACCAGGCGGATCTCACCGGACGGCATGCGCAGGTGGGCCATGGAGCCCTCCTTCGCGAGCAGCTGCACCGAGGCGCCGGCGGAGCGGGCGAACTTCGCGCCGCCGCCCGGACGCAGCTCGATGGCGTGCAGCGTGGTACCGACCGGGATGTTGCGCAGGGCAAGGTTGTTGCCCGGCTTGATGTCGGCCCCGGGACCGTTCTCGACGCGGTCGCCCTGGCTCAGGCCACGCGGCGCGAGGATGTAGCGCTTCTCGCCGTCCGCGTAGTGCAGGAGCGCGATGCGCGCGGTGCGGTTGGGGTCGTACTCGATGTGCGCGACCTTCGCCGGCACGCCGTCCTTGTCGTGACGACGGAAGTCGATCACGCGGTAGGCGCGCTTGTGGCCACCACCCTGGTGGCGGACGGTCACACGACCGGAGTTGTTACGGCCACCCTTGCTGTGCAGGGGGCGGACCAACGACTTCTCCGGCGTGGACCGCGTGACCTCGACGAAGTCGGCGACGCTGGAGCCACGACGGCCCGGCGTAGTCGGCTTGTACTTGCGGATTCCCATTTCTCAGTCCTCGTCCGATATCGGACGATCCGACCCGCTTACGCGGTCGGACCGCCGAAGATGTCGATACGGTCGCCCTCAGCGAGGGTCACGATCGCGCGCTTGGTGGACGCGCGCTGGCCGAAGCCGGTGCGGGTCCGCTTGCGCTTGCCCTGGCGGTTGATCGTGTTGACCCCGGTGACCTTGACCGAGAAGACCGACTGAACGGCCTGCTTGATCTGGGTCTTGTTGGCGCTCGGGGCGACGATGAACGTGTACTTGCCCTCGTCGAGGAGCGCGTAGCTCTTCTCGGAGACGACCGGCTTGAGCAGCACGTCACGGGGGTCCGTGAAGGACTTGCTCAGCGGGGTCTCGACGGTGTTCTTGCCCTCGGCGGCGTGGCGGCGCGCCTTGGCGACGCGCGCGGCCTTGGCCTTCTTCGCCGCCTTGGAGGCGATTGCGGGGTGACGGATGGCCATCAGACCTCGCTCCCTTCGGTGTCATTGGCCTTCGGGCCGGACACGAAGGACTCGAAGGCGGCCTTGGTGAAGACCACGTCGTCCGAGACGAGAACGTCGTACGTGTTCAGCTGGCCCGGCTCCAGGATGTGGACCTGGGGCAGGTTGCGGGCGGACAGCCACGCGGCCTCGTCGGCACGGTCGATGACGAGCAGCAGGTTCTTGCGCTCGCTGATCTTGCCGAAGAGGGTCTTCGCGGCCTTCGTCGACGGGCTCTCGCCCTCGATGACGCCGGAGACGACGTGGATGCGGTTGTTGCGGGCCCGGTCGGTGAGGGCGTGGCGCAGGGCCGCGGCCTTCATCTTCTTCGGGGTCCGCTGCGAGTAGTCACGCGGCGTGGGGCCGTGGACGACGCCACCGCCGGCGAACTGCGGCGCACGGGTCGAACCCTGACGGGCGCGGCCGGTGCCCTTCTGGCGGTACGGCTTCTTACCGCCACCGCGGACCTCGCCACGACGCTTGACCTTGTGCGTGCCCTGACGGGCGGCGGCCAGCTGTGCGACGACGACCTGGTGAAGCAGCGGGATGCTGATCTTCTCTACGTCGAAGATCTCGGCCGGGAGCTCAACGGTCCCGGCGGTGTCGCCGGAGGGCGACAGAATGTCAATGGTGCTCATAGTCCTCAGGCCCCCTTGGCCGCGGTGCGGACCAGGACGAGGCCGCCGTTCGGACCAGGTACCGCGCCCTTGATGAGGAGCAGGCCCTTCTCCGCGTCAACGGCGTGAACGGTCAGGTTCTGGGTGGTGACCCGCTCGTTGCCCATGCGACCCGCCATGCGGAGGCCCTTGAACACACGGCCCGGGGTGGCACAGCCACCGATGGAGCCGGGAGAGCGGTGCTTGCGCTGGGTGCCGTGTCCGGCGCCGAGGCCCTTGAAGTTGTGACGCTTCATGACACCGGCGAAGCCCTTGCCCTTGCTCTTGCCGGTCACGTCGACCTTGATGCCGGCCTCGAACACCTCAGCGGTGATCTCCTGGCCGAGCGTGTACTCGCTGGCGTCAGCGGTACGGATCTCGACGAGGTGGCGGCGGGGAGTGACGTCGGCCTTGGCGAAGTGGCCCTTGAGGGGCTTGTTCACCTTGCGCGGGTCGATCTCGCCGAACGCGATCTGGACGGACTCGTATCCGTCGGTGTCGTTCGTGCGGACCTGGGTGACGACGTTGGGGCCGGCCTTGACGACGGTGACCGGAACAACACGGTTGTTCGCGTCCCACACCTGCGTCATGCCGAGCTTCTCGCCCAGGATGCCCTTGATCTGCTTAGTCATCTTTCAGATCACCGGCCCTCAGAGCTTGATCTCGATGTCGACACCGGCCGGGAGGTCGAGTCGCATCAGAGAGTCAACGGTCTTGGGGGTCGGGTCGAGGATGTCGATCAGGCGCTTGTGCGTGCGCATCTCGAAGTGCTCGCGCGAGTCCTTGTACTTGTGCGGCGACTTGATGACGCAGTACACGTTCTTCTCAGTGGGCAGCGGCACCGGGCCCGCGACCGACGCACCAGTACGCGTCACCGTCTCGACGATCTTCTTCGCCGAGGAGTCGATGACCTCGTGGTCGTAGGCCTTGAGCCGGATGCGGATCTTCTGTCCCGCCATGGCTACTCAGTAGTCCTGTCTCTCGTAACGCTCTGGAACCCGGTGTTCCCTTCGTTCTCTCCGACCCACGCGGTCGGGCGTGTCGCACTCTCGCTGACATGGATGTCCCTTGTCCGAACATCCCTGCGGGATTACGCACGGCCCTTCCGGAACCGCAGGCCGGGGCGGCTGCATCAATGGACTGACGCGCCCCACCGGGTGCCTGGCCGGTGCCGCACTAACGCTTCCCGAAAGATTCCCGTACGTCCGCCCCAGCGCTGCCGTGGTGGCAGTTAGGGCGACGAGTACTGTGGGACTCGCTTCCGGTCCTCCCGGCGGGAGGCGCGCAGCATCAACACTCGACCGAGCAACTCCGACAGTCTGCCATATGGGGCAGGGCCGACGCCAATCGAGCCGAGGAGAATACCCCGAGGGTGACGTAGGTCAAACACAAGGCCGGACGACCCCGGGCCACTCCCCCTCGAAGACCCGCTCCAGCTCTGCGTCACAGGCCCGGTGGCCGGCCTTCCCCCAGTCGGGTGTGTCGGACGCCGGCCGCAGCATGCCGGGCAGGTGGGCGACGCCACATGCGGTGGGCATCGGCGGGCGTGATCGGCCCTCCACCGGGTCGGCGATCCGAAGTCACGCCCCCTGTGTCACCGCCCCGGCGGCGTGCCCATGTCCGGGGGCCCCGCTCCGGCCCACCAGCTCACCGGATGGTCCACCGCCACCACCCTCACCCTGGCCCTCGCCACAGCAGCCACAGCGCCCGCCACAGCCGCCTCCCCCTCCGGCAGGCCGAGCACCGACGGCCAGTGGCGCATGGACGGCTACGGCACCGTCCTCTCCCCTTCTCGGACGTCATGGTGCGCAACCTGACGGGCGGCATGACGGCGTTCCTCCCGAACGAGGGGTTCCTGAACCGCTCGGGAGACCGGGCTGTCGGTGTGCTGCGAGGTGGGACCGACGCCGGGCGTCGACGTCGGCACAGTCGGGCGGCCCAGCACATGCGGTGACCACCCCGGGTACGGCAAAGGGGCCCGCACGACCGAAGTCGTACGGGCCCCTTCGAGCCACTCAGGTCAGCAGACCCTCAAGCCAGTCCGAAGACTTACTTGTTGATCTTGGTGACCTGGCCGGCGCCCACGGTCCGGCCACCCTCACGGATGGCGAACTTCAGGCCCTCTTCCATGGCGACGGGCTGGATGAGCTCCACCTTCATCTCGGTGTTGTCACCCGGCATGACCATCTCGGTGCCCTCGGGGAGGGTCACCACGCCGGTCACGTCCGTCGTACGGAAGTAGAACTGCGGGCGGTAGTTGTTGAAGAACGGCGTGTGGCGGCCACCCTCGTCCTTGGACAGGATGTAGGCCTGCGCCTCGAACTCGGTGTGCGGGGTGACCGAGCCCGGCTTGATGATGACCTGGCCGCGCTCGACGTCCTCGCGCTTGATGCCACGAAGCAGCAGACCGACGTTCTCACCGGCCTGGCCCTCGTCGAGGAGCTTGCGGAACATCTCGATGCCGGTGACCGTGGTGGTGGTCTTCTCCTGCTTGATGCCCACGATGTCAACGGTCTCGTTGACCTTGAGGACACCACGCTCGATACGGCCGGTGACGACCGTACCGCGACCGGTGATCGTGAAGACGTCCTCGATCGGCATGAGGAACGGCTTGTCGACGTCACGCTCGGGCTGCGGGATGTTCTCGTCCACGGCCTTCATGAGCTCGAGGACGGAGTTGCCCCACTCCTTGTCGCCCTCGAGGGCCTTGAGCGCCGAGACCTTGACGACCGGCAGGTCGTCGCCCGGGAACTCGTACTCGGAGAGGAGCTCACGGACCTCGAGCTCGACGAGCTCCAGGATCTCCTCGTCGTCCACCATGTCGGCCTTGTTCAGCGCGACGACGATGTACGGAACGCCGACCTGGCGGGCCAGGAGCACGTGCTCCTTGGTCTGCGGCATCGGGCCGTCGGTGGCGGCGACCACGAGGATGGCGCCGTCCATCTGCGCCGCACCCGTGATCATGTTCTTGATGTAGTCCGCGTGACCGGGGCAGTCGACGTGGGCGTAGTGACGCGTCTCGGTCTGGTACTCGACGTGCGCGATGGAGATGGTGATACCGCGCTGGCGCTCTTCAGGAGCCTTGTCGATCTGGTCGAAGGCCGAGGCCTCGTTCAGGTCCGGGTACGCGTCGTGCAGCACCTTGGTAATGGCGGCCGTGAGGGTCGTCTTACCGTGGTCGATGTGACCGATGGTGCCGATGTTGACGTGCGGCTTAGTCCGCTCGAACTTCGCCTTCGCCACGGGGGTCCTCCTGGGGAGTGGTTCTGGTACGCCTTACTCATCGGCGCCAGGTGATCTTTGCTGGAAAGCCCGGGCCCCGGGGCACTCTCACCGCGATTGCGGCGGAATGCCCCTCAAGGCTCCGGAGTCAAGCCTACGGCGTGTAGACGCGGTGCGTTACTCGCCCTTGGCCTTCGCGATGATCTCCTCGGCGACGTTCCGCGGAACCTCGGCGTAGGAGTCGAACTGCATGGAGTAGCTCGCACGGCCGGACGTCTTGCTGCGCAGGTCGCCGACGTAGCCGAACATCTCCGAGAGGGGCACGAGGCCCTTCACGACGCGGGCACCGGCCCGCTCCTCCATGGCCTGGATCTGGCCACGGCGGGAGTTGATGTCGCCGATGACCTCACCCATGTAGTCCTCGGGCGTGGTGACCTCGACGGCCATCATCGGCTCGAGCAGTACGGGGCTGGCCTTGCGCGCGGCCTCCTTGAAGGCCTGCGAACCGGCGATCTTGAACGCGAGCTCGGAGGAGTCGACCTCGTGGTAGCCACCGTCGATGAGCGTGACGCGGACGCCCGTCATCTCGTAGCCCGCGAGGATGCCGAACTGCATGGCCTCCTGCGCACCGGCGTCCACCGAAGGGATGTACTCCTTCGGGATACGGCCACCGGTGACCTTGTTCACGAACTCGTACGAGGCGTCGCCGCCCTCGATCGGCTCGATCGCGATCTGCACCTTGGCGAACTGGCCGGTACCACCAGTCTGCTTCTTGTGCGTGTAGTCGACCCGCTCGACCGCCTTGCGGATGGTCTCGCGGTACGCGACCTGCGGCTTGCCGACGTTGGCCTCGACCTTGAACTCACGGCGCATACGGTCGACCAGCACCTCGAGGTGCAGCTCGCCCATACCACCGATGATGGTCTGGCCGGTCTCCTCGTCCGAGTGGACCTGGAAGGACGGGTCCTCCTCGGCCAGACGCTGGATCGCGACGCCCAGCTTCTCCTGGTCGCCCTTCGACTTGGGCTCGATGGCGACCTGGATGACCGGCGCCGGGAAGTCCATGGACTCCAGGATGACCGGGTTCTTGTCGTCGGACAGCGTCTCACCGGTGGTGGTCTGCTTCAGGCCCATCACGGCGACGATGTCGCCGGCGCCCACCGCGTCGATCTCCTCACGCTTGTTCGCGTGCATGCGGTAGATCTTGCCGATGCGCTCCTTCTTGCCCTTGACGGAGTTCAGCACGGCGGTGCCGGACTCCAGGCGGCCCGAGTAAACCCGGACGAAGGTGAGCTTGCCGAGGTGCGGGTCGCTCATGATCTTGAACGCGAGCGCGGCGAGGGGCTCGTCCTCCGACGGCTTGCGCACGACGACCTGCTCCGGGTCCTTGACGTCGTGGCCCTCGATGGCCTCGACGTCGAGCGGGGTGGGCAGGTAGCGCACGACCGCGTCGAGCAGGGGCTGAACGCCCTTGTTCTTGAACGCGGTACCGCAGAACACGGGGGTGACGGTGGTGCCGCCGCCCTTGCCGGACGCGATGGTGATACGGCGGATCGCGGCGTAGAGCTGCTCCACGGTGGGCTCGGTGCCCTCCAGGTACAGCTCCATCAGCTCTTCGTCGTTCTCGGCGACGGCCTCGAGCAGCTTGCCGCGGTACTCCTCGGCAGCCTCGGCGTGGGTGTCCGGGATGTCGACGGTGTCGTACATCTCGCCCTTGGTCGCCTCGGCCGACCAGACCAGGGCCTTCATCGTCACGAGGTCGATGACGCCCTTGAAGTCCGCCTCAGCGCCGATCGGCAGCTGCATGACCAGCGGCTGCGCGCCCAGGCGGTCCGAGATCATGTCCACGCAGCGGTGGAACTCGGCGCCGGTACGGTCCAGCTTGTTGACGAAGCAGATACGCGGCACGCCGTAGCGGTCGGCCTGACGCCACACCGTCTCGGACTGCGGCTCGACACCGGCGACACCGTCGAACACCGTCACGGCACCGTCGAGCACGCGCAGGGAGCGCTCCACCTCGACGGTGAAGTCGACGTGACCCGGGGTGTCGATGATGTTGATGGTGTAGTCGTTGTCCTCGAGCGGCCAGTGACAGGTGGTCGCAGCAGACGTGATCGTGATGCCACGCTCCTGCTCCTGCTCCATCCAGTCCATGGTGGCAGCGCCGTCGTGGACCTCACCGATCTTGTACGACACGCCGGTGTAGAACAGGATCCGCTCGGTGGTGGTCGTCTTGCCCGCGTCGATGTGGGCCATGATCCCGATGTTGCGGACCTTGGCCAGGTCAAGTGAAGTGGTAGCCATAAGGCTTCAGTCTTCTCTCGGTCTCGATGTGGGTAGCGACTACCAGCGGTAGTGCGCGAAGGCCTTGTTGGACTCGGCCATCTTGTGGGTGTCCTCGCGCTTCTTCACAGCGGCACCAAGGCCGTTGGAGGCGTCGAGAAGCTCGTTGAGCAGACGCTCGGTCATGGTCTTCTCGCGACGGGCGCGGGAGTAACCGACCAGCCAGCGCAGCGCGAGCGTGTTGGCACGACCGGGCTTGACCTCGATCGGAACCTGGTACGTCGCACCACCGACACGGCGGGACTTGACCTCGAGGGTCGGCTTGATGTTCTCCAGCGCGCGCTTCAGCGTGATGACCGGGTCGTTGCCCGTCTTCTCACGCAGACCCTCCATGGCGCCGTAGACGATGCGCTCGGCGGTGGAGCGCTTGCCGTTCAGCAGCACCTTGTTGATGAGGGAGGTCACCAGAGGAGAACCGTAGACCGGGTCGATGATGACCGGGCGCTTCGGGGCGGGGCCCTTACGAGGCATTCTTACTTCTCCTTCTTGGCGCCGTAGCGGCTGCGGGCCTGCTTGCGGTTCTTGACACCCTGGGTGTCGAGCGAGCCGCGGATGATCTTGTAGCGAACACCCGGCAGGTCCTTCACACGGCCGCCGCGCACGAGCACGATGGAGTGCTCCTGCAGGTTGTGTCCCTCACCCGGAATGTAAGCGGTGACCTCGATCCCGCTGGTCAGACGCACACGCGCGACCTTACGCAGGGCCGAGTTCGGCTTCTTCGGGGTGGTCGTGAACACACGCGTGCAGACGCCGCGACGCTGGGGCGAACCCTCGAGTGCGGGCGTCTTGTTCTTCTCGACCTTGTCCTGCCGGCCCTTGCGGACCAGCTGCTGGATCGTAGGCACTACTTCTCCGGTTTCTGTGTGCCGAATGGTGAAGCTAACCTGGAACATCTCCGACCCACGCGGTCGGGTGTGTCGAATCCGTGGACTCCCGCCGCAAGGCAGAAATAAGCGCGGATCACGGTGGCCGGCATCGGCTCGCCGTGCGGTTCATGGCACACACGCGAGCCAGGGCACACCCCAGGCACAAGGTCTGAGCGTACCTACCGCATTCGCTGCGGTCAAAACAAATGGGCAGCGCCCGCATCGCCATGGGGGACATGTCAAGGCCCCGAGCCGTTGTCGATCTTCAATTCGGCGGCGAGTGCCCGGTATGCACACATTCAGGATGCTACGACGGACACCACCGTGAGCAACACCAGAACGAGTGCCCAGCCTGCCGTGGACAACCACCCGAGCACGAGCCCGGTCAGCGCGAGCCCGTCCCCCAGCTCTCCCCGGCTGCGGATCTCGGCCCGGGCCACATGCCCCAGCACGACCGCCGGAAGCCCGGTCAGCCCCATGGTGGGCACGCACAGCAGCCCGCACACCCCGGCCGCGACGGCCTTCCCATTGGTCCGGGGCCGCGGTACGGGCATGAACGTCGGCGGCACGGGCACGACCGAGGCCGGGTGCGGCAGCGGCCCCTGCGGCAGATCCGCGACGAGCAGCGTCAGCTCTCCCACGGTCCGCGCCGCGTACGCCCGCCCCACCCGCCTCTCGAACTCGTCCTGCTCCATCCGCCCCTCGCCGTACCCGGCTCTGAGCACATCCACGGCCCGCTCCCGGTCGGCATGCGACGCGAGCATCGACGGGGCCCCGGAGCCCTGCCAGGGCTGCCAGGACGGATAGGGCTGCGACACGGAGCACCTCCCCGAGGGCCGGAGTCCTTCCATGATGCGCCGAAGCGCGGGCTCCGGCACAGGTGCGTCCACGACGGGGCACCGCGTGTCGGCCGGACGGCCGGCAGACACCCGGGCGGCCGCCGGTGGAAACGCCGAAGGGCGGCCACCCCGCAGGGTGACCGCCCTTCGACTCAAGCGACTCGCTTACTGGTTGTACGGACCGTAGTCGTAGTCCTCCAGCGGCACGGCCTGGCCGGAGCCCGTGCCGAACGGCGAGTAGTCGATGTCGTCGTAGCCGACGGCCGAGTACATAGCGGCCTTGGCCTCCTCGGTCGGCTCCACCCGGATGTTGCGGTAGCGGGACAGACCCGTACCGGCCGGGATGAGCTTACCGATGATGACGTTCTCCTTGAGGCCGATGAGGCTGTCGGACTTGGCGTTGATCGCCGCGTCCGTCAGGACTCGGGTCGTCTCCTGGAAGGAGGCGGCCGACAGCCAGGATTCCGTCGCCAGCGAGGCCTTGGTGATGCCCATGAGCTGCGGACGACCGGAGGCCGGGTGACCGCCCTCCTGGACCACACGACGGTTCTCGGTCTCGAACTTCGAGCGCTCGACCAGCTCGCCGGGCAGCAGCTCGGCGTCGCCGGACTCGATGATCGTCACGCGGCGGAGCATCTGCCGGATGATGATCTCGATGTGCTTGTCGTGGATCGACACACCCTGCGAGTTGTAGACCTTCTGGACCTCGCCGACCAGGTGGACCTGGACCGCACGCTGACCCAGGATGCGCAGCACGTCGTGCGGGTTGGTGGCACCCACGGTGAGCTTCTGGCCCACCTCGACGTGCTCGCCCTCGCTGACCAGGAGCCGGGCACGCTTCGAGATCGGGAACGCCGTCTCGTCGCTGCCGTCGTCCGGGGTGACGACGATCTTCTTGGTCTTCTCGGTCTCCTCGATCCGGACGCGGCCCTGGGCCTCGGAGATCGGGGCGACACCCTTCGGGGTACGGGCCTCGAAGAGCTCGACGACACGCGGCAGACCCTGGGTGATGTCGTCACCGGCCACACCACCGGTGTGGAAGGTACGCATCGTCAGCTGGGTACCGGGCTCACCGATGGACTGGGCGGCGATGATGCCGACCGCCTCACCGATGTCGACCAGCTTGCCGGTGGCGAGCGAACGGCCGTAGCACATCGCGCAGGTACCGACGGCGGACTCGCAGGTCAGGACCGAGCGGGTCTTGACCTCCTCGACACCGCGCCGGACGAGCTCCTCGATGAGGACGTCGCCCAGGTCGGTACCGGCCGGGGCCAGCACCTGCCCGTCGACCACGATGTCCTCGGCGAGGCAGCGCGCGTACACGGACGTCTCGACGTCCTCGGTCTTGGCCAGCCCGCCCTCGGCGTTCCGGTCGGCGATCTTCAGACGCAGACCGCGCTCGGTGCCGCAGTCCTCCTCGCGGATGATGACGTCCTGGGAGACGTCGACCAGACGACGCGTGAGGTAACCCGAGTCGGCGGTACGCAGAGCGGTGTCCGCCAGACCCTTACGGGCACCGTGCGTGGAGATGAAGTACTCCAGCACGGACAGGCCCTCACGGAACGACGCCTTGATCGGACGCGGGATCGTCTCGTTCTTCGCGTTCGACACCAGACCACGCATACCGGCGATCTGACGCATCTGCATCATGTTGCCTCGTGCACCCGAGTTCACCATCATGAAGATCGGGTTGGTCTTCGGGAAGTTGTCGTTCATCGCCTCGGCGACCTCGTTGGTCGCCTTGGTCCAGATCGCGATGAGCTCCTGCGTGCGCTCGTCCTTGGTGATCAGACCGCGCTCGTACTGCTTCTGGACCTTCTCGTCCTGCGCCTCGTAGCCCTTGACGATCTCCTTCTTCGCCTCGGGAACGACGACGTCGGAGATGGCCACGGTGACACCGGAGCGGGTCGCCCAGAAGAAGCCGGACGCCTTCAGGTTGTCGAGCGTCGCCGCCACGATGACCTTCGGGTAGCGCTCGGCGAGGTCGTTGACGATCTCGGAGAGCTGCTTCTTGCCGACCTCGTAGTCGACGAACGGGTAGTCCTCGGGCAGCAGCTCGTTGAAGAGCGCACGGCCCAGGGTGGTGTTCAGCCGGAAGGTGTCACCCTGCTGCCACTCGGGCTCGCCCTCCTCACGCGCCGGCGGGGTCCAGCCACGCGGCGGGATGGTGCCGACCGGGAAGCGGACGTCGATCTTCGACTGGAGCGACAGCTCGCCCGCGTCGAAGGCCATGATCGCCTCGGCGACCGAGGCGAAGGAACGGCCCTCGCCCTTGAGGTCGCGCATCTCGCCGTCGGTGGTGAGGAAGAACAGACCGAGGACCATGTCCTGGGTCGGCATCGTCACCGGGCGGCCGTCGGCCGGCTTGAGGATGTTGTTCGAGGACAGCATCAGGATGCGGGCCTCGGCCTGCGCCTCCGCGGACAGCGGCAGGTGCACGGCCATCTGGTCACCGTCGAAGTCCGCGTTGAACGCGGTGCAGACGAGCGGGTGGATCTGGATGGCCTTGCCCTCGACCAGCTGCGGCTCGAAGGCCTGGATGCCGAGGCGGTGCAGCGTGGGCGCACGGTTCAGCAGAACCGGGTGCTCCGCGATGACCTCTTCCAGCACGTCGTACACGACCGTGCGGCCGCGCTCGACCATGCGCTTGGCGCTCTTGATGTTCTGCGCGTGGTTCAGGTCGACCAGGCGCTTCATCACGAACGGCTTGAAGAGCTCCAGCGCCATGGCCTTCGGCAGACCGCACTGGTGCAGCTTCAGCTGCGGACCGACGACGATCACGGAACGCGCGGAGTAGTCCACACGCTTGCCGAGCAGGTTCTGACGGAAGCGGCCCTGCTTGCCCTTCAGCATGTCGCTGAGGGACTTCAGCGGGCGGTTACCGGGACCGGTGACCGGACGGCCACGGCGGCCGTTGTCGAACAGCGCGTCGACGGCCTCCTGGAGCATGCGCTTCTCGTTGTTCACGATGATCTCGGGCGCACCGAGGTCGAGAAGCCGCTTCAGGCGGTTGTTCCGGTTGATCACACGGCGGTACAGGTCGTTCAGGTCGGAGGTCGCGAAGCGGCCACCGTCCAGCTGCACCATCGGGCGGAGGTCCGGCGGGATGACCGGCACGCAGTCGAGCACCATGCCCTTGGGGCTGTTGCTGGTCTGCAGGAACGCGGAGACGACCTTCAGGCGCTTGAGCGCACGGGTCTTCTTCTGGCCCTTGCCGGTGCGGATGATCTCGCGGAGGCGCTCGGCCTCCTCGTCGAGGTCGAAGGACTCCAGGCGCTTCTGCAGCGCCGCGGCACCCATCGAGCCGTCGAAGTACGTGCCGAAGCGGTCACGCAGCTCGCGGTAGAGCAGCTCGTCGCCCTCGAGGTCCTGGACCTTGAGGTTCTTGAAGCGGTTCCACACCTCGTCGAGACGGTCGATCTCGCGCTGCGCACGGTCGCGCAGCTGCTTCATCTCGCGCTCGGCACCCTCGCGCACCTTGCGGCGCACGTCGGCCTTGGCGCCCTCGGCCTCCAGCTCGGCCAGGTCGGTCTCGAGCTTCTTGGCGCGGGCCTCCAGGTCGGCGTCGCGGCGCTGCTCGATCTGCTGGCGCTCGACGGAGACGTGGGCCTCCAGCGAGGGCAGGTCGCGCGTCCGGCGCTCCTCGTCGACGTACGTGATCATGTACGCCGCGAAGTAGATGACCTTCTCGAGGTCCTTGGGGGCCAGGTCGAGCAGGTAGCCCAGACGCGACGGAACACCCTTGAAGTACCAGATGTGCGTGACCGGGGCGGCGAGCTCGATGTGGCCCATCCGCTCACGGCGCACCTTGGCACGGGTGACTTCGACGCCACACCGCTCACAGATGATGCCCTTGAAGCGGACACGCTTGTACTTGCCGCAGTAGCACTCCCAGTCCCGGGTCGGACCGAAGATCTTCTCGCAGAAGAGTCCGTCCTTTTCGGGCTTGAGCGTGCGGTAGTTGATCGTCTCGGGCTTCTTGACCTCGCCGTGGCTCCACTGACGGATGTCGTCAGCGGTGGCCAGACCGATCCGGAGCTCGTCGAAGAAGTTGACGTCGAGCACTATGCGTCAATCCCTCTCAGGGTTGTAAGTCATGGGGTCTGATACGGGGGTCCTGGGGCCGGCGGCCTTCATCGCGAAGGCCGCCGGACTCCCGTCAGACCTCTTCGACGCTGCTCGGCTCACGCCGGGACAGGTCGATGCCAAGCTCCTCCGCAGCGCGGAAGACGTCCTCGTCGGTGTCGCGCATCTCGATGGACATGCCGTCCGAGGACAGCACCTCCACGTTGAGGCACAGGGACTGCATCTCCTTGATGAGCACCTTGAAGGACTCGGGGATGCCGGGCTCGGGAATGTTCTCGCCCTTGACGATGGCCTCGTAGACCTTCACGCGGCCGGTGACGTCGTCGGACTTGATGGTCAGCAGCTCCTGGAGGGCGTACGCGGCGCCGTAAGCCTCCAGCGCCCACACCTCCATCTCACCGAAGCGCTGGCCACCGAACTGGGCCTTACCACCCAGCGGCTGCTGGGTGATCATCGAGTACGGACCGGTCGACCGGGCGTGCAGCTTGTCGTCGACCAGGTGGTGCAGCTTGAGGATGTACATGTAGCCGACCGAGATCGGCTCCGGGAACGGCTCGCCGGAGCGGCCGTCGAACAGCGGCGCCTTACCGGTCGGGAGCACCATGCGCTCGCCGTCGCGGTTCGGGATGGTGTGGTTCAGCAGACCGGCCAGCTCGTCCTCACGCGCACCGTCGAAGACGGGGGTGGCGACGTTCGTGCCCGGGGCGACCTGGTCGGCCTCGATGGCCTGCAGGCGCTGGGCCCAGTCGTCCGCGAGGCCGGAGACGTCCCAGCCGCGGCTGGCGAGCCAGCCGAGGTGGATCTCCAGGACCTGTCCCGGGTTCATTCGGGACGGCACACCGAGCGGGTTGAGGATGATGTCGACCGGGGTGCCGTCCTCCAGGAACGGCATGTCCTCGATCGGCAGGATCTTCGAGATGACGCCCTTGTTGCCGTGACGGCCGGCAAGCTTGTCACCGTCGGTGATCTTGCGCTTCTGCGCGACGTAGACGCGCACCAGCTGGTTCACACCGGGGGGAAGCTCGTCGCCCTCCTCGCGGTCGAAGACGCGGACGCCGATGACCTTGCCGATCTCGCCGTGCGGCACCTTCAGCGAGGTGTCACGGACCTCACGGGCCTTCTCACCGAAGATCGCGCGGAGCAGGCGCTCCTCGGGCGTCAGCTCGGTCTCGCCCTTGGGCGTGACCTTGCCGACGAGGATGTCACCGGCGACGACCTCGGCACCGATACGGATGATGCCGCGCTCGTCGAGGTCGGCGAGGACCTCCTCGGAGACGTTCGGGATGTCCCGGGTGATCTCCTCGGGGCCGAGCTTGGTGTCACGGGCGTCGACCTCGTGCTCCTCGATGTGGATCGAGGAGAGGACGTCGTCCTGCACGAGGCGCTGCGACAGGATGATCGCGTCCTCGTAGTTGTGACCCTCCCACGGCATGAACGCCACGAGCAGGTTCTTGCCCAGCGCCATCTCGCCGTTCTGGGTGGCCGGACCGTCGGCCAGGACCTGGCCCTCGATGATCCGGTCGCCCTCGTTGACGATGACCTTCTGGTTGACCGAGGTGCCCTGGTTGGAGCGGGCGAACTTGGCCAGGCGGTACGTGATGTACGTGCCGTCGTCGTTGGCGGTGGTGATGTAGTCCGCGGAGACCTCCTGGACCACACCGGGCTTCTCGGCCTTGACCACGTCGCCGGCGTCGACCGCGGAGCGGTACTCCATGCCGGTGCCGACGAGCGGGGACTCGGACTTAATCAGCGGCACGGCCTGACGCATCATGTTCGCGCCCATGAGGGCACGGTTGGCGTCGTCGTGCTCGAGGAAGGGGATCATGGCGGTCGCGACCGACACCATCTGGCGCGGCGAGACGTCCATGTAGTCCACGTCCTCGCCGGTGACGTAGTCGACCTCGCCGCCCTTGCGGCGGACCAGCACGCGGGCCTCGGCGAAGCGGAGGTCGTCCGTCAGCGGCGCGTTGGCCTGCGCGATGACGAAGCGGTCCTCCTCGTCGGCGGTCAGGTAGTCGACCTCGTCGGTGACCTGGCCCTCGAACACCTTGCGGTAGGGGGTCTCGACGAAACCGAACGCGTTGACCCGGCCGTAGGAGGCGAGCGAGCCGATCAGACCGATGTTCGGGCCTTCAGGGGTCTCGATCGGGCACATGCGGCCGTAGTGCGAGGGGTGCACGTCACGGACCTCGAAGCCGGCCCGCTCACGGGACAGACCACCCGGGCCGAGCGCGGACAGACGCCGCTTGTGCGTCAGACCCGACAGCGGGTTGTTCTGGTCCATGAACTGCGACAGCTGGCTGGTGCCGAAGAACTCCTTGATGGAGGCGACGACCGGCCGGATGTTGATCAGGGTCTGCGGCGTGATCGCCTCGACGTCCTGGGTCGTCATCCGCTCGCGGACGACACGCTCCATACGCGCCAGACCCGTACGGACCTGGTTCTGGATGAGCTCGCCGACGCTGCGCAGACGACGGTTTCCGAAGTGGTCGATGTCGTCGGTCTCGACGACGATGTTCGTACCGCTGTCGCCGACCGTCTCGGTCTCGCCCGCGTGCAGCTTCACCAGGTACTTGATCGTCGAGATGATGTCCTCGACGGTCAGGATGCCCGCGTCCAGCGGAGCGTCCGCACCCAGCTTCTTGTTGACCTTGTAGCGGCCGACCTTGGCCAGGTCGTAGCGCTTGGGGTTGAAGTAGAGGTTCTCGAGCAGCGTCTGCGCGGCCTCACGCGTGGGGGGCTCGCCCGGACGCAGCTTGCGGTAGATGTCGAGCAGCGCGTCGTCCTGGCCCTGGGTGTGGTCCTTCTCCAGGGTGGCGCGCATCGACTCGTACTCGCCGAACTCCTCGAGGATCTGCTCGGTGGTCCAGCCGAGCGCCTTGAGCAGGACGGTGACGGACTGCTTGCGCTTGCGGTCGATGCGGACACCGACCATGTCGCGCTTGTCGATCTCCATCTCCAGCCAGGCACCCCGGGACGGGATGATCTTCGCGGAGAAGATGTCCTTGTCGGACGTCTTGTCGATGGAGGAGTCGAAGTAGACACCGGGCGAACGGACGAGCTGCGACACCACGACACGCTCGGTGCCGTTGATGACGAAGGTGCCCTTGTTCGTCATGAGCGGGAAGTCGCCCATGAAGACCGTCTGGGACTTGATCTCGCCGGTCTCGTTGTTGGTGAACTCGGCGGTGACGAAGAGCGGGGCCGCGTACGTGAAGTCGCGGTCCTTGCACTCGTCGATGGAGTTCTTCGGCGGCTCGAAGCGGTGGTCGCGGAAGGTCAGCGACATCGACCCGCTGAAGTCCTCGATCGGGGAGATCTCCTCGAAGATCTCCTCGAGCCCGGACTTGGTGGGGACGTCCTGACCGTTCTCGAGAGCCTCCTCGACCCGACTCTGCCAGGCGGTGTTGCCGAGCAGCCAGTCGAAGCTCTCGGTCTGCAGCGCGAGCAGGTTCGGAACCTCAAGAGGCTCCTTGATCTTTGCAAAAGAGATGCGCAGCGGGGCAGTGCTGGCGGCGTTGTTCGTATTCGCGGTCGAGGCGTTGCGCGAGGCGGCCAAGAGGGGGTCCTTCCGAGGGCTCGGACTCACTACGCGCGTACCGGCCCCTCTCCCGTACACAGAGACAAGCTGTGTCGGTCCGGCCGAAAAGCCAGGTCAGACAGTCTTGTCGTCGATGCTCGGGCGAGGGCAGACCCCTGGTGACGGGCAGGGGACAGCTAACAGGCAGCGCAAAGGGTCAGTGTAGCCACTTGGCACACTGATGTCCAGTGCGGGTCCTGGAACCCGTGTTCACCCTCGTTGTTCCACTCCTGCGACACGGCGCTGCCCTCAACGCACGTTGATACTGCCCTCTTCGTCGTCGATCCATGCCTCGGATTCGGATCCTGTGACGACGCGTCCTGAGAATTGCGCGCTGCGTGCGGTTCGTCAAGGCCCCCCTGCCCGATCCGGGGCCGCCCGGAGACACGACGAAGATCACCATACCCCCCGCCACCGGGGGTTCAAGGCAACCGTGGCCGACCCCCGAGAACGCCGAAGAGCGACCACCCGGATGGATGATCGCTCTTCCGCGCTTACGCGTTACACGTCCAGTCGGACGCGTCGTGGATCCTGGCGGATCCGAGAGGTCTTACTTGACCTCGACCGAGGCGCCGGCGCCCTTGAGGGACTCGGCGGCCTTCTCGGCGGCGTCCTTGGCGACCTTCTCGAGAACGGGCTTCGGGGCGCCGTCCACGAGGTCCTTGGCCTCCTTCAGACCCAGGGAGGTCAGCTCACGCACGACCTTGATGACCTGGATCTTCTTGTCGCCGGCACCGGTGAGGATGACGTCGAACTCGTCCTGCTCCTCAGCGGCCTCGGCCGGGGCGGCCGGGCCGGCCGGACCGGCGACGGCGACGGCCGCGGCGGCGGTGACGTCGAACTTCTCCTCGAACGCCTTCACGAACTCGGAGAGCTCGATGAGGGTCATCTCCTCGAACTGCGCGAGCAGGTCTTCCTGGCTGAGCTTCGCCATGATGGCGGTCCTTCCACTAAATCGGCAGGTGCCGGATGTACATGTGAGGCGGGCGTACGTCTGGCCCGCTACGGTCGCCGCGTTCAGGCAGCGGCGGCCGGGATGCGAGCCGAGTTACTCGGCACCGCCCTGCTCGTCCTGCTTGGCACGGAGCGCGTCCACGGTGCGGACGAGCTTCGAGGGAAGCGCCTGGAAGAGCTGAGCAGCCTGGGACTGCTTGCCCTTGAAGGCACCCGCCAGCTTGGAGAGCAGAACCTCGCGGGACTCGAGGTCCGCAAGCTTCTTGATCTCATCGGCGGACATCGCCTTGCCGTCAAGGACGCCGCCCTTGATGACGAGGTTGGGGTTGTCCTTGGCGAAGTCACGGAGACCCTTCGCCGCCTCGACCGGGTCACCGGTCACGAAGGCGACGGCCGACGAACCCGCAAAGAGGTCGTCCAGCGTCGTGATCCCGGCCTCGTTGGCCGCAATCTTGGTCAGCGTGTTCTTCGCCACACGGTACTGAGCGTTCTCACCGAGTGAACGACGCAGCTGCTGGAGCTGCGCAACGGTGAGACCGGTGTACGCGGTAACGACGGCAGCGTTGGAGTTGCGGAACTTCTCCCGCATCTCCTCGACGGCATCGACCTTGTCAGGCCTCGCCATGAGCCTCGGCCTCCTTCCGGGTGATTCGGACCGCGCGGACCCGAAGGAGGACTGGGGAAAACGAAACGCCCCGGCGCAAGCGCACGGGGCGTAGCTCGACCGGTTTCATGCACGCACGAGGCGGCTGACTCCGGGAGCTTCTCCAGTGTCACCTGCGCGGGTCGTCCGCCGTTCAGCGGATCCTTCGGCCACCGCACCCTCAGATGAGCGCGCGGTAACGACCAGCGGTCTTTGGCTTCTGTAGGAGAGTACGGGAACGGATCGCCGTCAAGCAAATCCGCCCGTACGGCTGATCAGCGCGGAGCGGTTCAGCTCTGCTCCAGCTCCTTGAACATCTCGCCCAGGTCCGCGACATCCTTGGCCGGCGGGGCCGTGACGGTGACCGGCTTGTTGTAGTCGAGGAAGGTGATGGTCATGTCCATCGGGCCCTTGTCGGCCTGGCCCTTCATGCGGAACTGCTTGGTGTGGTCCTCGCCGTCGACCCACATGTCCATCGTGAACTTGTCGATGCCGAGCTTCTCGTACTGCTTGATGCTCTTCTCGCGCTGCTTGCGGGTCTGCGCCTTCTCGTCCTTGAGCGAAGCGCGCAGGTCGGCGAGGGTGACCGTGCCCCTGTAGTGGGTCGTCTCGACCCCTTCGACCTTCTCGCTGCCGACCTCCTTCACGTCCTTGGCGCCCGTGAGGAAGGTGGACTCGGCGGCCGGGTTCTGCTCGGCCTGACTCGTGGACCCCATCTGGTCCAGGTCCTTGGCCGCGTCGGACCCGGAGAGATCGAACTTCAGCCAGCGCTTGCCGTCCATCTCCTTGGCCATCTCGGCTCCCCCACCGAGGTACATGGCCTTGTCGACGAGACGGATCTCCACGGTTTCGCCGGCACCCTGGTCGGGCGCCTTCATCTTCATGCTCATGGCGATCGTGGGCTTCAGGCGCATGGACGCCTCGCCCTCGACGCGGCCCGACTCCGGGACCGAGCCCTTCATGCGGTACTGGAGGGACGTGATGTCCTCCGTGTTCTTCGCCGCCTTGGCGACGGCCGCCGCGGGCGTCATCTCCGGCGACTGCTCGGAACCGCAGCCGACCGCGCCGGCGGCGAGAAGCAGAGCGCACAGCCCGGCAGCAGGTATGGATGTCTTCATCTGATTCCCCCCAAGGAATACACACTTGCTTCACAGCAAGGCCGCGAGCCTATCCCAGAGGGGCAGAAGTGATCTATCCGAATTGGCGGTGGCCTCAGGGCGTACCGGTCTGCTTCCGCATCAGGTCCTCGAAATCCCCGGTGTCGGACCGCGGCGGCCGCTCGGCCCGGACCGTGACGCCGTAGTCGGCGTAGTGGGCGGTCTGGGTCATCAGGCCCGTCGTCATGCGGGCCTTCTCGACCTTCTTGACCAGCAGGTTCCGGTCGTCGACCCAGATGTCGACGGTCTCGGTGGTGACACCGGCCTCGGTGAGCTGCTTCCTCAGGCCGGCGTCGGCGACATCGGCCGCCGCCACGGTGCCGGACCAGTGCGTGGCGGTACGGCCGCGGACGGTCTCCTCGCCGACCTTCCTGACGTCGCCGGAGGACAGCAGGAGCTTCACCGACTGGTTGGGCGTGGTGCCGCGCATCTGGTCGCCGAGGTGGGCACCGGAGCCGCCGGTGAGGGCTTCGAGATCCTCGTACGCGTACCGGATCCAGTGTCTGCCGCCGGCCTGCTCCGCGAAGGTGTCGCCCATGCGCGCGTAGTACGCGTCGGGCAGGTAGCGGGCCTCCATCGAGGTGCTGCCGAGCCGGCGCATGGTGTCGGCCATGGTGCCGCCGGTGTACGTGATGGTGAGGGTGCCGGTGATGCCGTCGCTCCAGCCGAGGGTGCCGTCGGCGGTCATGGACATCAGGGAGCCCATGGTCGTCGTGGACTCGACCCGGGCGGACTCGGCGTGCTCGGTGGCGTGCTCGGCGGAGCGCAGGGCCGCGAGGGACCGGCGATGCGCGGCGCGGTCCTCCTGGCCGGGGCCGTCGGAGGAGTCCGGGGAGGTGCAGGCGGCCGGCCCCGTCAGCGCGGTCGCCACAGCGAGCACCAGGCCTGCGCGGCGCACGGTCGTGCCCTGCATACGTCCCCCGTTCGTATCCGGTTCCCGCACGTTAACCCAGGCCACCGGCGTACGTACCGGAAAAGGGAACGGGCCCCGCACCTGTGAGAGGTGCGGGGCCCGTGACCGGTTGGGTGAGCCGTCAGGCTCAGACCGCGGCCGGGTCCTCCTCGACGAGGAGGTTGCGGGTGCGGTTCGGGTCGATCGGAATGCCGGGGCCCATCGTGGTGCTGATGGCGGCCTTCTTGATGTAACGGCCCTTGGCGGCGGACGGCTTCAGACGGAGGATCTCCTCCAGCGCGGCGCCGTAGTTCTCCACCAGCTTGGTGTCGTCGAAGGACGACTTGCCGATGATGAAGTGCAGGTTCGCGTGCTTGTCGACACGGAACTCGATCTTGCCGCCCTTGATCTCGGTGACGGCCTTGGCGACGTCGGGGGTGACGGTGCCGGTCTTCGGGTTCGGCATCAGACCACGCGGACCGAGCACCCGGCCGAGGCGGCCGACCTTGCCCATGAGGTCCGGGGTGGCGACGACGGCGTCGAAGTCCAGACGGCCCTTCGAGACCTCGTCGATCAGTTCGTCGGAGCCGACGATGTCGGCGCCCGCGGCCTCCGCGGCCGCAGCACGGTCACCGGTCGCGAAGACCAGGACCCGGGCAGTCTTGCCGGTGCCGTGCGGCAGGTTCACGGTGCCACGGACCATCTGGTCGGCCTTGCGCGGGTCGACACCCAGGCGGAAGGCGACCTCGACGGTGCTGTCGAACTTGGTCGTGGAGGTGTCCTTGGCGAGACGGACGGCCTCGAGCGGGGCGTAGAGCTTCTCCCGGTCGACCTTGGCGTCCGCAGCGCGAAGGGACTTGCTGCGCTTGCTCACTACTGCTCCTGTGGATTCTTAGGAGTCGTGGTCCGGGCCGAGCCGGCCCTGCCACTTCTGCTGATGGAGGTTGGGGCTCAGTCCTCGACCGTGACGCCCATGGAACGGGCGGTGCCGGCGATGATCTTCGCGGCGGCGTCCAGGTCGTTGGCGTTGAGGTCGGGCATCTTGGTCGTGGCGATCTCACGGACCTGGTCACGCGTGATCTTCGCGACCTTGGTCTTGTGCGGCTCGCCCGAGCCCTTCTCGATGCCCGCGGCCTTCAGGATCATCTTGGCGGCCGGCGGGGTCTTGGTGATGAAGGTGAAGGAACGGTCCTCGTAGACCGTGATCTCCACCGGGATGACCCAGCCACGCTGCGACTCGGTCGCGGCGTTGTACGCCTTGCAGAACTCCATGATGTTGACGCCGTGCTGACCCAGCGCGGGGCCGACCGGCGGGGCCGGGTTGGCGGCACCGGCCTGGATCTGGAGCTTGATGAGCCCCGTGACCTTCTTCTTCTTGGGAGGCATAGCTCTCCGGGTCCTTTCGATTCGGGTCCTGCCCGCACACGGGGACCACCCGGATGCAGGCATACCGCACAACGATAACGGGTATAGATGCGCGGCCAAAAACCGCGCAGGTCAGGCAAGCGCCGGAGCGATCGCCTGACCTGCGCGGAAGCGGTGAGTCCGGAAGTTAGTTCTTCTGGATCTGGTCGAAGGACAGCTCGACCGGCGTCTCGCGGCCGAAGATCTCGACGAGGCCCTTGACCTTCTTCGAGTCCGGGTTGATCTCGTTGATGGTCGCTTGCAGCGTGGCGAACGGGCCGTCGGTGACGGTGACCGAGTCGCCGACCTCGAAGTCCAGCACCTGGACCTCGACCTTGCGCTGCGGAGCCGGCTTGCCCTCGGCCTCGGCGGCTTCGCGGGCGGCCTTCTCCTCGGCCTCGGGAGCGAGCATCTTGACGATCTCGTCCAGGGTCAGTGGGTACGGGTCGTAGGCGTTGCCCACGAAGCCGGTGACGCCGGGGGTGTTGCGGACGACACCCCAGGACTCGTTCGTCAGGTCCATGCGGACGAGGACGTAGCCCGGGAGCTTGTTCTGCTTGATCGTCTTGCGCTCGCCGTTCTTGATCTGGGCGACCTCTTCCTGCGGCACCTCGGCCTGGAAGATGAAGTCCTCGACGTTCAGCGAGACGGCGCGCTGCTCCAGGTTGGTCTTCACGCGGTTCTCGTAGCCGGCGTACGTGTGGATGACGTACCACTCGCCGGGCAGGACCCGCAGTTCCTCGCGGAGCTTCTCGATCGGGTCGCGGTCGTCCTCGGCCTCTTCCTCGAGTTCTTCCGCGGCCTCTTCGCCGGCCTCGGTCTCCTCGGCGGCGTCGGTCTCCTCGGCGGCGTCGTCCGCGACGGCGTCGGCAGCCTCGACCTCGGCGGAGGCCTCGGTGTCCTCGCTGTCCGCGCCCTCGACGGTGTCGAGCTCGTCCTCGACGGACTCGACAGGCTCGATGGCGTCGTTCACGTTCGGGTCAGACACGGTGGCTGCTTCTTCCTGGATACATAGGGGTGGAACATGCGAAAGGAGCGCCGGGTACCTCGGCGCTCTTCGCGGACTGCTCAGCCGAACACGTACTTGGCGGCGTTGCTGAGCCCATAGTCAATCACGGTGACCAGGCCGATCATGATGACGACAAAGATGATCACCACGGTCGTGTAGGTCGTCAGCTGGTTGCGGCTCGGCCAGACGACCTTGCGCAGCTCCGCGACGATCTGGCGGTAGAAGAGGGCAAGGCGCTTCAGCGGGCCCTTCTTGCCGCGCTTGCCGCCCTTGCGGGTCTTCTTGGACTCCGGCGCCTCGTCCTGGGCATCAGGCATGTCGATGGAGCCCACGGCGTCCGTCACTCGTCCTCACCTGATTCCGGGTCGTGGCCGTGCCGCGCCCGGTCTGAGCCGCACGGCGGTGCATTGCTGTACGTACATGCGCACACATCCTGGCGAAGGTGTGTGTAGCAGGGCCGGAGGGACTTGAACCCCCAACCGCTGGTTTTGGAGACCAGTGCTCTACCAATTGAGCTACGACCCTTTGTGTGTCCCCCAACGTACCGCATCCGTCCGGATGCTTGGTGTGCACCGAACGGGCGCGGCCTGCTGAAGGCCAACGAGGTGAGAGTGTACGTGCTCTGCGGCCGGTCGTCGAACAGAAAGGGCCCGCGGGAGGGCTCGTTGGCGGAAGATCGCCTCGGGAACAGGCGGCGGACCGACGTGATTCCGCTGAAGATCGCCCAGGCCGCGCGGGGGATCCGCACTGTTGTTCAGGGATGTGCCCGACGTTGTTCAGTCTGTGAAACCCCCGTGCCGCGCGGGTTTCCGGTCTGAAACGATGGGGCCCATGAGCCCTGCAACCCCTCCCACCGAGCGCCGGGTCTCCGCCCGAGTCGGCGCGATCTCCGAGTCCGCCACCCTCGCCGTGGACGCCAAGGCCAAGGCCCTCAAGGCCGCCGGGCGGCCGGTGATCGGCTTCGGCGCCGGTGAGCCCGACTTCCCGACTCCGGACTACATCGTCGAGGCCGCGATCGAGGCCTGCAAGAACCCGAAGTTCCACCGCTACACGCCGGCCGGCGGTCTGCCCGAGCTGAAGGCCGCGATCGCCGCGAAGACGCTGCGCGACTCCGGCTACCAGCCCGACGTCTCGGAGATCCTCGTCACCAACGGTGGCAAGCAGGCCATCTACGAGGCCTTCGCCGCGATCCTCGACCCGGGCGACGAGGTCATCGTGCCCGCGCCGTACTGGACGACCTACCCGGAGTCGATCCGGCTGGCCGGGGGTGTCCCGGTGGAGGTCGTCGCCGACGAGACGACCGGCTACCGGGTGACGGTCGAGCAGCTTGAGGCGGCCCGTACGGAGAAGACGAAGGTCGTCCTGTTCGTCTCGCCGTCGAACCCGACCGGCGCGGTCTACAGCGAGCAGGAGACCGAGGCGATCGGCCGCTGGGCCGTCGAGCACGGGCTGTGGGTGATGACCGACGAGATCTACGAGCACCTCGTCTACGGCGACGCCTCCGCCGTGTCGCTGCCGGCGGTGCTGCCCGAGCTGCGCGACAAGTGCGTCGTGGTCAACGGTGTCGCGAAGACGTACGCGATGACCGGCTGGCGTGTCGGGTGGATCATCGGCCCGAAGGACGTCGTCAAGGCCGCGACGAACCTGCAGTCGCACGCCACGTCGAACGTGTCCAACGTCGCGCAGGCCGCCGCGCTGGCCGCGGTCTCCGGTGAGCTGGACGCCGTGGCGACGATGCGTGAGGCCTTCGACCGGCGCCGCAAGACCATCGTGCGGATGCTGAACGAGATCGACGGTGTGGTGTGCCCGGAGCCGGAGGGCGCGTTCTACGCGTATCCGTCGGTGAAGGCGCTGGTCGGCAAGGAGATCCGGGGGCGGCGGCCCAAGGACACGGTCGAGCTGGCCGCGCTGATCCTGGAGGAGTCCGAGGTCGCGGTGGTGCCGGGTGAGGCGTTCGGTACGCCCGGGTACCTGCGGCTGTCGTACGCGCTGGGTGACGAGGATCTGGTCGAGGGCGTGAGCCGGATCCAGAAGCTGCTGGCGGAGGCGCGGGACTGACGTCCGCTTCGCCGGTCCTGCGGCCCGGGGGCACATACCGAGTTCGGTATGTGCCCCATTTGTTTGTGCGAGCAAGACCACGAAAGGGGAAACAGCTACCGGGACGGCTGGGACGTACGGCAGGATCCTGGGATGGAGCGTGTACGTGATGTCTCTGAGCTGCCGAAAGCCCATCTGCACCTGCACTTCACCGGGTCGATGCGGCCCTCGACCGTGCTGGAACTGGCCGACAAGTACGGCGTCCGGCTGCCGGACGCGCTGAGTGAGGCGTTGACCAGCGGGGAACCGCCGAGCCTTCGGGCGACGGACGAGCGGGGGTGGTTCCGCTTTCAGCGGCTGTACGACGCGGCGCGCTCGTGTCTGCGGGAGCCGGAGGACATCCGGCGGCTGGTGCGGGAGGCCGCGGAGGAGGATCTGCGCGACGGGTCGGGGTGGCTGGAGATCCAGGTCGACCCGACGTCGTACGCGCCGCGGCTGGGCGGGCTGATTCCGGCGCTGGAGATCATCCTGGACGCGGTGGAGACGACGTCGCGGGAGACCGGGCTCGGGATGCGGGTGCTGGTCGCGGCGAACCGGATGAAGCATCCGCTGGACGCGCGGACGCTGGCGCGGCTGGCGACGCGGTACGCCGACCGGGGGGTCGTCGGATTCGGGCTGTCGAACGACGAGCGGCGGGGGATGGCGCGGGACTTCGACCGGGCGTTCGGGATCGCGCGTGAGGCCGGGTTGCTGTCGGCTCCGCACGGGGGTGAGCTGGCGGGGCCGTCGTCGGTGCGGGACTGTCTGGACGACCTGGGGGCGAACCGGGTGGGGCACGGGGTGCGGGCGGCGGAGGATCCGCGGCTGATGAAGCGGCTGGCCGACCGGCAGGTGACGTGCGAGGTGTGCCCGGCGTCGAACGTGGCGCTCGGGGTGTACGAGAAGCCGGAGGACGTGCCGCTGCGGACGTTGTTCGAGGCGGGGGTGCCGTTGGCGCTGGGCGCGGACGATCCGTTGCTGTTCGGGTCCCGGTTGGCGGCGCAGTACGAGATCGCGCGGCGGCACCACGGGTTCACGGACGCGGAGCTGGCGGAGGTGGCCCGGCAGTCGGTCCGGGGGTCGGCGGCGCCGGAGGATGTGAAGACGAAGCTGCTGGCGGGTGTGGACGACTGGCTGACGTCGTAGCGGGCCTGCCTGCGCCCTAACGCCGGGTGGGGTCGGGGCCGCGCCGGGGGGTGTCCGTCCTCGGAACGGCGCGATGGGCTTGCGTACCGACTGACTGTCCGTTGACGCGCCATCAGCTGCGGGCGGACGCCCCCCGACACGTCCCCTTACGTCGTCCGGCGGCTGCGGGTGCGTCCCGCCTAGCTGCGGGCAATCGTGCCGCTAAGGGCGATGGGGGTCCCCCTGCTCGAGCGGAGCCGAGAGCTTGGGGGAGGGTGGGCGCAGCGGCACCTCGCGCCGCCGGGTTGCGGACCCTCCCGGCCCAGCAGCGACGCCGCGTGGCCTACAGGCTGACTCCGACGGTCACCGGCTCGTTGACCAGGGTGATTCCGAAGGCCTCTCGGACTCCGGCCACCACCTCGCGGGCCAGGGCGAGGAGATCCTCGGTTGTCGCACTCCCCCGGTTCGTCAGCGCCAGGGTGTGCTTCGTGGAGATGCGGGCCGGTCCGTCGCCGTACCCCTTGGTGAAGCCCGCCTTGTCGATCAGCCAGGCCGCGGACGTCTTGGTGTGGCCGTCGGCGGCCGGGTACGCGGGGGGGTCCACCTCGTCACCGAGCCGCTCACGCACGCGTGCCCGGAACGTCGCGAAGTCCGTGTCCGTGAGGATCGGGTTGGTGAAGAAGGAGCCGGCCGACCAGGTGTCGTGGTCCTCGGGGTCCAGGACCATGCCCTTGCCGGCGCGCAGCTTGAGCACCGTGTCGCGGGCCTGCGCGAGCGGGACGCGGTCGCCCGCCGCCACACCGAGGGCGCGGGCCGTCTCGGCGTACCGGAGGGGGGCGGAGAGGCCGTTGGCCTCTTCCAGGGAGAAGCGGACGCGCAGGACCACGTGGCGCTCGGGGTCGGACTTGAAGCGGCTGTGGCGGTAGGAGAAGCCACAGTCCTCGTTGGTCAGGGTGACCGTGTCGCCGGTGCGGCGGTCGTAGGCGATGACCTCGGTGATCGTGGAGGAGACCTCCTGGCCGTACGCCCCCACGTTCTGGATGGGTGTCGCGCCCGCCGAGCCGGGGATGCCGGCCAGGCACTCGATGCCGGCCAGGCCCGCCTCGACCGTGCGGGCGACGGCGTCGGTCCAGATCTCGCCCGCGGCCAGCTCCAGCGTCGTGCCGTCGAGAGAGAAGCCCTTGGTGGCGATGACGAGGGCGGTGCCTTCGAAGCCCTTGTCGCCGATGACGAGGTTCGAGCCGCCGCCGATGAGCAGCAGCGGGGTGCCCGTCTCGTCGGCTTCGCGGACGGCGGCGATCACCTCGTCGTCCGTCGTGGCGGTGACCAGCCGGGTCGCGGGGCCGCCCAGCCGGAAGGTCGTCAGCGGGGCGAGGGGGGCGTCGTGGAGTTCCTGCACGGGCTCAAGAGTACGAGACGGTACCGACAGGGTCGGGCACACGTGTGTGCGGCCCCGTTCCGCGGGGGGAAGGGGCCGCACGCGCGCGGTGGTCGTCAGGGCAGGCGGCGGAGCGCCTCGGACCAGGGCAGCGGGAGTTCGTCGCTGCTCACCTGCCATGTGGTGAAGGACGAGTCCCTCATCTGCGGGGCGAGGCCCCTGGAGGCGGGGCCATGGGCACCCGCGCGGACGAAGGCGTGGAGTGCGTCCTTGGACTCCCAGGCCGACAGGGTCCAGAAGGTCCGTTCGAGGGGCTTCGCCCTCAGGGTCGCTCCGTAGGCGCCGGGGCTCCGGCGGACCTGCCGCCAGACGGCGGGCGTCCCGGCGAGGAACTTCAGCGCTCCCCACAGCGTGCGGGTCTCGAAGCGGGAGGCGAAGACGTGCACCTCGGTGTCGCGGGGCGGCGTGTTCGGGACGGTCCAGGGAAGAGTGGGCATGCCGCTTCTCCTTGTCGTGAGTACGTCGGGGTCAGTGGGCGGCCGTCTTCAGTACCGGTGCCGGTTCGGCCGGGGCGGCCTGCCGCTCGGTGTGCCGCCGGGTCGGTATCAGCAAGGCGGCGATGCCGGCGAGGGCGACCACCGCGGAGCCCGTCACCAGGGCCGGCCGCATGCCGTCGACGAAGGTCTGGCCGGTCTCGTAGCCGCCCTGAGCCGCGAAGATCGACGCCATGACGGCGATGCCGAGCGCCCCGCCCACCTCACGCAGGGCGTTGTTGGCGCCGGAGGCGATGCCCTGCTCGGACGGCCGGACGCTGGACATCACCAGGTGCGAGGCAGGGGCGAAGAACAGCGCCATGCCGATGCCGCTGACGATCAGGGCGGGCAGCTGGGCCGCGTAGGAGGCGTCGGCGGTGGCCACCACCGCCATGTAGCCGAGGCCCAGGGCTTGCAGGAAGAGGCCCGCGGCGACGACCGGTCGGCCCCCGATGCGGTCGGCCAGGATGCCGGCGATCGGGGCGACCAGCATCGGCATGCCGGTCCAGGGCAGCATCCTGAGCCCCGCCTCGGTGGGCGAGTAGCCGAGGACGCCCTGCATGTACTGGCTGAGCAGGAAGATCGAGCCGAACATGCCGAGGAACATCAGCAGGCTCGCCGCGTTGATGCCGGCGAAGGCCCGGGAGCGGAACAGCCGCATCGGGAGCATGGGGTTCTTGGCGCGTGTGCTGTAGAGGACGAAGGCGACGAGCAGCACCGAGCCCGCCAACAGGGCCATGAGGACCAGTCCGCCGGTCCAGCCGTCGACGGGGCCGCGGACCAGGCCGTAGACGATGCCGAAGAGGCCGCCGCTGGCGAGCAGGGTGCCGGGGATGTCGAGCGGGGCACCGGTGCCGTGGGACTCGGCGAGGCGGAGGCGGGCGAGGGGCAGCAGGGCCAGGCCCAGCGGGACGTTCAGCCAGAAGATCCACTGCCAGGAGATGTGTTCGGTGAGGGTGCCGCCGACGAGCGGTCCGGAGGCGACGGCGAGTCCGTTGACGGCGCCCCAGATGCCGTACGCCATGCCGCGCTTGGCGGCGGGCACGGCGGCGGTCAGCAGGGTGAGCGTCAGCGGCATCATGACGGCCGCGCCGGCGCCCTGGACCGCGCGAGCGGCGATGAGGGAGTCGATGCCGGGTGCCATGGCCGCGGCTGCGGAGGCACCGGTGAAGACGGTGAGTCCCGCGATGAAGAGCCGGCGGCGGCCGAAGCGGTCGCCGAGGGCGGCGCCGAACATCAGCAGGACGGCGAAGGTGAGCGTGTAGGCGCTCACGGTCCATTCCAGGTCGTGGAGGCCGCCGCCGAGGTCCTCGCGGATGGAGGGCAGGGCGGTGGTGACGACGAGGTTGTCGAGGGCTGCCATGAATCCGGCGACGCTGGTGATGACGAGGGCCCAGGCGGCTCCCCCGCGACGTGCGGTCTGCTGTGACATCTCTCCCCCAAGGAGAATCTGCGGTGATCGATTAGTTATTGATTACTAACTTTCGCGGTCACGAAAAAGGGCCCACATCTGTGCACAGGTGTGTCAACTGCCGTCCTCCGACGGGGCGAACCCAGCCCAGACCCGGTGATCGGCCGGGAAGCCCATGGCCACCAGGCAGTTGATGAGCATGCCCTGAGCGAGGAAGGTCGTCGTCTCGTGGGCGTCGGCGCCCAGCGGCAGGTGAATGGTGTCCCAGAGCCGCATCCAGCCCGTACGCACGGCTTCACCGAACTCACGGTCCCCCTCCTCCTCGGCGGCCGTCACGGCGAGGTACATCTGCATCTGCATCATCAGCTGCTCGGGCTGCTCGGAGATGGCCTCGACGTACGCGCCGCCCATGGCATGGCGGGCCTCTTCGCCCTCCAGCCCCTCGGCCGCCTCCGCGAACATCCGGATGGTGTCCTCGACGCACCGTTCGGCCGCCGCCAGGAAGATCGCCTTCTTGCCCGGGAAGAGCCGGAAGAGGTACGGCTGTGACACGCCGACCCGACGGGCGATCGCCTCGGTCGAGGTGCCGTGGTACCCACCGCGGGCGAACTCGGTCATCGCCGCCCGGATGACGCTCTCGCGCCGCTCTTCCGCGCTCATCCTTGCCATGCCCTCGAAGTTAGTGCTCAATCACTAACCATGTCAAGCGGAGGTCCGGGCGCCCTACGCGTAAGGGGCGCCCCGTAGTGGAGAGCGCCCCTTACACCGTGTCGCGGCCGGTCTCAGGCCAGTCGCACGACCGCCCGGGACATGCCCAGCACCTTCTGCCCGGCGCTGGTCGCGGTCAGGTCCACGCGGACCGTGTTGTCGTCGAGCTTGGCGGCGACCTTGCCGGCGACCTCGATCACGGCCCCCTGGTCGTCGTTCGGGACGACGACCGGCTTGGTGAAGCGGACGCCGTACTCGACGACCGCACCCGGGTCGCCGGCCCAGTCGGTGACCACGCGGATCGCTTCGGCCATGGTGAACATGCCGTGCGCGATGACGTCCGGCAGGCCGACCTCCTTGGCGAACTTCTCGTTCCAGTGGATCGGGTTGAAGTCGCCGGAGGCGCCCGCGTACCGGACGAGGGTCGCGCGGGTCACGGGGAAGGTCTGGGCGGGCAGCTCGGTGCCGACCTCGACGTCGGAGTAGGAGATTTTCGCGGTCATGTCGCTCACGCCCCCTCGGCCGCGCGGGCCACGAGCTTGGTCCAGGCGGTCACGACGTGCTCGCCGGCCTCGTCGTGCACCTCACCGCGGATGTCGACGATGTCGTTGCCCGCGAGGGATTTGATCGCCTCGATCGTCGAGGTGACCGTGAGCCGGTCGCCGGCGCGGACCGGACGGCGGTAGGCGAACTTCTGGTCGCCGTGCACCACGCGGCTGTAGTCCAGGCCGAGCTGGGGGTCCTGAACGACCTCGCCGGCGGCCTTGAAGGTGATCGCGAAGACGAAGGTCGGCGGGGCGATCACGTCGGGGTGCCCGAGTGCCTTGGCGACGTCCGTGTCCGTGTACGCCGGGTTGGCGTCCCCGACCGCCTCGGCGAACTCACGGATCTTCTCCCGGCCCACCTCGTAAGGCGCGGTGGGCGGGTACGTCCGCCCCACGAAGGACTGGTCGAGCGCCATGGCTCGGCACCTCCTGGTAGCTCTACTGACCGGTACGGGTCCCTCAACGACGCGAGGCCGCCCCCGATTGCTCGGGAACGGCCTCGTGTACGAGCCTGTTTTATCGCGTTTCGCGGTGCGCGGTGTGCGCATTGCAACGCGGGCAGTGCTTCTTCATCTCAAGACGATCCGGGTTGTTACGCCGGTTCTTCTTGGTGATGTAGTTCCGCTCCTTGCACTCCACGCAGGCCAGCGTGATCTTCGGGCGGACGTCGGTGGCAGCCACGTGAGTGCTCCTAAGACGAACGGATGGACTGTATTAACGCAAGAAGAGTAGCCGATCGAAGGACCGACCCCGCAATCGGCTACTGTCAGTAGCGGTGACCGGACTTGAACCGGTGACACAGCGATTATGAGCCGCTTGCTCTACCGACTGAGCTACACCGCTTAGATGCGATCCGGCCCCGTCTTGCGACGGAACCAGTCACACCAGAGCCCCAAAACGGAATCGAACCGTTGACCTTCTCCTTACCATGGAGACGCTCTGCCGACTGAGCTATTGGGGCGAGCGATGAAGACATTACACGCTCGGCCGCCGTTCACCCAAATCCGTTTCGAGGTGCCCGGCCGGGGCGCCCGGACCGTCCTCCCGGCAGCCCCGTGGGTGTCTCCCGTGCCGTGAGCGGACCACGCAAGTACGACTATTGCGCTCCTCCCGGCCACGGGCGGGAGGCCGTCCTAGGCTCGTCTCACTCTGCGTGATCATGCGTCCTCCCGCGCACAGCCCGAGCCCCTGGAGTGCGATGCCCGACAGCCGGCCGCAGCCACCACCGCCCCCGTCGTCCTCGCCGGGTCCGGCCGACCCGTCGTCGCTGCTGCTGTGCGGTGCGCGGCTCACCGACGGCCGGACCGTGGACGTACGGCTGGGGCGCGGGCACATCGAGGCGGTCGGCACGGCCGGCAGCCTGGGGACGGTCGGCACGCGCGCGTGCGGGGCGCGCGTGGACCTCAGCGGCTATCTGCTGCTGCCGGCCCCGGCCGAGCCGCACGCCCACGCCGACACGGCCCTGTCGGCGGACGCCGAGGGGCCGGTCTCCTACGAGCCGCAGGACGTGCAGCGCCGGGCGACGGAGGCCGCGCTGCTCCAGCTCGGGCACGGGGCGACGGCGCTGCGCGCGCACGTGCGCGTGGGGGATGTCCAGGGACTGGGCGCGCTGGCGGCGGTGCTCCAGGCGCGGCGGGCGCTGCGCGGGCTGGCGGAGCTGACGACGGTGGCGATGCCCCGGGTGCTGACCGGGGTGGCCGGCGCGGACGGGCTGGCGATGCTGCGGGACGCCGTGAAGATGGGCGCCTCGGTGGTGGGCGGGCGACCGGACCTCGACCCGGATCCGACGGGGTACGTGGAGGCCGTCCTGGAGATGGCCTCCGAGCACGGCTGCCCCGTCGATCTGCACACGGACGCCGGGGACCCGGCCCGGCTGGCCCGGCTCGCGGCGATGGCGGGCGGACTGCGCCCCGGGGTGGCCCTCAGCCCGTGCGGCGACCTCGGCCGGCTGCCCTTCGAAGTGGCCTCGCGGACAGCCGACCAACTCGCGGCGGCCGGGGTGGCGGTCGTGTGCCTGCCGCAGGGCGGCTGCGGCGGCGTCGACCGGCGCGGGACGGCTCCGGTGCGGCTGCTGCGCGCGGCCGGGGTACGGGTGGCCGCCGGGAGCGGGGCGCTGCGGGACGTGTCCAACCCGGTGGGGCGTGGCGACCCGCTGGAGGCGGCCTTCCTGCTGGCCTCGCGTCACGGGCTGCCCCCCGAGGAGGCGTACGACGCGGTGAGTTCCTCGGCTCGGGCGGTGCTGGGGCTGCCCGCGGTGCGGGTGGAGGCGGGTTTCCCGGCCGAGCTGCTCGCGGTGCGCGGGGACCGGCTCGCGGGGGTGCTGTCACTGGCGTACAGCCGGATCGTCGTGCACCAGGGGCGCGTGGTGGCGCGGACCAGCGCGGTGCGGGAGTACTGCAGTTCGGCGGCCTCGGTGGAGCTGGGGCTGCCGCGCCAGGGCCGGGGCGAAGCGCCGTAAGGCCTGCGGCGGGGTGTGACGGAAGCCGTGCGGCGGACGGTGCCGTCCAGGCGTACGGTCGAAAGCATGCGCATTGTCATCGCTGGTGGTCATGGTCAGATCGCGTTGCGGCTGGAGCGGCTGCTCGCCGCACGCGGAGACGAGGTGGCGGGGCTCATCCGCAAGGCCGAGCAGGCCGACGATCTGCGGGAGGCCGGTGCCGAACCGGTCGTGCTCGACCTGGAGTCGGCGTCCGTCGACGAGGTCGCGGAACGGCTCAGGGGTGCCGACGCCGCGGTCTTCGCGGCGGGCGCGGGCCCGGGCAGCGGGGTGGCCCGCAAGGACACGGTGGACAAAGCCGCGGCGGTCCTCTTCGCGGACGCGGCGGTGAAGGCGGGCGTCCGGCGCTTCGTGGTCGTGTCGTCCATGGGGGCCGACCCGGGCCACCAGGGCGACGAGATCTTCGACGTGTATCTGCGCGCCAAGGGCGAGGCGGACGCGTATGTGCGCGGGCTGGACGCCCTGGACTGGACGATCCTGCGCCCCGGCATGCTCACCGACGATGCCGGCACCGGTCTCGTACGCCTGGAGGCGCGCACGGGCCGCGGTCCGATTCCGCGCGACGACGTGGCAGCCGTGCTGGCGGAGCTGGTGGACACCTCCGCGACGGCCGGTCTCACTCTGGAGCTGATCAGCGGGTCGGCGCCGGTGTCCGTGGCGGTGAAGTCGGTGGCCGGGAACTGAAGTTCGCGGCCGGCCGCTCAGCCGGCTTCAGAACAGGGGCAGTTGGCCGGGGAAGTCCGGGACCGTGTAGCCGTCCAGGGACGGTTGCTCCGGGCCCGGACGGGCCTGGCGGCGGGAGCCCGGGCACGAGGTGAGTTCGCCGTGCTCGCGGGCGCCGGGCGGGTCGTGGCGCGCGTACCGCCCGGCGACGACGGCGATCTCGCGGCGGCACTCGGGGCAGACTCTGCGGCGGGAGGACATGGAGCCAGTGTGCCGCGCGAGCCGCCCGGCCATGCCTCTCCCCTGCGGGGGCTGTCCTGTCTCGGCAGGTCGCTGCTGGTCGCCGGGCTGACGACGGCCCCCTCCGGCCCGGTCATGATGGCCACGGCTCCCGTGTCCGCCGCCCTCTCCAAGGCCAGGGGACCGAAGATCACCCTGATGGGCCGGCGCCCTCATCGTGGCCGCCCGACACAGGCTGAACTCGTGCTGATGTCGGAGCTCCGGGCCTGGACCTGACGATCGTCGTCACGGGCACGTCCTGGGTGGACAGCGGCACCAACTGCACCCGCCGTGTCGGCGTCAGGCCAGTAGCTCCCGTAGCCACGACCGTTCCGCGCGGCTGGTGGCGCGGGCGATGGTGAGCATGCCGCGGCGGTAGGGATCGTCGGTGTCCTCGGCGCCCAGGAGGCGGTCGCCATCGTGGAAGAAGCTCGCGGGTTGTTCCAGGAAGTCCAGTCGCCGACGCAGTACCGCGTGCTGGTCGGCGGGGTCGGGGAGCTGGGAGAGAAAGGCCAGGACCGTGAAGTACCGGGTGCTGTCGCTGATGTCCAGGCCGTCGGCTTCCCGCAACCTGCGCAGCAGCTCGGTGCGGCCGGCAGCGGTCAGGCTCAGGGTGTGCCGCTGGACGGCCGAGGCGCCGGGCTCGGCTCTGCGGTCGAGCAGCCCGGCCTTCACGAGGCGGTTGATCGCCGGATAGAGACTGCCGTCGCTGACCGGTCGGGCATGGCCGGACAACTGCGCTATCCGGCGGCGCAGTTGGTAGCCGTGCAGTGGCCCCTCGGCCAGGAATCCCAGGATCGCAAGTTCCAGCATCCTGCTACTCTCACACATCGAAACGAGGTACCTCGAATCGAGATAGGGGGCGGGGATGGCGTTCACCGAGGACTGGGTGATCACGCGAGCGCGTGACGCCTACGAGCACGGCCGGGCGTCGTTCGACGTGCGGCCCGAACGCACGGCGCTGCTGGTCATCGACATGCAGGACGAATTCGTCCGCCCCGGGGCGAGCCCCTACTGGGTGCCCGCGGCCACCCGGATGGCACCCCGGCTGCGGCAGCTGGTCGAGGACTGCCGGGCCGCCTCGGTCCCGGTGATCTGGACCATCTTCGACGACACCCATCTCGGACTGGACCGGCCGCACGCCCTGCGCTTCCTCCCGCACGCCGACACCGACTGGCGCCGCCCGGGCCCCGCCGAGGTGTGGGCTCCGATGGGCCGCCGCCCCGATGAGGCCCTGATCCGCAAGCCCTCGTACGGCGCGTTCTATGACACTCCGCTCGACACGATGCTGCGCAACCTCGGCCGCGACACGGTCATCGTCACGGGCACCCTCACCAACTACTGCTGCGGCACCACGGCCCGGCAGGCATACGAACGCGGCTACAAGGTCGTCTTCGGATCCGACACCACGGCCACCGACGACGAGTCCCGCCAGGAACCAGAACTCGCCGTCCTCCGCAAAGGCTTCGCACTTGTGCTGAGCGCCGAGGAGATCAGGAACCGGTTGATCGCGACCCGTCGGGACCATGCGAGGCACTGAGCGACTGTGCGCCGGGCTCTGTGTGCCGGGACGTGCTGAGCCCAGCAGAGGCAGCCTCGCTGCCGGGCCGGCCGCAGTGTCGCAGTGCTGCACAAGGGGTACGCCAACGTGCTTCGCCAGACCCGGGAGTGGAGACAGCCGGATCGAAGCGGCCCCGCGGGAGTGGAACGAGCCGGAGTGATCATGCCCATCCCCCCCGGGGGACGCCTGGGGGCACCGGCCAAACGAAAGACCCCCTCTGAACAGGTAGGAACCTGTTCAGAGGGGGTCTTCCCCAGTGTGGCGGCGCCAGGATTCGAACCTGGGAAGGCTGAGCCGGCAGATTTACAGTCTGCTCCCTTTGGCCGCTCGGGCACACCGCCGGGGTAGCTGCCCCTCGAGCCGCTCTTCCGCGGCGCTCCGTGGCAACGACGTAAACAATACCTGATGTGGAGGGGTGCTCCGCCACCCGATTGATCTGCGCTCCCAGGGCCGCGGGTGGCTAGGCTTGTCCGGATGCGGCCCGGGACCTGAACGGGCCCTGCGACCGCCCGTATACGCCGGTACGCACGACACGCACCCCGATACAAGGAGCCACAGGACATGGCCGACTCCAGTTTCGACATCGTCTCGAAGGTCGAGCGGCAGGAGGTCGACAACGCACTCAACCAGGCCGCCAAGGAGATCTCGCAGCGCTACGACTTCAAGGGCGTAGGTGCCTCGATCTCGTGGTCCGGTGAGCAGATCCTCATGGAGGCGAACTCCGAGGACCGGGTGAAGGCCATCCTCGACGTCTTCCAGTCCAAGCTGATCAAGCGGGGCATCTCGCTGAAGGCTCTGGACGCGGGCGAGCCCCAGCTCTCCGGCAAGGAGTACAAGATCTTCTCGTCGATCAAGGAGGGCATCTCCCAGGAGAACGCCAAGAAGGTGGCGAAGACCATCCGCGACGAGGGCCCCAAGGGCGTGAAGGCCCAGGTGCAGGGTGAGGAGCTGCGGGTCAGCTCCAAGAACCGTGACGATCTGCAGGCCGTCATCGCCCTGCTGAAGGGCAAGGACTTCGACTTCGCCCTGCAGTTCGTGAACTACCGGTAGGTCCGGCCCTCCGGGCTACCGCCCGCACGGCTGTGAGAGGGCGGGCACTGTTGGTGCCCGCCCTTCCCGTCTGCCGGCTGCCGTCGGTGAGCGGGGTCAGTCGCGCGAGTTGCCGAACAGAAGGCGGTAAGCGATCAGCAGGACGAGCGATCCGCCGACCGCCGCTGCCCAGGTCGCGCCGTCGTAGAAGTCCTTCGTGATCGGGTGGTCCATCCAGCGGGCCGATATCCAGCCGCCGATGAACGCGCCCGCGACCCCGATCAGGGTCGTGCCGATGAGGCCGCCCGGGTCACGCCCCGGCAGCAGGAACTTCGCGATGGCTCCGGCCAACAGTCCCAGGATGATCCAGCTGATGATGGTCATGCTGTGAACCTGCCCTTTCACGCTGTGCCCGCGCTGTCCCGGCCATGTGATCTTGCTTGCGGCAGGCCGGGCCCGTGCGTCGTACGTCGGGTGTTCCGCGCCCGGCCCCCCTTGCCGCGCACGTTCACGCCGTGTTGCTGGGGAGGACGTCCTGGCTGCACCCGCCGGTTGCACTGATCAGTAGGGTGCGACGCATGACTGCCTCCGCTGCCGGCCTGCGCCGCACCCTCGGCGTGGGCGACGCCGTCGTCATCGGGCTCGGCTCGATGGTGGGAGCCGGGATCTTCGCCGCTCTCGCGCCGGCCGCGCACGCGGCCGGCACCGGGCTGCTCCTCGGGCTCGCCGTCGCCGCTGTGGTCGCGTACTGCAACGCCCTGTCGTCGGCTCGCCTCGCCGCCCTGTATCCGGCCTCGGGCGGAACGTATGTGTACGGGCGGGAGCGGCTCGGGGAGTTCTGGGGGTATCTCGCGGGCTGGTCGTTCGTGGTCGGGAAGACGGCCTCCTGTGCGGCGATGGCGCTCACCGTGGGCGCGTACGTCTGGCCGGGGCAGGCGCACGCGGTGGCGGCCGCGGCCGTGGTGGCGCTGACCGCGGTGAACTACGGCGGTGTGCAGAAGTCCGCGTGGCTGACGCGGCTGATCGTGGCGCTGGTCCTGGCTGTCCTCGCTTGCGTGGTGGTCGTGTGTCTGGTGTCCGGTGAGACCGATGCCGGGCGGCTGGACGTCGGCGCCTCGGGCGGGGCGGACGGGGTGCTGCAGGCGGCCGGACTGCTGTTCTTCGCCTTCGCCGGGTACGCCCGGATCGCCACCCTCGGCGAGGAGGTGCGGGATCCGGCGCGCACCATTCCCCGCGCGATCCCGCTGGCGCTGGGCATCACGCTGGTGGTGTACGCGTCTGTGGCGGTGGCTGTCCTTTCGGTGCTCGGGTCGGGCGGTCTCGGGGAGGCGACGGCGCCGCTGGCCGACGCGGTGCGGGCGGCCGGGGTGCCCGGGCTCGTGCCGGTGGTGCGGATCGGTGCGGCCGTGGCCGCGATGGGCTCGCTGCTCGCGCTGATCCTGGGGGTGTCGCGGACGACGTTGGCCATGGCCCGGGACCGGCATCTGCCGGGGGCGCTGGCCGCCGTGCATCCGCGGTTCCAGGTGCCGCACCGGGCGGAGCTGGCCGTGGGTGCGGTGGTCGCTGTTCTGGCCGCCACGGTGGACGTCCGGGGCGCGATCGGGTTCTCCTCGTTCGGTGTGCTGGCGTACTACGCCGTGGCCAACGCATCGGCGTGGACTCTGTCTTCGGCGCCCACGGCGCGTGTGGTGCCGGTGGTGGGGCTGGTCGGGTGTGTGGTGCTGGCCTTCTCGCTGCCCGGGGTGTCCGTGGTCGTGGGCGCGGGGGTGCTGGTGGTGGGGGCGGTGGCGTACGCGGTGCGGCAGCGGGTGAAGCCCGGGGCAGGGCGAGGGTAGGGCCGGCCCGCCCCTCCGCTGCAACCCGGGCCTTCAGGAGCCTCTCGGCTCGGGTCTTGCAGGGCCTCTCGGCTCGGGTCTTGGGGCGTCTCTCGCTGGGGCGGCCGGCTCGGGGCGTGACGGGCCGGACTCCAAGCGGGTGTTGCGGGTCTCGGCCATCGCTCGGGGCGGCAACTGCTCGATCGCGGTCATGGGTTCATCATGCAGGCCGCCGCTGACAGCCGGGCGGGCCTGTGGACAACCCCGGGCCTGTGGAGAACAGGAGGCGCGGTGCCTCTCCGTCAGCGCACCGCGAACGGCTCGTCCGTCCGCACGATGTCGCGGCCGAGCGGGAGCAACGAGACCGGAATGAGCTTGAAGTTGGCGATGCCCAGCGGGATGCCGATGATCGTGACGCACAGGGCGATGCCGGTGGCGATGTGGCCGAGGGTGAGCCACCAGCCCGCGAGCACCAGCCACAGCACGTTGCCCACGCAGGACGGGGCGCCCGCGTCACGGCGCTCGACCGTCGTGTACCCGAAGGGCCACAGGGCGTAGACGCCGATGCGGAAGGCCGCTATGCCGAACGGGATGCCGATGACGGTGATGCACAGGAGCAGGCCCGCGAGCATGTAGGCGAGGAACAGCCAGAAGCCGCTCAGGACGAGCCATATGACGTTGAGAATGGTCCTCACTGGTTCCCACCTGCCATCTTCTCGAGCCGGGCGATGCGTTCCGCCATCGGCGGGTGTGTGGAGAACATCTTCGAGAGGCCCTGGCCGGGCCGAAACGGGTTCGCGATCATCATGTGACTGGCGGTCTCGATGCGCGGCTCGGGCGGCAGCGGGAGCTGCTTCGTGCCGAGTTCCAGCTTGCGCAGGGCACTGGCCAGGGCGAGCGGGTCGCCGGTGAGCTGGGCGCCGGAGGCGTCCGCCTGGTACTCCCGGGAGCGGCTGACGGCCAGTTGGATGAGCGAGGCGGCGAGCGGGCCCAGGAGCATGATCAGCAGCATGCCGAGCAGACCGGGGCCGTCATCGTCGTCGGAGCGTCCGATGGGGATCAGCCAGGCGAAGTTGACCAGGAACATGATGACGGAGGCGAGGGCGCCGGCGACCGACGAGATGAGGATGTCGCGGTTGTAGACGTGGCTGAGTTCGTGACCGATGACGCCGCGCAGCTCGCGCTCGTCCAGCAGGCGCAGGATGCCGTCGGTGCAGCACACCGCCGCGTTGCGCGGGTTGCGGCCCGTGGCGAAGGCGTTGGGTGCCTCCGTCGGGGAGATGTACAGGCGCGGCATGGGCTGGCGGGCCTGGGTGGAGAGCTCGCGGACCATGCGGTAGAGCGCCGGGGCCTCGAATTCGCTCACCGGGCGGGCGCGCATCGCGCGCAGTGCCAGTTTGTCGCTGTTCCAGTACGCGTACGCGTTGGTGGCCAGTGCTACCAGGACGGCGATGACGAGCCCCATGCGGCCGAAGAAGCTGCCGATGACGATGATGAGTGCGGACAGTCCTCCGAGGAGGATCGCTGTCCTGAGCCCGTTGTGCCGGCGGTGCACAGTACGCCCTCCAAGTGGTGCGGCAGGGGGACCCTTGCTTGCTGAATCTGCGGTGCCACTGGTGCCGCGTCCTCACGTCCAGTGGACCCTCCCGTACTGGTCAACGCGAGGCGGAAGGCTCTAGTTCCCTTGCGTGTGCGGCGGCGGGTGTGGACCGTCCGGGTGACGGCGGCGGGCAGCGGCACGCGCGCGTGGGAGCGAGTGCCCCACGCGCGCGCGGTGTAAGCGGCCGGTTTCCGGGGACCCCGGTGTGTTCAGAAGAGCCCGGTGTCGGTGAAGCGCAGGACCAGCTGGGGTGCGCCGGACAGGGCGATGCCGAGGACGCCGGTCAGGGCGATCGCGGCGGTGACCGGGCCGGGGACGCGGTGCTTCTCGGGTTCGCCCTCGGGGGCGCGGAAGAGCAGGGCCGTCCACTGGAGGTAGTAGAAGAGCGCGATGACTACGTTGACGGCCATCACCACGGCCAGCCAGCCGAGGCCGGCGTCGACGGCCGCCGAGAAGACGGTGACCTTGGCGAAGAGGCCGATGATGCCCGGCGGCAGCCCGGCGAGGCAGAGCAGGAAGAAGGCCAGGAGCAGCGCGGACAGGGGGTTGGAGGCGTACAGGCCGCGGTAGTCGGCGACGCGGTTGAGGGACTTCGTCCGGCCGACGAGGGCGGCCACGGCGAAGGCACCGAGGTTCACGGCGCCGTACATCAGGGCGTAGGCGACGGTGGAGCCGATCGACTTCTCGGCGTCGTCGGAGTACGCGGCGGCGGCGATCGGTACGAGGAGGTAGCCGGCCTGGCCGACGGACGACCAGGCGAGCAGGCGGACCGCGCTGTAGGCGCGCGTGGCCTGCTGGCGCAGGGCTCCGGCGTTGCCCACGGTCATGGTGAGGGCGGCCAGGGCCGCCAGGGCGGGGCCCCAGACGTCGGCGTACGACGGGAGGGCCACGACCGTGAGGAGGATCAGGCCGCTGAAGCCGACCGCTTTGCCGATGACCGACAGGTAGGCGGCGATCGGCAGGGGTGCTCCCACATAGGTGTCGGGCACCCAGAAGTGGAAGGGTACGGCGGCCGTCTTGAAGGCGAAGCCGACGAGGGTGAGGACGACGCCGGTCTGGGCGAGCGTGTGGAACTGCCCGTCGACGTTCTGGATACGGTCGGCGATCTGGGTGAGGTAGAGGGTGCCCGTGGTGGCGTACACGAAGCTGATGCCCATCAGGCTGACCGCGGTCGCGGTGACCGAGGACAGGAAGAACTTCAGGGCCGCTTCGGAGGACTTCCGGTCGCCGTACCGCAGGCCGACCAGTGCGAAGGCGGGCAGGGAGGCGACCTCCAGGGCGACGATCAGGGTCGCGAGGTCGCGGGAGGCGGGCAGGAGGGCGGCGCCGGCGGCGGAGGACAGCAGCAGGAACCAGTACTCGCCTTCGGGGAGCTCCTTGCGGGCGTCTTTGAGGGCGGTGACCGACAGGAGGGCGGCGAGCAGGGCACCGCCGAGGACCAGGAACTGGATGACCAGGGTGAAGTGGTCGGCGGTGTAGCTGCACACGGCGGCGTCGCCGGTCAGGCAGAAGGTGCTGCGGTCGCCGTCCAGCAGGGGCAGCAGCATCACCGTGGCGGCGGCCAGGCCTGCCACCGACGTCCAGCCGAGCACGGCCTTGCGGTGCTCGGCGAGGAACAGGTCGGCGACCAGGACGACGAGTCCGACGACCGCCACGATGGTGGGCGGCGCGATCGCGAGCCAGTCGACGGACTGGACCAGCGAGGCGGCCAGGGGCTGGGCCGGGGAGCTCATCGGGTGCCTCCTGCGAGGAGCTGCTGGACGGCCGGGTCGCTCAGGCCGAGGAGAACCTTGGGCCACATGCCCGCGACGACGGTGAGGACGACGAGCGGGGTCCAGGCCGCGAACTCGTAACTGCGGACGTCGGTGAGCTTGGGGGCGTCGTGGGGCAGGGCGCCCATGCAGACGCGGCGGACCACGATCAGCAGGTATGCGGCCGTGAGCAGGGTGCCGAACGCGCCGATCGCCATGAAGGTGAGGAAGGCGGCGCGGTTGAGGCCCTCGGCGGGCTGGAACGCGCCGAACAGGGCCAGCATCTCGCCCCAGAAGCCGGCCAGGCCCGGCAGGCCGAGCGAGGCGACGGCGGCGAAGGCGAGCAGGCCGCCGAGGCGCGGGGCCTTGCCGTAGAGGGCGGCGCCGGTCTCCTCGGCGAGGGTGTCGAGGTCGGTGGTGCCGGTGCGGTCCTTCAGCGCGCCGACCAGGAAGAAGAGCAGGCCGGTGATGAGGCCGTGGGCGATGTTGGCGAAGAGGGCGCCGTTCACGCCGGTGGGGGTCATCGTGGCGATGCCGAGCAGCACGAAGCCCATGTGGCCGACGGAGGAGTAGGCGATGAGGCGCTTGAGGTCGCCCTTCGCGCCCTGCTTGGCGAGGGCCAGGCAGGCCAGCGATCCGTAGATGATGCCGACGACGGCGAGGGCGGCGAGGTAGGGCGCGAAGGTGCGGAACCCGTCGGGTGTGATGGGGAGCAGGATCCGGACGAATCCGTACGTACCCATCTTCAGCAGGACGCCGGCCAGCAGGACCGAGCCGACGGTCGGCGCAGCGGTGTGGGCGTCGGGCAGCCAGCTGTGCAGCGGCCACATCGGCGTCTTCACCGCGAGCCCGATCCCGATCGCCAGAACGGCGATGACCTGCACGGATGCGGTCAGCGACCGGCCGTTGTCAGTGGCGAGTGCCATCATGTCGAACGTGCCCGCCTTGATCCCGATCAGGAGCAGGCCGAGCAGCATGACCACGGAGCCGAGCAGCGTGTAGAGGATGAATCGCCAGGCGGCCTGGCTCCGGCCCTCGCCGCCCCAGCGGGCGATGAGGAAGTACATCGGGATGAGGACCATCTCGAAGGCCAGGAAGAACAGCAGCAGGTCGAGGACGGCGAAGGTCGCGAGTGTGCCGGACTCGAGGACGAGCAGCAGGGCGACGAAGGCCTTCGGGGTCGGACCCGCGGGCATCTTGAAGTACGAGTAGAGCGCGCAGAGGAAGGTCAGCAGCGCGGTCAGGACCAGGAGGGGGAGGGAGATGCCGTCGATGCCGAGGTGGATGCGTACGTCGAGTGCGGGGATCCAGCTGATGTCGGTGCTGGCCTGCATCTTCGACGGCTGGTCGTGGTCGAAGCCGAGCGCGAGGACGATCGCCGCGATGAGGACCGCGCCGGTCACGGTGACGCCGTGCCGGAGTACGGCCTGCTCGGGTGACTTCCCCTTCAGCCCCGGCGGGGCGGGCAGGAGAGCCGCGGCGGCGCCGAGGAGCGGGCCGGCGACGACGAATGCCAGAAGGAACTGCATCACGGACTCGCTGATATCGATCACGCCTGCTCACGCTCCCGTGGCGGCGAGGACGACGGCGACCGCGAGGACGACGGTGCCGGCGAGCAGCGCGCTCACATAGGTCTGGACGTTGCCGGTCTGGGCGCGCCGTACGGCGGTGCCGAGCCAGCGGGGCAGCGCACCCGCACCGCGTACGTAGGTTTCGACGACCTCGCGGTCGAGGAACCGGACGAGGCTCGCACCGGCCTGGACCGGGCGGACGAAGAGGGCCGTGTACACGGCGTCCAGGTGGAAGCCGGCGGCCGCGTGCCGGTGCAGGGGACCGAGCAGCAGGCGTCCCGGGTCGGCGGGGTCCCGCGCGTAGGCGATGTCGCCGTAGGCGGGCTTGTGGCTGGCGATGGCTTCGGCCTCGACCTGGGCGGCGTCTCCCTCGGGGTGGGCGGCGACCGCGCCCAGGGGGGCGCCGGCGGTGAGCGCGGTGGTGTGCCGCCAGGCGGCGTAGGTGATGATGCCGCCGACGAGGGCCACGCCCGTGCCGAGGACGGAGGTGGTCAGGGTCGGGGTGAGGTCGCGGCCGTCGAACCAGTCGGGCAGCAGTCGGAACGCGAACCCGCCGAGGGCCAGGGACGGGACGGCCAGCACCCAGAGCACCACGGTCATCGTCAGCGGCTGCCTGCCGTGGTCGGGGGCTTCGATGCCCCGGCCCCGGAAGGCCAGCAGCCACAGGCGCGTCGCGTAGGCGGCGGTGAGGACGGCCGTGACCAGGCCGGCGACGAGGACGATCCAGCCCGCGGCGGCGGGGGCGTGCTCGGTGTGACCGGTGACGACGTGTTCGGCGACGCCGAGGACGGCCTCCTTGGAGAAGAAGCCGCTGAACGGCGGGATCGCGGCGAGGGCGAGCAGCGCCACGGTCATCGTCCAGTAGGCGTCGGGGACGCGGTCGCGCAGGTTCCGCATGCGGGACATGGCGGCCAGCGAGTTGGTGCCGGCGGCGTGGATGATCACGCCCGCGGCGAGGAACAGCAGCGCCTTGAAGGCGCCGTGGGACAGGAGGTGGAAGACGGCGGCTCCACGGTCGCCGACGGCGAGGGCGCCGGACATGTAGCCGAGCTGGCCGATCGTCGAGTAGGCGAGGACGCGCTTGATGTCGTCCTGGGCGAGCGCGGCGAGCGCCGAGCCGGTCATCGTGACGGCGGCCATGACGGCGAGGACGACCATCGCGGCCTGGGAGGCCTCGAAGACCGGGAGGAGCCGGGCGATGAAGTAGACACCGGCGGCGACCATCGTCGCGGCGTGGATCAGCGCGGAGACGGGGGTCGGGCCCGCCATCGCGTCGGGGAGCCAGGTGTGCAGCGGGAACTGCGCCGACTTGCCCGCCACTCCGGCGAGGAGGAGCAGGGCGATCAGCGTCGGATGGTCGAGTCCGCCGCTCGCGACGGTGCCGAGGATCCGGGTGATACGGAAGGAGCCGGCGTCGGTGGCCAGGGCGAACAGGCCGATGAGGAAGGGGACGTCGCCGAGCTTGGTGACCAGGAAGGCCTTGAGGGAGGCGGCGCGGGCCTCCGGGGTCTCCCAGTAGTGGCCGACCAGGAAGTAGGAGCAGATGCCCATGACTTCCCAGCCGACCAGCAGCACGATCAGGTCGCCGGAGTAGACGACCAGGAGCATCGCGGAGGTGAACAGGGAGACGAGGGCGGCGTAGGAGGGGTAGCGCGGGTCGTCGCGCAGGTAGCCCGTCGAGTAGATCTGCACGCAGGAGGCGACCAGGGCGACCAGGACGGCGACGAGGGCGGCGAAGCCGTCGATGTGCAGGGCGAGCTCGATCGGGACCGAGCCGGTGGGGGTGAGTTCCGTGGCCGAGTCGACGGCCGCGTCACCGCCCTGGCGTACGGCGACCAGCGCGGCGAGTACCAGGGCGGTGAGCGTCGGCAGGACGGCGAGCGGGCGGACGAAGCCGGGTGCCGTACGGCCCAGGAGCAGGCCGGCGGCGGCACCGAGGAACGGAAGGAGGGGGACGAGGACGGCGAGGGTGGTCGTGGTCACGCGGTGGCCTCAGCCTTCTGGGCCTCGTCGGACCGCTCGGCCGCGGGGGCGTCGCTGTCGGGGCCGTCGGGGTCGTGCCGCTCGGCGGTGTCGCGGAGTCTGTCGATGTCCGCGGTGCCGCGGTTGCGGTGGACGGCGAGGACGATCGCCAGGCCGATGCCGATCTCGGCGGCGGCGATGGCGATGGTGAACAGGGTCAGGGCCTGGCCGGAGTGCAGGGTCTCCTCGGCGGTCCTGCTGAGCCAGACGTCGAAGGCGACCAGGTTGAGGTTGACGGCGTTGAGCATCAGCTCGACCGACATCAGGACCAGGATCGCGTTGCGGCGGGCGAGGACGCCGTACAGGCCCGTGCAGAAGAGGAGGGCGGAGAGCACGGCGGGATAGGCGAGGTGCATCAGCGGGTCCCTTCCTTCTCGTTCCGGGCGGCCTGGGTGCTGCCGGCCGCGGTCGCCGTCTCGGCCTTCGCCTTGCGGGACAGGACGATCGCGCCGACCAGGGCGGCGAGGAGGAGGACGGAGAGTGCCTCGAAGGGGAGGACCCAGTTCTGGAAGAGGCTCGCGCCGGTGGCCTCGGTGGAGCCGGCGGCCGGGCCGTCCAGGTCGATCCAGGTCGTGCGGAACGCGTCGACGACGACCCAGACCAGGGCGGCGGCAGCGGCGACGGCCACGGTGAGGGCGGCCCAGCGGTTGCCGGAGTCGGCGTCCGGGGAGCGGCCGATGGGGGCCCTGGTGAGCATCAGACCGAACAGGAGGAGGACGACGACGGAGCCGACGTAGATGAGGACCTGCACCCAGGCGATGAACTCGGCCGTGAGCAGGAGGTACTCGACGGCGAGGCCGCCGAGGGTGACCACCAGCCACAGGGCGGCGTGCACCAGCTGCCGGGTGGTCACGGTGACGAGGGCGGCGCCGAAGGTGACCAGGCCGACGAGGAGGAAGGCGATCTCGACGCCGGTCGGGGAGAGGAAGCCGTGGGTTTCGGCGGCGGCCCCGGTGGTCGGGCCCGTCGCGAGGACAGCGGCGGCTGCGGCGAGGGTCATTCCGCGCCCTCCTGTCCCGGCGTCGGCCGGCCTGGCTCCGGCTGGTCGGTCTGCTGCTTGGAGTCGCCCTGGGGCAGGGTGGGCTGTTCGGCGGCGCGGGCCTGCTGGTCGGCGTGCGGTTCGCTGGCCGGCGGGGCCTGCTGAGCGGCCAGCTTGTCGGCGGTCTTGCGGGCGGTGACGAGTTCCTTCGGTTCCTCCGCGCCGGGGTCGAGGGCCGGCGGGGCCGGGACGGTCCACATCCACTCGCGGAGCTTGTCGCGCTCGTGGGTGAGGTCGCGTATGTCGGTCTCGGCGTACTCGAACTCGGGGGACCAGAACAGGGCGTCGAAAGGACAGACCTCGATGCAGATACCGCAGTACATGCACAGGGAGAAGTCGATGGCGAAGCGGTCGAGGACATTGCGGCTGCGCTCACGGCCGCCCGGGGTCGCCGCCGGGACCGTCTCCTTGTGGGAGTCGATGTAGATGCACCAGTCGGGGCACTCGCGGGCGCACAGCATGCAGACCGTGCAGTTCTCCTCGAACAGGCCGATCACGCCACGGGTGCGGGGCGGAAGGTCGGGCTGGTTGTCCGGGTACTGCGCGGTGACGGACTTCTTCGTCATCGTGCGGAGGGTGACGGCCAGGCCTTTGGCGAGCCCAGAGCCGGGGATGGGGGCCATGGTTACTGGATCACCACCTTGACGACGCCGGTGAGGGCGATCTGGGCGAGGGAGAGGGGGACGAGGAGGGTCCAGGAGAGCTTCTGGAGCTGGTCCTCGCGCAGGCGGGGATAGGTGACGCGCAGCCAGATCACGAGGAAGGCGAGGACGGCGGTCTTCAGCAGGGTCCAGACCCAGCCGAGGCCGTCGGCGCCCCAGGGGCCGTGCCAGCCGCCCAGGAAGAGGACGGTGGTCAGGCCGCACAGGACGACGATTCCGGCGTACTCGGCGAGGAGGAAGAGAGCGAAACGGAGGCCGGTGTACTCGGTGTACGCGCCGAAGATGATCTCCGAGTCGGCGACGGGCATGTCGAAGGGCGGGCGCTGGAGTTCGGCGAGGCCGGCCACGAAGAAGACGATGGCGCCGACGATCTGCCAGGGCAGCCACCACCACTCGAAGGCGTCGATGATGCCGGGGAGGGAGACGGTGCCGGCCGCCATCGCCACCGAGGCGGCGGTGAGGAGCATCGGCAGTTCGTAGGCGAGGAGCTGGGCGGCGGTGCGCAGGCCTCCGAGCAGGGAGAACTTGTTCGCGGAGGCCCAGCCGGCCATCAGCGAGCCGAGGACGCCGACGCCCATGACGGCCAGGACGAAGAAGACGCCCGCGTCGATGACCTGGCCGACGGCTCCCTCGCCGGGGCCGATCGGAATGGCGAGCAGGACGAGGAGGTAGGGCAGGAGGGCGACGGCGGGGGCCAGTTGGAAGATGCGGCGGTCGGCGCCCGCGGGGACGACGTCCTCCTTCTGCGCGAACTTCACGCCGTCGGCGATCAGCTGGGCCCATCCGTGGAAGCCGCCGGCGTACATGGGGCCGAGGCGGCCCTGCATGTGGGCCATGACCTTGTGTTCGGTCTGGCCGATGACCAGGGGGAGGGTGAGGAAGACGACGAAGACGACCAGCAGTCGCAGGGCGACGTCGAGCACGTCGTTCACTGCGGGCCTCCTGCGGGGTCCTCGGGATGGTCGGGGTGGTCGGTCGGCTTCGCCTTGTCGTCCGTGGACGATTCGTTGTCCGTGGGCTTCGCTTCGTCGCCCGTGGGCTTCGGAGCGTTCGCCGAGTCCGTCGAGGCCGGGGTGTGCGGGCTCTCGGGGGTTTCCGGCTCTGGAGCCGGCAACCGCGCTGCCTCCGGGGACGGTTCGGGGGCCGGTTCGTCGTAGGCCGGGCGGGCGTGGTGCCAGGGGGCGTCCGAGCTGCGGGGGGTGCTCGTGCCCGGCCGGGTGTCACCGCGGTCGGACCCGGTCCGCTGGCTCGCGCTGCCCTCCGATGCGCTGCGCGCCCGGCGCGGTCCCGCCGGTGAGGCCGGTGACCCGGCCTCACCGGCCGACGGCTCCGAACCGGTCGCCGACGCCCCGGAACCGGTCGCCGCTGCATCAGAACCGGGCGGCGCGGGCTCGGAGCCCCGTGTCGGGGATGCCGGGGCGCTGGACTGCTGGCTGGCCGAGCCCTGCGACGCCGAGCGGTTGCGCCGCGGTCCCGCCGGGGCCCCACCGGTCGGCTCACCGGGCGCGGAGCGGCTCGCCGAACCCTCCGCGGCAGAACGCGCAGGCCGCGAAGCAGCGGAAGCCTCCGCACCGGCAGCGGACCGACTGGCCGACCCCTCCCCCACCGAAGGCGTACGCCCCGGAGCAGCCGGAGTCTGCGCACCGGCAGCGGACTGGCCGGCCGGAGTCTCCGTAGCGGCAGCGGACTGGCTCGCTGAGCCCTCCGATGCCGAGCGGGTCCGCCGTACCGGGCGTTCGCCCGCGGGGCGTGCCGCGCCTCGGGCGGGGCGTTCGCCCGCCGTGCGGCCCGCGGCGCGGGCCGCGCCTCGGGCGGGGGCCGGAGGGAGCTGGCCCTTGAGGGGGCCCCATTCGTTGGGGTCGGGGACGCCGGGCGGGAGCATCTGGCGGCGCTTGGGGCCGCCGTGTTCGGACTCGCCCGGTTCCTTCGCGCCGGGCCACGCCTTGGCGACGCGGGCGGCCAGGACGAAGTCCTTGCGCAGGGGGTGGCCTTCGAAGTTCTCGGGCAGGAGCAGGTGGTCCAGCGCCGGGTGGCCCTCGAAGGTGATGCCGAACATCTCGTGCGTCTCGCGTTCGTGCCAGGCGGCACCCGCGTAGACGTCGACCGCCGAGGGCAGGGCGGGAGCCTCGTGCGGCACGGTCGTACGCAGGAGGAGACGTCGTACGGGCGAGAGCGCGGCAACGTGGGCCGTGACGCGGAAGCCCGTGCCCGGCTCGTCGACCGCGCTCAGCCAGTCGAAGTAGGTGCAGCCGAGCCGGTCGCGGGCGGTTTCCAGGGCGGGGATCCAGGCGGCCGGAGGCACGTCGACCGTCAGGACCTCGTAGGTCTCCTCGGCCGTGGCTTCCGGGCCGAAGAGCTCCTCGGCGTCGGCGGGCAGCCAGCCGACGGCGGTCATCGGGCGCCCCCCGGCGTCGGGTCCGGGCCCGGGGCGGGGGGCGGCGGCTGCACCAGACCGCTCTGCAGGGCCGCTGCCGAAGGACGGCCGGCGCCGCTGCCGTACCGCTCCCCCAGCGACTCGCGGGCGATCTTCTCCTGGAGTTTGAGGATGCCCTGGAGCAGCGCCTCGGGCCGGGGCGGGCAGCCGGGGACGTACACGTCGACGGGAATGATCTGGTCCACGCCCTTGGTCACCGAGTAGGAGTCCCAGTAGGGGCCGCCGCAGTTGCTGCACGCGCCGAAGGAGATGACGTACTTCGGCTCCGGCATCTGCTCGTAGAGGCGCTTCACGGCCGGGGCCATCTTGTCCGTGACCGTGCCGGAGACGATCATCAGGTCGGCTTGGCGCGGGCCCGGCGCGAACGGGATGACGCCGAGGCGGATGAAGTCGTGGCGGGCCATGGACGCGGCGATGAACTCGATCGCGCAGCAGGCGAGGCCGAAGTTGAAGACCCAGAGCGAGTAGCGGCGGCCCCAGTTGAGGATGACCTTCATCGGCTCGGGGGCGAGGCGGGCCAGGGCACCCAGCCGCTTGGGCTCGGGCAGCAGAACAGGCTCGGACACCGGGGGGTTCACGTCCATGCCAGGACGCCCTTCTTGTAGGCGTAGAGCAGGCCGACGGCCAGGAAGCCGAGGAAGATGAACATCTCGACCAGGGTCGTCGCGCCGTAGCCGGGGGCGGCGAAGACGGTCGCCCAGGGGAACAGGAAGATCGAGTCGACGGCGAAGATCACGTAGAGGAAGGCGTAGACGTAGTAGCGGACCTGGGTGTGGGCCCAGCCCTCGCCGACGGGGTCGACGCCGCACTCGTACGTCAGGAGCTTCTCGGGGGTGGGGACCACGGGCCGCAGCAGGCGGCCGGCCCCGAAGGCCACGGCGACGAACAGCACGCCGACGACGGCGAGCAGACCGACGACCGAATAGGACTGGAAGTAGTCCGCCGCGACGACGGTCGTGGTGACGACGGTCGGTTCCGGCACGTCCGTCCCTCGCTCCCTGAAACTCGGACCTGGATCTGGCGACGATGCTGCGGCTCACGGGGATGCCGCCGTTCGACGATCTGTACGCACGGGAGTCTAGGCCCTGATAAGGGCAGGGTAAGCAGCCCGTCACGGCCCGGCATGCGGGGGTGGGGTTTTCCTCAGTTGATCCTGGCGGCCCACCTCATGGCGCCGTGGCCCGCCGCCGGGCACGCTAACGCATATGACCCAACGCATCCCGTCCCAGGGCACGACGGCGGCCCGGGCGGCCGCCGGGCCGGACGACCGTCCGCCGCCGGCCCGGCTCGCCTATGACCGGCACACCTGGAAAGAGATCGCGCACCTGCTGGCCAACCTGCCGGTCGCGCTGCTCGGTTTCACCTATGTCGTGACCATGTTGTCCACCGGTTTCGGGCTGACCGTCACGGTGGTCGGATTCCCGCTGCTCGCGGCCGGACTCGTGGGCGCACGGCAGTTGGGCAGGATGGAGCGGGCGCGGGCCCGGGCACTGCTCGGGGTGCGGATCGAGGAGCCGAGCCGGCTGCGGCTGCGCGGCGGGGGCGGCTTCTTCCAGCGGTTGTGGATGCAGCTGAAGGACCCGGTGGGCTGGCGCACGGTCCTGTACGAGTTCATCCGGCTGCCGTGGGGTGTCCTCACGTTCACCGTCACGCTGGCCTCGCTGTTCGTGCTGTGGCCGGTGCTGCCGTTCATCGCGCGGGGGCTGGCCAACGCCGACCGGGCCATGGTGCGGGCGCTGCTGTCGCCCTCCGACGAGCTGGAGCGGCGGATCGCCGAGCTGGAGTCGGACCGGGGGGTCGTGGTGGACACGGCCGCGGCCGACCTGCGGCGCATCGAGCGGGATCTGCACGACGGGGCGCAGGCCCGGCTGGTCAATCTGGCCATGGGGCTCGGGCTGGCCAAGGAGAAGGTGCTGGAGGATCCCGACGCGGCGGCGGCGATGGTCGAGGAGGCGCACGGCGAGGTGAAGCTGGCGCTCCAGGAGCTGCGGGATCTGGCGCGCGGCATCCACCCGGCGGTCCTGACCGACCGCGGTCTCGATGCGGCCCTGTCCTCGGTCGCCTCGCGGTGCACGGTCCCGGTGAAGGTGACGGTCGATCTGCCGCAGCGGCCGGCCGCGGCCATCGAGGGCATCGCGTACTTCACCGTCTCGGAGCTGCTGCAGAACGTCAGCAAGCACAGCCGGGCGACGTCGGCCTCGGTGGATGTGTGGCGGACGAACACCCGGCTGCTCATTCAGGTGTGGGACGACGGGGCCGGGGGCGCGAGCCTCGACGGTGGTACGGGGATGAAGGGCCTGGCGGACCGGCTGGACGCCGTCGACGGGCTGTTCGTCCTGGAGTCGCCCGCGGGAGGCCCGACGACGGTCACGGCGGAACTGCCGTGGCGTGACCGGTCCGGGGCCCCGGGGTAGTCAGGGGCCCCGGGGTAGGGAAAACCCCCCGTCCAAGATGCCGACGGACCGCATGGTCCGCCGACCTGCGGCGGAGCAGGGTGGAGGTACGAGAGCACAGCCGCGGGACGAGGAGAAGGACGGCGCCGATGGCCACGGAGTACGGACAGGAGTACGGGCTCGACAGCGGGCCCGGGTTCCCGGGGAGTACCGAACGGCGGCACCGGCTGCCCGCCGCACTGCGGGCGCCGGTCGAGCTCCGCACCTGGCTGGAGCTCACCCATGTGCTGCTCAGCCTGCCGATCAGCATCCTGCTGTTCACCTACGCGGTCACGATGGTGTCGCTGGGGGCGGGGCTGCTGGTCACGTTCCTCGGTGTACCGGTACTGGCGGCGGCGCTGGCCGGGTGCCGGGGCTTCGGGTCGCTGGAGCGAATGCGGGCGCGGGCGCTGCTGGGCCTGGAGGTGGGCGAGCCGGAGCCGCTGCGGATGAGGAAGCCGGGCGCGATGGCGTGGGTGGGGGCCGTCCTCAAGAGCGGCGCCTCGTGGCGGGCCTTGCTGTACGCGGTGCTGCATCTGCCCTGGGCGGTGTTCTCGTTCGTCGTCGCCGTGAACGTGTGGGCGCTGGGCTGGGCACTGCTGACGTACCCGCTGTGGTTCTGGGTGTTCCCGGTGTACGCCGGTCAGGAAGGGATCCAGCTCTACGGCGACGAGACGCACCGGATCTACCTCGACAATCCCTTCGAGATCACGGTGACCGCGCTGGTGGGTCTGCTGTTCACGATCGCCACGCCGTGGATCGTGCGGGCGCTGACGATGGTGGACCGGCTGCTGGTGCACGGTCTGCTCGGTCCGTCGCGGCTGGCCTCGCGGGTGGTGGAGCTGGAGTCGGACCGGGGGGTCGTGGTCGACACGGCGGCGGCCGACCTGCGGCGCATCGAGCGGGATCTGCACGACGGGGCGCAGGCCCGGCTGGTGGCGCTGGCCATGGATCTGGGGATGGCGAAGGAGAAGCTCCAGGAGGACCCGGAGACGGCCGCGCGGATGGTGGACGAGGCGCACGGCGAGGTGAAGACGGCGCTGCAGGAGCTGCGGGACCTGGCCCGGGGGATCCATCCGGCGGTGCTGACGGACCGGGGGCTGGACGCGGCGCTGTCGGCGGTGGCGTCGCGGTGCACGGTGCCGGTGCGGGTCGAGGTGGACCTGGTGGAGCGGCCGGCGCCGGCGATCGAGGGGATCGCGTACTTCACGGTGTCGGAGCTGCTGCAGAACGTCAGCAAGCACGCGCGGGCCACCTGGGCGGGCGTGGAGGTGTGGCGGACGGAGAACCGGCTCATGCTGCAGGTCGTGGACAACGGCGTGGGCGGGGCCGATGTGTCCCAGGGGTCCGGTCTCGCGGGGCTGGCGGACCGGCTGGACGCGGTGGACGGGATCCTGGTGGTGGACTCACCGGCGGGCGGGCCGACCCGGGTGACCGCGGAGTTGCCGTGGCGGGGGGAGCACGTGCGGTGACCCTCGCGGGGGCTCGGCCCCGCGGGCTGTGAACGGGGCCAGGGGTGTTCACCTCTGGCCTCGAAGCTTCCCTCCACCACCTGATCGGCCAGTCAAGACGCCGGTCCCGCCCCCATACACCTCCCGACCCTGAAATGCTGGAGCCGTCGCACGGGTGGGCGCAGGGCCGTTGTGGGCTGCGCACGGGCGGCATCGGGCTGTGGGGGGCCGGACATCGTGGAGGACAGGGTGCGGGTGGTCATCGCCGAGGATTCAGTGCTGCTCAGGGAGGGCCTGACCCGGTTGCTGACCGACCGCGGGCACGACGTCGTCGCCGGTGTCGGTGACGGCGAGGCACTGATCAAGACCATCACGGAGCTGGACGCGCAGGGCGAGCTGCCGGACGTGGTCGTGGCGGACGTGCGGATGCCGCCTACGCACACCGACGAGGGAGTGCGGGCGGCGGTGCAGCTGCGCAAGGCGCATCCGGGGCTCGGGGTGCTGGTGCTGTCGCAGTACGTGGAGGAGCGCTACGCCACGGAGCTGCTCGCGGGGTCCAGCCGGGGTGTCGGCTACCTGCTGAAGGACCGGGTGGCCGAGGTGCGGGAGTTCGTGGACGCGGTGGTGCGGGTGGCCGAGGGCGGCACGGCGCTCGACCCGGAGGTGGTCGCGCAGCTGCTGGGCCGCAGCCGTAAGCAGGACGTGCTGGCGGGGCTCACCCCGCGGGAGCGTGAGGTGCTGGGGCTGATGGCCGAGGGACGGACGAACTCGGCGGTCGCGCGGCAGCTCGTGGTCAGCGACGGGGCGGTCGAGAAGCACGTCAGCAACATCTTCCTCAAGCTCGGCCTGTCCCCGAGCGAGGGTGACCACCGCAGGGTGCTGGCCGTGCTGACGTACCTCAACTCCTGACGTTCGGCCGTCCGGCACGTCCGGGCGCGTGATCGCCCCAAGTCGTGTCCAAGATGCGAATGACACAAAGAAGGCGACCCCTGCGGTCGTAGGGTTGATCCTGGGAGGGCCTACGGGAAGGCCCGTCCCGGCCAGCCGCCTCGAGGGAGGTCCAGTTCAGTGACCAGCCAGGTCAGTAGCCCAGCGGAGCAGGCCGACGGAACAGTCGTAGGAGAGCAGCGCAAATCGGCGGGTGCGAAGGATGTCCGTCGCCTCGACCGAGTGATCATCAGGTTCGCGGGGGACTCGGGTGACGGTATGCAGCTCACCGGTGACCGTTTCACCTCGGAGACCGCGTCGTTCGGCAACGACCTGTCGACGCTGCCGAACTTCCCCGCCGAGATCAGGGCGCCCGCCGGGACCCTGCCGGGTGTGTCGTCCTTCCAGTTGCACTTCGCCGACCACGACATCCTCACGCCCGGTGACGCGCCGAACGTGCTGGTGGCGATGAACCCGGCCGCGCTGAAGGCGAACATCGGCGACCTGCCGCGCGGCGCCGAGGTGATCGTCAACACGGACGAGTTCACCAAGCGGGCGATGCAGAAGGTCGGCTACGAGACGTCGCCGCTGGAGGACGGGTCACTCGACGGCTACCACCTGCACCCCGTGCCGCTGACCACGCTCACGGTCGAGGCGCTGAAGGAGTTCGACCTCAGCCGCAAGGAGGCCGAGCGCAGCAAGAACATGTTCGCGCTGGGCCTGCTGAGCTGGATGTACCACCGGCCCACCGAGGGCACGGAGAAGTTCCTCAAGTCGAAGTTCGCCAAGAAGCCCGACATCGCGGCGGCCAACATCGCTGCGTACCGGGCCGGCTGGAACTTCGGCGAGACCACCGAGGACTTCGCCGTCTCCTACGAGGTCGCCCCGGCCACCACGGCGTTCCCGCCGGGTGTCTACCGCAACATCTCCGGCAACCTCGCCCTGTCGTACGGCCTGGTCGCGGCGGGCCGGCAGGCGGATCTGCCGCTGTACCTGGGGTCGTATCCGATCACTCCGGCGTCGGACATCCTGCACGAGCTGAGCAGGCACAAGAACTTCGGGGTGCGGACCTTCCAGGCGGAGGACGAGATCGCCGGTATCGGGGCGGCGCTGGGCGCGGCCTTCGGTGGTTCGCTGGCCGTGACCACGACGAGCGGTCCGGGTGTGGCGCTGAAGTCCGAGACCATCGGCCTCGCGGTCTCCCTGGAGCTGCCGCTGCTGATCGTGGACATCCAGCGCGGCGGGCCGTCGACGGGTCTGCCCACCAAGACCGAGCAGGCGGACCTGCTCCAGGCGATGTACGGGCGCAACGGCGAGGCTCCGGTGCCGGTGGTCGCGCCGCGCACCCCGGCGGACTGCTTCGACGCCGCTCTGGAGGCGGCGCGGATCGCGCTGACGTACCGCACGCCGGTGTTCCTGCTGTCCGACGGCTACCTGGCCAACGGCTCCGAGCCCTGGCGGATCCCGGACATCGAGGAGCTGCCCGATCTGCGGACGCAGTTCGCGCAGGGCCCGAACCACACGCTCGACGACGGCTCCGAAGTGTTCTGGCCGTACAAGCGGGACCCGCAGACGCTGGCCCGCCCGTGGGCGATCCCGGGCACGCCGGGTCTGGAGCACCGGATCGGCGGCATCGAGAAGCAGGACGGCACGGGCAACATCTCCTACGACCCGGCCAACCACGACTTCATGGTGCGCACCCGGCAGGCGAAGATCGACGGCATCGACGTCCCGGACGTCGAGGTGGACGACCCGCACGAGGCGAGGACGCTGGTGCTGGGCTGGGGCTCGACGTACGGGCCGATCACGGCGGCGGTACGGCGGCTGCGCAGAGCCGGGGAGTCCGTCGCGCAGGCGCATCTGCGTCATCTCAACCCCTTCCCGCGGAATCTGGGCTCCGTGCTGGAGCGTTACGACAAGGTGGTGATCCCCGAGATGAACCTCGGGCAGCTCGCCACGCTCATCCGGGCGAAGTACCTGGTCGACGCCCACTCGTACAACCAGGTCAACGGCATGCCGTTCAAGGCGGAGCAGCTCGCCGCGGCTTTGAAGGAGGCCATCGATGGCTGAGACGTCCACGCACGGCACGGGCACCATCGAGTCGCTTTCCCTCGTGCCCAAGGCCGAGGGCCGGCAGTCGATGAAGGACTTCAAGTCCGACCAGGAAGTGCGCTGGTGCCCCGGCTGCGGCGACTACGCCATCCTCGCCGCGGTGCAGGGCTTCATGCCGGAGCTGGGGCTGGCGAAGGAGAACATCGTCTTCGTCTCGGGCATCGGCTGCTCCTCCCGCTTCCCGTACTACATGAACACGTACGGGATGCACTCCATCCACGGCCGTGCTCCCGCCATCGCCACGGGTCTGGCGAGCTCCCGCCGGGACCTGTCGGTGTGGGTCGTCACCGGTGACGGCGATGCGCTGTCCATCGGCGGCAACCACCTGATCCACGCGCTGCGCCGCAACGTCAACCTCAAGATCCTGCTGTTCAACAACCGGATCTACGGTCTGACCAAGGGCCAGTACTCGCCGACCTCCGAGGTCGGGAAGATCACGAAGTCGACGCCGATGGGATCGCTGGACGCGCCGTTCAACCCGGTGTCGCTGGCGATCGGCGCGGAGGCGTCGTTCGTGGCGCGGACGGTGGACTCCGACCGCAAGCACCTCACCGAGGTGCTGCGCCAGGCCGCCGCCCACCAGGGCACGGCTCTGATCGAGATCTACCAGAACTGCAACATCTTCAACGACGGCGCCTTCGACGCGCTGAAGGACAAGCAGCAGGCCGAGGAGGCCGTGATCCGGCTGGAGCACGGCAAGCCGATCCGCTTCGGCGCGGACCAGGCCAAGGGCGTCGTGCGGGACCCGCTGACGGGTGATCTGAAGGTGGTCGCGGTGACGCCGGACAACGAGGACCGGGTGCTCGTCCACGACGCGCACTCCCCGTCCCCGACCACGGCGTTCGCGCTGTCCCGCCTCGCCGACCCGGACACCCTGCACCACACGCCGATCGGTGTTCTGCGCTCGGTCGAGCGGCCCGTCTACGACACGCAGATGGCCGACCAGCTGGACACCGCGATCGAGCAGCACGGCAAGGGCGACCTGGGCGCGCTGCTGGCGGGCGGCGACACCTGGACGGTCGTGGGCTGACCGATCGGAGGAACGCAAGGGGCCCGGGACCGCTAGGAGGCGGCCCGGGCTTCGTCGTACGCGCGGCGCGCCCGCTCCACGTCGTCCATGCGCTGGTGCGTCCATGCCGCGAGGGCCCGGACCTGCTCGGCGGCCTCGCGGCCCAGGCCGGTGAGGGAGTAGTCGACGCGCGGTGGGATGACGGGCTTGGCGTCGCGGTGGACGAGGCCGTCGCGCTCCAGGGTCTGGAGGGTCTGGGTCAGCATCTTCTCGCTGACGCCCCGGCCTCCGAAGGTGCCGATCGCCCGGCGCAGCTCGCTGAACCGGTACGGGCGGTCCAGGAGCTCGGTCAGGACGAGCACGCCCCAGCGGCTGGTCACGTGCTCCAGGACCAGCCGGTACGGGCACAGGGCTTCGTTGTCACTTACGGCCATGCCAGTACCTTACTTCAAAGTGGGTACTTTCCAAGAGTTAGCGCATCCCCTAGGGTTAGTGCCAACGCACCCCACAAGGAGAGTCCTCACCATGAGCATCGTCGTCACCGGAGCCACCGGAAACCTCGGCCGTCACGTCGTGGAGCAGCTGCTGGAGAAGGTCCCCGCCGAGCAGATCACCGCGGTCGTGCGCAACGCGGAGAAGGCCGCCGACTTTGCCGACCGCGGCGTGAGGATCGCCCTCGCCGACTACAGCACCCCCGCCTCCTTCGACGGCCTCTTCTCCGCCGGCGACAAGGTGCTGCTGATCTCCGGCAACGAGTTCGACAAGGGCCGTGTACAGCAGCACAAGGTCGTCATCGACGCCGCCGAGGCGGCCGGTGTAGCCCTGCTCGCCTACACCAGCGCCCCCGGCACCCTGACCGCCGCGCTCGCCGACGACCACCGCGGCACCGAAGAGATCCTGCTGGACTCCGGAGTGCCCTACGCGCTGCTGCGCAACGGCTGGTACCACGAGAACTACACCGAGAACCTCGCCCCGGTGCTGGAGCACGACGCGGTCGTCGCCGCCGCCGGTGAGGGCAAGGTCTCCTCGGCCTCCCGCGCCGACTACGCCGCTGCCGCCGTCGCCGTGCTGACCGGCGAGGGGCACGAGAACAAGACGTACGAGCTGGGCGGCGACACGCCCTGGAGCTTCGCCGAGTACGCCGCCGAGCTGAGCCGCCAGACCGGCAAGGAGATCGCGTACAACGCCGTCTCCCCCGAAACCCTCGTCGGCATCCTGACCGGCGCGGGCCTGCCCGAGCCGTTCGCGCAGATCCTCGCAGGCGTGGACGCCTCCATCGAGAAGGGCGAGCTGGTCGTCTCCACCGGTGACCTGTCCCGCCTGGCCGGCCGCCCGACCACGCCGCTCACCGACGCCATCGCCGCCGCACTCAAGGGCTGACTCCCCGCCTGCACGCCCCCCCGGGCGCCCCCGGCCTGTCATGACCGTATGCCGATACGGACATGACAGGCGGGGGCGTCCGGCGTTACCGTCGTGCACGCGGACACACGCAAGGCGCGAAGGAGGGGCCCGTGACCGGCAAGCCGAGGGGTGAGCGGCACACAGGACTGCTGAACGGCTTCGCGGCCTACGGGATGTGGGGGCTCGTCCCCCTGTTCTGGCCCCTGCTGAAACCGGCCGGCGCGATGGAGATCCTGGCCCACCGGATGGTGTGGTCGCTGCTCTTCGTGGGCGCCGCCCTGCTCGTACTGCGCCGCTGGGCCTGGGCCGGTGAGCTGCTGCGGCAGCCTCGCAAGCTGGGGCTGATCACGGTCGCCGCGGCCGTCATCACCGTCAACTGGGGCCTGTACATCTGGGCCGTGAACTCCGGGCACGTGGTCGAGGCCTCCCTCGGGTACTTCATCAACCCGCTGGTCACCATCGCGATGGGCGTGCTGCTGCTGAAGGAGCGGCTGCGGCCGGTGCAGTGGGCGGCGGTCGGGACCGGCGGCGCCGCGGTCGTCGTACTGACCATCGGCTACGGACAGCCCCCGTGGATCTCGCTCTCCCTCGCTCTCTCCTTCGCCACCTACGGGCTGGTGAAGAAGAAGGTGGGCCTCGGCGGCATCGAGTCGCTGGCCGCCGAGACCGCGATCCAGTTCCTGCCCGCGCTGGGCTTCCTGGTGTGGCTCTCCGCACGGGGCGACTCCACCTTCGCCGGCGAGGGCGCGGGGCACGCGGCGCTGCTCGCCTCGGCCGGGATCGTCACCGCGCTGCCCCTGGTCTGCTTCGGCGCCGCCGCCATCCGCGTGCCGCTGTCCACCATCGGCCTGCTGCAGTACTCGACGCCGGTCCTCCAGTTCCTGCTCGGCATCCTCTACTTCCACGAGGAGATGCCGCCGGAGCGGTGGGCCGGATTCGCGCTGGTGTGGCTGGCGTTGACCTTGCTCACCTGGGACGCGTTGCGCACCGCCCGCCGAACCTCCCGCGCGCTCACCAACGAGATCAGCGTGCCCAGCACCACCAGGGCGACCGGCACGGTCAGTGCCGCGCGGAACGCCGACAGCGTGGCCTCGGGGCCGGACCCGGTGGACGCCAGGCCGTAGACCGCGGTCACCGCCGAGATGCCGATCGCGGAGCCGAACTGGGTGGCGGTGGTCAGCAGGCCGCCGGCCAGGCCCTGCTCCGACCCGGCCACCCCGTCCGTCGCCGCGATCGTCAGCGGCCCGTAGGCCAGGGCGAACGCGAGGCCGCTGAGGAGCAGGGTCGGGAACATCATGGCGTAGGACCAGTCCATGCCGACCGGCAGGAACAGCGCGTACGCGACCACGGCCAGGAGGAAGCCGCCCGTGATCACCCGGGCGTTGCCGAAGCGGGCGACCAGTCTGGGAGTGAGCGTCGGCGCGAGGACGGCGTCGATGCCCATGACGATCAGCGCCACCGCCGTCTGCAGGGACGACCAGCCGCGCAGTTCCTGCAGGTAGAGCGTGACGACGAACTGGAAGCCGAAGAAGGCGCCCAGGAAGAGCAGCGCCCCCAGGTCGGCGCGCACGACCGGGCCCTGGCGCAGCAGGCCGAGCCGGACGAGCGGGTCGGGGCAGCGGCGTTCGACCACCACGAAGACGCCGGCCAGCAGCACGGCCGCGAGGCCCGAGGCCAGGGTGAGCGGCCACTGGTCCAGCCCGTGTTCCAGGCGTACGACGGTGTAGGCGGCCAGCAGCATGGCGCCGGCGGCGGTGATCGCACCGGGCAGGTCGAAGGTACGGCGGCGGTTCGGCGGGGCGTCGCGCCCAGGGATCAGCCGTACGGCCGCGACGAGCAGGGCGGCGGCCAGCAGCACGGGGGCGAAGAACACCCAGCGCCAGCCGATCTCGGTGAGCAGACCGCCGATGACCAGGCCCAGGGAGAAGCCCGCCGCGCCCGTCCCGGCGAAGACCAGCAGGGCCTTGTTGCGCTGCGGGCCCTCCTCGTACGACGTGGTGATCAGGGAGAGCGCGGCCGGGGTCATGAAGGCGGCGGCGATGCCCGTGACGAACCGGGCGACGATCAGCATCCAGCCGTCCGTCGCGAAGCCGCCGAGCCCCGAGAAGGCGAGGAAGACGGTCAGCCAGAGCAGGAACATCCGCCGCCGCCCGAGCAGGTCGGCGGCCCGGCCGCCCAGCAGTGTGAAGCCCGCGTACCCGAGCACATAGGCGCTCATCACCCAGGCCGCGGTGCCGGTGGCCAGTCCGAGATCGGCGCGGACGGCCGGGATCGCCACCGCCATCATCGCGACGTCGATGCCTTCGAGGAAGATCGTTCCGCACAGAACGAGCAGCAGCGCCCAGGCACGGGTGCCCATGCGTCAACACTCCCCGGTGAGGGACGGTCAGGCAAGTGAGGGTCGGATCGCCGACAAGACGTCGCTGCTGGTCATCGCGCTGCTGGAGAACGGGCGGCCGCGCTGCACGGAGCTGCGCCGGGAGATCGACGGGGTCAGCCGGCGGATGCTGAGGGAGGCTACGTCTTCCCAGGAGCGTTGCGGACCCGGTGCGCCCGGGCCTTCTCGCGGTTTCCGCAGTGTTCCATCGCGCACCAGCGGCGGCGGCCCGGGCGGGAGGTGTCGACGAAGAGCAGGTGGCAGTTGTGGGCGCCGCACTCGCGGACGCGGTCGGCGTGGGGCCCGGTGAACAGGTCGATCGCGTCGCGGGCGACGGTCGCGAGCAGGTGGGTGCCGGTGGCACCCGGGGCCCAGGCGCGGGTGCCGTCGGGTTCGATGCGGGCGATCAGCGGGGGCCCGGCCGCGGCGGCGTTGACGACGCCCAAGAGGGGAGCCCGCAGGGGGCGGCCGTGGGCGCGGTCGGCGGCGAGCAGCAGCACGGCGTCGCGCAGGGTGCGTGCCCGCTCCAGTTCCCCGGCGGAGACGGTGAGGTCCAGTCCGTCCGGCAGCCGGCTGCGCCCGGCCCAGGTCACCAGGTCGGAGGGTTCGTGCAGCACTTCCCAGCGGGCGAAGGCCCCGGGGCCGCCCGTCGTGGTCAGCTCCAGGCACAGGGTGCCGGGGTCGAAGCGGTAGGGCTTGCCCTGGCCCGAGACCAGCGTCAGGCCGGGCGTTCGATCCGGCGTTTCCCCTGTGCGTCCACTCACCTAACCAGTATAACTGGTTACATGACGCAGACACCCGCATCTCCCGCTCCCGTGCACTGGAAACTCGTCATCGACGCGAACGACCCGCACGCGCAGGCCGACTTCTGGGCCGCCGCCCTCCGGTACGAGGTCGAGGACAACAGCGCCCTCATCGGCAAGCTGCTCGGCTTCGGCGCCCTGCCGGAGGAGGCCACGGTCGACTTCCACGGCCGCCGCGCCTTCCGGGACCTGGTCGCCGTACGGCATCCCGAGGACCCGTACGAGGAGGAGAGCGGGACCGGGCTGGGGCGCCGGCTGCTGTTCCAGCGGGTCCCGGAGACGAAGACGGCCAAGAACCGGCTGCACCTCGATCTGCACCCGGGCGTGGGCCGGCGCGACGAGGAGGTCGCACGGCTGGAGGGGCTCGGGGCGAGCGCACTGCGACGGGTGAAGGAGCAGGGCGGCGAGTGGGTCGTGATGGCGGACCCGGAGGGGAACGAGTTCTGCGTGCAGTGACATGGGCGGCGGAGGCCTGTACTCCGTAACGCCCTGGCCGGATCAGCATCTTGACGGAGAGTCAGTAGCAGCTTCACCATCCAGGCACCCCATTCACTGTGGGCGGCCCGTGGACACCCCACGGGCTTCCCGACGGAATCCGGAGCCCCCACATGAAGCTCTCCGTTTCCGCGCGCGCCGTCGCCGCGGGCGGCATGGCAACAGCCATGCTCCTGACCGGCGGTGCCGTGGCCGACGCCGCGTCATCCGCTCCCTCCAGACCGGCCGCCGCGCCCGACATACCCGTGGCGAACGTCAAGACCCACCTGTCCCAGCTGCAGTCCATAGCCACGGCCAACGGCGGCAACCGGGCGCACGGCCGGGCCGGCTACAAGGCCTCGCTCGACTACGTGAAGGCCAAGCTGGACGCGGCCGGGTACACCACCACGATCCAGCAGTTCACCGCCTCCGGCCGCACCGGCTACAACCTGATCGCCGACTGGCCGGGCGGCGACGCCAACCAGGTCGTGATGGCGGGCTCGCACCTCGACAGCGTCTCCTCGGGGGCCGGCATCAACGACAACGGCTCCGGCTCGGCCGCCGTCCTGGAGGCCGCCCTCGCCGTGTCCCGGGCGCAGTACAAGCCCGCCAAGCACCTGCGGTTCGCCTGGTGGGGCGCGGAGGAGCTCGGCCTGGTCGGCTCCCGCCACTACGTCAACCGGCTGGCCACCGGTGACCGTTCGAGGATCAGCGCCTATCTCAACTTCGACATGATCGGCTCCCCGAACCCCGGCTACTTCGTCTACGACGACGACCCGGCGATCGAGAAGACCTTCAAGGACTACTTCGGCGGCATCGGCGTGCCGACCGAGATCGAGACCGAGGGCGACGGCCGCTCCGACCACGCGCCCTTCAAGAGCGCGGGCGTGCCGGTGGGCGGTCTGTTCACCGGGGCCAGCCGGACGATGACGGCGGCGCAGGCGGCCAAGTGGGGCGGTACGGCGGGGCGGGCCTTCGACCGCTGCTACCACTCCTCCTGCGACACCACCGCCAACATCAACGACATCGCCCTGAACCGCAACAGCGACGCCCTCGCGTACGCGGTGTGGGAGCTGTCGGAGTAGGCGCCCAACCGGGTCACGCCTGCTGCTTGCGGGCGCGTTCGGTGAGGCGGCCCATGCGGGCGCGGGCCGACTCCAGTTGCTCGACCTCCTCGGCGGCCGGGCCGTCCTCGGCGGCGAGCTCCGTCCACAGGCCGATCAGGTCGCGTCCCAGCTCCAGTCCCAGCGCCGGGTCGCGCACCGCGCGCCAGGCGGTCGCCGCGCTCTCCACGTTGCCGTAGGCGGCCTCCGCGTCGCCGGCCCGGCGGCGGGCGCCGGCCAGGTCCAGTGACAGCCGGCAGGCGCGGAGCGGGTCACCCGCCAAGTAGGCGATGTACGCGGTGAGTTCGCCCAGCCGGAGCACCTCGGGGTGCTCCGGCCCCAGCGCCGCCGACGCCTCGACGACGGTCTGCTCCGCCAGCCCGGACGCGGTGTCGATCCTGCCTTCCTTCACCGCCTCGTTGATCCGCGCGACCGGCTCCGCGAGGAGCGCGGGCGCGGTGGGATCGCCCGGGGCGGTGAGGGGCTCGTCCCCGAGTACGGCCTCCGCGACGGCGTCGAAGCCGCGGGCGGGGGTGGGCTTGGGGTCGGGGTCGGCGGCGATCAGGGCGTCCTCGGGGACCGGCGCGGGTCGCCGAGCCGGTGGGGCTTCGGGGACGGGGAGCGGCCTCGCGTCCATGGGCGGGGGCGGGCCGAACTCGCCGGTGGGCGGCGCGACGGTGCCGGGCGGCATCGCCGTGTCCGGGGCCGGTGGCGCGTCTTCCGGCGCGGGCTCCGCCGACCCCGGTACGGCTCGCAGCTCGAACGTCGGGACGGGTTCATCGGCCGGCTGCGGCTCGGGCACGGCCCGCAACGGGAACGTCGGGGCCGCGCCGCGGCCGGACTCCGGCACGGGACGCAGCACGTGTGTGGCGCTGTCGCCGCGGGCCGGAGGGGCGTGCCGCGGCTCGGGCGGGGTCGTGGCCTCGCTCCCGCTGTGCTGTGGCACCGGCGGCGCAGCGGCACCAGTGCCTCGGGGATGCCGCTGCTCCGGCGGGGTCGCGGCCTCGCTCCGGGGGTGCTGCTGCTCCGGCGGGGTCGTGGCGACCGGCTCGGAGGTGAAGTGGCTGGAGCCGTCCGGGTCGACCTGGAGCGGGACGACATAGCCGATGCGCTCGTCGCGGATGGTGGCGAGGACGGGATGGCCGGTGGCCAGGGCGATGTGGTGGAGGCGGTTCAGGACGGCCCGCTGGATCTCCTCGCCGGGAGCCGCGAAGACCGGGACCCCTCCGACGGAGGCACCGTCGGACGCCCCACCGGGCCCCCCTCCGACGTCCGTGCCGGACCCGGGGACATGGACGTCGATCGGCGCCGCCGGGGTCGCCGCGCGTGCGGCCTGCTTCTGTTCCCGCTTCTTCTCGCGGCTGAGTCGCGACATCGTCCCCTCACTGGGCGTCGTACACCTACTGTCGAGTGTGTCCGCTCGCCCCCGTTTCTCACGTCACCACGGTGTCACAGGCTCGTCCCAAGGGCCGTCGGCCCCGGCTCGGTCGTTACCGAGGGCATGAAGACGAGCCATTCGAGGGAGGAGAGGGGCATGCACACAGGCATGCGACAGGGGCCGGAGATCTGGCTGCGCGGCCCGGTGACCACCCCGGAGCCGGGGCCGCCGGAGCCCGGGCACGCCCATGCCGGGGCACGGCGTTTCTCCTGGGTCGGCACGCACGGCGGCGCGGGCGTCTCCACGCTCGCCGCGGTCTACGGCGGCCATGACAGCGGCCGGTCCTGGCCCGGGCCCGGCGATCCCCCGTCGGTGCTGCTGGTCGCGCGGACGCATGCGACCGGGCTGGACACGGTCGCCGGGGCGGTGGAGATCTTCCGGCGCGGCCAGGCTCCGCCGGGGCTCGACCTGGACGCGATCGTCCTCGTGGCGGACGCCCCGGGCCGGCTGCCGCGTCCGCTGGCCCGGCGGGTCAAGTCGCTGGAGTCGGTCATCGACGTGTACCGCGTGCCGTGGATGCCGTCCTGGCGGCTCGGTGAACCGGGCCGTCCGCCGCGCGAGACGGAGCCGTTGGCCCGGCTGACGGGAGCGGCACGCTGACGGCCGTGCCCCTGTCGGCCGTGCCTCTGTCGGCCCGGGAGATCGCGGCGGGCGTGCGGGCCCGGGAGCTGCGCGCGACGGACGTCGTCGCGGCGGCCCTGGCCCGGATCGAGCAGGCCGATCCGCGGCTGTGCGCGTTCGTCGAGGTGTGGGGCGAGGAGGCGTTGCGGCGGGCGGGCGAGGTGGACGCGCGGCTCGACGGGCGGGGCGCGGACGTGCCCCTGCCGCTGGCGGGTGTACCGGTCGCCGTGAAGGGCCGGCACGGGCTGCGCGGGGCGGGGCCGTTGCTCGCGGCCGGCTGTGTGGCCGTGGGGGCGACCGCCGTGCCCGGGCCGGGAACGCCCTGGCAGACCTGGGGGCTCGGGGCCCGGGGCCGGACCGTCAATCCGTGGCGGGCCGACCGCACGCCGGGCGGTTCGTCGGCCGGGGCCGCTGCGGCCGTGGCGGCCGGGCTGGTGCCGCTGGCTACGGGCGGCGACGGGGCCGGTTCGGTGCGGATCCCGGCGGCGTGGTGCGGGGTGGTCGGCCTGAAGACGACGAGCGGGCGGCTGCCGTCGGGCGACCGTACGGGACTCGCCGTTCCCGGGGTGCTCGCCCGCTCGGCGGGGGACGCCGGGCTGTGGTGGGCGGTGGTGTCCGGGGAGCGGGGGCCGGCCGAGACGACCCTCCCCGTCCCGGCGGTCTGGTCCCCCGACCTGGGTTTCGCCGGGCCCGACCCAGAGCCCGTCGCGCTGGCCCGGGCGGCGGTGGAGCGGCTCGCGGCGGCGGGGGTCGTACGGCTCGTCCGGCCGCGCAGGCCGTTGCGGCTGACGGACCCCGGGCCGGCCTGGCTCGCCCTGCGCACTCCCGGTGCCGACCTGGCCGGGGCCGAGCGCGTCCGGGCGGCGAACGACCGGCGGCTCTCCGGACTGTTCGCCGACGCCCCGCTGCTGCTGACCCCCACGGCACCCACCGCCCCGCACGGCCACGAGGGGCCCGGGGCCCGCTACTCCACCTCTCTCACCTGGGCGTTCAACCTCAGCGGACACCCTGCGCTGAGCCTGTCGGCGGGCTTCGGCGGCGACGGCTGCCCGGCCGGTCTCCAGCTGGTGGCGCCGCCGGGCCGGGAGGCGCTGCTGCTTGCCGTGGCGCGGGAGGCGGAGGAACGCGCGGCGGGCTGACGGCCCCGGCGGAAGCCGCTGATGCGCACCCGCGAGGAAACCCCTGGCCTGTTTACTTGCGTACGCATATGATGCACACGCGTGTAATTGACGTCCGCCGAGTTTCTGGAGGGGTATCCATGACCCGTCGTTTCCTTTTCGTCCTGGGCAGCGCTCGCGCCGGGGGCAACTCCGAGCTGCTGGCCCGCCGGGCCGCCGAGCAACTGCCCCGGGACGTCGAGCAGGAATGGATCGACCTCACCGAACACCCCGTGCCGGACTTCGAGGACCTGCGGCACGACAGCGACCACGTCCGCCCGACCGAGGGCAACGTGGCCCGGCTGCTCGACGCCACGCTCGCGGCGACGGACATCGTGATCGTCTCGCCCCTGTACTGGTACTCGGTCTCCGCGCACACCAAGCGCTACCTCGACTACTGGTCGGGCTGGCTGCGCACGCCGGGCCTCGACTTCAAGGCGACCCTGGCCGGCCGCACCCTGTGGGGCGTCACCGCCCTCGCGCACACGGAGGAGGTGGTGGCGGACCCGCTCGTCGGGACGCTCCACAACTCGGCCGCGTACATGGGGATGCGCTTCGGCGGGGTGCTGCTGGGCAACGGCAGCAAGCCCGGTGACGTGCTGACCGACGACGCGGCACTGACCCGCGCCAAGACCTTCTTCGAGCAGGAGGCACCGCTCGCCCGGTTCCTGTACGAGGACCGGGCGCGCTAGGCCGTGATGTCCTTCGCCGTGAAGCGCGCCCAGGCCGCCGACCCGAACACCGCCGCGTACAGGGCCTGGAGGCCGAGGTTCTTCGCCAGGTCGTCCCAGTACACCGGCTCGCGCAGGAGATCGGCGAAGGAGAGCCAGTAGTGGGAGAAGAAGTAGGGGTGGAGGGCGTGCAGTTGCGGGATCTGGTCGAGGATCTGGACCGTGATCAGCAGGCCGACGGTGGTGGCCATCGCCGCGATGCCACTGCCCGTCAGGGTCGAGACGAACAGGCCGAGCGCGGCGACGCCGATCAGTGACGCGGCGACGGCCAGAGCGATCAGCAGGGCTCTGCCCACGCCCTCGGCGAAGCCGATCCGCGTACCGGAGATGGTCGTCAGATCCCCCAGCGGGAAGAGCAGCGCGCCGACCGTCAGCGCCGAGACGGCGACCACGAGCGTGGCGGCCAGGCAGAAGAGGAGGACCGCCGCGTACTTGGTGAGCAGCAGGCGGCTGCGGCCGGCCGGGGCGACCAGGAGATAGCGGAGCGTGCCGGAGCCGGCCTCCCCGGCGATCGCGTCGCCCGCGACGACACCGACCGCCATCGGCAGGAAGAACGGGAGCGTGGCGGCCAGGGCGGTGAAGACGAGGAACAGGCCGTTGTTGGTGATCTGCGAGATGAAGGCCGGTCCTCCGCCGGCCCCGCCGCCGGGCGACGAGCCGTCACCTGTCTCGATCTTGACGGCGATGCCGACCAGGATCGGTACGCCCGCCAGCACGGCCAGCAGCGCGAGCGTGCGCCAGCGCCGGAAGGTGGTGACGAGCTCGTTGCGCAGCAGCCCGAAGGTCCACAGCGGGCTCACCGGCCTCACGGATTCCACGACTTCAGCCCGCGACATCGAAGCCCTCCCCCGTCAGCGCCACGAACGCGTCCTCCAGCGAGGCCCGTTCGACCGTGAAGCCGCGCACCCGGACCCCGGCCGTCACCAGCGCGGCGTTCATCTCGGCCAGGTCGCGGTCCGGTGGTTCGCCGGTCACCCGGTCGTCGGACACGACCACGTCGCCGACGCCCTGCTCCTTCAGCACCCGGGCCGCCTCGGCCGGGTCAGGTGTGGTCACCACCAGCCGGCCGCGCGCCCCGGCGGACAGCTCGGCGACCGGGCCCTGCGTGATCAGCCGGCCCTGCGCCATCACGGCCGCATGCGTGCAGACCTGCTCGATCTCGTCGAGGAGGTGGGAGGAGAGGAAGACGGTCGTGCCGTCCGAGGCCAGTTCCCTGACGAGGGTGCGGATCTCGCGCATGCCCTGCGGGTCGAGGCCGTTGGTGGGCTCGTCCAGCACGAGCAGCCGGCGCGGCTGGAGCAGGGCGGCCGCGAGGCCGAGGCGCTGTTTCATGCCCAGGGAGTACGCCTTGGCCTTCTTGCCCGCGGCGGCCGTCAGGCCCACCCGGTCCAGGGCCGAGGCGACCCGGGCCCGCCGGGTGCGCGGGTCGGCGGCCGGATCGGCGCTGTCGTAGCGGGTCAGGTTGTCGCGGCCCGAGAGGAAGCCGTAGAGGGCCGGGCCCTCGATGAGGGCTCCGACGTGCGGCAGCACGGCGCGGGTGGCCCGGGGCATGGGCTGCCCGAGCACCCGGGCCGTGCCGGAGGTGGGCTCGATGAGGCCCATCAGCATGCGGATGGTGGTGGTCTTGCCGGAGCCGTTGGGGCCGAGGAAGCCGAAGACGCTGCCCGTCGGCACGGTCAGGTCGAGACCGTCGACGGCGAGCTGTCCGCCGCGGTAGCGCTTGGTGAGCGCGCGGGTGGCGATGACCGGTTCCCCGGCTTCGGCCCGCGTGTCCCGCTGCTCCGGTTCCGTGGCGGACACATCGCCCATCGGCTTCCTCGTTCTGTCGACGCCCCGTACGCGTGCGGGACTTACTTCCCGGCGTCGGCCGCCTTCACGAGCGCGTCCTTGGTGACCAGGCCCGCGTAGACCTTGCCGTCGTCCGTGATGAGGGCGTTGACCAGGCGGGTCGAGAAGACCGTGCCCGAGCCGAACTTGCCGTGGACCTTGTCGCCGAGCGAGTCCATGAAGCCGCCGAGGTCACCGCCGGTCCCGCCGGAGGGTACGCCCTCGCCGCCGGTGTCGAAGGTGGCTATGGCGTTCCAGCCCTCGCCGATGGTCTTCATTCCGTCGAGGCCGGCGAGGCCCTTGCCGGAGTCCTCGCCGCCCTTCGGAGCGTGGCCCGGCGCCTCACCCAAGTCGAAGGCCTTGCCGGGTGCCTTGCGCGGAGTCTCGCCCGAGGCCTTGTGGGCGTCCTTCTCCTCGGTGACCTTCGCACCCTTGGGCGGGGTGAAGTCGAAGGTCGAGGCGGCCGGCCTGGCGAAGCTGACCTTCGTGAAGCCCGCGTCGACGACGGCCGCGCCGCCGCTCGCCGGGGTCAGCGTGAACTTCAGCGGCATGCCGGTCTTCGCGTCCACGGCCACCGTGATCGCACCGACCGTCGAGCCGGACTGCTTCGGCTTGACGACCAGCTTGTAGGCGTCCCGGCCGGCGACCTGGGCGGTGCCGTCCACGGTCACGGACGTCGTGTCGTCGACCGCCTTCAGGGCCTCCTCGGCGAAGTCCTTCGGCATGGTCGGCGGCTGCTGGTCCTTCCCGCGCTCCGGGCTCTCGGAGGAGGTGCCGTGGTAGACCTCGTTGGACTTGCTGTCGTAGCCCCAGACGTCCTTGCCGTTGTGGATGAGGCTGTACTCGGCGGCGTTCTCCAGCAGGGACAGCTTCTGCCGGTCCGGGCCGTCGGCGGCGACGCGCAGGGTGTGCGTGCCGGAGGCCAGTTCGGTGAGCTTGGCCGTCGGGTCGGCGGAGGAGCCGCCCTCGCCCTGGCCCGCGGCGCCGGACAGCAGGCCGGATTCCAGGCCGCCGAGGTTCGGCAGGCCGAGGTCGGTGCTGATCTTCACCGTGCCGGAGAGCTGCTCGACGTCGGACTTGGCCATCTTCTCGATGAGCTGCTGTGCGGTGATCTTCGGGAGGTCGGGGTCGCCGGAGTCGGCGAGTGCGGGGACCAGCCCGATCGTCGCGGCCGCCACCCCGATCACCGTGACCGGGACGATGTACCGTGCGGCTGTGCGCCGCCCGGAGCGCTGCTCGTCGACCTCTCCGGCGGTCGTGCTGTCGTCGGATGCGTACGGTGCCATGTGTGCCCTACCTCCATGGTCGGCGGCGGCTGTCCGTGCCGTGCACGCACTCGTCCCTGAGCCGCCATTCTCACCCGAACAGGTGAGGAGTGGTGTTTTCCGTGGTGTCCATCTGACCAAATCGGCCAGGGAGATACGTCAGACCCCGGACTCAACTCCATGTACTGCTGGGGTATGACATGGAAGGGCGGCTTCTCCCCCGACCCGTAGGGGTCGGACGGGAAAGAGGTGCTAGCCGGCCCGGTGCACCACCGCGTCGCACAGCTCCAGGAGCGCCGTCTTCGCGGTGCACTCCGGCAGGGGCGCCAGCGCCGAACGGGCGTCCTGGGCGTAGCGGACGGTGTCCCGCCGGGCCTGCTCCAGTGCCGGGTGGGCGCGCAGCAGGCGCAGGGCCTCGGCGTGCCGTTCGTCGTCGGTGAGGTCGGAGTCGAGCAGCTCGCACAGGGCGATGTCCTCGGCGAGCCCGAGCCGGGCCGCCCGCTCGCGCAGCCGCAGCACAGGCAGCGTGGAGATGCCCTCGCGCAGGTCGGTGCCGGGGGTCTTGCCGGACTCGTGGGAGTCGGAGGCGATGTCCAGGACGTCGTCCGCGAGCTGGAAGGCGACGCCGAGCCGCTCGCCGTACTGGGTCAGGACGTGTACGACCGTCTCGTCGGCGCCGGACATCATCGCGCCGAACCGGCACGACACGGCGACCAGCGAGCCGGTCTTGCCGCCCAGCACGTCCAGGTAGTGCCCGACGGGGTCGCGGCCGTCCTGCGGTCCGGCCGTCTCCAGGATCTGGCCGGTCACCAGCCGCTCGAACGCCTCGGCCTGCACCCGAACGGCCTCCGGGCCGAGGTCGGCCAGGATGTGCGAGGCGCGGGCGAAGAGGAAGTCGCCGGTGAGGACCGCGACGGAGTTGCCCCAGCGGGCGTTCGCGCTCGCGACGCCGCGGCGCACGGCGGCCTCGTCCATCACGTCGTCGTGGTACAGCGTGGCGAGGTGGGTCAGCTCCACGACGACGGCCGACGGCACGATCCCGGGTGCGTACCGGTCACCGAACTGGGCGGAGAGCATCACGAGCAGCGGGCGGAACCGCTTGCCGCCGGCCCGCACCAGGTGCTGGGCGGCCTCCGTGATGAAGGGCACCTCGCTCTTGGTGGCCTCGAGCAAGCCTTCCTCGACAGCCGCCATTCCGGCCTGGACATCGGCTTCCAGAGCCTGGTCCCGCACGCTCAGCCCGAACGGCCCGACGTCGGTCACGAGGGGTCTCCTGTCTGCTGTGTCTGCCGGTGATTATGCGGATTGTCGATAGGTCGCTGCCCTCACTCGAGTCAGCGTATCCGGTCACGTTTCGATCACCGCCAGCGCCCGTGGTTACAGGCCGGGCGGTATCCGATCACGACCGTTATGTTTTCGATCAACCCATAAGAACAGATATTTATCGACTTACACAAATCTAGCGAAGTATGCACGATTTGCCGTGATAGATCAGCGAATTCCTCTTGGTGGAAATTGCCCTATGGACTCGTGATCAGTGAGTTGAATCACTTACCCCCCTTTTCCACCCCACCTCCACCACGGCCCCTACCGCCTTCCCACTCACGCCAGTTGAGCCTTGGCTCCCGCAAAGGATCAAGCGACCCAAACACCCCCGACCAAGGTCAACCGCGCGATATGTGACTGAGGTGCTTGTTCCCGACATGTGCTCTCGCATACGTTCCGGGCCTGTCCGGCGGACGCCTAATCCTGCCGCCGCCCGGACACCCCACCGGAACCGACTCACTCACGCAGGGCAGGAGCGGGGGACCCAGGTAAGTCGCCGGTCCGCACAGCGGCACGGCTCGGGGTGAAGCCGCGCACGGCACACAGCGCCGTACGCGGCCGGGCACCTCCCGGCCCGAACCCGACAGCTCACCTCGCAGGCGCCGGAGAGGAACATCGCCATGGCCGGACGAGGCAAGCACCGTCGCCCCAGAACCAACCCGCTGACCCGAGGCTTCATCGCCGCCGGAACCGGCGGAGCCGCACTCACCCTTCCGCTCCTCGGCGCCACCCACGCGAGCGCCGCCGAGCCCCAGAGCGCCCCCGCCGCCGCACAGTCCGTGCCGCAGGCGGCCCAGCCCGCCAAGCCCCTGACGTACACCGTGACCAAGGGCGACTCGCTCGCCCGCATCGCGGACAAGTACGACGTCCCGGGCGGCTGGAAGCAGCTCTACAAGGACAACCGCGCCGCCGTCGGCGACGACCCGAAGCTCATCCACCCGGGTCTGAAGCTGACGGTGAAGGCCACCAAGACGGACGCCGCGAAGAAGACGGCGACCAAGTCGTCCGCCCCCGCCAAGCCCGCCGGCGGTGTCGCCCAGGCCACCCAGGCCTCCGCGAAGACCTACGCCGACAACCTGGACGGGTGGATCCGCGAGGCGCTGGACATCATGGCGCAGAAGGGGATCCCCGGGTCCTACGACGGCATCCACCGCAACATCATGCGCGAGTCGTCCGGCAACCCCCAGGCGATCAACAACTGGGACTCCAACGCCGCCAAGGGCACCCCGTCCAAGGGCCTCCTCCAGACCATCGACCCGACCTTCCAGGCCTACCACGTGGACGGCACGTCGTGGGACCCGTACGACCCCGTCGCCAACATCACCGCGGCCTGCAACTACGCGGCCGACCGCTACGGCTCGATCGACAACGTCAACGGCCCGTACTGAGCCGTCCCGCCCAGCAGTCGCTCGAGGACGACGGCGATGCCGTCGTCCTCGTTCGACAGGGTGACCTCGTCGGCCACGGCCTTGAGTTCGGGATGGGCGTTGGCCATCGCGACGCCGTGGCCGGCCCAGTCGAACATCGGGATGTCGTTGGGCATGTCGCCGAAGGCGATGGTGTCCGCCGGCCGCAGCCCCAGATGCTCGGCGGCCAGTGCCAGGCCCGTCGCCTTGGTGATCCCGCACGGCTGGAGCTCGACCGTGCCGGGCCCCGACATCGTCACCGTCGCCAGTGAGCCGACCACCGAGCGGGCCGTCGCCGCCAACTCGTCGTCCGACAGATGGGGATGCCGCAGCAGCACCTTGCTGATGGGCTCGCCCCACAGCTCGTCGCGCCGGTCGACCCGGACGGCGGGCAGGGTCGGGTGCGGCATCAGATAGCCCGGCTCGATCAGCGTGAGCCCGTCGACCCCGTCCTGGTCGACCGCCGCGTACACCTGCCCCACCTCGGCCTCGATCTTGCCGAGGGCGGTCTCGGCCAGCTCCCTGTCCAGCGTGATGGACCACAGCAGCCGGTCCGCGCCGGCGTCGTACACCTGCGCGCCCTGCCCGCACACCGCGAGCCCCGTGCATCCGAGGTCGTCCAGGAGCGGCCGCACTCTCGGCGCCGGCCGGCCCGTCACCACGAGGTGCTGGGCACCGGCGTCCGCCACCCGCGCGAGCGCGGCGAGAGACCGGTCGGAGAGGGTGTCGTCGCCGCGCAGCAGCGTCCCGTCCAGATCGGTGGCGATGAGTGAATATGCGATGGGTGCGGCCATGATCAGAGAATACGGACAGTGCGCCCCTTCGTTTCATCGCACCACGGACGCCGATTGCCCGGTTGAAGGCCTCTGCACCGGTTGGCAACAACATGCTCCGCTACCTACCCGTGGGGGCGCATCGAGCGGTACCTTCCAAGTGTCCAGGGGGGACTTGATCGGGGGGTCAGGTTGAGCAGTGGGCGCATTCGCGTGGCTGGGCCCGGGGAGCTCGGCGAAGGGGAGAGGGAGCGCTGGCGTGCACTGCGCGCGGCCTCCGAGACACCACGCAACCCCTTCATGGAGCCGGAGTTCACCGAAGCCGTCGGCCGGGTCAGGCCGGGGGCCCGGGTCGCCGTGGTGTACGAGGGGACGGAACCGGCCGGCTTCCTGCCCTATGAGCGGGGCCCGTTGGGGCAGGGCCGGGCGATCGGGCTCGGCGTCTCGGACGCGCAGGGCGCGATCCTGCGGCCGGGCCTGGACCTGGAGACGGGCGAACTGCTGAAGGCCTGCTCGGTGTCGAGCTTCGCCTTCGACAACCTGGAGGCCGAGCAGCGGCTGTTCGTCCGGTACGCCGCCGAGGAGCACGCCACCTACGTCATCGACGTGGAGAAGGGCTACGAGACGTACGAGTCGGTGCTGCGCGCGCAGTCGCCGAAGTTCCTGAAGTCCACCCTGGCCAAGGGGCGCAAGCTGGGCCGGCAGGCCGGCGAGCTGCGGTTCGTGTTCGACGAACGCGATCCGGCCGCGCTGCGCACGCTCATGGAGTGGAAGTCCGCGCAGTACCGCAGGACCGGCCGCCGGGACCGGTTCGCCCAGGAGTGGATCACCCGGCTCGTCGGGCAGCTGGCCCGCACCCGGGCGCCGGAGTGCAGCGGCACGCTGTCCGCGCTGTACGCCGGGGAGCGGCCCGTCGCCGCGCACTTCGGGCTGCGTTCGGCCTCGGTGCTGGCCTGCTGGTTCCCGGCCTACGACCCGGAGTTCGCCAAGTTCTCGCCGGGTCTGGTGCTGCACCTGCGCATGGCCGAGGCGGCTGCCGCCGACGGCATCGGCATGCTCGACCTGGGGCGGGGCGCGGCCGAGTACAAGGACGCGCTGAAGACGGGCGAACTGCCCGTGTACGAGGGCGCGGTGACCCGGCCGGGGGCCGGCGCCGCGCTGCACTGGCTGAGCCGCGAGCCGGCGCGTCGCGCGCACAGCTTCGTCCGCGGCAGGCCGCGGCTCGCGTCGCTGGCCGCGCGGACGCTGAAGGGCGCGGCACGGCTGCGCCGTACCTGACACACAAGGGGGGTGGGCGCATGGCCCGTTCGGCGCGTGCGCAGGAGGAGATACGGCGGTTCCTGGACATCGGGGTGGTGCAGGTCGCCGAACTGGACCTCGACGGTGACGCGGCGGTGCTCAGACCTGGCCCGGGGAGCCCGCCCGTGACGCACGGTGAGGTGTTCGTGCTGGTCAGGAAGGGCGGCAGGCCCGTGGGCACGCTGCTCGGGCGGGTGCCGCGGGGAGCGGATCCCAGGGCCGTGCTGGCCCGGCGGGCGCGGGCGGAGTGCGGGCCGGCCGTCTCCGGCGAACCCGGAGTGACGCCGTTCACGAGTGTCGTCGTCGCGACCCGGGAGCGGGCCGGGCAGCTGGCCCGGGCGCTGGACTCGCTGCTGGCGCAGGACCATCCGCGGTTCGAGATCGTCGTCGTGGACAACGCGCCCGTCACGAACGGGACGCGGGAGCTGATCGAGCGGAAGTACGCCGAGCGCGTGCGGTACGTCTGTGAGCCTGTTCCGGGGCTCGCAGGCGCGCACAACACGGGGCTGGACGCCGTACGCGGCGAGGTGGTCGCCTTCACCGACGACGACGTGGTCGCCGATCCGCGCTGGCTGACCGAGCTGAGCGCGCCCTTCGCCGCCGACGCCGGGCTCGGGTGCAGCACCGGGCTGATCCTGCCCGCGCGGCTGACCACCCCGGCCCAGGTGCTGCTGGAGAGCCACGGCGGTTTCGCGAAAGGCTTCACTCCAAGGACGTACGACCCGGCGTGTCCGCCGGGCGACGAGCCGCTGTTCCCGTTCACGGCCGGGCGGTTCGGCTCGGGCGCGAACATGGCGTTCCGGACGGCGGTGCTGCGTTCCGTCGGCGGTTTCGACCCGGCCACCGGCGCCGGGACGGCCGCCCGGGGCGGTGACGACCTCTACGGCTTCGTGCGCGTCCTGGCCCAGGGCCACCGGCTGCGCTACACGCCGTACGCCCTGGTGTGGCACCACCACCGGGAGACCTGGCGGGACCTGGAGACCCAGGCGTACGGCTACGGCGCCGGGCTCACCGCCTACCTCACCGCGGTGCTCGTGAACCGGCCCGCGCTGCTGCCGGCGTTCCTCGCCCGGCTGCCGCGGGGCCTGGCCCACGCCCGCACGCTGACCGCCGTACGCGAGACGGAGGGCGGGGGGACGCCGGGTGATCACGACGTGCGGACACATCCCTGGCCGCGGCGGCTGTCGCGGTTGCAGCGCAGGGGGATGCTGTACGGCCCGGTCGGCTACCTGAAGGCGCGGCGGGCGCTGCGCGCGACTGCTCGGGGGGCGAGATGAGGACGTCGGCGAGCGCGCGGGGCGAGGGACGGGACGACAGCAGAGACCGGGCCGGACGGGGCGCGCAGGACGGCGAGGGACCGATAGCCCCGACGGGTGGTGTCGGTGCCCCGGAGGGTGTGGCAGGGGCCTCGGCGAGTTCAGGCGGTCCGGACGGCGTCGCGAGGGCATCGGCGAGTTCAGGCGCGAGGCCGGACGGTGGGGCAGCGGCCGCCGACCGGCCGGGTGGGAGGCCGGGCCGGGTGGCCAGGGACCTCGACGGGCCGGACGGGAGGCCGGGCCGGGGGGCCAGGGCCGCCGACCGGCCGGGTGGGAGGCGGGAGGGGGGTGACGGTGCCCCCGCCATCCCCGTCTTCCTGTACCACTCCGTCATGGACGACCCGCCGGGCTGGATCGCCGAGTTCACGGTCTCGCCGAAGCAGTTCGCCGCGCATCTCGATGCCGTGGTCCGCAGCGGGCGGACGCCCGTCACCATCAGCGCGATCGCCGATCACCTGGCCGGGCGGGCTCCGCTGCCGCCCCGCCCCGTGCTGCTCACCTTCGACGACGGGTTCGCCGATCTGCCCGGCCCCACCGCCGAGGCCCTGGCCGAACGCGGGCTGCCCGCCACCGCCTACCTCACCACCGGCGCCATCGCCCCGGGCGGCCGCAGTCTGCTGCCGCCCGCTCCGATGATGACCCTGGACCGGGCGGCGGAGCTGGAACGTTCCGGCATGGAGATCGGCAGCCACACCGTCACACACGCACAGCTCGACACCCTGTCCGCCAAGGCCCTGGCGTACGAACTGCGCACTTCCAAGGCCGTGCTGGAGGACGCCCTGGGCCACGAGATCCGCCACCTCGCCTACCCGCACGGCTACAACAGCCCGCGGGTGCGGGCCATGTCGGCCCGGGCCGGCTACGAGACGGCGACCGCCGTGCGGCACGCGCTCAGCTCCGGCCGCGACGAGCGGTACCGCATCGCCCGGCTCATCGTCCGGCGCACCCACACCGTCGCCGACGTCGAGGGCTGGCTGGCGGGGGCGGGCGCACGGGTGGCGCCGTACCGCGACGGGCCGAAGACCATCGCGTGGCGCTGGTACCGGCGGGCCCGTGCGGTGGTGCGCGGACCCGAGTTCGCGGGCTGAGAGGTCGTTTTCCACAGGCTCCCAACCACACCTGCCATCTTTTCCGCACCGCAATCCCGCACTCCGAGAATCACCCCAAGAACAAGCAGTACAGATGAAAACGACCTCTGACCCCGGCTGGAGCGGGCCGGTTCCTGCCTGAGCTACTTCAGCGGCTGGTTGAGGTACGGGTCGGCGGCCGCCTCGCGCAGACTGTCCCAGGCCGCGTCGTTGGCCAGCGCCAGGTCGCAGTGCGGTCCGGGGTCGCGGTAGTTCCACTGGAGGGCGGCCTTGACGCCTTCCAGGCCCTTCAGCACCCCGGGCACCTGCGCGTACCACTCGGCCTGCCGCTGCGGGCGGGCCGTGTCCACGGCGGTGCCGAACTCGGAGAGCATCAGCGGCTTGTCATCGGAGATGTTCGCGCGGATCCAGTCGTGCGTGGCGTTCTGGGTCTGCGCGAAGGTCAGCCAGCCCGCGTCGTGACAGCGGTAGTAGTTGTACTGGTTGTAGCCGATCCAGTCGACGTAGGCGTCGCCCGGGTACATCTTCTTGATCTCGTCGGCGTGGTCGAGGTACCCGGTGGTGATCCACGTCCACACCACGTTGTCCACGCCCAGTTCGCGGAACCGGTCGTGGATGTGCCGGTAGGCCTTCACGAAGTCGGCCGGCGTGCCGTTGGCCGGGGTGCGGGTGTCCATCTCCAGGTCGAAGGAGAGGAACACCTTCTTGCCGTAGTCCTTGATGCGCCGGGCCTGGACGTCGATGACCCTGTCGTCCAGTTCACCGGCCGCGATCTGCTTCCAGGTCGGCTGCTGCTTCTTCGTGCCGCCCCACCACTTGCTCTCCCAGGAGAGCAGCAGCAGGCGGTCCTCGCCGACGCGCTGCTCCTCCGGGGTGAGCAGCCGGCCTTCGCGGCGGGTTCCCTCGGGCAGGGACATGTCGTGGTACGTGTACACGATGTCGAGTTTGCGGCCCACGCGCTTCTCGTAGGCGCGCACCTTCTCCGGCAGGTCGTCCCGCTCGTGCGGCACGAACGCCCCGAACCAGGCGCCGCAGGGCGGTTCCAGGAGAGCCGTGGGACGGCAGTCGGCGTCGGAACCGGCGGCTCCCGAACCCGGCCCGGAGGCGTCCCGGAGGGCGAGTACGGCGACCAGGACCGCGCTGACCACCGTGGCGGACGTGATCAGCAGCCGGCGCCGGCTCGACGCGAACGGGCCGGAGGCCGGCTGTCCTCCGGGGGGTTTGCGGTGCTGTCCGGCCGGGTCGGGGCCGCGGCGAAAGGGACGGTGGGGGCGGTTGAACCTCACTGAGCGGAACCCTTCGGTGTCCTCGGCGTCGTCCTCGCCGGCGGGGAGGCGCGCAGCGGCGGACAGAACGCGGTGAGTGTGGTCAGCAGCGTCAGCGCCAGCAGCACCCGCTGCGCGCTGAAGGTGTGCGTGGCGATCAGCACGGTCGCGACGAGCATCACGGCGCCGATGCTCAGGAACAGCGTGAGCATCAGCCGCTCCAGCAGGTCGGAGTGGCGGGCGAAGTCCGGATCCCGGCGCTCCACGGGCCCTTCGGCGGGCCGCGCCCCCAGGGCGGGCGCGCAGACTCTGACCACGGCCGCGCCCGGGCCCGCCGCCAGGAAGAGCACGACCGCGGCGCCCCGCAGCGGCGATCCACCGGGCAGGGCGAGCGCGGCCAGGGCCAGCCAGCCGCCGAACGGGGGCAGCATCCTGACCACGAGTTCCTGCGGTGTCATCGCTCCGCTCCCTCTGACTGCTTCAGTACGTAGAGCCATCCGGCGCCGTTCTCCGCCACGAGTTCGAACCGCGGTGAGGCGGCGACGGACCGCTGGATGCGGTCCAGTTGCGCCCGCGTGAGCTGTCCGTTCATCTCCGAGTTGGCCAGCTGCCCCTGGGTGAGCAGGAAGTAGGCACGGGCCGGTCGCTGCACTCCGGCCATGTCACTGGCGAGGGTGGCGGCGGGCCTGCTGACGATCCGGTCGACGTGGCTGCGGGCGTCGTCGAGGAACCAGTAGTGGTCGACGCTCCAGTAGGAGGCGTACGCGTCCGGGTAGTTGCGGTTGGCGGCCACGACCAGCGAGCCGTCGGGCGCCTGGTCGAAGAGCTGCCGTACGAGGGCCACTTCCTGCGGCGGGAAGTAGTTGATCCGGTCCTTGCCGGAGTAGGCGGGGACGAACGCCAGGGTCCCGCCGAGCAGCGCGGCCAGCGGCACCCAGGTGCCGAGGCCCCACCGGCGGGCCTTGGCGAGACCGGTGGCCTGCCGGTTGCCGGCCTCCTGCGCGGCGGCGCCGGCGGCCAGCGTGCGGACCTTGGGCAGGATCGCGGCGGCGGCGAAGAACGCGGCGCCGGGCAGCATGAACAACAGCACCCGGAAGATCATCTCGCTGCCGTAGCTGCTCGCCGCGAACATCGGCAGCGGAGCGGCCGCGACCAGCAGCAGGGGCCGGGCACGGTGACGCAGCACCCGCTGGCGCAGCACGCCGACGGCCGCGAGCAGCAGGACGGACCCGGACAGCAGCCGGGCTGCCCAGGAGGTCGCGATGGCCCCGGTGCCGGTCGGGGTGGCGCCGTAGCCCGTCTCGACGTTGGCACCGACGTCACCGATGGAACGGATCATGTCCGGCATCGCCGCGGACAGGAAGGGCAGCGCGGCCGTGAGGCACCAGGCCAGGAAGATCACGACGGTCGTGACCACCGGGACCCAGTCGCGGTAGCGGCGGCTCAGGCACAGGGCGATCAGGCAGACGGCCAGCATGCCGGGGGTGAGCTGGTGGGAGATGACGATCGCCACGGTCATGACGGTGATCACCACCGTCCACACGGCCTGCCGGGGTCGCCCGCGCCGCACGGCGGACCGGCCGAAGCGGCGCAGGACGACGGCCAGGACGCCGACATGCAGCGCGTAGGCCACGGACTGGGGCGAGAAGTAGTCCTGCCCGACCCAGTTGGCGACGTAGAAGAGCCAGACCGCGGTCCAGATCAGCCGCCGGTCCTCGGTGAAGGTGCGGTAGATCAGCAGCAGCGGGAGCAGCAGCATCAGGCTGGAGACCAGGGGCCACCAGGCCATGAACATCGCCGCCGAGTCCACGCCCAGCAGCCGCTGCAGGGCGGCCTGTGCGGCGAAGAAGCCCGGCCACTGGTCGTACACCGCCATGTCGCCGACCTGATCGGCCGTCTGCAGGCCGCCGGCCGTCAGCAGATGGTCGATGACCGCCTCGTGCTTCCACGCCCAGGCGTACAGCGGCGTCGGGTAGAGCACGGCCTGCGTGGCCCGCTCCATCACCAGCAGACCGAGCACGTACGCCGCCGACCAGGCGGCCGGCCGGCGTGCGTCGCGGACCGTGAACCAGAAGCCGGTGGTGAGCACCGCGAGCCCGGCCCAGAAGGCCGGGTGCAGCGCGCTGACCAGCCCGTAGTCGTCGAGCCGCGAGACGTCGGTGTGCCGCATGGCGTACGCCCAGAGCGCGAGCGCGACGAGCAGGGGAACACCGGGCCAGGCGAGCACGCCGCGCCCGGACCGGGCGGGGGGCGGGGCGGACGGATCCGTCACGGGCTCATGGGCGGGGCTCGACGACTCCGAGGAGGAGGGGCTGGAGGACTGGCTGGCCGTCTCGGGGCCGCCGCCGGGGGTGTTCGCGCCGTCCCGTGCGGGTGTGGGTTCTGGCGTGGATCTCTCCTTCGGTGTGACTGGCGGACGCACGGTGGTTCCCCCCTGGCGGTTGCTCTCTTCGGCTCTGTTCGGCTCTGTTCGGCCCTGAACTCGGATCGGTCTCGGCTTCGGGTCTGATCAGTCGCGGGACGGGCCGCCCGGTGGTTCGTCGGCCGTTGGGTCGGCCGTTGGGTCGGCTGTGGAGGCTGTGAAAGCGGTGGAGCGGGAGCGCGCCCACGCCGACGCGGCGCGGTGGAGCAGCAGGAGCAGCGTCAGGGCGACGAGCAGGGGCGGTGCGACCGGGGCGAGCACATCGCGCCACACCCAGCCGCCGACCGCGACGAGATACAGAACCCCCCAGCGGCCTGCCCACGCCGGCCGGCCGCCCGCGCTCGCGAGCAGCAGCCCCAGCGGTACGAGGCACAGCAGCAGGCAGACCGGCGGTGCCCAGCGCAGCAGCGGCTCGGGCCCGTCGAGCCCCACCGCGTCCGCCAGGAAGCCGGCCGTCTTCTCATACAACGCCCCGTCCACCGGCCGCGGTTCCCGCCCGAGGGCCACCGGTGCGGCGTACAGCGCGAGCAGGGCGGCGCCCAGCGCCGTGCCGGGCAGCCACGGGTCACGCCGGGTGCTCAGCGTGACGGCGGCGGCGAACACCACGAGCATCAGGCAGCCCGCGGTGAGCGACGGCAGGGGCAGGCCCTCCAGCAGCCGGCGCCCGGTCAGGCCCGCCGCGGAGGCGCCGTCGAGCCACGGCAGGTCCCGCAGCGGCGCCCAGAAGAACACGACGGCGACCCCGAGCAGGCTCCACAGGGCGCCTCTCAGCCGCCGCTCCTGCGGCTCCCGGCCCGGCTCCCCGGGCTCATGGGGCGGCGGTGGTTTCCTGGTCGGCCCCTCCGGCCGCACGATCAGCGCCAGCGTGTCCGCCTGCAGCGCCTCGCGCTCGTAGCCGGGGCGCCCTATGAACAGCGTGACCGTGTCCTGGTCGCCGTCCTTGGGCTGGTAGGCGGCCCGGCGGGCCCATGTCGTGCCGTATCCGGCGGTGGCGTTGAGTTTCGCCCAGCGGGTGCCGTAGGAGGGGGCGGCGGGCGTCCGGGCGGCGGGCGCGCCGTCGTCGTGGCGCAGCGCCGCGCGCAGCCCGGCCATGGAGACGACGGAGATCAGCGTCATGCTCAGCAGCACCGCCCAGCCGGCGCCCGCGATCCCGGACGGGGTGAACAGCACCGCCGCGCTGCCCAGCACCAGGGCGCACATGGCCCCTTGGAGCGCGGCCAGCACACCTGTGCGCCCCTGGACGCGCAGCACGCCGATGTAGAGCTCCACCACGACCCGCGGCAGTGCGCCGAGGGCGAGCAGCCGCAGCACGGTCGAGCCGTGCTCGGCGTAGTCCGGACTGAAGGGCGTGAGGATCTGCGGGGCGAAGACGACCAGCACCAGCACGACCGGGACCAGCAGCAGCGTCATGCGCCGCAGGGCGCCCCGGACACCGTCGGCGAGCTGGCGGGGGTCGTGCGAGGCGTGCGCGGTGAGCGACGAGGCCATGTTGATGGCCATGAACTCCATCGTGCCGCCGACGGTGTAGGCCACGTAGAAGTAGCCGTTCTCGGCGGCGCTGAAGCGGACCGCGACCATCACCGGCAGCAGGTTGATCATCGCCAGGCTGAAGAGGGCGCCCAGCGAGTCCCCGGCCAGGAAGCGGCGCATGTCCTTGACTTTCGGGGGCTCTTTGTCGCCGTCGGCCTCCACCTGGCGCGGGATGAGCCGGCGGAAGATCAGCCAGCCCAGCGGCAGGGTGGAGAAGGCGATCGCCACCGCCCAGGAGACGAAGATGCCCAGGACGGGCAGCGTGCCGGCGAAGACGACCAGGAGGATCAGTTTCCCGCCCGAGAACACCGCGTTCCCGGCGGGCACCCACTCCGCCTTGCGCAGTCCGGTGAGCACCCCGTCCTGGAGAGTGAGCAGCGCCCAGGCCACGCACGCCGCGACGAACACCGCCCCCGCCATGGGCGTGCCCAGCGGCGCGTACGACGCTCCCCACGCGTCGAGCGTGAGCAGGAAGACGGCGGCGGCGAGCGCCACGATCAGCGAACTGGCCACGTACGTGCCCCACACCAGACGCCCGGTCTCCCGTCCCGCCCGCGGGACGAAACGGACGACCGCGCCGATCATCGTCGTCGCCGTGATGCTGGCGAGCAGCCGCATCGCGGCGATCGCGGCCGAGCCCTGGCCGACGGCCTCCTCCGTGTAGTAGCGGGCGGCCACCAGCCAGAACCCCAGGCCCAGTACCGCGGAGACGCCGGTGCTGAGCATGAGGAAGTAGGCGTTCTTGAACAGAGAGTCGTGGGTGTGGCCGCTGTCGGCAGGTTTCGGTCCGCCGCCGTCGGTGCGCGCGGCGGCGGGCTCGTGCACCTGGATCTCACTCACGGGACGGTCCCAGCCCTCCCGGCATCGGCCTGCTCCCGGGCAGCTCTCCCGGCGCCCGGACCGGGCGCGCCCCGGACCGCTCCAGCACCTCGACGACCGTCCGCGCCCGCAGCGGGTCCACGGGCAGCGCGTGCCGCGCGAACCAGCGGGCCGCCTCGGGGGCCGGCGAGGGGTCGGTGAACTCCGCACCGGCGTAGTCGTCCAGAGGCGGGTCGTAGAGGTAGCCGACGACGACGCCCTGTCGCGCCAGGGCGGCGACGGCCGCGTCCCGGTCGGCCACGAACAGCGGCACACGGAACAACGGCTGCGTGCCGTGGGCGTCCCGCGGCTTGGCCCAGGGCGTGGACAGCAGCAGCTCCGTGCCCGCCCGGCAGGCGTCCAGCACGTCGTCCAGCCGGTCGAGCTTGTGCCCGATGCGCCGCAGCCGCAGCCGGCCCGCCTCCAGACGGTAGTCGTGCATGTCGACCCGCACCCACGGGTGATGGGCGTCGAGCCCGGGTGTCTCGCGGGCGGCGAGAGCGAGTTCGTCCGGGCGCAGCGGCATCCGGATCTCCTCGCGGTCCGCCAGCCCCAGCAGCCGGATCGTGGCCCAGGCGGCGCGCCGCAGCCGCAGCCCGCGCACCGTCGCCTCCGCGTACGGGCGGACCAGGTAGGTGAGTTCGGCGCTCGTCCGGCGCGGCGCGAGCAGTCCGGCGCAGGTCTTCGCGACCGCCTCCCGCAGCCCCGGGTCGGCGAGCGAGAGCATGCCTCCGGCCTGGGCCCCGACGTGTTTGGACAGGCTGAACACGGAGGCCTCGCCCCACGCCCCGACCGGCCGGTCCCCCACCCGGCTGCCGATCGCGTGCGCCGCGTCCTCGAACAGCGGGATCCCCAGCGCGTCGCACTTCTGTCTCAGGCGCGGCGCCGGGTCCGGGTTGCCGTACAGGTTCGTCGTGAGCACGGCCGACACCGAGCCCCACGTCTCGTCCGGCACGGCATCGACGTCGATGGAAGCGTCGAGCGGGTTCAACGGCGCCTGAACCGGCCGCAGTCCGGCCGCGAGCACGACGAAGAAGATCACGTCGTCGTTGACCGGCGACATCAGCACCCGTCCGCCGGGCGGGCACCAGTGGCGCAGCGCCACGTACAGCCCGAAACGGCACGACGGCACGTACACGCATTCCCGGCCGAGCCGGACACGCATGGTCTCTTCCAGCCGCTTCGGCTGTGCACCATGCCGCACCGAACCCGGACCGGCCTCCCCTATGGCCATCCGCCCCCCAGATGTGCCGTGGGAAAGCCCCCTCCCCGAGGCCTTCCGGCACCCGCCCAGAGTCGCCCCGTTCGCACCGCTCCGTCAAGATTGCGTCGCGTCCTGTGGATAACTTCCGGCACGTACGAATGTGCCGTCCCGTCCGGTACGCCGGAGCCGCCCCGTCCGGTCCCACCCGGGCCCACCTGCCCCGTTCGCCCCTCTGCGCCTCCTCGGACTCTGCCCAGGACCGGCGCGTCACCCGTAACGTGTGGCACGACCACGAACACGTGGCGACGACATGGCACACCCGAAAGCGAGGCAGCACCCGATGCCCCCCTTCGATGTCCCCGAGGGCGACCCCTTCGGCCCGCACAACCTGCCGTACGGCGTGTTCTCCCTCCCCGGCTCGCCCCACCGGACCGTGGGCGTCCGGCTCGGCGACCACGTGCTGGACGCGGGCGCGGCGGCCCACGCACTCGGCTCTCCCTACGCCTCCCTGCTCGCACGGCCGACCCTCAACCCGCTGCTGGCCGCGGGCCGCACGGCCTGGTCCGACGTGCGCCGGGCGCTGACCGCCTGGGTGACCGTGCCGTCCCACCGCGAAACCGTCGCACCCCTGTTCCACCCCCTGTCGTCGGTGACCCTGCACCTCCCGTTCGAGGTCGCGGACTACGTCGACTTCTACGCCTCCGAGAACCACGCCCGGAACGTCGGGCAGATCTTCCGCCCCGACGCCGAGGACTCCCTCACCCCCAACTGGAAGCACCTGCCGATCGGCTACCACGGCCGCTCCGGCACGGTCGTCGTCTCCGGCACGGAGATCGCACGCCCGTCCGGCCAGCGCAAGGCGCCCACCGACGCCGCTCCTGTCTTCGGCCCGTCCGTCCGTCTGGACATCGAGGCCGAGGTCGGCTTCGTCGTCGGCGTGCCCTCCCGGATGGGCGCGCCGGTGGCCCTCGGCGACTTCCGCGAGCACGTGTTCGGGCTGTGCCTCCTCAACGACTGGTCCGCCCGCGACATCCAGGCCTGGGAGTACGTGCCCCTCGGCCCGTTCCTCGGCAAGTCCTTCGCCACGTCGGTGTCGGCCTGGATCACCCCGCTGGACGCCCTGGAGGAGGCCCTCGTGGCGCCCCCGGCCCGGACGCACGAGCTGCTGCCGTACCTGGACGACAGCGACGAGGAGCCCGGCGGCTACGACCTGCGGATCAGCGTCGCCGTCAACGGCCACGTCGTCTCCGAGCCCCCCTTCTCCACCATGTACTGGACGGCCGCCCAGCAGCTGGCCCACATGACCGTCAACGGCGCCTCCCTGCGCACCGGCGACCTGTACGGCTCCGGCACGGTCAGCGGCCCGGCGGAACGGGAGCGCGGCTCCCTGCTGGAACTGACCTGGAACGGCCGCGAGCCGCTCGAACTCCCCGACGGCAAACGGACGTTCCTGGAGGACGGCGACGAGGTCACCCTCTCGGCCTGGGCCCCCGGACCGCACGGCGTGCGGGTGGGGCTGGGCCAGGTGACGGGGCGCGTGGTCCAGGGCTGACGCCGGCCGGCCGGGAGCCGGCCGACCGTGCCCCTCCCGGCTCTTCTGTCGCCGTTCGGCCCCTGACGCACCGCCCGGCCCGTCATACTGGACGCGGGGCGGTGCGCCCGCACGTCCGTCACTCTCCAGGTGGCCACCGGTGCGCACGGCGGCCGCCCTCACCCGCACGCCCCGTAGCCGCCCTTCTTCCGACGAGGAACCGGAGCCCGTGGCCATGACCGTCTGCCTGCTCCTGCTGAGCGTCGTCGCCGTGACGGCCGCCGTCCCCGTTCCCCGTGGCCTGACCCGGGCGGCGTGGCCGGAACGGGAACCGGTGGTCGCGCTGTGGGTCTGGCAGTGCCTGGTGGCCACCGTCCTGCTGGCTTGCGTGACGGCGCTCTCGCTGGGCGCGGCGGCCGTCTTCGGTACCGTGCGCGCCCAGCTCTTCGCCCCGGCACCTCCCGCTGTGACCGCGGCGTACGACCTGTCCACCGCCCCGCCGTGGGCCGCCGCGCTCACCCTGCTGCTCGCCTGCGGTGCCGCCTGGACGACCGCGATGCTCGCGCGGGAACTCGTCGAGGCGCGCCGGCGTCGTGCCCAGGCCCGCGCCCACCTGCGCGAGCGCGCCCCGGACCTGCCGGCCGGCCTGCCCGCGGCGCGGGGTCCGCTGCTGGTCCTGGAGGACGAGTACCCGGACGCCTGGTGGATGCCCGGCAGCCCGCCCCAGTTGATCGTCACCACGGGCGCCCTGCACCGCCTCACCGACCACCAGCTCGACGCGGTCCTCACCCATGAACGGGGCCACGCCCGGGCCCGCCACGACTGGCTGCTGCACCTGTCCACCGCCCTGGCCACCGGCTTCCCGCGCATCCCGCTGTTCGCCCACTTCTGCGACCAGACCCACCGCCTGGTCGAACTGGCCGCCGACGACACGGCCTCCCGTCGCTGCGGCCACCTGACCACGGCCCTGGCCCTGATCGAGCTCAACCAGCACCGCGGCGTCCTGTCCTGTGCCTCCAGCCACCGCCTGCTGGGCGAGCGGGTCGACCGGCTCCTGGAACCGCCGCCCCGGCTGGGCCGCCGGCACCGGGCCCTGACCACCACGACGGCCGCGCTCGTACCGCTGCTGCCCCTGCTGATCGCCTTCGCCCCGGGCCTGACGGCACTGTCGTAACCGAGCCGGCCCGGCGGGCGAGGGCTCCCGTGGGCGTACCGGCCCGGCGGGCAGCGGCTGTCGGGGTGGGCGTACCGCTCCGGCGGGCGGGGCCTGTCGCAGGCATACCGCCCCGGCGGGCGGCGGCTGTCCTGGGCGTACCGGCCCGGCAGCCGACGGCTCTCGCAGGCGTACCGGCCCGGCGGCCGGTGGCGGATCTCCTCGCGGGTCGGCAGACATGCCAGCTCACCCGTCGACTCGGTCACACTCCCGGTGGCGCAACATTCCCGCAACACCACTTTTCCTATCGGATAGGTATGGTCCGAGTCATGCCCAGTGACCGCATCCGAGACCACGCCGGACAGGGAGCCGCGACCACCGTCGCCGCCCACCGCGCGCGGCGACGGCTGCGCGCCGACCGGGCACGGCAACTGGCCGACCTGCTCCGCCGGCTGCTGCTCACCGGCGCCTTCCCCGACCGCGTCCTCCCCCACGAGTCGACCCTCGCCACCGAGTACGGCGCCAGCCGCAACACGGTCCGTGAGGCTCTCGACCTGCTGCGGTCCGAGGGCCTGGTGGAACGCCAGCCCGGCGTCGGCACCGTGGTCGTGGGCCGCAAGTACCCGCATGGCCTCGACCGTCTGATGGGCCTCGCGGAAACCCTCCGCGAACACGGGCAGGTCACCAACGAGGTCCGCACCATGGGCCCCGCCCCGGCACCCGCACCGGTCGCCGACCGCCTCCGGCTCACGCCCGGCACCGACGTCCTCTACATCGAACGCCTGCGCAGGCTGGGCGGTCTGCCCCTGTCCCTCGACCTCACCTACATCCCCCTCGACATCGGCGCCGAACTGCTCGGCGCCGACCTGGAGAACACCGACGTCTTCCGCCTCCTGGAAGCCGTCACCGGCCGGCGCCTCGGCCACGCCGAGATCACCCTGGAAGCGGTCAGCGCGGACACCCACTCGGCCGCCGTGCTCGAGGCCCCGCGCGGCACCGCCGTCCTCATGCTGGAACGCCTCACCCACCTCGCGGACGGCCGCCCGGTCGACCTGGAGTTCATCCGCTTCCGCGGCGACCGCATCACCATGAGCGGCCTGCTGCACCGGACCCGGTAGCCCACCCGCTCGCGCACATCCCTGGAGACAGCCATGCCCTTGGCGCCCCAGCGGGCCGACGTGCCCGTGACCATCGACGAGTCGAAGTGCATCGACGGCTGCACGCTCTGCGTGGACATGTGCCCGCTGGACTCCCTCGCCATCGACGAGCGCAACGGCAAGGCCTACATGCATGTCGACGAGTGCTGGTACTGCGGCCCGTGCGCGGCCCGCTGCCCCACCGGAGCCGTCACGGTCAACATGCCCTATCTGCTCCGGTGAGAGGCCCGAACCGTCATGTCCCGAACCACCACGAAACGCACAGCAGTCGCGATGTCCGCCGTCGTTCTCCTGCTCCCGCTCAGCGCCTGCGGCGGTGACGCCGAGGCGGGCAGCGGATCCACGGTCACCGTCACCGTCGGCTACCAGTCCAGGACGATCAACACCGTCACGGCCGGCACCCTGCTCCGCTCCCTCGGCGCCTTCGAGAAGCAGCTGAACTCCCTGCACGACGGCATCCGCTACAAGGTGGACTGGCAGGACTACGCCACCGGCGCCCCCATCACCGCCCAGATGACCGCCGGGAAGATCGACATCGGTTCGATGGGCGACTTCCCCCTGCTCATCAACGCGGCCCGCGGCAAGCAGCTGAACAGCCCCACCCGCCTGGTGTCGGTCACCGGCTACAACCTGCGCGGCGGCCTCAACACCATCGTCACCGCACCCCGTTCGGAGCTCACCTCCCTGAAGGACCTGAAGGGCAGGAAGGTCTCCACGAGCGTCGGGTCGGCCGCCGACGGCACCCTCGTACGGGCCCTGCAGCGGGCCGGCATCGACCCGAACAGCGGGATCGAGAAGCTCAACCAGCAGCCCTCCGTCGGCGCCTCCGCCCTCGCGGCGGGCAGCACGGACGCACTGTCCCAGTTCGTCGCCTGGCCGGGCCTGCTCGCCTTCCAGGGCAAGGCGAAGGCGATCTACGACGGTGCCCGGCTGAACCTGCCGACCTTCCACGGCGTCACCGCCCGTGAGGACTTCGCGAAGCAGCGCCCGGCCGTCCTGGAGGCGTTTTTGAAGGCCCAGGCGGAGGCCACCGGCTACCTGAACGACCACCCGGTGGACGCCGCCGAGAAGGTCGCGAAGGCGACCGGCCTGCCCGCCGAGGTCGTCTACCTCTACAACGGCGCTCACGGCATCGCCACCTTCGACCCGGCCATCAAGCCTCAGCTCGTGTCCGCGCTGAAGCAGGACGTGTCGATCCTGAAGTCGGCGAAGCTCACCGGCGACGTGGACGTCGACTCCTTCGTCGACGACCAGTACGTGAAGAAGGCCCTCGGACCGGCGGCGTACGCCGGGCATCTCGCCACGAAGCCCGCACCGGCCGCGAGTGAGGCCTGGCCCAAGGGCGCCACGAAGACCGTCACGTTCAGCTCCCCCTCCGGACTGCTGCGTTACGTGGCCGGGCACCGGAACGCCCTGCGGGCCGCCTACGTCCCCGACACCACCACCGGCACCCTCTGGTTCGCCGACCGGGCCGTATGGGTGGCCGACGGCGACAAGCTGCTGCCCTTCGTCGCCCCCGACACCGCGCAGGCGTACATCGCCGGGCACGGCGGAGCGCGCGTCGTGCCGTACGCCGACGCTCTGGAGCGGGCCTCGTGAAGCGGTACGCGCTCCGCGTGGTGTCGCTGGCCGCCGCGCTGGGTCTGTGGCAGGCGCTGACCAGTTTGAACGTCGACCTGTGGCTGCGCTTCTCGCAGTTCCCGACGGTCACCGACGTCGCCCGGACCTTCGCCGCCCGGGTGTCCGGACCGGACTACTGGACGGACCTCACCGACAGCCTCACCCGGATTCTCACCGGCTTCCTGCTGGCCGCCGTCCTCGGCGTGGCCACGGGCGTGCTCGTGGCGCGCTCGCGTCTCGCCGAGGACCTGCTCGGTCCGGTGCTGGAGGTGATCCGCCCGGTCCCGGCCATCGCCCTGGTTCCCGTCGCGATCCTGCTGTTCCCCTCCAACGAGCAGGGCATCGTCTTCATCACGTGCACCGCCGCCTTCTTCCCGGTCCTGGTCTCCACCCGGCACGCTGTGCGCGCCCTGACCCCCATGTGGGAGGAGGCGGTGCGCACCATGGGAGGCGGCCGGTGGCGGATCCTCGGCTCGGTCGTCCTGCCGGGCGCGCTGCCCGGGGTGTTCGGCGGGCTGTCCGTCGGCATCGGCGTCTCGTGGATCTGTGTGATCTCCGCCGAGATGATCTCCGGCCAGTACGGCGTCGGTTACCGCACCTGGCAGGACTACACCGTCGTCGACTACCCCGGTGTGTTCGTCGGCATGGTCACCATCGGCGTACTCGGCTGGTTCACCTCCACGGCCGTGGAACTGCTGGGCCGCCGCCTCACCCGCTGGCTGCCGCGCACCGCGTACGTGCCCGATGCCCGGTCGCCCCGGCCGGACCGGTCCCTGAAGCCGGCACCGGCCGCCCCCGCCGCCGTCCCCGGCGGGGCCCGATCCGAGGAGGCACGCGATGAGCACCTCGTCTGAGACCGTCTCGAACACCCCGCCCGGGGCCGCCCCGAACACCTCGTCCGAGGCCGCCCGGGTCACCCCGTCCGAGGCCGCCCCCGCCACCCCGGGGCGCGGCACCCGGCTCACCCTCGCCGGAGCCTCCCTCGGCCGACCCGGCGCACCGGCCCTGGACTCGGTCGACCTGGACATCGCCCCCGGCGAGATCCTCACCGTCGTCGGCCCCTCGGGCTGCGGCAAGTCCACCCTGCTGCGCACGCTGGCCGGCCTGCTGGCGCCGCTCACCGGCGAGATCACCCAGGACGGGCACCCGCTGACCGGCCCCTCGGCCGACCGCGCCCTGGTCTTCCAGGAGGACGCCCTGCTCCCCTGGCGCACCCTGCGCGCCAACGTCGAACTTCCCCTCGCCATCCGCGGCGTGCCCCGTGCCGAGCGCCGGGCGCAGGCCCAGGCGTGGCTGGAGCGGGTCGGACTCGGAGCGCAGGCACGGCAGTTGCCGCACCGGGTCTCAGGCGGGCAGCGCCAGCGCGTCCAGCTGGCCCGCGCCCTGGCCGGACGCCCGCGCGCCGTCCTGATGGACGAGCCGTTCGGCGCGCTCGACGCGCAGACCCGCGCAGGCATGCAGGACCTGCTGGTGGAGGTGCTCCGGGGAACGGGCGCCACCGTCGTCTTCGTCACCCACGACGTGGACGAGGCCCTGTTCCTCGGCGACCGCGTGGCCCTGCTCGGCACGGGCGGCCTCCTCGCCGTCCGGGACATCCCCCGCCCGCGCGAGCGCGGCGCACACGACGACCCGGCGCGCGTGGCCCTGCGGCGCGACGTCCTCACCTTGCTCGGTACGTGAAAGGCACCCCGGTGACCACCTCCGTGAACCCCCCTGCGGACGCCCCCCTGGCCGTCCCGTCGCTCTCCGACGCCGAGGAACTGACCTGCGACGTCCTCGTCATCGGCGGCGGCACCGCCGGCACCATGGCCGCCCTGACCGCCGCCGAGCACGGCGCGAACGTGCTGCTGCTGGAGAAGGCGCACGTCCGTCACTCCGGCGCGCTCGCCATGGGCATGGACGGCGTCAACAACGCGGTCATCCCGGGCCGGGCCGAACCCGACGACTACGTCGCCGAGATCACCCGCGCCAACGACGGCATCGTCGACCAGTCCACCGTCCGCCAGACCGCGACCCGCGGCTTCGACATGGTGCAGCGGCTGGAGTCCTACGGTGTGAAGTTCGAGAAGGACGAGCACGGCGACTACTCCGTCCGCCAGGTGCACCGCTCCGGCTCCTACGTACTGCCGATGCCGGAGGGCAAGGACGTCAAGAAGGTCCTCTACCGGCAGCTGCGGCGGCGCGAGATGCGGGAGCGGATCCGCATCGAGAACCGGGTCATGCCGGTGCGCGTCCTCACGGCGGAGGGGCGCGCTGTCGGGGCGGCCGGCTTCAACACCCGCACCGGACAGTTCGTCCAGGTCCGCGCGGGTGCGGTCATCCTCGCCACCGGCGCCTGCGGCCGCCTCGGCCTGCCCGCCTCCGGCTACCTCTACGGCACCTACGAGAACCCCACCAACGCGGGCGACGGCTACGCCATGGCCTACCACGCGGGCGCCGAGCTCACCGGCATCGAGTGCTTCCAGATCAACCCGCTGATCAAGGACTACAACGGCCCGGCCTGCGCCTACGTCGCCAACCCCTTCGGCGGCTACCAGGTCAACCGGCACGGCGAACGCTTCGTGGACTCCGACTACTGGTCGGGCCAGATGATGGCCGAGTTCGCGGCCGAGGTCGCCTCCGACCGGGGCCCCGTCTACCTGAAGCTGAGCCATCTCCCCGAGGAGTCGGTCTCGGCCCTGGAGACGATCCTGCACTCCACCGAGCGCCCCACCCGCGGCACGTTCCACTCCGGCCGCGGGCACGACTACCGCACAAACGACATCGAGATGCACATCTCCGAGATCGGCCTGTGCGGCGGCCACTCCGCCTCCGGCGTCCGCGTCGACGACCACGCCCGCACGACCGTGCCCCGGCTGTACGCGGCCGGTGACCTGGCCTGCGTGCCGCACAACTACATGATCGGAGCGTTCGTCTTCGGCGACCTCGCGGGAGCGGACGCGTCCCGGTACCAGGCCTACGCGGGCGAGTTGCCCACGGAGCAGCTCCGGGAGGCGCACGAGCTGATCTACCGCCCGCTGCGCAACCCCGACGGCCCGCCGCAGCCCCAGGTCGAGTACAAGCTGCGCCGCTTCGTGAACGACTACGTGGCCCCGCCCAAGTCCGGCGCCCGGCTGTCGCTGGCCCTGGAGGCCTTCGAGCGGATGCACACCGACATCGCCGAGATGGGTGCCCGCACCGCGCACGAGCTGATGCGCTGCGCCGAGGTCACCTTCATCCGGGACTGCGCGGAGATGGCCGCGCGGTCCTCCCTGGCCCGTACGGAGTCCCGCTGGGGCCTGTACCACGAACGCCTCGACCACCCCCGGCGCGATGACGTGTCCTGGTTCCATCACCTCGATCTGCACAAGTCCCCCTCTGGCGCGATGGAGTTCACGGCCCGTCCCGTGGCTCCCTATCTCGTGCCGGTCGACGGCTTCGACCCTGTCGGTGGCGCGTCTCGTGCCCTCGGCGAGGTCCATGCCGAGGATGTGGCCATGGCGGGCTCGCGGGATGTGGCTCCGGTCGCGTCCCCGGTGGGGGCGGCAGCGGGAGTGGCGGAGCCGGAGCGGACTCCGGTATCGCCGGCCTCGGCCTCCGTGCCTTCCGGCGAGCGGTCCTCCGCCCGACTGCTCGAACTCGTCGCCCTCGCCGAGGAGGAGCCCGAACTCGCCGCGCTTCAGCCGTACTTGACCGACACCGCGCCCGCCGTCCGCCGCGAGGCCGTCGCCGTGCTCACCGAGACGCTCCCGCCGGGTACGGGCACCGCCCTCGCCTCCGCTCTGCGCGACACCGCTGCGGAAGTGCGTGCCGCCGCGGCCGCGTCACTGCGCGAGCTGGTCGAGACGCTCCCGGCCGAGCCCGACCTGCGCGACGGCCTCGCCGCCGCCCTGGCAGAACCGGACCCGGTGGTCCGCGCCGCGGCCCTGGATGTCCTGCGCGCCCTGCGCCTCGGAGACGCCGCCCTCTTCGCGGGTTCCCTCGCCGACTCCGACATCGCCGTCCGCATCGAGGCCGTACATGCCCTGGTGTCGGTCGACGCCGCCGGCGAACTGGCCCGTGCGGCGGGCACCGACCCCTCCCGCGAGGTCCGGGTCGCGCTCGCCAAGGGCCTGGCCACGGTGAGTGCCGAGCGGCCGGCGGATCACGCCCAGGCCGGCGGCGGCCCCACCGCCGGTGCGATCGAAGCCGCCCTCACCGGCCTCCTCGACGACCCCGACGCCCTGGTACGGGCAGCGGCCTACGGAGCACTCGGGACCACCGGCTGCCCGGCGCCTCTCACCGCACGCGCCGTGACCGCCCTGTCCGAGCCGGCCTGGCAGGTCCGGGCCGGAGCCGCTACGGCCCTGTCCGTCGCCGACCCCGACGTGGCCGTCCCGGCTCTGGCCAAGGCCCTGGCGGACCCCAACGCCGACGTCCGCAAAGCCGCCGTCCTGGCCCTGACCCGGCACCGCAGCACGGAGGAGGCCCGGGCGGCCCTCGCCACGGCGACGACGGACTCCGACGCGGATGTCAGGGCGTACGCGGGACGGGCGTTGTGACCGGTCCGGCTCCTCTGCCCATCCACCCGGCCGGGGCCCGGCCCTATATCCAGTCGTCGGGCTCCGGCTCCGCGTCCATCTCCGGCCAGTCGTCCGGCTCACCCGCGTCCTGACCGGGGGTGTGAGCCGGAGCCCCGCCGGACTCCTGGGCCGGGGCCGAGCTCCCTGCCGGAGCCGGCCCGTCCAGGGTCGCGAGAACCTCCAGCACACCGTCCCCGTAGGTGGCGAGCTTCTTCTCGCCGACCCCGCTGATCCCGCCGAGCTGCCCGACCGATGTCGGCCACGCCAGGGCGATCTCCCGCAGTGTGGCGTCGTGGAAGATCACGTACGCCGGGACGCCCTGTTCACGGGCCTGCTCGGCGCGCCAGGCGCGCAGTGCCTCGAAGGCCGGCAGCAGTTCCTCGGGCAGCTCGGCGGCGACCGCCTTGCCCTTGCGCTCGCCCCGCCCGGCGCCCGCGGACGAGGACCCCGACCGGGAGGTCACCGGCTTCTTCGGCTCCTTGCGCAGCGGCACGTCCCGCTCCCGCCGCAGCACCGCCCCGCTGGCCTCGGTCAGCACCAGCGTGCCGTACTCGCCCTCCACCGCGAGCAGCCCCTGGGCGAGCAACTGCCGGATGACGCCACGCCATTCGCCCTCGGTGAGCTCCTCGCCGATGCCGAACACGGACAGCTGATCGTGGTCGAACTGGATGACCTTGGCGGTCCGCTTCCCCAGCAGGATGTCGACGATCTGCACCGCGCCGAACTTCTGCCCGCGCTCCCGCTGCAACCTGACCACCGTCGACAGCGCCTTCTGCGCCGCGACCGTGCCGTCCCAGGTCTCCGGCGGGGTCAGGCAGGTGTCGCAGTTGCCGCAGCCGGAGGCGTCCGGGTCCTGACCGAAGTAGGCGAGGAGCTGGCCCCGGCGGCACTGGGCCGTCTCGCACAGCGCCAGCATCGAGTCCAGGTGGGCCTGGGCCCGGCGCCGGAAGGCCTCGTCGCCCTCGCCGGACTGGATCAGCTTGCGCTGCTGTATGACGTCGTTCAGCCCGTAAGCCATCCAGGCCGTCGAGGGCAGCCCGTCGCGGCCGGCCCGGCCCGTCTCCTGGTAGTAGCCCTCGACCGACTTGGGCAGGTCGAGGTGGGCGACGAAGCGGACGTCCGGCTTGTCGATGCCCATGCCGAAGGCGATGGTCGCCACCACGACCAGGCCGTCCTCCCGCAGGAAGCGGGACTGGTGGGCCGCGCGCGTGCCCGCGTCCAGGCCCGCGTGGTAGGGCACCGCCTCGACGCCGTTGCGGCTGAGGAACTCGGCGGTCTTGTCCACCGAGTTGCGGGACAGGCAGTAGACGATGCCCGCGTCGCCCGCGTGCTCCTCGCGCAGAAAACTCAGCAGCTGCTTCTTCGGGTCGGCCTTGGGCACGATCCGGTACTGGATGTTGGGCCGGTCGAAGCTCGCCACGAAGTGGCGGGCCGTCGGCATGTTCAGCCGCTGGGTGATCTCCTGGTGCGTCGCATGCGTGGCCGTCGCCGTGAGGGCGATCCGCGGCACGTCCGGCCAGCGCTCGCCGAGCAGGGACAGCGCCAGGTAGTCGGGCCGGAAGTCGTGGCCCCACTGGGAGACGCAGTGCGCCTCGTCGATCGCGAAGACGGAGATCTTCCCGCGGGAGAGCAGATCGAGCGTGCCTTCCAGCCGCAGCCGCTCCGGCGCCAGGTACAGCAGGTCCAGCTCACCGGCGAGGAACTCGGCCTCCACCATCCGCCGCTCGTCGAAGTCCTGCGTGGAGTTCATGAACCCGGCCCGCACGCCCAGCGCCCGCAGCGCGTCCACCTGGTCCTGCATCAGGGCGATGAGCGGGGAGACGACGACACCCGTACCCGGCCTGACCAGGGACGGGATCTGGTAGCACAGCGACTTGCCGCCGCCGGTCGGCATGAGCACGACGGCGTCGCCGCCCGCCACGACATGGTCGATGACGGCTTCCTGCTCGCCGCGGAAGGCGTCGTAGCCGAAGACCCGGTGCAGCGCGGCCAGCGCCTCGCTCGCGTCGGCGCCGAGGGGCCCGGCGGGGCTGCCCGCGCCGATCCCGGCCCCGGTCCCGGTGACCGCGTCCAGTTCCGTCATCACACTTGTCCCGCCCGTAGCGCCCATCGTTGCGTCCCCCGTGCGTCGCTCCTCGACCACTGCGTCCACCATAGGCGCCCGCACCGACAGCCCCGGAGTTATCCACAGGTCCCGCCCGGTCGAGGCGACCTGCCCACACTCGCGTTCGACTCAGCCCCATGGGCGGCTCAGCCCCGTGGACGGCTCGCCTGTCACGCCCCCACCGGCCGGGCGAGGTGGCCTGCCCCTGACCCGGAACGCCGTGAGACCCGGCTCCCGAAGGAGGCCGGGTCCCACCGAGGCGTACGGAGACGTCAGCGCACGAACACGCCCGCCTGTCCCGCCAGATCCAGGAAGTACTGCGGTGCCACACCGAGCACCAGCGTGACCGCCACGCCCACCCCGATCGCCGTCATCGTCAGCGGCGACGGCACGGCCACCGTCGGGCCCTCCGGCCGCGGCTCGCTGAAGAACATCAGCACGATGACGCGGATGTAGAAGAACGCCGCGATCGCCGACGAGATCACACCGATGACGACGAGCGGGGCGGCCCCGCCCTCCGCCGCCGCCTTGAACACGGCGAACTTCCCGGAGAAGCCGGACGTCAGCGGAATGCCCGCGAAGGCCAGCAGGAACACCGCGAACACGGCGGCCACCAGCGGCGAGCGCCGGCCGAGTCCCGCCCACTTGGACAGGTGCGTCGCCTCACCGCCCGCGTCGCGGACCAGGGTGACCACCGCGAAGGCGCCGATCGTCACGAACGAGTACGCCGCCAGGTAGAACAGCACCGACGAGACGCCGTCGGGCGTGGTCGCGATGACACCCGCGAGGATGAACCCGGCGTGCGCGATCGACGAGTACGCCAGCAGCCGCTTGATGTCCGTCTGCGTGATCGCGACGATCGCACCGCCCAGCATGGTGACGATGGCCACGGCCCACATGACCGGCCGCCAGTCCCAGCGCAGACCGGGCAGCACGACGTACAGCAGCCGCAGCAGCGCGCCGAACGCCGCCACCTTCGTCGCCGCCGCCATGAACCCGGTCACCGGCGTCGGCGCGCCCTGGTACACGTCCGGCGTCCACATGTGGAAGGGCACCGCGCCCACCTTGAACAGCAGGCCCATCACCAGCAGCGCGGCGCCGATCAGCAGCAGCGCGTCGTTGCCCATGGTGTCGGCGAGCGCCGGGTTGACGTCCTGCACGGTGCCCTCGACGACCTGCGCGATCGTCGCGTACGACATCGAGCCCGCGTAGCCGTAGAGCAGGGCGATGCCGAACAGGGTGAACGCGGAGGCGAAGGCGCCGAGCAGGAAGTACTTGACCGCCGCCTCCTGCGACATGAGCCGCTTGCGGCGGGCCAGCGCACACAGCAGGTACAGCGGCAGGGAGAGGACCTCCAGCGCGACGAACAGCGTCAGCAGGTCGTTGGCCGCCGGGAAGATCAGCATGCCGGCGACGGCGAACAGCAGCAGCGGGAACACCTCGGTGGTGGTGAACCCGGCCTTGACCGCGGCCTTCTCGCTCTCGCTGCCCGGCACGGACGCGGCCTGCGCGGCGAAGGAGTCGACGCGGTTGCCGTGCACCACCGGGTCGAGGCGCCGCTCGGCGAAGGTGAACAGGCCCACCATCGCCGTCAGCAGGATCGTGCCCTGCAGGAACAGGGCGGGACCGTCGACGGCGATCGCGCCCATCGCCGCGATGCGCGCCTTGGTCGTGCCGTACCCGTCGGCCGCGAGCGCCACGACCGCGGCGAAGGCGGCGGCGAGCGCGACGACGGACACGAACATCTGGGCGTAGTAACGCGACTTTCGCGGGACGAACGCCTCGATCAGGATCCCGATGATCGCCGCGCCGACGACGATCAGGGTCGGCGACAACTGTCCGTACTCGAACTTCGGCGCGTCGATCTTGGTGATCGGGTCGGCCGCGGTTGTCCACAGGCTGTGGACGGCTGTTGCGCTCACTTGGCCGCCTCCACCTCGGGCTGGGGGTCCTTCTTCTGTACGTCGGACATGGTCTGCTTGACCGCCGGATCGATGATCTGCGTGAGGGGCTTCGGGTAGACGCCCAGGAAGATCAGCAGGACGACCAGCGGGGTGACGACCACGAGCTCCCGCATCCTGAGGTCCGGCATCGCGGAGACCTCCGGTTTCACCGGGCCGGTCATCGTCCGCTGGTAGAGGACGAGGGTGTAGAGCGCGGCGAGGACGATGCCGAAGGTGGCGATGATGCCGATCACCGGGTAGCGCGTGAACGTGCCGACCAGGACCAGGAACTCACTGACGAACGGTGCCAGCCCCGGCAGCGACAGCGTCGCCAGGCTGCCGATCAGGAACGTGCCGGCGAGCACCGGGGCGACCTTCTGCACTCCGCCGTAGTCGGCGATGAGCCGCGAGCCGCGCCGGGAGATCAGGAAGCCCGCCACCAGCATCAGCGCGGCCGTCGAGATGCCGTGGTTGATCATGTAGAGCGTCGCGCCGGACTGGCCCTGGCTGGTCATCGCGAAGATGCCCATGATGATGAAGCCGAAGTGGGAGATGGACGCGTAGGCGATCAGGCGCTTGATGTCCCGCTGGCCGACCGCGAGCAGCGCCCCGTAGATGATGCTGATCAGGGCGAGGACGAGGATCACGGGTGTGGCCCACTTGCTGGCTTCCGGGAAGAGCTGGAGGCAGAAGCGGAGCATCGCGAAGGTGCCGACCTTGTCGACGACCGCCGTGATGAGCACGGCGACCGGGGCGGTGGACTCCTGCATGGCGTTGGGCAGCCAGGTGTGCAGCGGCCACAGCGGCGCCTTCACCGCGAAGGCGAAGAAGAAGCCGAGGAACAGCCACCGTTCGGTGCTGGTCGCCATGTCGAGCGTGCCGTTGGCGCGGGCCTCGGCGATCTCCTGGAGCGAGAAGTTCCCGGCGACCACGTACAGGCCGATCACCGCGGCCAGCATGATCAGACCGCCGGCCAGGTTGTAGAGGAGGAACTTCACCGCCGCGTACGACCGTTGCGTCGCCGCCGCCTTCTCGCCGTGCTCGTGGGCACGGTCCCCGAAGCCGCCGATGAGGAAGTACATCGGGATCAGCATGGCTTCGAAGAAGATGTAGAAGAGGAAGACGTCGGTGGCCTCGAAGGAGAGGATCACCATCGCCTCGACGGCGAGGATCAGGGCGAAGAAGCCCTGCGTCGGCCGCCAGCGGCTGCTGCCGGTCTCCAGAGGGTCGGCGTCGTGCCAGCCCGCGAGGATGATGAACGGGATCAGCAGGGCGGTCAGGGCGATCAGCGCCACCCCGATGCCGTCCACACCCAGTTCGTAACGGACGCCGAAGTCGGCGATCCAGGCGTGGGACTCGGTGAGCTGGTAGCGGTCGCCGTCCGGGTCGAAGCGGACCAGGACGGTGATCGCCAGGACGAGCGTGGCGAGCGAGAAGAGCAGCGCCAGCCACTTGGCCGCGGTGCGCTTCGCGGCCGGTACGGCGGCCGTGGCGATCGCTCCGATGGCCGGGAGCGCCGCTGTCACTGTCAGCAGAGGAAAGGACATCGGTATCAGACCGCCCTCATCAGCAGGGTCGCGGCGACGATGACCGCCGCACCCCCGAACATCGAGACCGCGTAGGAGCGGGCGAAGCCGTTCTGCAGCCTGCGCATCCGCCCGGACAGGCCGCCGACCGAGGCCGCCGTGCCGTTGACGACGCCGTCGACCAGGGTGTGGTCGACGTAGACCAGGGACCGCGTGAGGTGCTCGCCGCCGCGGACGAGGACGACGTGGTTGAAGTCGTCCTGGAGCAGGTCGCGCCGGGCGGCCCGGGTGAGCAGCGAGCCGCGCGGGGCGACGGCCGGGACCGGACGGCGGCCGTACTGGGCCCAGGCGAGGGCGACGCCGATGATCATGCACGCGACGGTCGCGCCGGTGACCACGCCCGCGCTGATCGGCGGGTTGCCGTGGCTGTGCCCGGTGATCGGCTCCAGCCAGTGCATGAACCGGTCGCCGATGCTGAAGAACGCGCCGCCCGCGACCGACCCGACGGCCAGCACGATCATCGGGATCGTCATCACCTTGGGCGACTCGTGCGGGTGGGGAGGGGTGTACTCGCCGCGCGTCTCGGCGGCGGGCTCCACGTCCGGCCGGGCCGGGGACGGCGTCGGGGCGTTGCGCCAGCGCTCCTCGCCGAAGAACGTCATCAGCATCACGCGCGTCATGTAGAACGCGGTGATGGCCGCGCCGAGCAGAGCGCAGGCGCCGAGGATCCAGCCCTCGGTGCCGCCCTTGGCGAACGCCGCCTCGATGATCTTGTCCTTGGAGAAGAACCCGGACAGGCCCGGGAAGCCGATGATGGCCAGGTAGCCGAGGCCGAAGGTGACGAAGGTGACCGGCATGTACTTCCGCAGTCCGCCGTAGCGGCGCATGTCGACCTCGTCGTTCATGCCGTGCATGACCGAGCCGGCGCCGAGGAACAGGCCGGCCTTGAAGAAGCCGTGCGTCACCAGGTGCATGATCGCGAAGACGTAGCCGATGGGGCCGAGGCCGGCGGCGAGGATCATGTAGCCGATCTGCGACATGGTCGAGCCGGCCAGCGCCTTCTTGATGTCGTCCTTCGCGCAACCGACGATCGCACCGAACAGGAGCGTGACCGCGCCGACGATGGTGACGACCAGCTGCGCGTCCGGAGCACCGTTGAAGACGGCCGCGGAGCGGACGATCAGGTAGACGCCCGCGGTCACCATGGTCGCGGCGTGGATGAGGGCCGACACCGGGGTGGGGCCCTCCATCGCGTCCCCGAGCCAGGACTGCAGCGGCACCTGGGCGGACTTGCCGCAGGCGGCGAGCAGCAGCATCAGGGCGATGGCGGTGAGCTTGTCCTCACCGGCGGCACCGGCGAGCCCCGCCTCCGCGTGGCTGCCGAGCACCGGGCCGAACGCGAAGGTGCCGAACCACAGGAACATCAGCATGATCGCGATGGACAGGCCCATGTCGCCGACGCGGTTGACCAGGAAGGCCTTCTTCGCGGCCGTGGCGGCGCTGGGCTTGTGCTGCCAGAAGCCGATCAGCAGGTAGGAGGCGAGACCGACGCCCTCCCAGCCGACGTACAGCAGCAGGTAGTTGTCGGCGAGGACGAGGATCAGCATCGCCGCGAGGAACAGGTTCAGATAGCCGAAGAAGCGGCGGCGCCGCTCGTCGTGCTCCATGTACCCGATCGAGTACAGGTGGATCAGTGATCCGACGCCCGTGATCAGCAGCACGAACGTCATGGACAGCTGGTCGAGCTGGAAGGCGACGTCCGCCTGGAAGCCCTCGACCGGGATCCAGCTGAACAGGTGCTGGCCCATCTCCCGGTGGTCGGCGCTCTTCCCCAGCATGTCGGTGAACAGCACCAGGCCGAGCACGAAGGAGACGGCCGCGAGCAGGGTGCCGATCCAGTGGCCGACGGCGTCCAGCCGCCGCCCGCCGCACAGCAGGACCGCCGCTCCGAGCAAGGGCGCCGCCACCAGCAGCGCAATGAGGTTCTCCACGATTCTTCCGACCCCTTACAGCTTCATCAGGCTGGCGTCGTCGACCGAGGCCGAGTGGCGGGCACGGAACAGGGACACGATGATCGCGAGCCCGACCACGACCTCGGCGGCGGCGACCACCATCGTGAAGAAGGCGATGACCTGGCCGTCGAGGTTGCCGTGCATCCGGGAGAAGGCGACGAACGCGAGGTTGCAGGCGTTGAGCATGAGCTCGATGCACATGAACACGACGATCGCGTTGCGCCTGATCAGCACGCCGGTGGCGCCGATCGTGAACAACAGGGCCGCGAGATAGAGGTAGTTGACGGGGTTCACTTCGACGCCTCCTCGGACCGCTGGAACTTCGCCGGCCCGACCGCCCGGCGCTCCAGCCTCTCCTCGGACCGCTGCTCCAGGGCCTTGAGGTCGTTGATCGCCTCCTGTGAGACGTCACGGATCTGGCCGCGCTCGCGCAGGGTCTTGCTGACGGTGAGGTCGGACGGTGTGCCGTCGGGCAGCAGGCCCGCGATGTCGACCGCGTTGTGACGGGCGTACACACCGGGCGCCGGCAGCGGCGGCAGCTGCTTGCCCTCGCGGACGCGCTCCTCGGAGAGCTCCCGCTGCGTCTTGGCGCGCTCGGTGCGCTCGCGGTGGGTGAGCACCATGGCGCCGACGGCGGCCGTGATGAGCAGGGCGCCGGTGATCTCGAACGCGAAGACGTACTTGGTGAAGAGGAGGGCTGCCAGGCCCTCCACGTTGCCCCCGGCGTTCGCCTGGCCGATGCCGTTGAACTCCTTCAGGGACGCGTTGCCGATCCCGGCCGTCAGCAGGACGCCGAAGCCGAGTCCGCACACCAGGGCCAGCCAGCGCTGGCCCTTGATGGTCTCCTTCAGGGAGTCCGCGGCGGTGACGCCGACGAGCATCACGACGAACAGGAACAGCATCATGATCGCGCCGGTGTAGACGACGATCTGCACGACGCCCAGGAAGTAGGCGCCGTTGGCGAGGTAGAACACCGCCAGGATGATCATGGTGCCGGCGAGGCAGAGCGCGCTGTGCACGGCCCTCTTCATGAGGATGGTGCACAGGGCGCCGATCACCGCGACGGTGCCGAGGATCCAGAACTGGACGGCCTCTCCGGTGGAGGTGGAGTAGGCGGCGAGCTGGGTGGTCATCGGCCGGCCACCTTCCCCGACGCCGGTTCCGTCCCGCCGAAGGTCGAGTCGGCCTCCTGCACGACCTCGCCCTCGGAGTGGGTGGCCTGCTGCTCGGTGCCGGGCGCGGCCTCCGTCACCAGGCCCCGGTAGTAGTCCTGTTCGTCCGTCCCGGGGTAGATGGCGTGGGGCGAGTCGACCATGCCCTCCTCGAGACCGGCGAGCAGCTGCTCCTTGGTGTAGATGAGGTTGGCCCGGCTGGAGTCGGCCAGTTCGAACTCGTTGGTCATCGTGAGCGCGCGGGTGGGGCAGGCCTCGATGCACAGGCCGCACAGGATGCAGCGGGCGTAGTTGATCTGGTAAACGCGGCCGTAGCGCTCGCCCGGCGAGTAGCGCTCCTCGTCGGTGTTGTCCGCGCCCTCCACGTAGATCGCGTCGGCGGGGCAGGCCCAGGCGCACAGCTCGCAGCCGACGCACTTCTCCAGGCCGTCCGGATGGCGGTTGAGCTGGTGCCGTCCGTGGAAGCGCGGAGCCGTGGTCTTCTGCTGCTCCGGGTACTGCTCGGTCAGACGCTTCTTGAACATGGCCTTGAAGGTCACGCCGAAGCCGGCCACGGGGTTCTGGAAACCGGGCTTGGTGTCCTTGGGTTCCTCAGTCATCGGACGCCTCCTTTCCATCCGTAGTTCCGCCCAGAGATCCGTCACTCTGAGTATCGGGCCCACCACTGACAATCAGCTCCCGCTCGCGGCGCGAGCGGCGGCGCGGGACCGGTGGAAGTTCCTGTCCGGGCAGGGGCGGTACGGGGAACCCGCCCGCCATCGGGTCGAAGGCGGCCGGGGCCTCGGCCGGCTGTTCGGCCTTCTGGGCCTTCTCGCGGAACATGTCGGCGACGAAGGAGAGCAGCAGCAGGGCGAGGACGCCGCCCCCCACGTAGAGGGCGATGTCGGCGAAGTCGTAGCCCTCGTTGCGGAAGGCCCGGACGCTCGCGACGAGCATCAGCCACACCAGTGAGACCGGGATGAGGACCTTCCAGCCGAGCTTCATCAGCTGGTCGTAGCGGACACGCGGGAGGGTGCCGCGGATCCAGATGAACATGAACAGCAGCAGCTGGACCTTGACCGTGAACCAGAGCAGCGGCCACCAGCCGTGGTTGGCGCCCTCCCAGAAGGTGCTGATCGGCCAGGGGGCCCGCCAGCCGCCGAGGAACAGCGTGGTGGCGACGGCCGAGACGGTCACCATGTTGACGTACTCGGCGAGCATGAACATCGCGAACTTGATCGACGAGTACTCGGTGTTGAAGCCGCCTACCAGGTCGCCCTCGGACTCCGGCATGTCGAAGGGGGCGCGGTTGGTCTCACCGACCATCGTCACGATGTAGATGATGAAGGAGACGGGCAGCAGCACGATGTACCAGCGGTCGGCCTGCTGCTCGACGATCGTCGACGTCGACATCGACCCCGAGTAGAGGAACACGGAGGCGAAGGCGGCGCCCATCGCGATCTCGTAGGAGATCATCTGCGCGCAGGAGCGCAGGCCGCCCAGCAGCGGGTACGTCGAGCCGGAGCTCCAGCCCGCCAGCACGATGCCGTAGATGCCGACCGAGGCGACCGCGAGGATGTAGAGCATCGCGATCGGCAGGTCGGTGAGCTGCATCGTGGTGCGCTGGCCGAAGATCGAGATCTCGTTGCCGGCCGGGCCGAAGGGGATCACCGCGATCGCCATGAAGGCCGGGATCGCCGCGATGACCGGCGCGAGGACGTACACCACCTTGTCCGCGCGCTTGACGATCACGTCCTCCTTCAGCATCAGTTTGATGCCGTCGGCGAGCGACTGGAGCATGCCCCAGGGACCGTGCCGGTTGGGGCCGATGCGCAGCTGCATCCAGGCGACGACCTTGCGCTCCATCACGATGGAGACCAGCACGGTCACCATCAGGAAGGCGAAGCAGAACACCGCCTTGATGACGACCAGCCACCAGGGGTCGGTGCCGAACATCGAGAGGTCTTCTGCGGCGAGGTACGGGCTCATGCCTCCACCTCCTTGGGGGCCTCGCCGGCGAGCGTCGCCGGGCCGATGCGGACGAGGGAGCCGGGCCGCGCCCCGGTGTCGGAGGCGACGCCGCCGCCGGTGGAGTTGAGCGGCAGCCACACCACCCGGTCGGGCATGTCACCGATCTGGAGCGGGAGTTCCACGACTCCCCGGGGGCCGGTGACCGCGAGCAGGTCGCCGTCCTTGACGCCCGCTTCGGCGGCCGTCGCGGACGACACCCGCGCGCGGGCGGCGTGCCGGGTGCCGGCGAGTGCCTCGTCACCCTGCTGGAGGAGGCCCTGGTCCAGCAGCAGCCGGTGCCCGGCCAGTACGGCTTCCCCGGCGGCCGGCCGCGGCAGCGCGGCCGCGGTCTCCAGGGGTTCGGTGGCCCGCGGGCCGTCCCAGGCGCCGAGCCGGTCGATCTCGCCGCGTACGGTGCGCAGGTCCGGCAGTCCGAGGTGGACGTCCATGGCGTCGGCCAGCATCTGCAGCACGCGCGCGTCGGTGGGCGCGGGGCGGCGAGTCATCTGGTCGGGTTTGAGCGCGGCCTCGAAGAAGCGGATCCGGCCTTCCCAGTTGAGGAAGGTGCCGGCCTTCTCGGCGACCGCGGCGACGGGCAGGACCACGTCGGCCTTGCGGCTGACCTCGCTCGGCCGCAGTTCCAGGGAGACCAGGAAGCCCACCTCGTCGAGCGCCGCACGCGCGCGTGCCGGGTCGGGCAGGTCGGCGATCTCCACGCCCGCCACCAGGAGGGCCTGGAGCTCTCCGGTCGCGGCGGCCTCCACGATCTGGTCGGTGTCACGGCCGTAGCGGTGCGGGAGACCGGCCACGCCCCAGACGCCGGCGACCTCGTCACGCGCGCGCGGATCGGTGGCCGGGCGTCCGCCCGGCAGCAGCGACGGCAGCGCGCCCGCCTCGATCGCGCCGCGTTCCCCGGCCCGGCGCGGCATCCACACCAGCCGGGCACCGGTCGCGGAGGCGGTGCGTGCGGCGGCGGTGAGCCCGCCGGCCACAGCGGCCAGCCGCTCTCCGACGACGATCACCGCACCCTCGGCGCGCAGCGCCTCGGCGGCGAGCGCACCGTCGCCCTCCAGGCCGGCACCGTCCGCGAGCGCGTCCAGCCACTCGGTCTCGGTGCCGGGAGCGGCCGACAGCAGCGTGCCGCCGGCCTTCTCCAGGCCCCGGGTGGTGTGTGTGGCCAGCGAGAAGGTCCGCTGCCCGTGCTTGCGCCAGGCCTTGCGCAGCCGCAGGAAGACGCCGGGCGCCTCCTCCTCCGCCTCGAACCCGACCAGCAGGACGGCCGGTGCCTTCTCCAGCGCGGTGTAGGTGACGCCCGTGCCGTCGAGGTCCCGGCCGCGTCCGGCGATCCGGGCGGCGAGGAAGTCGGCCTCCTCACCGCTGTGCACGCGCGCGCGGAAGTCGATGTCGTTGGTGTCGAGCGCCACGCGCGCGAACTTGCTGTAGGCGTAGGCGTCCTCGATGGTGAGGCGGCCGCCGGTCAGGACCCCGGTGCGGCCCCGGGAGGCCAGCAGCCCCTGGGCCGCGATCTGCAGCGCCTCCGGCCAGGAGGCCGGTTCCAGCTCGCCCTCGGCGTTGCGCACCATCGGCGTCTCGAGCCGGTCGCGCTGCTGCGCGTACCGGAACCCGAAGCGCCCCTTGTCGCAGATCCACTCCTCGTTGACCTCGGGGTCCTCGGCGGCGAGCCGCCGCATGACCTTGCCGCGCCGGTGGTCGGTGCGCGTGGCGCAGCCGCCCGAGCAGTGCTCGCACACCGACGGGGAGGAGACCAGGTCGAAGGGACGGGAGCGGAATCGGTACGCCGCCGAGGTCAGCGCGCCGACCGGGCAGATCTGGATGGTGTTGCCGGAGAAATACGACTCGAACGGGTCGCCCTCGCCGGTGCCGACCTGCTGGAGCGCGCCCCGCTCGATCAGCTCGATCATCGGGTCGCCCGCGACCTGGTTGGAGAACCGGGTGCAGCGGGCGCACAGCACGCACCGCTCGCGGTCGAGCAGCACCTGCGTGGAGATCGGGACGGGCTTCTCGTAGGTCCGCTTGCGGCCCTCGAAGCGGGAGTCGGCGTCGCCGTGCGACATGGCCTGGTTCTGCAGCGGGCACTCGCCGCCCTTGTCGCAGACCGGGCAGTCCAGCGGGTGGTTGATGAGCAGGAGCTCCATCACACCCTTCTGGGCCTTCTCCGCGACCGGGGAGGTGAGATGGGTCTTGACCACCATGCCGTCGGTGCAGGTGATGGTGCAGGACGCCATGGGCTTGCGCTGGCCCTCGACCTCGACGATGCACTGGCGGCAGGCGCCGGCCGGGTCGAGCAGGGGGTGGTCGCAGAACCGAGGGATCTCGATGCCGAGCTGCTCGGCGGCCCGGATGACCAGGGTGCCCTTGGGCACGCTGATCTCCGCGCCGTCGATCGTCAGCGACACGAGGTCCTCCGGCGGGACCGCCGCCTCTCCCCCGCCGGAGGGAGAGCTGGTGGTCACGGTCATGCGTTCACCTCCGTGCGGTCGGCCCAGGCCGTCGACTTGGCCGGGTCGAAGGGACAGCCCCGGCCCGTGATGTGCTGCTCGTACTCCTCGCGGAAGTACTTCAGCGAGGAGAAGATCGGCGAGGCGGCGCCGTCGCCGAGGGCGCAGAAGGACTTGCCGTTGATGTTGTCGGCGATGTCGTTCAGCTTGTCGAGGTCGGACATCTGTCCCTTCCCGGCCTCGATGTCGCGCAGCAACTGCACGAGCCAGTAGGTGCCTTCGCGGCAGGGTGTGCACTTGCCGCAGGACTCGTGGGCGTAGAACTCGGTCCAGCGCGTGACGGCACGGACCACGCAGGTCGTCTCGTCGAAGCACTGGAGAGCTTTGGTGCCGAGCATGGAACCCGCGGCGCCCACTCCTTCGTAATCAAGAGGGACGTCGAGATGCTCGTCGGTGAACATCGGGGTCGAGGAGCCGCCCGGCGTCCAGAACTTGAGGCGGTGCCCGGGGCGCATCCCGCCGCTCATGTCGAGGAGCTGGCGGAGCGTGATCCCGAGCGGCGCCTCGTACTGGCCGGGACTGGCGACGTGACCGGAGAGGGAGTAGAGCGTGAAGCCGGGCGACTTCTCACTCCCCATCGACCGGAACCACTCCTTGCCCCGCTGAAGGATCGCGGGAACCGACGCGATCGATTCGACGTTGTTCACCACAGTCGGGCACGCGTAGAGGCCCGCGACGGCAGGGAAGGGGGGACGAAGCCGCGGCTGCCCCCGGCGGCCTTCGAGCGAGTCCAGCAGTGCGGTCTCCTCACCGCAGATGTACGCGCCCGCGCCCGCGTGCACGGTGATGTCGAGGTTCAGTCCGCTGCCCTGGATGTTCTCGCCGAGGAAGCCGGCCTCGTACGCCTCGCGCACGGCCGAGTGCAACCGCCGCAGCACCGGGACGACTTCACCACGCAGATAGATGAAGGCATGCGACGACCTGATGGCGTAGCACGCGATGATCATGCCCTCGATGAGGCTGTGCGGGTTCGCGAAGAGGAGCGGGATGTCCTTGCACGTCCCCGGCTCCGACTCGTCGGCGTTGACAACGAGATAGTGCGGCTTTCCATCCCCTTGCGGAATGAACTGCCACTTCATGCCCGTGGGGAATCCCGCGCCGCCGCGCCCGCGCAGACCGGAGTCCTTGACGTACGCGATCAGGTCGTCCGGAGACATGGCGAGCGCCTTGCGCAGCCCTTCGTACCCGTCGTGCCGCCGGTAGACGTCCAGCGTCCAGGACCTGTCCTCGTCCCAGAAGGCCGACAGCACCGGTGCGAGCAGCTTCTCGGGGCTCGTGTCTTTCAGCTCGGGTGCCAAGGTCATCACTCCCCCTCCTCGGCGGTGGGCCCGGCCGGGTGGGCCGGGTCGGAGGCCGACGTGTCCTGCGGCGCGTCGTGCGAGCTCAGGTGCTCCGTCGGTGACGGCTCGTGCGGTGCCCCGGTGCGGGCCGCCTCACCGCGCGGGTGCACCACGCGCGCGGGGGAGGTCTCCCCCTTGGCGAGCTTCAGGCCGATCAGGGAGGCGGGTCCCGCGCTTCCCCCGGACTCGACGGCCCCGTCCCGCTCGTCGGGGAAGCCGGCCAGGATCCGGGCGGTCTCTTTGAAGGTGCAGACGGGCGCCCCACGCGTGGGTGTGACCGGGCGTCCGGCGCGCAGGTCGTCGACGAGGCGCTTGGCGGTGGCCGGGGTCTGGTTGTCGAAGAACTCCCAGTTGACCATCACGACCGGCGCGAAGTCGCAGGCCGCGTTGCACTCGATGTGCTCCAGGGTGACCTTGCCGTCGCCGGTGGTCTCGCCGTTGCCGACGCCGAGGTGCTCCTGGAGCTCCTCGAAGATCGCGTCGCCGCCCATCACGGCGCACAGAGTGTTGGTGCACACCCCCACCTGGTAGTCGCCGCTCGGCCGGCGGCGGTACATGGTGTAGAAGGTGGCGACCGCGGTGACCTCGGCGGTGGTCAGGCCGAGCACGTCCGCGCAGAACCGCATGCCGGTGCGGGTCACGTGCCCTTCTTCGGCCTGCACGAGGTGCAGCAGCGGCAGGAGGGCGGACCGGGAGTCCGGGTAGCGGGCGATGATCTCGCGCGCGTCCGTCTCCAGACGGGCCCGGACGTCGTCCGGGTAGGCGGGGGCGGGCAGTTCGGGCATGCCCAGGCTGACGCCCCGCTCGGAAGACGATGTGGTCACCGGTCGACGCCTCCCATCACGGGGTCGATGGACGCGACGGCGACGATGACGTCGGCGACCTGGCCGCCCTCGCACATCGCCGCCATGGCCTGCAGGTTGGTGAAGGACGGGTCGCGGAAGTGGACCCGGTAGGGGCGGGTGCCGCCGTCGGACACGACGTGCACCCCGAGCTCGCCCTTGGGCGACTCGACCGCCGCGTACGCCTGTCCCGGCGGGACGCGGAAGCCCTCGGTGACCAGCTTGAAGTGGTGGATCAGGGCCTCCATGGACGTGCCCATGATCTTCTTGATGTGGTCGAGGGAGTTGCCGAGTCCGTCGGGGCCCAGGGCGAGCTGGGCCGGCCAGGCGATCTTCTTGTCGGCGACCATGACCGGGCCGGGCTGGAGCCGGTCCAGGCACTGCTCGACGATCCGGAGGGACTGGCGCATCTCCTCCAGCCGGATGAGGAACCGGCCGTAGGAGTCGCAGGTGTCGGCGGTCGGGATCTCGAAGTCGTACGTCTCGTAGCCGCAGTACGGCTGGGCCTTGCGCAGGTCGTGCGGCAGGCCGGTGGAGCGCAGGACCGGGCCCGTCGCGCCGAGGGCCATGCAGCCGGCCAGGTCGAGATAGCCGACGTCCTGCATACGGGCCTTGAAGATGGGGTTCCCGGTGGCGAGCTTGTCGTACTCCGGGAGGTTCTTCCTCATCTTCTTCACGAACTCGCGGATCTGGTCCACCGCGCCGGGCGGCAGGTCCTGGGCGAGTCCGCCGGGGCGGATGTACGCGTGGTTCATCCGCAGGCCGGTGATCAGCTCGTAGATATCGAGAATGAGTTCACGATCACGGAATCCGTAGATCATGATCGTGGTCGCGCCGAGCTCCATGCCGCCGGTGGCGATGCACACCAGATGCGAGGAGAGCCGGTTGAGCTCCATCAGGAGCACGCGGATGATCGAGGCCCGGTCCGGGATCTGGTCCTCGATGCCGAGGAGCTTCTCGACGCCGAGGCAGTACGCCGTCTCGTTGAAGAACGGCGTCAGGTAGTCCATGCGCGTCACGAACGTGGTGCCCTGGGTCCACGTCCGGTACTCGAGGTTCTTCTCGATGCCGGTGTGCAGATAACCGATTCCGCAGCGGGCCTCGGTGACGGTCTCGCCCTCGATCTCCAGGATCAGCCGGAGCACACCGTGCGTGGAGGGGTGCTGCGGGCCCATGTTGACGACGATGCGCTCGTCGTCGGCGCGGGCGGCGGACTGGACGACCTCGTCCCAGTCGCCGCCGGTGACCGTGTAGACGGTGCCCTCTGTGGTCTCCCGAGGGGAGGCGTGCGAAGTGCTCATGAGTACGACCTCCGCTGGTCCGGAGCCGGGATCTGGGCGCCCTTGTACTCGACGGGGATGCCGCCGAGGGGGTAGTCCTTGCGCTGCGGAAAGCCCTGCCAGTCGTCCGGCATCATGATCCGCGTCAGGGCGGGGTGGCCGTCGAAGACGATTCCGAAGAAGTCGTACGTCTCGCGCTCGTGCCAGTCGTTCGTCGGGTAGACCGAGAACAGCGACGGGATGTGCGGGTCGCTGTCGGGGGCGCTGACCTCCAGGCGGATCACCCGGTTGTGGGTGATCGAGCGCAGGTGGTAGACGGCGTGCAGCTCGCGGCCCTTGTCGTTCGGGTAGTGCACGCCGCTGACGCCGGTGCACAGCTCGAAGCGCAGCGCCGGGTCGTCGCGCAGGGTGCGGGCGACGCGGACCAGGTGCTCGCGCTCGATGTGGAAGGTCAGCTCGTCGCGGTCGACGACCGTCCTCTCGATGGCGTTGCCGGGGACCAGTCCCTGCTCCTCCAGCGCCCCCTCGAGTTCGTCGGCGACCTCGTCGAACCAGCCGCCGTAGGGGCGGGTCGCCGGTCCCGGGAGCCGGACCGAGCGGACCAGGCCGCCGTAGCCGGTGGTGTCGCCGCCGTCGCCGGCGCCGAACATGCCGCGCTGGACGCGGATCTCCTCGCCGCCCTGGCCGCGCTGCCCGGGGAGGTTGGACGCGCTGAGGTCCTTCTCCGGGTTGGCACCGCCGGCGTTGCCGTTCGCGTCGCTCACCGCAGCAGCCCCTTCATCTCGATGGTGGGCAGCGCCTTGAGCGCCGCTTCCTCCGCCTCGCGGGCCGCCTCCTCGGCGTTCACGCCGAGCTTGGAGCTCTGGATCTTCTGGTGGAGCTTGAGGATCGCGTCCAGCAGCATCTCCGGCCGGGGCGGGCAGCCGGGGAGGTAGATGTCGACCGGCACGATGTGGTCGACGCCCTGGACGATGGCGTAGTTGTTGAACATGCCGCCGGAGGAGGCGCAGACCCCCATGGAGATCACCCACTTGGGGTTCGGCATCTGGTCGTAGACCTGCCGCAGCACCGGCGCCATCTTCTGGCTCACCCGGCCGGCGACGATCATCAGGTCCGCCTGGCGGGGCGAACCCCGGAAGACCTCCATGCCGAAGCGCGCCAGGTCGTAGCGCCCGGCGCCGGTGGTCATCATCTCGATGGCGCAGCAGGCGAGGCCGAACGTGGCCGGGAAGACCGACGACTTGCGCACCCAGCCCGCGGCCTGCTCGACGGTGGTCAGCAGGAAGCCGCTCGGCAGCTTTTCTTCGAGTCCCATGACTTGTGGCCCCTCAGTCCCATTCCAGGCCGCCGCGCCGCCATACGTACGCGTACGCGACGAAGACGGTGAGCACGAAGAGCAGCATCTCCACGAGCCCGAAGATCCCCAGGGCGTCGAAGGTGACGGCCCAGGGGTAGAGGAAGACGATCTCGATATCGAAGATGATGAAGAGCATCGCCGTCAGGTAGTACTTGATCGGGAAGCGCCCGCCGCCGGCCGGCGTGGGGGTCGGCTCGATGCCGCACTCGTAGGCCTCGAGCTTGGCGCGGTTGTACCGCTTGGGCCCGATCAACGTGGCCATGACCACGGAGAAGATCGCAAAGCCTGCCCCGAGGGCTCCCAGTACGAGGATGGGCGCATAAGCGTTCACCGCTCCTCGCTCCTCTCAGTCGGCACTGACTGCTGGCGGATTACGTCGGGCTCACATCCGCCCCACCTGTCCCTCGAACCCCGCCCGCCCCGGCGAAGATCGAGAACATGTGAAGCAGGTCACAAGCCCAATCGCGTGCATCTTATGCCCGACGCTCTGTGATCTGCGACACGGGGTATTGCACAAGCTTTGTGATCTCCACCACCTGACGATCGATCATGAAGTCGGATGAGCGGTGATCTTCACACGCGAAGCGTCCGAGTGATCACGAGAGGTGACATTTTGGCTCGTCACCGCAGGTGGGATGGGTCGTCTCAATATCAAGAGGGTTCTCTTGCATGCAAATTGGTGATGGACTTGATCTCTTGATAGAGGCGCGTTCACACGTCAGAGGGCGTGTGGGGCGAGGTGTGGACGCGTGCATGCGTTCACGATCTTCGCGAGCTCGTGATCCGGCCGTGATCTACGCGCCGGGACGCGACCGGCGAGGCAACCGTTGCGTGACCTCCGTCACATGGATGAGAGGTCCATGAGAACGGGGCTTGGCCAATCAACCCAACCGGTGGTAGGCGCGGGGCAATTCGGGCGTATTGATCAAAGACCGTGATCACAGGCCGGTCACGAGGCGCCCGCAATGTCCGTTAGGGCGTCAATAAAGGGCCTCGTTCGGGGGTTTTGAGGGCCCGATTGAGTAACTGTGGCGCAGCACACGTTTCTTGAAGATATGAAGGAGCCCCTGGTACCGGTTATTCCCATGTCCCACACCGCTCACATACGCAGCCACCGGAAACCCCGCCGCAGCGCGACCTCCTCGATCGCCATGCGTGCCGGAGTTGCCGGTGGCGTCCTCAGCATGGCAGCGGCGGGTGCGTCGGCTTCGGCGAACGCCGCCGAGCCGGTGACGCAGACCATCGAACTGCCCACCCTGACGGCCGATATGTCCGCTCAGGTCGCCCAGTCCGCGGCCGCCACCCAGCAGGCCGCCGCGAACTACGAGCTGCGCGCCGAGCGTGACGCCGCCGCCGCCAAGGCCGCCGCGGAGGCCAAGAAGGACCTCGCCGAGGCGAAGAAGAAGGCGGAGGCCAAGAAGAAGGCCGCCGAGGCCGCCCGCAAGGCCGCCGCCGAGCGGGCCACGCGCAGCGCCGAGCGCGCCACCCTCTCCGCCTCCGCGTCCGCTTCCGCCTCGACGTCCGTGTCGGCCCCTGCCAGCGGCAGCGTCGCGACGGTCATCGCGTTCCTCAAGGCCCAGGTGGGCGACGCCTACGTCATGGGCGCCACCGGTCCCAACGCCTGGGACTGCTCCTCCCTCGTGCAGGCCGCGTACAAGCAGGTGGGTGTGGACCTGCCGCGCGTCTCGCAGGACCAGTCGATGGCCGGCACCGACGTGCCGCTGTCCAGCGTCCAGGTCGGCGACATCCTGTACTGGGGCGGCAAGGGCTCCGCGTACCACGTGGGTGTCTACATCGGGGACGGTCAGTACCTGGACGCGGCCAACCCGTCCAAGGGCGTCGTCATCCAGGACCTGTCGGGCTACCCGGCGTCGGGCGCGGTGCGCGTCCTCTGACGCCACGCGTCCTGCGCGTCCTGTGACGCCACGCGTCGTCTGACGCATCCGTACGTTCGGGCTCGAGGGTCGTTGCCGCTGTGAGGCATCGGCCCTCCCGGCCTGTCCGGGGCCGTTCGGGCCCCGCCGCCCGTCGGCCCGGCTCCGGGCCGCTCCAGGGGCCGTCAGGGCCTTTCTGGGGGCCACTCGCACCGCGGCCCGACCGTGCGCTCCCGTCACTCCGGCATCTTGTGCCCGAATTGTCCCGGCCTGGCCGGGCGTTGACGTCGACGGCCCCGCGTGGCCGGACTGCTCCTGGGACCGGCCCGGGTGTTCTGTTGTGATGAGTCCCGAAGGGCGGGGAGGCTCCCGCTGCCGGAAGCCCGCTCTCCCGCCACCATCGACAGGGAGACAACAGATGCCGAGCGTCTTCGTGCAGGGACGGCCCGTCGACTCGTACCCGCGGCTCGCGCCCGGGGCACGTCAGGGGAGGGTCCGGCGGATCACCGAGGCCGGCGAGGAGGTCCTGCACAAGCCGTGCCGGGACGTCACCGAGTTCGGTCCGGACCTCGCCGCGCTCATCGACGACATGTTCCTGACCATGTACATCGCGGACGGGGCCGGACTCGCGGCGAACCAGGTGGGGGTCGGTTTGCGGGTGTTCGTGTACGACTGCCCCGACGACGACGGAGTGCGGCACGTCGGGCACATCGTCAATCCGGTCCTGGAACCGCTCGACGCCTCGCGCAGGAGGCTCCTCGACGAAGCGGAGGGCTGCCTCTCGGTGCCGGGCGCCACGAAGGATGTGCCACGTCCGGACCGGGCCGTGGTGCGCGGGTTCGACCGGGACGGCGAGCCGCTCGTGATCGAGGGCACCGGCTACTTCGCCCGGTGCCTCGCGCACGAGGCCGATCACTGCGACGGGCAGCTCTATCTGGACCGGCTCTCCGCGCGGGAGCGGAAGGACGCGCTGCGGCAGATGGCGGACCGGCGGGAGGCGGTGTACGCGCGCCGGGCCGCCAACGTCGCGGCGCTGGAGGCCTGAGCGGCCCGCCGGGCCCGCAGGCCGGCAACCCGGGGCGACTCACCGCTCAAGCCACCGGCCGCCCGGCCGCCCCGGGCCGGCAACCCGGTCAGGCCTTCGGTGCCACCCTGCTGAGCCCGTTGATGATGCGGTCCATCGCGTCGCCGCCCGTCGGGTCGGTGAGGTTCGCGAGGAGCTTCAGGGTGAACTTCATCAGCAGCGGGTGCGTGAGGCCGCGCTGGGCCGCGATCTGCATGACCTTCGGGTTGCCGATGAGCTTCACGAAGGCGCGGCCGAGCGTGTAGTAGCCGCCGTAGGTGTCCTTCAGGACGCGCGGGTAGCGCTGGAGGGCCAGTTCGCGGCTCGCGGGGGTCGGCCGGGCGTGGGCCTGGACGATGACGTCGGCGGCGATCTGGCCGGACTCCATGGCGTAGGCGATGCCCTCGCCGTTGAAGGGGTTCACCAGGCCGCCGGCGTCGCCGACGAGCAGCAGGCCCTTGGTGTAGTGCGGCTGGCGGTTGAAGGCCATCGGCAGGGCGGCACCGCGGATGGGGCCGGTCATGTTGCCGGGGGTGTAGCCCCAGTCCTCCGGCATCGACGCGCACCAGGCCTTCAGGACCTCGCGCCAGTCCAGTTCCTTGAAGGAGTCGGAGGTGTTGAGGACGCCCAGACCGACGTTGGACGTGCCGTCGCCCATGCCGAAGATCCAGCCGTAGCCGGGCAGGAGGCGGTCCTCGGCGCCGCGGCGGTCCCACAGTTCCAGCCAGGACTCCAGGTAGTCGTCCTCGTGGCGCGGGCTGGTGAAGTACGTGCGCACCGCGACGCCCATCGGGCGGTCCTCGCGGCGGTGCAGGCCCATCGCCAGGGACAGCCGGGTGGAGTTGCCGTCGGCGGCCACGACGAGCGGCGCGCGGAAGGTGACCTCGCGCTTCTCCTCACCGAGCTTGGCGTGCACACCGGTGATGCGGCCCGTGCGCTCGTCCAGGATCGGCGCGCCCACGTTGCACCGCTCGAACAGCCGGGCGCCGGCCTTCTGGGCCTGCCGGGCGAGCTGCTCGTCGAAGTCGTCCCGCTTGCGGACGAGTCCGTAGTCGGGGAAGGAGGCGAGATCCGGCCAGTCGAGCTGGAGCCGCACCCCGCCGCCGATGATGCGCAGGCCCTTGTTGCGCAGCCAGCCGGCCTCTTCGGAGATGTCGATGCCCATCGCCACCAGCTGCTTGACGGCACGCGGGGTGAGGCCGTCGCCGCACACCTTCTCGCGCGGGAACTCGGTCTTCTCCAGCAGGAGGACGTCGAGTCCGGCCTTGGCGAGGTGGTAGGCGGTGGTGGAGCCGGCCGGCCCCGCGCCCACGACGATCACATCGGCGGTGTTCTCGGAGAGGGGCTCGGTCACGACGGTCACGGCGGGATCTCCCCAAGTTCGGAATCTTGCGTGCCGACCGGCACTGGACATGGGCAGTCTATGCAGCAGCATTCATCACCCGGCTGAAGGGCTGCCTCCGTGAACCGAGCTCTCCCCGCTGTGCGGCTTCGCGTCCCCACCCACGAGGACGCGGTCGTCTGGCACCGGATCTTCGACGACCCGGACGTCATGGAGTTCCAGGGCGGCAGGGCCGCGGAGCTCTCGGTCTACGAGGAGCTCACCGCCCGCCAGCGCCGGCACGACGCCGAACTCGGCTTCTGCCTGTGGAGTGTGCTCGACGAGTCGGGGCAGGTCATCGGCTTCACCGGCGCCCAGCCGTGGGAGCGGAACTGGGGACCGGCGGGCGAGATCGAGATCGGCTGGCGGCTGGCCCGGGCGCACTGGGGCAGGGGCTACGTCACCGCGGCGGCGCAGCAGACGCTGGAGCGGATGCGGGCGAACGGCGTACCGGGCGTCGTCGCGATGGTCGACGCCCGCAACAGCCGCTCCATCGCGGTGACACAGCGCCTGGGGATGCGCCTCGCCGAGACGTTCACGACACCGGCCTCGCAGCGGGCGGGGCACTGCTACCGGCTCGACCTCGATGCTTCTGACGGAGAGTAGCCGACTGTCACAGAAAGACACCTGTCGCTTCCGGCCGGTGCGAGGCGGGAGTTACCCTTCCCGTACCGCTGGGGGTGACAACTGAGCACATATCCCGCAAGACACCCGAAGTGCGCGTACCGCACCTCGTCGGCCTGATGGCCGTGGACGCGCGGGAGACCGCCCGGGTGCGGGGTCTCCTCCTGAACGCGCCGGACCGGCCCGATGTGCACCTGGCCGTCGTCGACTACGTCGTACGCCAGTACCCGCAGGCCGGTGCCGAGGTGCCGCGGGACTCGATGGTCTGCGTGTGGTTCGACTTCGGCCCCGGTGAGGGCGGCGGGGGCGTGCACGAACCGCGGATCCCGCGCCCGCCCCGGGGCGGTCTCCAGCGCGAGCTGGACGAGCCGGGCGACCCTTGCATGGCCCTCGGCCCGCCCTGGGGTCCGGGGTCAGCTCGCCTTGAACCCGCGGTGCAGGGCGACGATCCCGCCGCTCAGGTTCCGCCAGGCCACCCGGGACCAGCCGGCCTCGCCCAGCCGCCCGGCCAGCGCGGGCTGATCGGGCCAGGCGCGGATGGACTCGGCGAGGTAGACGTAGGCGTCGGGGCTGGAGGACACCGCCCGGGCGACCGGCGGCAGGGCGCGCATCAGGTACTCGGTGTAGACGGTGCGGAACGGCGCCCATGTCGGGTGTGAGAACTCGCAGATCACGATCCGCCCGCCGGGCCGGGTCACCCGGTGCATCTCGCGCAGGGCGGCGTCCGTGTCCTGCACGTTGCGCAGCCCGAAGGAGATGGTGACGGCGTCGAAGGTGTCGTCCTTGAAGGGGAGCCGCGTCGCGTCACCGGCGGTGTACGGCAGCCAGGGCTGCCGCTGCTTGCCGACCTGGAGCATGCCCTGGGAGAAGTCGCACGGGACGACGTAGGCACCGGTGCGGGCGAAGGGCAGCGAGGAGGTGCCCGTGCCCGCCGCAAGGTCGAGGATCTTCTGCGCGGGGCGCGCGTCGACCGCCTTGGCGACCTCCTTGCGCCATCGCCGGTCCTGGCCGAGGGACAGCACGTCGTTGGTCAGGTCGTACCGTTCCGCCACGTCGTCGAACATCGAGGCGACTTCGTGCGGCTGCTTGTCCAGGGATGCGCGGGTCACGGGCCCATTCTTGCAGCACCACCTCCGGGCAGGAGCCGCGGCTGCTTCCGTGCCGCCACGTCCTCCACTCAGGCGCACAGCAGCACGAACACCACGATCTCGTGCAGAGGTAGATCGTCACCGCCCGCGCGACGAACACGGGGCCTTCCGCGGATTCGTTGCCGCGTTTGCGGCGGCGACCGCGAGGGGCGCGATTTTCGATGGCGGGCTCGGAATGCAATCCCCGGCCAGTAGGGCGCCTTTATGTGCGATAAACTCGGGTTTTCTTGTGAGAGACCCGTGAGAGACGACGGAATCTGTCCTTTCTCTGAGAGTTCCCGGGAATGCCCGCGGAACGTGCCGCGCGCAGCCGGCCTCGTGAGACGTTTGCCGCCGGGAAACGTACTTCCTGTCCGACGCCCAGACCTCACGAGAACGGGAGCGCACGTCATGAGGAGTTACCGCACACCGGTGGCGGCCGGGCTGGGCTGTCTGTTCGCCCTCGCCACCGCGGGATGCTCCGGGCAGGGCGACACGTCCCCCGCGTCCCCCACGGCGACGGCCGGGGCCGGCACGTCGTCCCCCGCCGCGACCGGCACGTCGTACGCCCCGTACGTCAGCGCCACCGAGGCCGCCGGCACCGACTCGGCCGGCTCCCCCACGACGTACAACCTGGCGTTCGTGATAGCCGACGGCGACGACTGCACTCCGCGCTGGAACGGCACGCACGCCATCGGCGACTCGGGCGTCGCATCCCGTATCGCCGAGCTCAAGAAGGACGGCGTCCGGGTCCGGGTCTCCTTCGGCGGCGCCTCCGGCAAGGAACTCGCGGTGAACTGCGACAGCGCCTCGGAGCTGGCGGCGGCGTACGGCAAGGCCCTCGACGCGGCCGGCGCCACCCTGGCCGACTTCGACATCGAGGGCGACGAACTCTCCGACTCCGCTTCCGTCGCCCTGCGTTCGAAGGCGATCGCCCGGTTGCAGGAGGAACGGACGGACCTGGAGGTCTCGTTCACCCTGCCGGTCATGCCCGAGGGCCTGGACAAGGACGGTCTCGCCCTGCTCGCCTCCGCCAACGACAACGGCGTACAGGTCTCCACCGTCAACCTCATGACGATGAACTACGGCTCGTCGTACGACGGTGACATGGGCGGCTACGCCCTCGCGGCCGCCGAGGCCGCGCACACCCAGCTGAAGAAGACCTTCGGCACCTCGGACGCGACCGCCTGGCAGGGCATGGCGCTCACCTCGATGATCGGCGTCAACGACGTCGCCGGCGAGACGTTCACGCTCGCGGACGCCGCCGAGGTCCGCGCGTTCGCCGAGGAGAAGGGCATCGCCTGGGTGTCGATGTGGTCGACGGCCCGGGACCGGAGTTGCGCGGACGGCTCCGACTCGGCCGAGGCGGCGACCGATTGCAGCGGGGTGACGCAGGGGCCGGGGGCCTTCGGGAAGGCGTTCGCGGGCTGAAACCGGGGTCAGCGGGCCCGGTACACCAGCCGGCCGGCCAGCACGGTCGCCACACAGGTGGCCGCGCCGCGCTCCCGCAGGGCCGTCTCGTCGGGTACGTCGAACACGGCCAGGTCGGCCCGGCCGCCGATGGTCAGCGGGGCGTGGACCGTGCCCCGGAGGTCGTACCCCTCCGCGAACGGGTCGAGGTCGGGCCGCTCGCCGAGCAGCGAGCCGGGCGCCTGTGTGGTCCCCACGACCATCAGACCGGACCGGGCGACGGCCATGGCCACCAGCGGGTCGCGGAAGCGGGCGCCGGGCGAGGCGACCGCCGTCGTGCCGTACCGCAGCATCCGCTGCACGCCGCGGCGTACGCTGCCCGACCAGCGGGTCTCGGTGAGGTCACCCAGGGCGGCCAGCCGCTCGCCCCACAGGGGCTGTTCGCCCAGTTCGTCGGCTTCGCGCGGGTCGGGGTGGTAGCAGTGACGCAGCAGCCACAGCGGGTGCCACTGGCGCAGACCCGGGGTGAGCACGCCCGGCCAGCGCCGCACCCGCGCGCCCGGCGCACCGTCGACGGCGTCCTCGTACGGCCCGACGGCCGTGATCCGGTCGCCGTCGACCACGACGGCCCCGTCCACGACGGCTCCGTCCGTACCGGGGGCCGCGCCCGCCGGCAGGACCAGCGGTGCGGCATGGATCGTCAGCACGGTCGGGTCAGTTGGGCGCCAGCAGCTTCAGCTCGGGGTGAGCCGTGCCACCCTCGATCGCCGTCGAGGAGATGTGCGAGACCACGCGGTCGTCGACCGGGTCGTTCGCCGGGTCGTCGTGGACGACGAGATGCTCGTACGTGGTCGCTCGCTGGGCGGGCACCCGGCCCGCCTTCCGGATCAGATCGATGATCTCCATCCGGTTGGACCGGTGCTTGGCACCGGCCGACGACACCACGTTCTCCTCCAGCATGATCGAGCCGAGGTCGTCGGCGCCGTAGTGCAGGGAGAGCTGCCCGACCTCCTTGCCCGTGGTCAGCCAGGAGCCCTGGATGTGGGCGATGTTGTCCATGAACAGCCGCGCGATGGCGATCATCCGCAGGTACTCGAAGAGGGTCGCCTGCGTACGGCCCTTCAGGTGGTTGTTCTCGGGCTGGTAGGTGTACGGGATGAAGGCGCGGAAGCCGCCCGTACGGTCCTGGACCTCCCGGATCATCCGCAGGTGCTCGATGCGCTCGGCGTTGGTCTCGCCGGTGCCCATGAGCATGGTGGAGGTGGACTCCACGCCCAGGTTGTGCGCGATCTCCATGATCTCCAGCCAGCGCTCGCCCGACTCCTTCAGCGGGGCGATGGCCTTGCGGGGCCGCTCGGGGAGCAGCTCGGCACCGGCGCCGGCGAAGGAGTCGAGCCCGGCGGCGTGGATGCGCTGGATCGCCTCCTCGACGCTCACCTTGGAGATCCGGGCCATGTGCTCGACCTCGGACGCCCCCAGGCTGTGGATGACCAGCTGCGGAAATTCCTTCTTGATCGCGGCGAAGTGCTTCTCGTAGTACTCGACGCCGTAGTCCGGGTGGTGCCCGCCCTGGAACATGATCTGCGTACCGCCGAGCTCGACGGTCTCCGCGCACCTGCGCAGGATGTCGTCCAGGTCACGCGTCCAGCCCTTGGCGGTGTCCTTGGGAGCGGCGTAGAACGCGCAGAACCGGCACGCCGTCACGCAGACGTTCGTGTAGTTGATGTTGCGCTCGATGATGTACGTCGCGATGTGCTCGGTCCCGGCGTACCGGCGTCGGCGCACGGCGTCGGCGGCGGCTCCCAGCGCGTGCAGCGGGGCGTCCCGGTACAGCACGAGCGCCTCGTCCGGGGTGATCCGCCCACCGGCGGCTGCACGGTCGAGGATGGGCTGAAGGTCGGCCTTCTCGGTCACCGGGCGTCCCTTTCGTAAGGGTTGTGGACGGACCAGCCCAGCGTACGCCAGGGGTTCGGTGGGCTGGACGTCAGGCCGTGCGGGCGGAGTCGGGGTACGGGGCGGGCGGCGCCGCCGGGACCGAGAGGCGCTGTGGCCTGCGCCGCCGGGCGAGCCACAGCACGATCGCCGCGTAGAGCAGGTCGGTGACCATGGCGGCGAGGGCCAGCGACCAGGGCGCGTCGGCCGCGGTCTCGTCCGACGACAGTCCGCCGACGACCGCCGCGGAGGCGCCGAAGGCCAGCAGGTTGTTCAGGACGTGCAGGGCGATGGCCGCTTCCAGGCCGCCGGTGCGGATCGTGAGGAGCCCCGCCACCAGACCGTTCACCAGCAGACCGAGGAAGCCCCACCGGGTGCCCCAGCCGTGGGCCGCGGCGAACAGCACGGCCTGCGGGATCACCGCGAACCACGGAGAACGCACGAACGCCCCGACCGCCTGGGTCAGCCAGCCGCGGAAGACGTACTCCTCGGCCGCGGCCTGCAACGGGACGAGGACGGCCAGCACGGCCAGGGCCGCGAGGAAGGAGCGCCAGCCCACCCAGGTGTCGGACTCGCCCGGCTCGCCCGGCAGGAGGAAGGCCGTCACCGTGAGCAGGAGCAGGGGCGGCAGCCCGGCCAGCAGACACCACCCCAGCCAGCTGATCCGCAGCCGTCCGGTCACCGACGAGACGGTGCCTGCGGGCCGTCTCGCCGGCCACAGCGTGGCCAGCAGCACCAGGGGCAGGGCTATCACGATGGACACGAGATCCATCGCCGTGTTCCCGAGCGGCCCTAAGTCGACACCGCCGTCGGGCAGTTCCGGCGCCCCGAGCGCCGTTCCGAGACCGTAGGTGACGCCGAACAGCACGAGGAGGATCACGACGTAGGCGACGGCCAGCAGCGAAGTCCCGACCCACGCCCGCCACCAGCGGTGACGCCCTGTGCCGTGGTCCAGGCGGTGGTAGGGGTGGCCGGTGGCGCGGGGGGACGGGCCGGTCGGGTACGGGGACGGGCCGGTCGGGTACGGGGAGGCTGTTGTCATGATCACAAGGATGCCGGGGCCCTGTCTCACGCCGTGTAGGAACCCACCAAAAGCCCCAGGAAGGCCCCCGCGATCAGGAACGGTCCGAAGGGGATGGCCGTTTTGCGGTCGGCTCGGCGGGTGATGACCAGGGCGGTGCCGTAGAGCGCTCCCAGGAGGAAGCCGGCGAAGGTGCCGAGCATGACCGTCGGCCAGCCGTACCAGCCGAGGGCGGCGCCGGCGCCCAGGGCGAGTTTGACGTCGCCGAAGCCCATTCCCGCGGGGTTGATGAGGAACAGGACGAAGTAGCCGCCGCCCAGGGCGAGGGAGCCGAGCAGGGCGGTCGTCCACTCCCCCGCGTGCTCGGGGACGACAGCGGTGAGGCCGAGCAGGGCCAGGGCGGCACCGGCGAAGGGGAGGGTGAGCGGGTCGGGCAGCCGCCGTACGCGGAAGTCGACGACCGTGAGCAGGACGCCGACCGGGGCGAGCAGCAGCCAGACCCCGAGCTCGGGACGGGTTCCGGTCGCGGCGGCCAGGACGGCGCAGACCAAGGCGGTGGCGATCGCCGGCGGGATCCTGCGCGGCCCGTACCGGGGCTCCGCGCACTCCGGGCACGCCGCCCGCCCCAGCCAGCCCTTGACGGCGTGCCCGCCGGGGCACTCCTCCCGCCACGCCTCCCCCGAGGGCGCCGAGAACCGGTAGGCCGCCCGCGGCAGCAGCGCTCCCGCCACCGCGCCCCACAGCGCGGCGGCGAGGACCAGCAGCCCGGTGCTCATCCCACCGCGGCGATCGCGTCACGCCATGCCGGCAGCAGCTCGTCGAGCAGTGCCTCGGTGCGCGGCGGCAGCCCACGGGCCCCGCTGCGGCCGATGAGGTCGGTGGCGAGGGCGGTCAGCCGGTCCGTGTCGCCGGTGGCGTGGGTGGCGCGCAGCAGCTCGTGCCACAGGCGCTCGTCGGCCGGAGCGGTGCGCAGGGCCGCGTTCAGCGCCTCGATGGCCTTCTCCGCGCGGTTCTTCTCCATGTGGAACTCGCACAGCGCGAGGCCCGTGTCCGCGACGAGCAGCGGCAGCTGGGCGTCCACGATCTCGTGGGTGAGCCACCGGTAGCGCCCCTCGGGCCGGTCGGCGAGCAGCGGCCCGCGCACCAGCACCAGCGCGTCGGTGAGCAGCCGCCCGCGCACGGCCCGGCTGTCGGCACCCTTGCCCTGCGTGGCCTCGTGGTAGAGGGAGCGCAGCACGTCCAGGTCCGAGACGACCGTCTTGGCGAGCGTGAGCCGGCCGGAGCCGTCGGTGGCGAGGCGAGGTGAGCCGTCGGGCTCGGTGCCGAGCCACTCGCGCAGCCGGTCCAGCAGCGCGTTGCGTACGTCGTCGGTGACGCCGCGCGGCCACAGCGCGGAGGACAGCACCCGCGGGTGCACCCCCTCGCGGTGCAGGAGCAGCAGGGCGAGCGCCTCGTGCAGCAGCGCGCTGCGCTCCCCGTCCGGGTTGTCCAGGCCGATGATCTCGTACGGCCCGACGAGCCGGGCGTAGACGGACGGCCGGCCCTGCTCGCTGATGTCGACGAGGAACGGCGGGGTGGTCGCGGGCCCGTCCGTGTCGCCATCCGGGTCGGCCTCGACGAACAGCTCGACCACGGCCCGCTGCTGGGCCGCCGGCAGCAACTGCGCGTCGAGTTCGAGCCCGAGGAGCGGCGCGAGCAGCTTGCCCTGGCCGGTGATCTCCATCTCCCAGGCGGCGCCCGGCAGATGGCCGGTCTCGGTGCCGACGAGGTAGCCGATGCCGAGCCGGCTCGCGTCAGCGGCGAGTTCGGCGAGCTTGACGGCGTCGTCGGCGGACGGCTGGGCGGCGAGCAGGACGAGGTGCGGGGCCCAGCGGGTGTGCTGGGCGGGCCCGGTGCGCCCGGTGAGGACCGAGTCGTGCCCGGCGGCGCCCAGCGCTCCGCGCCGCTGCCGCGTCTCGGCCTCCATGGTCTCCACGAGGGCCTCGATGTCCTCGAGGTGCCGGATCCGGTTCGGGGCGAGGGGGGTGAGGTCCTCCCCGAAGCCGACGAGCGTGATGGTCATGCGGTCGGACCACCCGTTGGTCGCCAACTCGGCGGCGACGGACGCGAAGACGGCGGCCCGGTCGGCCTCCCGGCCGCTCAGCGAGACGATGCCGGGCACGGCCTCCAGGTTGAGCAGCAGTCGCGAGTCGTCCATGGTGCCGAGGCTGACGAGCCCCGGGTAGGGCGCGGCCGTGTCGATGTCCTCGTAGCGCTCGGCGTCGGTCCGGGCCAGCATCCAGAAGGTCTGGTCCTGCCCCTGCTGCCAGGGAGCCGGGGGCTTCCCGGCGGGCTGGGCGAGCTGGAGGTGCAGGTCGCCGTTGCTGAGCCAGGCCGCGTACACGACCGGCAGCGCGCGCGACTCCTCGGCGAGGGAGGCGGCGAGACCGCGCAGGCTCAGGTCGAGCAGCCGCACGCCCTCGGGGTCGGCGCCGACGAGCAGCGCGTCATGGACGTCCTGCGCGTCACCGCTCGGCGTGGGCGGCTCCATGCCGCGCCGCCCGCCGACGGCCCCGAACGCCGACTGCCACAGCGCCTGCCGGCGCCGCCGCCCCAGGGCGCCGAGGAGACCGGCGGCGAGGAGGGGCGCGGTGAGGAGGGCTTCGGGAAGGCCGAAGGCACTGTCGGACTCGGCGCCGACGCCCGTGGCCTGCTGGTGCCCGGTGTCGTGGGCGGGCCGCTGCTGCTCGGGGACGGACACCTGGGTGGCGCCGCCACCGGCGTGCTCGTGCCCACCGCCCTGGGCGCCGGAGCCCCCTCCGCCCTGGGCGTGGTCCCCGGTCTGCGCGTAGTCGCCGATCTGCTGCTGCACGTCGGACGACACGTTGGGCGCCTCGTCGGGCAACTCGACGAGCTCGCCGCCGCGGGCGTCGCCCGGCATCTCCATGATCCAGCCGGGCCGGATGAGACTGGCCTCGGAGAGCTTGGACCCGTCCGGCTGCACGCGGTCCTTGTTGAGCTCGAAGATCTCCTTGTAGCGGCGCCCGTCGCCGAGGTGCCGCTGGGCTATCTCCCAGAGGGAGTCGTGGTGACGCCCCTCGGGCGGCTGGATCCGGTAGTACTTCGTGTCGCCCTGCTGGGCGGTGCTGCCACCGGCGTCGGCGTGGGCGGCGGCGTGCGAGGCCTGCTCGGCGAGGGCGGCCGCGGCGCCGGCGGCCTGGTCCTGCTGCTGGGCGAAGAGCCCCGGGGTCGCCTGGGCGGCCGCGACGGTCGGCTTCTGGTTGCCGTCGTAGCTGTGCCCGAGCTGCGACAGGCCGGGCGTGAGGCTGGCGGCGGTGGCGCCGACGAGCAGCAGCGCGGCGACGAGCTGGCGCGCGAGCAGCTGACTCGGCCCGGCGCCGGGCACCCGCCCCGGCACGCCCACACCCGACAGCGCGGCCTTCATCTCCACGAGCACGCACGCCGTGAACTGCGCCCAGGCCAGCCACACGATGACGGTGAGGATGTTCAGGAACGTGTGAACGGTGATCTCTTGCTGCAGCCAGTCGAAACTCGGCACCCCGTTCGGCAGCGGCCACCCGATCTGCGTGGCCAGCGCGCCCGGCACGCCGACGAGCAGAACGGCCAGGGCGGCGAAGGCGAGGAACGCCTTGACGAAGTCCCCGAACGACCTGCGCCGCATCCGCACCGGCTGCGGCGTCCGGTTCCTGGGGGCGGCCGTGGTTCCCGTCGCTCCCGTCGTACTTCCCGTCGAGCTTGACGAGCTTGAGGTGCGGCGTCGCGGCATGGCGGGTGTCCTGGGGTCGTGTGCGGAGTGAGATGAGGCCGAGCTGTGGGGTAAGGGGTGTGCTGAGCCTACAGAGATCTTATTGACCTTTAGTGGGGTCGTCGAAGGGCCGAGGCAAGGAACCTCACCGCCGTCCGTTTTGCCCTTGTGGCTACGGGCCCCGGCCCCTGCGGCCGGACTTGACGATCACGCTCCTTCGCGAGCGCTACGTACACCCCTCACACTCCCCACACAATCACCCATGGCCGACCAGGCACCCAACTCCCGCCCCTGGCGGCTTCGTTCTCAGTTGCACATGTCGAACCTCGGGGGAGAAGCCGTGGCCCGGCACCCATCGTCGTCCGCGTCCGGCCCCGCCGGCACCGACCGCCCGGACGTCACGAACGGCAGCTCGAGACGACCCGGGACATGAACGTCCAGGGGATCCAGTCGATCAACCGCTGAGCGACGCAAGCGGAGTGGCGGTGAGGGAAGGGCATGAGCAGCACCGTTCGCAACCGCCACGTCACACTCCTCACCTTCCCCACACAATCCCCCACGGCCTCTCATGGCGTCGTGATCCACCCCTGATAGCTTCGTTTCCTGTCGCGTACACCGAAACTACGGGGGAGATCAACTGTGGCCCGCCGCGCACTGCCCACGACTGCCGCCGCGTTTGCCACGGCGGCAGCGCTGCTTCTGACCGCCTGCGGCGGGGGTGACGATTCGCCGTCGGACGACATCAAGGGCGCGGGCAACAGCTCGGGCAGCCCGTCGGCCTCGCCGTCGTCCTCGGCGCCCGGCGTCAAGCGCCCGGTGATCAAGCTCCCCAGCAGCTTCCAGCTGACCTTCGAGAACTGGACGAGCAGCGATCCGGTCGAGCAGGCGGTGTTGAACGACGGCAAGGAGGAGCTCCGGGCCGGATACGCGGCGGTCATCGCGAACGACCCCGACAGTGAAGCCGTCACCTTCTACGACACCGAAGGCGTCCGCGGACAGACCAAGCAGTGGATCAAGTCCTATACGGACAAGGGTTTCACCGTCATCGGCAAGCTGCCCGTCTTCAACCCCAAGGTCACCCTGGCGGAGAACGGCAAGGGAGCGGCGCTGACTTACTGTACGGACGAGACCGAGGCGAAGACCAGGAACCGCAAGACCGGCAAGGTCGAGGGGAACCCGGAGGGCACGAACCCCTACGTCCTGTACTCGCTCTCCCTGACGAAGAACGAGCAGGGCGTGTGGCAGAACTCGTCGGTGCGCGGTGAACGAGGGAAGTGCTCCCGGTGAAGGCGCCGCACCGAGCGATACCCCTGATCACGACGTCCCTGGTCGTGACACTGCTGAGCTCGTCACCGGCCGGCGCCTTCGGAGGTCCCGGCAGCGATGTGCGAGGTGGCACCAACGACAGCGGTGAACTCTCCGCCTCCGCCTCACAGTCCCGGATCAAGGTCACGCAGACCAGCGGACCCACCGGCGGCAAGCAGGGCACCGTCGCGTCGACGGACGTGAACTGGAAGCCGCCGCCGTGCTGGTACGAGCCCGTGTTCACCCCCGAGCAGCTGAAGAACTTCTCGGAGAACGACGGCAGTGGCGATGTCGGTCTGCGTGACGGCTGGTACGGCTCGGAACTCTGGACCGACCACTTCCGGGACGAGAAGGACGCCAACACCATCTTCACCAAGCCGGCCACCGTGAAGGGGTACAAGAACTACAACCTCGGCAAGAAGGGCTACTTCTGGCGCGGAGTGGCTCCGGACGTCACCGAGATCGACGACACCTCGCTGTGCAGTCGGCTCATGTTCTGGCAGGACGCGGGCCAGATCCCCGACGACCCCAACGCTCCCACGGCCGAGACCCTCGCCGACTACGCCTACGACAAGGTGAAGGTCCCCGAGACGGAGGTGGAGCTGAAGCCGGCGGCCAGGTCGACGGTGAACCTGCCGACCTGGGTCTGGCTGGACAAGGGCACCTTCCAGGACGTCAAGGTGCGCGCGGAGCTCCCCGGTACGGGCCTGTGGGCGGAGACCACCGCCAAGCCGGTCGCCCTGCACCTGAACCCTGGCACCAAGGACGCCGAGGTCTTCCCGGCCTCCGGCGACTGCGAGATCAACGACGACGGTTCCATCGGGACGCCGTACACCAAGGGTGCCGCCGACAAGATCCCGCCGTGCGGCATCCGTTACCTCCGCGCGACCGACGGTGCCCCGTACCAGCTCTCGGCCAGCGTCACCTGGCAGATCACCTGGGAGGGCTCCGACGGCTCCGGCGGCGACCTTCCGGACGGCACGTTCGAGACCACGCAGGACATGAACGTCCAGGAGATCCAGTCGATCAACCGCTGAGGCGGCACCTGACGGTCAACGAATTGCGAGGGCGGGCAGACCGCTGCCCGAGAGACGCGAAAAGGCCCCGGATCCGAGGATCCGGGGCCTTTTCGCGCGCGTTCTGTCAGGAGGCGACAGCGGCGTTGAGGTGCAGGTCCGCCGCGATGCCCTGCGGCGAGAGGGCGAGGCCCACGCCGCCGCCGACGCCGGCGGTGAGGCCCGCGGCCGTGGTCTCGACGTAGAGACCGGCCGCGGCGCCGGCACCCGCGGTGGCGCCACCCGCCTGACCGCCTGCGATCGTGTCCAGCTCGGCGTCGGACATCTGGGCGGTCTGGATCTGCGGGGTGAAGGCCATGGAGGGCGGTTCCCTTCGTTCAAGAATTCGAAGTGCTCGAGTGCGACCGATCAAAGCACGTCGGAAGAAGGCACGGCCAGTCAGTGATTACGGACGGGAGCCGGATTTCGGAGGGCGAATTCATGACTGTGACCATTCGGTCACCGGAAACCTCGTGGCCTTCACACCTTCAGCCACTTCGCGGTACGGGAATATGGTCCACAGCGCGGGAAATGGCCCGGGCTCAGGACCTGCCCCATCCCGTCCCATCCTCACAGTGAACGGTGTGCAGATTCGCCGAAGGTTCCGGATCGGCTCAGCCGACCTCGTTCTGCGCCACCGCCTGCCCGTGCACCACCACGTCGCCGCCGTAGAACATCCCGGTGAAGACCGGGGAGTAGGTGAGCTGCACCTCGACCTCGACCTGCTCGGCGTTCGCCGCCACGCAGTGGGTCGCTCCGATGTCCGCGCCCGTCATGTCCATCTCGCGGGCGAAGGCCTTCACGCGGGCGTCGCAGTTCTCGAAGTTGATCGGGGCGGGGCCGCCCTCGTTCTCGTAGAGGGCGTCGCGGTCGATGTCCTGGGCGGCGTAACGGGCCGCCTGTTCGGCGATGTCGGCGGCGCGTTCCCGCTTGGAGATGGACAGGCCGCCGTCGATGACGAACGCGGAGAGGGAGAGGAAGACGAGCGTGAAGATGATGACCGCGCCGGCGCCGGAGCCCCGGTCGTCCAGATGGGCGCGACGGGCCGCCCGGCACGACCGCAGGTACAGCCGGAGCCGACTCATGCCGACCTCCTGAACGGGTCGAGCGGGGAGCTGAAGCTCGCCGTCAGCGTCGTCGGGACGTCGAGGCCGAGCATGGCGAGACCCCGCACCTGACAGCTCACCTCGACCGTGAAGATGGTGTCCGGCTCGAAGCCCTGGCTCGTCTGCACGACGGACACCGGGCCCGAGCAGACGTCCGTCAGGTTCGCCTCCGCGGCCTTCCTCGCCTCGGCCATGGCCGTCGCGTGGTCCTTCTGGATCGAACCCGCGCGGGCCGCGTCCCGGGCCGCGCCGTCGAGCGCTCCGCGGCCGTCCACGAGCTGGCCGAAGGCCACCAGGACCAGGATGAACAGGATCATCACCGGTGCGAGGATCACGACCTCGACGGTGGACAGGCCTCGGTCGTCCTGCGACCGGCGGCCCTTCGGAAGGGAAGGGACAGACATTCATTTCCCGTCGTCCTGTACGAACCGTTCCACCGGCCCGGCCGACTGCGCGTGCACCGTCAGATCCAGCCCGGGAAACACCGTCGGCACCTTCGCCGTGATCTCCACGCCCACCGTGTTCTGCTCCGGCTGCACCATCGTCACGTCCGGGGACAGGACCAGTTGGGGGCCGAGCTGCCGGATGTAGCTGTCCACCACGTCCCGCGCATCGCCCCGCCACGCGCCCGGCTGTTCGTCGGCCGTGGCGCGGGCCTTGCGGGCTCCGGCCTGGGCCGCCGCCTGGGCCACGTGGTCCGCGAAGAAGTACAGGGCGAACTGCACGGTCGCGAAGATCATGAAGAAGAGGACCGGGGTGAGCAGCACGAACTCGATCGCGGTCATGCCTGAGTCGCCGCGGGTGGCCGCCCGTTTCCGTACGGCCCGCACCCAGCGGCGTACCCGTCTGCCCACGTCTGCCGGCATCCCCGTGAACCCCGTCGCTCCTGAGACGATCAGCAGGTCTTGCCCGCGTCCGCGCCCTTGATGCAGTCGCCGACCTTGTTGGCGCCCTCGCTCAGTGCGGCGTTGATGATGGCGGCCACGACACCGACGATCGCCACGACGACCGCGCTGATGATGACCCACTCGACCGCGGAGGCACCGCGGTCCAGCTCGCCGGAGCGGGCACGCTCGGTGCGGGCCTGGAGGAAGGTGACGAGGAAGTCCACGGCGGGGATACCGGTGTGGAAGTTGCGTCCGTTCATGACGTCTTGTCCTTTCGAAATCGGTTCACGGAAGTTCTGGAGTTGTGAAGGTCGCTGCAAGGCTCATGCACGGCTCACTGCACCTGGAACACCCGCATCGCCGCCGGAAAGATCAGGAACACCAGGAACCCTGCGCACAGCAGCAGCTGCGCCACGAGCATCGACTGGGACTTCTCGCCCGCGCTGCCCTCGATCTCGGCGAGCTCGCGGTGCCGCATGGTCTCGGCGCGGGAGGCGAGGGACTCGCGGACCTTGGCACCGTCGTCGGCGACCAGGGCCAGGGAGGCGGAGAGGTCCTTGAGTTCCTCGACGCCGATCTCCTCGCCGAGCGCGCCGAGCGCCTGCCACTGGCTGACGCCGGTGATGCGGGCGTCGGACAGGGCGTTGCGGATGCGCTGGTTGGCCCAGCCGTCGGAGATCTCGGCGGCCGCCATCAGGGCCTCGGGCAGACCGCGTCCGCCGGCGAGGCTCATCGACACCAGGTCGAGGTACGCGCCGATCACGCGCCGCAGGTCACGCCGCTTGTCGGCCGCGTCCCGCCGTACCTCCAGGTCGGGCAGGAAGAAGAAGATCGCCGCGAAGAGCAGGGCCAGCCAGACCGGGATGATCGGGCTCCTGCCGAAGCCCAGCGTGTAGACGATGGCGAAGAGGAACGGGCCGAAGAACAGGCCGGCCACGCCGAGCAGCACCTTCGTCGCCAGGAACTTCTCCCAGCTGCGGTCCAGCACCGCCAGGTCCGCGCGCAGCGAGCGCTGCTCCCAGCCCTGCTGGAGGTAGAACTCCGAGACGCGCAGGCCGACTTCAGCCCGCAGCGCGCCCAGGCGTCCCTTCTCCCGCTCGACGCGGGCCGACTCGTAGGCCGAGCCGCGGGCCCGCATCGCGTCGATCCGCGCGACCTGTGAGATCGCGCTGCGCTTGCTGGGCATGAGGGCGCGGACGAGGGCGTAGAGGCCCAGGCCGATGACGGCACCGACGACGAGCGGCATCGTGAGGTCCATCAGCGAGCCCCCTCTTCCTGCGGCAGCCGCTGCTGGGAGGGCTGCGACGGCGTCCTCGGACGGACGAACTGGACGGAGGCCTCGTCGCGGACCAGGAAGCGCTCGGGTGTCTCGATGGTGGACAGCTTGCGCAGCCACCAGAAGCCGAGCGCGAACAGGCCGCAGACGCACGCCAGGACGAGCTGGCCGACGGCCGTTCCGTACGGCTCCACGAAGTCGCGGTTGAAGACGGACAGGCCGAGGACGAAGGCGACGGAGACCGCGACGACGATCTGCACCGAGCGGCGGGTCGACGCGCGCTGGGCCATGACCCGCTGGCGCATGTCGACCTCCTCGCGGGCCGACTTGGCCAGGGCGCCGAGGACTTGGCGCAGACCCGGGCCGCGCAGGCGGGCGTTGAGGATGAGGGCCGCGACGATGATGTCGGCGGAGGCGTCGTCGATCTCGTCGGCGAGCTGCTGGAGCGCCTCGGGCAGCGGGGTGCGGGCGCGCAGCCGGTCGACGAGGGCGTCGAGGTGGGGCCGCAGGACGGGAGCCGCGGCGCGGGCGGAGGCCGGGATGGCCTGCTCCAGGCCGACGGCGCCGGCGATGGTGTCGCGCAGGGACTCCGTCCAGGAGGCCAGGGCCTCCACACGGCGCATGGCGGCCCGTTCCTCGCCGGCTCCGCCGAACAGACGGTCCCAGAAGAAGACGAGGACGCCGGCCGCGATGCCCGCGACGGCCCAGCGGGTGAGGACGAGGACGACCAGGCCGACGATGGCGGCGAGGGAGCCGCGCCGGCCGGCGAAGCGGATGAGTTCGCTCGCCCGCTCGGCGGCTTTCTGCTTCTCGTGGTCGGGCTTGGCGGGCAGCCCGCGTACGGCGATGAGGAGGAGGGCGAGGCCGCCGCCGACGGCGACGCCGCTCCCTATCGAGTACAGGACGGTGGTGGAGAACAGGCCGCCCATGGAGCCGAGCGAGCCGAGTGCCGCGTATGTCGTGTTCATCCGCGGCTCACCCCCAGGTCCCGGTCGGCCGGTAGCCGTGTGCCATCAGTTCCTCCAGGCAGGCTATGGGGGCGTGCGGCACGATCCGGCCGTCGGGAGCCTCCGCGAACACCTCGCTGGACAGCACCCGTCCGTCGACGCCGTTGACCTCGCGGACGGAGGTGACCATGCGCTGGAGGCGGCCGCCGTTGCCGTAGTTGTTGCGCCGCTGGATGAAGACGACGAAGTTGACCGCGCCCGCGATCAGCATCTGGCTGGCCTCGATGGGCAGCCGTTCCGTGGCCTGCAACGCGTAGGTGGAAATACGGTTGAAGACCTCGTGGGAGCTGTTGGCGTGGATCGTGGACAGTGAGCCGTCGTTGCCCTGGGACATCGCGTTGAGCATGGTGACGATCTCGTCGCCGAGGACCTCACCGACGATGACGCGGGAGGGGTTCATACGCAGCGAGCGTCGCACCAGTTCCGCCATCGAGATGGTGCCCTGGCCCTCGGAGTTGGGCAGGCGCTCCTCGAAGGCGACGACGTTGGGGTGCAGGTCGGGGAAGGTGTCGAGGCCGAGCTCCAGGGCCCGTTCGACGGTGATGAGGCGCTCGTGCGGCGGGATCTCGTTGGCGAGGGCCCGAAGGAGCGTGGTCTTGCCGGCGTTGGTCGCGCCGGCGATCATGATGTTCTTGCGGGCGCGGACCGCGCAGGCCATGAAGTGGGCGACCTCGGGCGACAGGGTGCCGTTGCCGACGAGGTCGGAGATGAACACCTTGCCCATGCGCGCGCGGCGGATGGACAGCGCGGGGCGCCGGGTGACGTCCATGACGGCCGACAGACGCGAACCGTCGGGGAGCCGCAGGTCGAGCTGGGGGTTGGCCGAGTCGAAGGGCCGCGAGGACAGACCCGAGTACGCGCCCAGCACCTGGATGAGCTCGATGAGCTCCTCGTCGGTCTCGGCTACGGGGTCGACCTTCTCCTCGCGCCCGTCGGCATACCCGACGAACACCTGGTCACAGCCGTTGATGTCGATGTTCTCGACTTCGGGGTTGTCCAGCAGCGGCTGGAGCCGGCCGACGCCGAACAGCGCGGCGTGCACGGCGGCCGCGTACTGCTCCTCGGTCTCGGCGTCCAGCGGCGTACGGCCCGCGTTGATCTCGGCGCGGGCGTACTCCTCCAGAATCTGGGCTATGACGGCACGGGCGTACTGCCGTTCGTCCTCCGGGGACATCGGGGTGACGCCCGCGACCTGGTCCTGTCGGCGCTGCTCGGCTATGCGGTCGCCGGCGTCCTGACGGAACCGCTTGACCAACTGGTGGTCGACAGCGGTCATGCGCCGGCCCCCGCGTGGCCCTGCATCCGGCCCGGGGCGTGCGGGGCGTGGTGGGCCTGGGGTGCCTGGTTGGCCTGGGCGGAGGCGGCCCAGGCGGCGCCGTACTGCTGGTAGAGGTCGGCTGCGACCTTGCGGGCCGAGCGGATCAGCAGCGACTTGTCGAGGCGGCCGCGCTTGCGGCCGGCCAGCTGGTCGGCGCCGGCCGGGTCGTCGGCGATGGTGCCGACCACGCGGGCGCCGGTCTGGGCGTGCACCAGCATGTCGTTGACCTGCGAGGCGAGCTTGCCGGCCGTGCCGGTGTCGGCGATCAGGACGACGCCGATCATCGGGGTGGCGATGCTCGCGGCGCCGCGGGGCCCGCCGTGCAGCTTGCCCGCGAGGGCGGCGGCACGGTCGCGGACGCGGGCGATGGCCTCCGGTTCGGTGCGCGAGACGAGCAGCACGAGCGCGGCGTGCGGGAACAGCTCCACGGCGGGGGTGTCGCCGCTGATGCGTCCGCAGTCGGCGATGACGTCGGCGGCGGCGTTCGGGGAGTCGGCGAGGGAGTTGAAGGCGTGCCCGAGGGTCGGCCACAGCCCCGCGAGTCCGGCGGCCTGTTCGGCGATGCCGAGCCCCACGAGGACTTCCAGTCCTCCGCTCAGCGGCTGTACGTGGTCCCAGAGCTGGTCCGGTACGAGGCCGCGGCGCGCGGTCGCGGCGATGGACAGCATGCCGGTGTTGGGGTTGAGCGGTCCGCCGTGCGCGGCGGCACTGCGGTAGACGAGGTCACCGCCCGCCGGGTCCGCCTCGGCGAGCAGGACACGCCGCGGCCAGACCGCCGCGAGAGCGACGGCCGCGGTGGTGACGCCGGGGGAACCCTTGTCGGCGGCGAGAGCGATGAGCGCCATGGGTCGAGTGCCGCCTTCTAGTTGCCGGAGTTACCGGGGACCTGGACGAGAGCGACCTCGCCGTTGGAGGCGGCCTGGGCCAGGTCGGCGGCCTTGTCGCTGTCGACGGTCAGGGTGACCGCCAGGTTGGTGCTGCCGACGATTTCGTCGCCGCCGTCCTTCGGGCCCGGAACGTAGGTGACGCGGGCGTTGTCGACGATGACGGAGCTGTTGGTCGCCGACGACGAGGAGTTGCTGTTGCTCGAGCCGGAGGCGGAGTTGACGCGGTAGGCCGCGACGGTGTCGCCCTGCTTGATGCCGGTCGGGTACTGGCCGGCCTTGAGGGACAGGCCCACGGTGGCCTTGCCGGCGGCGACACCCGCTTCGTCGCCGAACATCTCGCCGACCGCGACGACTCCGGCGGGGATGGCGTTGACGGCCTTCAGCTTCTTCAGCTGGTCCAGCTGCGTCCACTCGATGTAGTGGATGCTGTCGTCCTTGGCGACCATGACGGGGGTCGCGTTCGACGTGTTGACCGAGCCGCCCGCGGGGATCGCCTGGGTGACCTTGACGACCTCGATGCGCTCACCGGCCTGGAGCACGAGCATGGTCGCGCCCAGGGCACCCACCAGGATCAGCAGCACCGCGAGCGCGGCCAGTGCCGGTTTGCGCTCGCGAGGCGGGGTGGGAAGCCGGTCACCGACCGACGGCTGAGCCGGAGCGGCGGAGCGACCGGCGCCCGCCCCCGTACGCTCTTGGATCTTCACGCAACCGCTCCCCGTACACCCAAGAAGATGTCTGTCATGTGCCTTCAAATTCGGACACTTCACCCGCGTCGGCCCGCACGAAGAAGTACGGGACGAGCCGGACGTACCCGCCCGACCTGGGCGAATGGCCGGCACTGGGGGTGAGTGTCAAGCCATCGCACCGTATCAGCCGCACATAAGCCCCTCAAGGCGCGTCCGGCCCCACCGGCCACAGGGTGCGGCCTGTTATCCATCTGCAATGTCGCGCCCGTTCAACCCTGCCGGGACCAGCCCCACATGACGGTGGCACCTGTGCACCAGCGAATCGCCGCGGGCGCCAACTGCCCTTGTCGGTCGGCGGGTTCGTCACCTTTCGGCCATCATGCCTGCACGATTCACACACGAAGCCGGGCCGAGGCGTCGCGCAACTCCGCCCTCGTGGGGGCGACGACCGTCAGCGTCCAAGGGCGTGGACAGGTACGGCCTGTAGCGGTCGTGAAGATCCAAGCAGAGTGGCACGGACGAGAACGGCCGCACGGTGCCCTGTTTCGAGGTTCCGGCCGGGCGGAGCGCGTGGGCGGCGAGCGGGTACGGCCCGCTGACGTCCCCGTCGGCCGGGCTCGGCAGGGCTCGTTGATCAGCCGGGCGGCCGGTCCTCGCGCAGGGCCCTGAACAGGGCGCGGGCCCGCCGGTCGTCCCACTTCACCGCGCTGCCCTTGGAGGTGCGCAGGTCCGGGTCGGCCACGGGCACGTTGAGCTGGCGGCCACCGCCGCCCGTTGCCTTGCGCAGGGCCTCGAACAGCGCCATGAGGTCGGGCAGTTCGGTACCGTCGTCGACGATGAGCGTGTCGAGTCCCGCGCTCAGGGTCGGGAACGACTTCGACGGGTCGGCGAGAGTGGCCGGGTCGGCCGCCTTCCGGGCGAGGGCGGCGAGGAACTTCTGCTGGTTGCGGGTGCGGCCCAGGTCCCCTTGGTCCTCCTGTTTGCGCTGCCGTACGAAGGCCAGCGCCTCGGCGCCGTCGAGGGTCTGGCAGCCGGCGGGCAGGTTCGCTCCGGAGTCCTCGTCCCGCACGGGCCGGCCCAGGCACAGGTCGACGCCGCCGACCGCGTCCACCACGCCCACGAAGCCGGCGAAGCCGATCTCCGCGTAGTGGTCGATGCGCAGGCCGGTGTTGCGTTCCACGGCCCGCACCAGCAGGCCGGGGCCGCCCAGCGAGAACGCGGCGTTCAGCTTGTTCGGCGCGGCCCGGTAGCCGCGGCCGGTGCCCGGGTCGACGTAGGGCGGGAGGGTCACCCAGGAGTCGCGCGGCAGGCTGAGCATCGTGGTGCCGTTCGCGCCGGTGTGCAGCAGGATCACCGAGTCGGTACGGCGGCCCTCGGCCGATCCGGTGTTGAGGTCCTTGCGGTCCTGCTCCGACAGTCCCTCGCGGCTGTCGGAGCCGACGACCAGGTAGGTGGTGCCCTTGCCCGGCGGCACCCTGCCGCCGAGCGCACCCAGGTCGACCTGCTGGTCGAGCCGGGTGTCGGCCCAGACGTACGTACCGGCGCCGCCGAGCAGCAGCACGGACGACAGGACGGCCGCCGTCCGCAGGTACCGGCGGCGACGGCTGGGCCGGCGCCGGTTCCTGCTGCCCCGGCCGCCACGCGGATGAGGGCCGCTGTCGTAGCGTCCGGGTGCGGCGGGCGAGGGCATGCCGGGCAGCGGGGCGGTGCGGGTCGAGGGTGGCGGGGCCAGGGGTTCCCGCCGTGGGGTCCACTCCGGCGGGGATGTACCCGGGCGGTCGGTCCAGTCGCTCATCGACGCCTCGAAGGTGCTGTGGGGGGGCTCTCGGGTCAGCGCATCGGCACACTCCTATACGGGACGGGCCCACCGATCTGTTCAGCGGCCGTCCCGGACCGCTGCATCCGCTGCCACCGCAGCCGGCTGCCGAGCAGCAGCGCGACCAGCGACTGGATGACGACGAGATACATCAACTGCCGGTAGACGACGATCTGGAACGGCATCGACCACAGGGCCCGCACCGGCTCGCCGTCGAGCCTCAAGGCGTAACCGGAGCAGACGATCTGCCCGCCGAGGAACGCGAACCAGACGGCGGCCGACTCCCACGGGTCGCGGAACAGCACGCCGTAGAGGGCGTAGACGTCGATGACGGGCGCGAGCAGCGGCAGCGCGACCTGGAAGAGCGCGAGATACGTCAGCCCGCGCCGCCCGAACCGCCCGGCGGGACCGGTGCCGAGCAGGGCTCCGCGGTGCTTCCACATGGCCTGCAGCGTGCCGTAGCACCACCGGTACCGCTGCCGCCACAACTGCCGGACGGTGGTGGGCACTTCGGTCCATGCGACGGCGGACTCCTCGTACAGCACCCGCCAGCCGGAACGCCACAGGGCCATCGTCAGGTCGGTGTCCTCGGCGAGGGTGTCCTCGCTGACCCCGCCGACACCGATCACCGCGTCCCGGCGGAACGCCCCGATGGCACCCGGCACGGTCGGCATGCACTCCAGCACCTCGAACATGCGCCGGTCGAGGTTGAACCCGAACACGTACTCCAGATGCTGCCACCGTGCGAGCAGGCTGCGCCGGTTGCCGACCTTGGTGTTGCCGCTGACGGCGCCCACGGCCGGGTGCGCGAGCGGCTGCACGATCCGCTCGACGGCGTCGGGCTCGAAGACCGTGTCGGCGTCGACCATCACGACGATGTCGTGGCGGGCGTGAGCGAGCCCGGTGTTGAGGGCCGCAGCCTTCCCGGCATTGGCCTGCCGTACGACCTCCACCCGCGCATCCCCCATGTTCTCGGCGATGTCGGCGGTCCGGTCGGAGGACCCGTCGTCGATCACGATGATCTGGAGTTCCCGGTGGGTGGACTCGAGCAGCGACCGCAGGGTCGACCCGATCCCGGCCTCCTCGTTGTACGCCGGGACGAGCACGGTCACGGGCCCGGACGTGTCCCGCATCCAGGGCGCACCGGTCCGGAAACGCTCCAGCCGCCGCACATGGGCCCGGGCGAAGAGCGCGAGCAGCAACAGCCGCAGCACGCCGAGGCCACCGGCGACGCCGAGGATCCAGATCATGGCGGTGGAGAAGACCTGCCCGAGGCCGGTGATCCGGATCAGCCCCTGCCCGGCCCACCGCTCGACCAGGGACGGGGACGTGTAGGGCACGAGCCCGATCCCCTCCGACACGGTGGTGAACCGGTCGACGGTCCCATTCCTCAAAAGCCTGCGCGCCTCCTGATAGGCGCTCTCCGTCTGGCTGAGCTGCCGGACGATCCCCTGTGCCGGCCTTCGCGAACCCTTGTCGGCGGCGACGAGCACGTACCCGTACCCGGTTGCCTGCCGTGCGGCCTGCCACTCCCGTCCGCACAGGGTGTCGGGGGACGTGGTCCGCGGCATCCGCAGCAGATTGGTCCGTACGCCGGTGGTCCCCGCGAGGACGCTCTGCGTCAGCTCCAGTTCGGCCTGGAAGCGGGGCCCGGACGACTCCCCCAGCACGGCCCCGGTGTACGTGTTCGACCCGATCTCGTGCCCCTCGGCCCGGATCCGCCGGATCAACTCCGGATGCCGGGCGGCCTGGGCACCGTGCACGAAGAAGGTCGCCCGGGCGTCGTTCCTGCGCAGCAGGCCGAGCAACCGGGGTGTCCAGACGGGGTCGGGCCCCCCGTCGAAGGTGAGCGCCACGGTCCGGGCGGGCATCGACGCGGTCCGTATCCCGTCCCCGTTGATCCCGATCACGGGCCCGCCCTTCGCGACGGCCTCCGGCACGGGTGCCGTACAGGGCGACCGCGCCTTCGCGGCGTCGACCTCGTGCGAGGTCCAGCCTTCGAAGAGCAGCAGGGCGAAGACGAGGGGGAGGGTGAGGGCGAGCAGGAGCCAGTGGGCTCGGGGGTCGCGGGATTGTTTGTGACGGGCCCGGGCTTTGGACGCGGCGGGGTTCAGGGGACGTCACCGCCCCCGGGCTCCGGCCAGCGCCCTGCTCCCGCGCCCTCGGCGGGCTGTCTTCTCCACACGCGTCGGTTGAACGCGCCGGATGCTCGGGGTGCCGTATTCGCCGTGGTGCTGCGGGAGTTGCGCATGGGGCGCGAGTGTAGTTTCGGCGGCCGGGCCGTACGGGTGGAACGGCGACCTTCACAGGCTGGCGGGTTCGCGCGCCGGAACGGCGCCTCCGGCAACGCCCAGGACGTCACCGTTCAGGAAGTCCAAGCCGTCAGCCGCTGGGGCCTCTCACAGACTGGACCAAGCCGTGCCGCGCGGCGGACACTTTTGCCGCTGCGCGGCACGGCCCGGCATGATTCCGGGCAGGCCCCACTCACCCTGGGTGCGGCGCCGTCGCGAACTCCTCCGCGGCCGGGAGCAGATCGGTGATCAGCTGCCAGACCTTCTTGGCATCGACCCGGACCAGCCTGAGCGGAGTGTTCTCATCCACCTGGCCGGGCAGGATCGGCTCGGCGGGTAGTTCTCGGTGCCAGTAGCCGAGGGGGCCGCAGTCCCACACCGCGAATCCGCGCACCTGCCGGGCAGGGGACCCTTCATCGTGCCCCTGCCAGGCAGCGGTCATCCGCCAGCTGGAACGCATCCCGGCGATCAACTTGGCAAGGGTGCTGAGCTGTGACTTCCGGGTGAGCCCGGCGCCCTTCAGCGCCTCTGCTATCCGGTCGGTGCCCTCCTCGGCCGTCAGACCCTGGAGGCGGTCCAGGGTGGCGAGCCCCGCGTCGAGGACGGCCATCGTGGCATCGATCTCGGGCGTGGCCACGTCCACCTGGTCATCCCCCTGGAGGTTGACCATCCGCGCCAGCGCCCAGACGAGCATGTTCGGCTCCAGCCGGACATACTCCGACTCCGCGTAGCCCGGCCAGGACTCATGGGAGTAGACGTAGCCGTCGCCGATGGTGACGCCGTGGTGGAGGGTGCCATGCTCACCGAGCGCCTCCACGTGGAGGACGACGGTGGGAGCCCGCAAGGTGCTGACCAGCGGGCTCAGCGCGAAGTCGAGGTTTCCGGCCTGGTCGGTCAGGCCGGCCTCGCGCAGTTCGCGTTCGGCCTCGGCCAGCTCCGAGGACACCTCCTCCCCTTCGATACGGTGACCGAGGACGGCCAGGTGGTTCTCGGCAAGCCGGAACCGACCCCGCGTGCTGTCATACGAGGGCATTGGGTGTCGCTTTCGTCAGCGGAAACGTTTGCCGGGATGGCTCAGGGAGTTCATGGGGGTCACTGGAAGACGTCCAGCCACTGCATCGACCTGCCGAAGAAGGCCCGAACGGCCCCGCCTCTGGTGAGGTTTCGGGTGTTGACGCCGCACATCACGGCGGCCAGGGCGAGGTCGGTGGCGTCGGCCGGGCCCAGGACGGTGAAGGTGGCCTTCTTCCGCGCACCGCTGCCGTGGCGACGGATCCGGACCTCCACCCCGTTCCGGGTCAGGGCCCGGTCGCGGTGCCGTGCGCTGGTCGCCAGATAGCGATACTCCCGCCCGGCAACCTGCATCCGCACCGCGCGTCCGGCTCTGGTCTGCGCCCAGCGGTTGCGCTTGAGCCGGACTCCGGCCCCGCCGACACTGAGCTCCGCCATGTAGAGCGAGGGCTTTCGTCCGTAGGCCCAGCCCATGAAGGAGGTGACCGGCACCGTGTCGCCTTTGACCTCGGTCACATGACGGTCGCCGCGCCTGCTCGCCGGGTAGACCACCTCGATCCTGCCGAACTCCCCTGCCGTGCCCCGGTACCCGAACTTCCAGGCCAGCCGATGACCTGAACGGTCCTCCCAGTGGTCGAGCGTGTACGTGTGCTGCTGCATGGTTCCTTCCCCTCGCGCCGCTCGGCGCGGTTGTGCCACGGTCGGCATCAGTCGAACGGGTTGAGGGCGCTACCCAGTGCCTTGGCACCGTCGGAGATGGCCTCGCCGGCCTTGTCGGCCTTGTCACCGACCCAGTCCGCGGCCTCCTCCGCACCATCGCTGATGCTGTCCCAGTTGTCCCATACCAGTGTTCCGGCATAGGCCAGGCCGGTGCCGACAGCCAGACCGACGGTGACCGGGTTGGGGGCGACCATAGCGGCGGTGAGCGAGGCGTTGAAGGCCGTACCGGTCCAGTTGGAGAGGTACTTGGCCTTGTCCTCCTTCCACGCCTTGCCGTGATCCATGGTCGCCAGGTTCGCGACGCCCCAGGCGGTGGCACCGACGGAACCGACGATGCCGGCGCCGCGCATCCATCCGGCGGCCTTGGCCGCGTTGGCGAGACCACCGCGCTGAGCGACGCGGAGCAGGTTGGCCTCGGTGGAGGTGGGCATGTAGAAGGCGCCCTTGCGCATGTATCCGGCGAGCATCGCCGCCTCATCGGAGCCGGAGAGCACGCTGACGGGCACTCGGCTGAGCCAGCTCCCCGCCCTGGGGATCCTGGACAGTTTGTCCCAGTGACCGTTGATGAGGCGGGCGGTGAGGGTGCCCGGCGCATTGAGCACTTTGGAGCTCTTGAAGTACGAGATGAGGGACTTGCCGCCCAGCAGCGCCGTGGTCGACGACGTGAAGAAGGCCGACAGGTTGGCGGCCCCCTCGATGTACGTCGCGACCGCCTTACCCAGTTTCTCGTTGCCGGTGAGCTGAGTGACGGCGTCGCCCTGCACCCTGACGAGCCAGTCGTCGAGGGTCTCGCCGTCCTTCTTCTTGAGCCAGCCGTCGTCGACCTCGCCGTCGGACGCGGTCGCATTGGCCACCAACAGGACGTCCGGTGGCAGATCCTTGTTCTTGAGCTGCTCAGGGGTGAATCCGGCAAGCAACAGTCCGGCCAGCGGGTCGCCGTCCTCAAGGCGAGCATAGGCCGCCTTCCTGCGGAGTTCGGGCGCCGTTTCCGACAGCCAGGAATGCATCGGGCGTATCGCAGTCAGTTTGCCGGACACTCCGAGCGCCGAGGCCCGCGTGAACGCCTCGCCGAGTTTGTCCCCGACTCCTCCCCGCCCATCGAGCAACTTGGCCAGTTGCTCCAGGTCTTGCGGGTTCACCACTCTGTTCGGCTTACCGGTCACAAAGCTCCTTCAGGTGATCAATTCGGCTCCTTGGTCGTTGGGCCCAGGAGCCGGGCCTCGGCTTCAGGTCTGCCGGGCTCGCATGAGTGCGTCCAGCAGTGCCTCGCGGTGGTGGGTGGCGATCAGCAACGACTCGCCCTGTGCGGTCTCGACCACGATCTGGTCCATGCCCGTCGGCACGGACCATCCCCCACCCATGATCCGGGGCGGCTCGGCCGCACGGCTCCTCCGTCGCAACTCCGCGAGCTCCTCACGCGACCGCGAGGCCAGGGACGCTGCCCACTCCGTGTCCGACGGCTGATCACGAGCCTCCCGAAGTGAGTCGACTGTCAACGACTCCACCGGAATCGTCTCCCGTCCCACGGTCAGCTGCCCGCTTCGGACATGGACTCGATGATAGATGCGCTTTGAAATCGGAACGGCATTGAATACGAGCGCGATAAGCGTCGAGAAACCGAGAATGACGAACCAAACCGTGCTGTCCTCAGGAAGCAGGATGCCGGCCTGATAAGCGACCCAGCCGGCTATCACCATCGTGGTAACGATCGTCCAGCGCCTCGGCAGCTTCTCCTCATATACCACCGCCTGCCCGTACGGCCCTGTCGATGCACCCGCTCCATGACCGTCCGCGCCGCCCACGATGGTCCCCTTACGTTCCGCTTGCCTTCCGATCCGGTCAGGCTACCCACCGCCCACGACAGCGAGCCGACCGAAGCGGCGCACGCAAAGCCACTGCAAAGCCAAGGTAATCGCAAGGCCGGGAGCCAAGATACCCGGGGACCATCGGCACCATGCAGGGACTTCCGGGCATAGCGGATGTTGTCGGACCAGAGCAGGCGCAGTCCCTCTCGGCGCGATCAGCGGGTGCTCGTAATGAGAGGGCCTTATGGATTGTGGCGACCATGTGACGGTCGGGGAGATTTTCAACGCCTTCGGATGGCCGAGCACCGCCCCCGTATGCTTCCCCAGCGATGCTGTGGGCCAATGCGCGAGCGCGGCAGGCACCAGCAGCAAACGGGGAGGAAGAGAACGTGGGGCCCACGCCGGGCGATGACGCAGCCGAGTTGAAGAAGCGGGCATGTCGATGTGGTACTCGGAGACGCCGGCGAGAGGTGAGTCCGGGTTGTTGGTGACGGCGAGCGTGATCGCGCCGGCCTCGCGGGCGGCCCGGGTCGAGGCGACCAGGTCCGGGGAGCCGCCCGACTGGCTGACGGTGACGACGAGGACGTCGGTGAGGTCGTGCGGATGAAGCGGACAAGCGCGTAGCACGCGCAGGAGTGCACAGCTCGGCCTCCCCATCGAGCGACCTCACCGGCTGGGGTTAGGGTCGGAACCCATCCCCGAAGCGCCCCGGAGAGGCACCGTGTTCGGCAAGAACAGGCACGTCGACGAACCTCCCGTCCCTGTCGTCCCGTGGACGGACGCTTGGGAGTTCGCCATCACCGACGAGGAACGGCCTGCCGCGGAACAGCGCAAGCGTGCCGCGCCCGGCGTCCGTGCGTTCAGGGTCCCGCACAGTTCGGGAGGCCGACGTGTCAACGCCCCCTGTGCCTTCTTTCCTCCGCAGTCCTCGGCTGCGGAGGCTCGGCGCCTGTACGAGGACGCCGAGGGCGGCAGGCTGATCTGCTCGCTCGACGAGCCGCAGGACGTCGAGGGCCGGCGCCACCACATGGTGCGCGACGAGCGGGGAGAGGCCATCGGAACCATCCAGCGCATCGCTCCGCTGAAGCACGCCCTGAAGCCGACGTGGCGCATCGCCCAACCGGGGCACCCCGAGATCGTGAGCAGCGCGGAGTGGGCGCAGGGCGGCCCCAGGGAAATGGTCCAGCGCGGTGCCGGCAAGCTGCTGCTGGGCGTCGTCCAGGCCGTCGCCGACATGGGCGCGGAAGGCGGTGACCAACCGGCCAAGTCGCGGGTCCTCGAATGGAAAGCCGGTGACGAACTCGTCCTGACCTCCGAGGGCGACCTCAGGTTCCTGGTTCGGGCCGCGTGGCTGGATCGACGCCTGGTCTTCGCATACGCACTCCTGCGTACGGGGTGAGGGCGACCCCGGAACGTGCGATGCAGAGGCTGTGATCTCCCTCAAGAGTGCGTATGCACACGGTAAAGAGACGGTGATCCAACGGTCTCGCGGGAACCCTCGTCCGTAAAATGGGTCAGCGACTTCACAGCCTTGACCGGCTGGTTCCGGAACACGGCTCTGGGGATCTGAAACGTGGGCATGCGGAATGTGAATCCGGACGACCTTGACCAGCTCGCGAAGCTGCTCGACGGGCGCGGCGGGGTCCAGGACAAAGTGGATGAAGCATTCACCAGGGCGTCCAGGCTCGGCGTGACGAGCAAGCTGACCACGCTCAAGCCCTTGCGCGGCTGGGTCAAGGACACCGCACCGGACTTGCGTAAGCGGGCCGTCTTCGCCCGGCTGGAGAGCGGGGACCCGCAGGCCGGACTCATGTGGGCCGGGTTCAGCCCCAAGGAGATCGAGAAGTACAAGAGCCAGGGCCTCGGCCCCGACGCCCTCGTGCTGGCCAACTCCGTGGCGGCCAGCGACGATCCGAACGCCTACAAGTTCAAGCGACAGCCCGACGAGTCGCTGGCGGACTGGATCGAGCGGCTGGAGGCCCACGCCATCGCCCGGATCCCCGGGCTCCAGCCGCACGAAGAGACGATCGCCTCCATGATCGGCCTGTACGGCGACTGGGGTTCGGTGACCGCCGCCACGGCCGTCGTCACCCTCCAGGGCACCTCACTGACCAAGGTACTGCTGGGCAACTCCCTGAAGGCGGGCGCCCTTCGGACCTGGAAGACGCGGCTCGGCGTGGTCCTGCGCGGCTCCGAGAGCGGGCTCATACGGTCCGCAGGCAACGGCCTGGTCAAGTGGACTCCGAAACTGCGTTCACTGAGCGCGCCGGGCAGTTGGCTGCCCGGTCAGCTCGGCTCGCTCTTCGGCCGGAGCACCACCTATCAGAGCCTCTCCCGCATCCCCCTCACCAGCGGCATTCGCGGAGACCTGATCGGCCAGGGCTACAACTGGGCGCGCGCCACGCCTTTGATGAACACCCTCCGCGCCAACGGCGTCATCGACTTCCTGGTCGGCTCCGACCAGGCGGCCAAGATGTACGGCGGTTTCACGCACTCCGGCCAGGCTGTCGCCCGCGCCGGCAACGCGAGCCTGATCAAGGTGTTCACCAAGGCCGCGAACAGCCAGCGGTTCGCCAACTCCGTGGCGGAGGCCACCAACGCCGCGCGGGGCGCCGGGGCCCTCCGAACCGGCCTCGGCGCCGCCGCCAAGACCGCAGGGTTCCTGCGCGGCGCCGGCATCGTGGGCGGTGTCCTGTCGACCGGCTTCAGCGCCGCCAACGTCATTTCTCAGGGCAACCCCGTCGACGCCTTCAAGAAGAAGGGTGCGGCTTACGTCGCCGACGTCGCCGAGGTCGGTTTCAACGCCTCTCTCACGGCCGCCATGGTCGCCCCGAACCCGGTCACCATCGGCCTGGCGGTCGGGACGGGTCTGGTCTACGGCGGTGCGAAGGTCGTCCAGCACTGGGACGACATCAAGGAGGGCGCGGGCAAGGCGGCCGGCTGGGCCGGCGACAAGGCCAAGGACTTGGGGAAGAGCATCGCCGAATCCAAGGCGAATCCGATGAACTGGTTCTGACTCACGGCTCAGGGACTGAGGGTGATGACACCTCGGTCACGTACGGGACTCCAGGGGCTACTCGTCCGCGATCAGCAGTTCATCCTTGTCCGGCAGCAGATCCGTGATCTTCTTCCACACTTCGGCGGAGTCGGACTTCACCAGGACGAGTGCGCTGTCCGGGCCGACCTGGCCCGGCATGATCGGTTCTTCGGGCTGCTCGCGGATCCAGTAGCCGAGCGGCCCGCAGTCCCAGGCGGCCAGGGCGCGGACCATGGTGGAGCGCCGACCCTCGTGTTCGCCGTCCCAGGCGGTGGTGATGCGCCAGGTGGCGTTCAAGGAGACGACCAGGTCCAGGAGCCGGCCCAGGGCCGGATCCGTGAGGCTGGTGTCCGCCTCGACGAGTGCCTTGCGAACAAGGTCGCGGGTCGTGTCGTCATCGGCGCCGGGCTCTTCCAGGGCGACGAACGCGGCGTCCAGAGCACCCATGGTCGTCTCGACACGGACCTCGGGAGCGCCTTCCTCCGGCTTCTCCGTCCGGTGCAGGTTGACCTTGCGGGCCAGTTCCCACACGAGGGTGTTCGGCTCGATGGAGACGTACTCGGACTCCTCCTCCCCCGGCCAGCCGTCGTGTGAGATCACGGCCTCCTGGCCCACGATCACACCGTGGTTGACCACGCCGTGCTCGCCTGTGATCTCCACCTGGACCATGACCATCGGGTCGGCCAGGACGCCGAGCGGCCGGCGGAGAACGGGAGCCAGTTCTCCCTCCTCACCGACCAGGCCGATGCGCTGGAGCTCGACCAGCGACTCCCACAGCTCCTCGGGGGGCGTCTCGCCGTCCAAGAGGTGCGCGAACACGGCGATGTGACGATCGGCCAGCCGGAAGCGGGCCCGGGAGCTGTCGTACGAGGGCACTGGTGCGAATTCCTCTCGCCGCAACAGGGGCAGCCCCTGCTACTTCTTCTCGTCCTTCAGGTCCTTGGCGTCCTGCGCGCACTGGTGCGCTTCGTCGCGCAGCGCCTTGGCGACCGTGCCGCACGTCGTGTGCCACGTCTTGAGCCGCCCGCGCACGTCCTCCGCGTTCGGACCCGACCAGGTCTTCATACCAATGGTGCTGTGCTTCTTGGCCGCATCGACAAGTGAGTCGATGTGGTCGGCCAGCGACCTCAGCTGGCCGGCCCGCTGGTTGAGTTCCTGAATGTCTGGATTTGCCATAGCAGCCTCCCCCGCTGTCCCAGGAGCCCCAGCATACTGGCGCCGCGTGTAGACCTTCATAAGCCTTCTGACCCGCGCCAACACCACTCGTTCACATGAAACCCCCATCTCCGAAGGTGCTGGATTGCAACTACGTCTGGTGCGGTAGCGTCCCTTGTTGCAAACGGATAGTCCGTTTACGTGTGTGACACGGGGAGGATCGCCATGGATCGCGGTGCAGATCTCACTCAGCTTCGGGAGCTGTCCAAGCTCTTCGGCAAGAAGGCCACCGACCTCCAGGGCCTCATCAAGGCTCTGGAGTCCGCCACCAGCCACAGCTCGGGGTACTGGAAGGGGCCCAAGGCCGACCGCTTCCGGAACGACTGGCACGACATCAAGCCGACGTTCGACAAGTGGGTCGACACGCTGAACGAGGCGAGCAAGTCGGCCAACACCAGCGCCGACAACATCGAGCGCGCGACCTGAACGGACGCGGAACGCACGATCGCTGCGGCCTGCCGGGGTATTCCTTCGAGGTTGTCGAACCTCGAACGGGGTGCCCCGGCTGCGCGACCCGGCGGACCTTGCATGACTAAGAAGAGAAGAAGACGCCCTGCGGAGCAGTATCAACTCCCGCCTCACGTCGAAAGAGACCGCCAGGGCGTCGCCAAGGCAAAGGCATAGACCCCCCCCCCGCTGCCGCAACGCCGCGTGATTCTGGCGGGGTTCGGCCTCTTTCTGTTGTGCGTAGGGATGGCCCTGTTCTTCTTGCTCCCCTCGCGCTCCTTGGTTCAGGACCTGCGGTCCCGCGGGGTGAGTGCCGCTGCCACGGTTTCGGAATACGCCGGCATGCTTCCCGAAACGGAAACGGGCGCTTCCGTGATCGTCACATACGACCCTGAGGCCCCCTCCCGGGTCCTCACTCAGGGCTGGGTAGCGGACCCGCCATCGAACCTGCCGGCCTACGGCACTTCGGCTCTGGCGGTCATCTGCCTCGGCCTCACCACGGCAGTGGTCTGGCGCCGTCTCCGGATTCTTCGCACGTTCGGCCCGGAAGAGTCCCCATCCTCATCGGCGGGTGGCAAGGAGCCGAGTGACGAGAGCCTTCGCCACACGAAGTCATAGCTCGCAGGAACAGGAAAGCAGCGCCGAGGGGCTCCCGCTCAGTGAGCGGGAGCCCCTCGCGGTTCAGCCGTGCGTCACGGCCTGCACCGGTACGAACGCCCCGCCGGCCACGAACAATCCGCTGCCCGCCGCCCCGCCCCCGCTGTTCGCGGGCAGCCGGATGCCGAACAGTTCTCCGTCCGAGGAGCTCTGCGGTGTCAGCAGCATGCCGTTGCGGGACTTGCGGGCCTCGACCGCGAAGCCCCGGTACTGGCCGGACAGGGAGTCCGTCGTGCCGGCGGCGAGCAGGCCCACACCGCCATCGGCTCCCTTGCGGATGACCCCTTCCAGGGGCTCGTCCAGCGATGTGTCGTAGAGGAGTTCGGCGTCGTCGACCACGACCACGTACGGCCGCCCGCCGAGCTGGTCCTGAAGCTCCTCCAGGTCGTCACCGGAGCTTTCCGCGTTGAGGACTCCGAGGACCCCTTCCCGGCCTTCCAGCTCCCGCAGCGGAGAGCGGCGAGGTGTCACGACGACCAGAGGAGTGCCTGCGCGCAGAAGGGACTCGGCGGCGCAGAGCAGTGCCGTGGAGCGGCCGGACTTCGGCGGGCCCGCGATGACGAAGCCAGGTCCGTTCTCCTCCAGGTCGATGCCGATGGGGTGGAGTTCGTCGCCGCCCACGGCGAGCAGCGCCCACAGGGGCGACGGCGGGGCGAAGTCGGGGTCCAGGGCCATCGCCTCCGACGCCGTGATGCGCGTCGGCAGAGCATCGACTCGCAGGGGGCGGCGGCCGGCCGGGACCCGGCCGTAGCGGGTTCGCGCCTCCTCGGCGATCTCACGGAGCGCCCGGACCTGGGCCTGGCCGGCGGGGTCCTGCGCCAGCAGACCGATCTGCGTCTCGTCCACACCGGTGTCCGCGATGCGCAGGGCGCGCCCGGGCGGCATGTTCTTCGGGACCTCGCGGGCCTGCAGACCGGCCGTGGAGTAGTCGTTCGGGTCGGCGAAGCGCATGACGAGGCGGTCGGCGAAGGCCGAGGAGACGTGACCGCTCAGACCACTGCGGTCGGCCGTCATGACGACCTTCAGACCGGCTGCGGCACCTTCGCGGAAGAGGCGCTGGGCCGCTTCCAGCAACTGACCGTAGTTGTAGTTCTCGAAGGTCGACGCGAAGCCTTCCCAGCTGTCGAGGAGCAGGACCATCCAGGGCAGGCGCTCCTCCGGGGACGCTCCCGCGCGCTGTTCCGCAGCACTGGAGGCACCCTCCATCGCCAGCAGCTGCTGACGGCGGGCGACCTCCACCTGGAGGCGCTGGATCAGCCGGCGCACCCGGTCCGGCTCGTCGCGGGTCACGATGGCGCCCACGTGCGGCAGACGCACCAGCGGCAGCAGGGCGTTGGAGCCGCAGTCGATGCCGTAGACGTGCACGTCCAGCGGGGAGGTGTTGCGGGCCAGGGACCCGGCCAGGGTTCGCAGCGCCGTCGAACGGCCGGAACGGGCACCGCCGAGCAGCAGTGTGTGCTCGCCGTGCACGAGGTCCAGGGACACCGGCTCACGGCTCTGCTTCGCCGGCAGGTCGACCAGGCCGTACGGGATCGGGGCCACGTCGTCGCCCGGGGCGCCGGCGGGTGTGCCGCCGTACCTGGACAGTTCGTCCAGCGTGACGGACTCCGCCAGGGGCGGCAGCCACGGGCTGCGCTGTTCGCCGAAGCAAATCCGCTGCGCGCCGTCGCGTACCGCGTCGACGAGGACGGCCAGGTCGGTGACCATCGTGCCGTCGTCCTCGGCCTCCTCCCGCTTGGGCAGCGGGCGGGCGTAGGCGTTCCAGGGCAGGGGAACGAGCGTGGCCTTCGGGCCCGTCTGGCCGGTGGCAGGGCGACGGCCACCGATACGCGCCGACTGCACGCCCACCAGGGACTGGGCGCCGGAGCGGACGTACATGCGGCCCGGAGTCGACTTCGAGATCGCGCCGGAGTCCGGTGCGTCGATCACGTCCATCGACTCGGCGGCGTCGGTCACCCGCAGGGCGATGCGGAGGTTGGTGTTGGCGCGGATGTCGGCGCTGACCACACCTGCGGGACGCTGCGTGGCGAGGATCAGGTGCACACCGAGGGAGCGCCCTCGGCGTGCGATGTCGACAAGTCCCGCGATGAAGTCGGGCAGTTCCGCCACCAGGGAAGCGAACTCGTCGATGACCAGGACCAGCCGCGGCATCGGTTCGAGTTCAGGACGAAGCTTGCGGGTGTCGTTGTAGTCCTCGATGTCCTTGGCGGCGGCGTCGAAGAGGATCCGCTCCCGCCGGTGCAGCTCTGCCGCGAGTGAGGCGAGGGCACGCTCGGTCAGGTGGGCGTCGAGGTCGCTGACCATGCCGACGGTGTGGGGCAGGCGGGCGCAGTCCATGAACGCGCTGCCGCCCTTGTAGTCGATGAGGACGTAGTTCAGGGCGTCGGGGCGGTTCGCCACCGCCAGCGAGGCGATGATCGTCTGCAGGAGCTCGGACTTACCGGCACCCGTCGTACCGGCGACCAGCGCGTGCGGCCCGTCACGGCGGATGTCCAGGACGAAAGCGCCGTCGGCGGCGAGACCGATCGGTGCGGATGTCGTCGAACCGCCCGCCTGCCAGATGCGTTCCACGTCGGCACCCGCCGGGTTGGGCATGTTCAGCAGGTTCAACAGCCGGGCGGAGGTGGGCAGGGCGGAATCGGCGTCGTCGCGGCTGACGTCGCGGACGGGGGCGAGGGAGCGGGCCAGGAGCTCGCACCATTCGTAGGGGACCTGGTCGGCCAGGACGTCTCCGACGGCCTCCAGGCCGTAGCCACGCACCCGGACGTGGTGGGCCGCGTCCGGCGACCAGGCCACGACGGCCTTGCACTCCTCGGGGAGGAGCCGCTCGTCCTCGTCGATGCAGAGGGCGAAGATGCCGTACTGCGGGCCCTCGGTCAGGAGTTGCGGGACGCCGGGTACGCGGCGCAGCAGCCGCGCCCCGTCGAGTATCACGAGCACGTTGGCGTCCGGATACAGCTGGCCCGTCATGTTGTGCTGCTCGCGGGCCGCCTTGCGTCGAGCCAGCTCGTTGAGGAGTTCGTTGACCCTGCGGCTGATGCCCTCCGAGTCGAACCCGACCAGGGCGACGCAGTCCTGGCCCTCGTCGGGGTTGGTGTGCGGCAGCCAGTGCGCCCAGTGCCACTCGGCGCCGGCGGCGGGCGACGCGGCGAGGGACACCAGTGACAGGTCCCGGGGGCTGTGCAACACGGCGGCCTGCACGCTCAGCCAGCGCGCGGTGGCGAGGGCCCGGGCACGATCACCCGCGATGCCGACCACGCCGAGCCGGGCCAGGGGCAGGGTGACGGGGACGTCCGGAAGGGTCGGAGGCTCCGGGGGCTCCTCGTCGTGTGCCGTGCCCCCGCGAGCGAAGACGAGTTCCACGTCGGACGGCAGGGCGCCGACGCCGATGCGCAGCTGCATGGCGTCCGGGTCGGTGAGTCGGCGCTCCCACAGGCGGCGGCGGGGGCCGGTCGCGAAGAGGAGGATCTCGGCCGGGTCGGGGTTGTCCTCGCGGCGGGCGCGCTGTTCTTCCTTGCTGAGGGTGACGAGTTCGGCCTCGTGCGCCGCGAGGTCCTTCTTGTACTGCTTGAGGGACGTCCTGTGCTTCTTCTTGCCCTCGCGGTTCTCACTGATCCACTGGCCCAGCATCATGAGCGGGCTCATCAGGCAGAACAGCAGCATGTAGATCTGCTTGGTGATGAAGTACATGGACAGCCCGAACAGCATGGGCATGAACGCCATGATGAACTGGAAACGCGCCCGTTCCCCCTTGGAGGGGGGCACCGGCACGGCCAGCCGGCGCCGGGGCCGCAGCGGCGACAGCCGAGGGGGACGGTTGTAGGCGAGGCCGCCCTCGCTCATCGCGGACAGGTGCGCGTCCGGCTCGGCGACCTTGTCGAGCACCAGCAGCGAGTCACCGACCCGTACGACACCGCCGAGCGGCCAGGGAGTCCCGGCCGTCACCGCGTCGTCGTTCAGCCGGACGCCGGCCCCGGCTTCCGGGGTGAGGGTGACGTTGCTCTGGAGGTCGATCGTCAGCCGGAGGGCGACCGGCGGCAGTGAGGCGTCCGGCAAGGGGAGCGAACAGGTCGGCGCCGATCCGGCGGTCGCCGCGCCGACGCCCAGCCGGACCACCCGCCCGGACCCCGGACCGCCGGACACCCGCAGTTCGTACTGTCCGACGGGCTCGCCCTTGCGCAGCAGCGGCCCTATCGAACGGTCGACGGAGACCCGCATGCCGTCCCGCAGGACTCCGGCCGCCGGTGACGCCGGATCGCACAGCTCACCGTCGGCCCACAGCGCCGGTGTTCCGGTGGCCGCCGCCCCGTAGCCGGGCAGCGAAGCCAGTGAGGTGCCGGGCATGGCCACGACGTTCCCCGCCCCGCCCCCAAGTGCGGCGGCGCTGAGCCCGGTGGTCTGCGCCAGCACTTCCGCGACATCGGCCGTCGTGGCGGTGTCGTCGGTGGTGACGACGACGTCCTCCGGCTCACCGCCTTCGCGTACGACCGTGACCAGCATCCGCATGTTGGTCAACCTCCCCGTCGGCCCCTGTGGCCACGTTCATTAACTTCAGCTAACGGAGACTATGGCAGTCCCCGGTACGGCGCCCCGGCGCCCCGGTGTCACACCGCGGGCAGCGCGTAGATCTCCGGCCCGTTCGTCACCAACAGCCGGTTTCCTGCCGGTGCGATCTGCCAGGGGGCTCCGGAGTCCTTGTCGTCCGTCCAGGTCCAGCGCACTGTGCCCGTCTTGGCCTCGAGGGCGACGACACCCCCCGACAGGGGCCCGGCGGCGCAGTACAGCGTCGCGCCGACCCGCACGAACGACTCCGCCGCGCCGCGGTCCTGGTCCTCGCAGAGCCAGATCCGCTGGTGCGTCTTGACGTCGACGGCCCAGATACCGCGGTCGTAGTCGCTGACGTAAAGCACGCCGTCGATGACGGCCGGGTTGTTGAAGCCGCGTCGGCCCTTGGGGGAGAGAGTCCAGCGGGTCCTACCGGTCTCCGCGTCGACCGCCGTCAGCTTCTCGCCGGGCAGGAAGACGAGGCCGTTCGCGACCGTGGGCTGCCAGGCCCAGTCGTCGCCGATCTTCTGCGTCCACAACTGGTCACCCGTCGCGGTGTCGCGCACGGTGAGGTTCTGGTTGGAGTCGGCGTAGACGAGGTACTTGCCGGAGACCGTGCCCTGGGCGTCGTAGTCCTTCGTGCCCCAGTCGCGGTGCTGCAGCCACACCTTCTTCCCGGTGCTGTGGCTGATGGCGGCGATGGCGGTGCGGTACTTGGTGGCGCTGGTGGACTGGGCGTAGTCGGTCGCCGTGACGTAGACGTTCTTGGCGTCGATGGCGATGGTGCCCTCGATGCCGATCTTCTTGCCGAGGCGGCTGCGCCACACCTCCTCGCCGGTCTTCCCGTCCCGCGCGACGAGGACTCCCTCGATGCCGCCGTCGGTCAGGAACACCTTGCCGTCGTGGAACAGAAGCCGGGAGCCGGGGGCGCAGACGTCGGGCTTCGACCAGCGGGCGTCGCTGGTCTTCACGTCGTACGCCACCAGGGGGTCGCCGCTGATCAGGAGCAGGCCGTCATGGATGAGGAGCGGTACGCCGGTGCTGGTGCTGTCCTCGGCCGCCGTCTCGTGCCACAGGGGCTGGGGGGCGACTCCGGCCGGCGGGGTGGTGAAGGTCTCCTCGACGGGCTGTGCGGAACCGCCGGCGCCGGTCGTGCCGTTCGCCGCGCCGGAGGTGTCACCGTCCTGCCCGAGCCACCAAGCGGCGCCCCCGCCCGCGGCCGCGACGGCGGCGGCACCGCCGAGGGCGAGACCGAGGACGCGGCGGCGGGAGGAGGGAGCGGTGGAGGCGGTGGTCACAGTGGAGGCCGGTCCCCCTGCGCCAGGCTGTTCGTGAGCGCCATGACCTGGCGGAGGCGTCCCGTATCCCGGGGTGGGCGCGCCGCCCGGCGGTGTGGCGTAGCCGGGCGCCGGGGGCGCGTAGGCAGCCGCAGAGGGGCCGCCGTACCCCGGGGCCTGCGGATACCCGTAGCCCGGCGTGGGGGTGCCCGTTGGCCGCGGTGTCCCGTCCGTCATCGCCGGTGCGGGCCCGAAGGACGCGGCGGCCGGTGGCTGGGGCTGCTGCGGTGCCTCCAGGTCCAGGATTCCGGCCGCGTGTGTGGCGATCGTCGATGCCACCGCCGACGGCAGCCAGTCGCTGAGGACGCCCTCGACGCCCTGCGGTGCGAGCGCCGTCACGATCTCGGACGGCACCGGCCGGTGCGCCGGGTCCTTCGCGAGACACGCGCGGACGAGGCCCAGGAGTTGCTGCGGTACGCCGTCAAGGTCGGGCTCACCGTGCACGACCTGGTAGAGCAGCGAGGCGTGCGAGACGGCGCCGTGGCCGAAGGTGCCCCGGCCGGTCGCCGCGAACGCGAGCACGGCTCCGAGCGAGAAGACGTCGCTCGTCGTGCCGACATCCTTGCCGAGCGCCTGCTCCGGTGACATGTAGCCGGGCGAGCCGACCACGACTCCGGTCTGCGTCATACGGCTTCCGTCGACCGCCCGCGCGATCCCGAAGTCGATGACGCGCGGACCGTCCGCCGCCAGCAGGACGTTCGAAGGCTTCAGGTCGCGGTGGATCAACTCCGCCGCGTGTACCTCCTGGAGGGCGGCGGCGAGGCCTGCGGCCAGTGCTCGGACGGTACGTTCCGGCAGCGCGCCATGCGCGGCGACCACGTCCGTGAGGTCCGGGCCGAGCACGAACGAGGTCGCCAGCCACGGCAGCGGCGCGTCCGGGTCGGCGTCCACGACGGGGGCGGTGAAGCGTCCGGAGACTGCCCTGGCTATCTCGACTTCGTGCCGGAAGCGGTCACGGAAGTCGCCGTCCGCGGCCAGGTCCGGACGTACGACCTTCACAGCCACGGTGCGGCCACCGGGCGAACGGGCCAGGTAGACGCGGCCCATGCCGCCGGCGCCGAGTCGTCGCAGGAGACGGTAGGTGCCCAACTCCTGCGGATCGTCGGGCTGCAGTGTCTCCATGGTGGGCCCTTCCGGCATCAACGCTTGTGCTGCGTCGGTCGTTTCCGATGACGTTCGCTGTCGCAGACACAGTAGTAAGGGCCTGAACAGGCGGAGAGTGAGGGGCCATGGGCGGTGGTTCGGCGCAGCCGCTCGGGCTCGGCCGCAGGGCGGCCCCTACTCCGCCTTCGACATCCGGGCCTGCGGCCGGCCCGACTCCTCGCTCTCCGACCGGTACTGGAGGTCGTCGCCCACCGGCTTGAGGTGGACGGTCGTCTTCGCCGGGTTGCAGCCGCTGTGGTTGGTCTTCGCGCCGACCGACGTGGCGACGAGCTCCTTCTTCGTCACCTGCTTCAGCGTGAGGACGTCGACGCAGACGCCGCCGATCTGGTCGGTCTGGCGGAGCTTGCCCAACTCCTCGCCGACAGCGGCCTGTTGGACGGTGATGCGGAACGTGCCGAGGGGCAGTCTGCCGTCGAGGGCGACACCCTGGCCCTCCCAGGTGCCGAGGTACGCGGCGGGCACCGTACCGGACGGAGCGGAGCTCGCGGTCGCCGCCGGAGGTGAGTCGGACCCGCTGCCCGAGTCCGCGTCGTCCTGGCCGCCGCCCCGGCCCGGCAGCAGGTCGAACACGAACACCGATCCGATCGTCACGGCCGCCATCGCCCCCGCGACCGCCAGCACCACGGAGCAGCTCAGCCTCCGCACCCGCCCGCCGCCCTCCGGCGTGGACGCCGCCGCCACGGAGACGGAGACCCTGCCGGGGCGGCGCCCGGACCCCGGGGCGGTGTCCTGCGGGCGGTCGCCGTCCCGGGGTCCGGGTGCGACTGCGAAGAGGTGCGCGGACCCTCCGGCCGGCGCGGACCCTCCGGTCGGCGCGGAACCATCGGCCTGCCCGGTCCCTCCGGCCTGCACGGACGCCCCGGCCCCCGCGGACGCCCCCGTCTGCGCGGACGCCCCGGCCTGCGCGGACCCCCCGCTCTGCGCGGGCAGAACCGGCGGCGGCACGACCGGCGGCGGCATGTCCCCCGACGGCATCACCGGAGGCGGTCCGAACACCCCCATCGCCGCGCCGGTGCCCGCACCCCCGGCCGCTTCCGGCACCCCCACCGAAGGGCTGCTGAACCCGACCGGCCCGGACGGCCCCCCGGCTCCCGGCCCCGGCCCGGTCGCCTCCAGATTCAGCAGCCGCACGGCACTGCGGCTCACCTGCTCCACCAGTGCTCCCGGCAGCCACCCGCCCGCGACCAGCCGGGCCGCGCCCTCGGGGGCCAGCCGGCGGGCCACCTCCGTGGGGGTGGGCCGCGCGTCCGGGTCCTTCGCGAGGCAGGCCGCCGTCAGGCCCCGCAACTCCCCGTCCAGCAGGCCGAGTTCCGGCTCCTCGTGGACGACCTTGTAGAGCAGGGCGGCGGAGGAGTCCCCGGGGAAGGGCTGTTGGCCGGTCGCCGCGTACGTGAGGACCGCGCCCAGTGAGAAGACGTCGGCCGCACCCGAGACGGCCTTGCCCAGGATCTGCTCGGGCGACATGTAGCCGGGCGAGCCGATGGACACGCCGGTGGAGGTGAGGGACGCCGTGCCGTCCGTGGCCCGGGCGATCCCGAAGTCGATCAGCAGGGGGCCGTCGAGGGTCAGCAGGACGTTCGACGGCTTCACGTCCCGGTGCACCAGGCCCAGCTCGTGCACCGCCGCCAGCGCCTCGGCGAGTCCCGCGCCCAGGGCTCGTACGGTGTGGGCCGGCAGGGGCCCGCCGTCGGCGACCGCGGCCGACAGCGACGGACCTGCGGCGTACGCGGTCGCCACCCACGGCACCCGCGCCCCGGGGTCCGCGTCCAGGACGGGCGCCGTCCAGGCGCCGCCCACCCGGCGCGCGGCCTCGACCTCGCGCCGGAAACGCGCCCGGAACTCCTCGTCCAGAGCGAAGTGCGGATGCACGATCTTCACGGCGACCGTACGGCCACCGGCGCTGCGGCCCAGGTAGACCCGGCCCATGCCGCCGGAACCCAGCCGGCCGAGCAGCCGGTAGGGCCCCACCACGGTGGGTTCGTCGACGTCGAGCGGCCGCATGGGCGTCACCCCTCCCCCGTAGGCAAGCGGGGACGGCTCCGGTCCCGGTACGCCTGCACTCCCAGCAGAGTAGTGCGGGAGCACCGCCCGGCTCACGGCTGGAGCAGGTCCACCTTCACGTCCGCCGGGAAGCCGGTCGTCGGGCCGACCCGCCGGGCGAACTCGGCGACCGCCGCCAGCTGCGGACTGCCGAAGCGGAAGTCGAGGGTCGTGAAGTAGCGGGCGAGGGTCTCCTCGTCGAAGGCCTCCCAGCGGGCGGCCTGCTCGGCGACCTTGCCGACCTCCTCCAGGGAGAGGTTGCGGGAGTCGAGGAAGGCCTCGTGCACCCGGCGGGTGATGACCGGCTCGCGCTCCAGGTAGTCGCGGCGGGCCGCCCAGACCGCGAAGACGAACGGCAGGCCCGTCCACTCCTTCCACAGCGCGCCCAGGTCGTGCACGTCCAGGCCGAAGCGCGGTCCGTCGAGCATGTACGCGCGCAGCGCCGCGTCACCGATGAGGACGGCGGCGTCGGCCTCCCGCATCATCAGGCTCAGGTCGGGCGGGCAGGTGTAGTAGTCCGGCTGGACGCCGTAGCGCTCGGCGAGGAGCAGCTGGGCGAGGCGGACGGAGGTGCGGGAGGTCGACCCGAGGGCGACGCGGGCGCCGTCGAGCCGGTCCAGCGGGACCTGCGAGACGATCACGCAGGACATCACCGGGCCGTCGCAGCCGACGGCGATGTCGGGGAAGGCGACCAGGTCGTCGGCGTGCCGGAGGAACTCGACGAGGGTGATCGGACCGATGTCGAGCTCGCCCTGCACCAGCTTCTCGCTGAGCTTCTCCGGGGTGTCCTTGGAGAGCTCGAAGTCGAGGAGCGTGCCCGTTCTCGCGAGCCCCCAGTACAGGGGCAGGCAGTTCAGGAACTGGATGTGGCCGACACGCGGCCGGGTGCGAGGATTGTCCACATCGTGAGGCTAGCCCTCATGGCGTACGGACCGGCGCGCGGCCCCGCCGCCGGGGCGTGGCCGGCCGTGGGCGCCCCCCCCCCACGGCCAGTCGGCGGGGGGATGTTCAAACATTCGGGTGACGTGATCTTGACCCCTATTGCATTCCGGAGCCTGCGTGCTAGGCTCATCGCAAGTTGCAGTTTGGTTTCCCTTGCAGTACAGAGCCTGCGGAGCATGTGACCGCGGGCTCTCGTCATTCTCAGACATATGCACTTGTGCGGAATTCATCTTCACACTTGCTGGTTCTGGAGCAGGGCAACCCTTTTGGGCCCAAGGAGGGCTTATGGCTACCGGAACCGTGAAGTGGTTCAACGCCGAAAAGGGCTTTGGTTTCATCGCCCAAGAGGGCGGCGGCCCCGACGTCTTCGTCCACTACTCCGCGATCAATGCGAGTGGCTTCCGCTCGCTCGAGGAGAACCAGCAGGTGTCTTTCGACGTCACGCAGGGTCCGAAGGGCCCGCAGGCTGAGAACGTCACGCCGGTCTGATTTGTAGTACCCAAGGAGCCCCGCGCCGCAAGGCGACGGGGCTCCTGCCCTTTCCGGGCCCCTCTGCCCGATGAATTCCCGGCGAATTCCGGCCATGGGACGATGAGCGCATGCGGAAAGATCCGGAGAACAGTGGGGAGGCCGGTGGCGCTCCCGCCGACCCGTCCCTGACAACAGGCCTGTCGGTCGGCCTGTCCCTCGGCACGGCCATAGGACTCGTGCTCGGTATGACCGTCTTCGACAACCTCGCCCTGGGCCTGGCGCTGGGTCTCGGCTTCGGCACGGCGATCGGAGCGGGCGCGGGCATCGGCGCGGCCCGGGCACGGGGGAATCAGGGGGACGGGGAGCAGGGCGAAAACTAGGCGGCAAACACGGGCGCGAGGCGGATCGGAGTGCCGGGGTTCGAAGGTGGCTGACGGGCACCCGGACGGAACGAGCGTCGCGCTAGGGTCTCCGGCCATGACCGACGCCGCTGACTTCGTGACCGAGACCCGCGTGTTCTACGACACCGTGGCCGAGGAGTACGCCGCCCGCTTCAGTGATCTGCGCCCGGGGACGCCCCTGGACCGGGGCGTGCTGCACGGTTTCGCGGAGCTCGTGGGTGAGGGGGGTGAGGTCGCCGACCTGGGGTGCGGGCCCGGGCGGGTGACGGCGTACCTGGCGTCCCGGGGGCTGTCGGTGTTCGGGCTGGACCTGTCGGAGTCGATGCTCGCGATCGCCCGCCGTGAGAACCCGGGCCTGCGGTTCGTGCGGGGCTCGATGCTGGAGCTGGACCTGCCGGACGGCTCGCTCGACGGCGTCGTGTCCTGGTACTCGATCATCCACACCCCGGAGGAGCACCTGCCCGCCCTCTTCGCCGGTTTCCACCGCGTCCTGCGCCCCGGCGGCCATCTGCTCCTCGGCTTCCAGTCCGGTGACGAGCCCCGCCGTTACGAGGAGGCCTTCGGCCACCCGGTGTCCCTGACCTTCCGCCGACGGCGGCCGGAGCGCGTCGCGGCCCTGCTGGAAGCCGCCGGTTTCACCCTTCGCGCCCGGACGGTGCGCGAGCCGGACGAGGCCGGCGGCGAGCCGGTCGCCCAGGCGTCCCTCGTGGCCCGCAAGCCGACCGGGGCAGCAGCCTAGGGGCCCCGGCGGCACCCCCTGGGCATCGCACCAGCCGCCCAGGGGTCCACCCTCCTGGGCGTCGCCCCAGCCTCACGTGCGACGCCCGGTGGCGCTGCCGGACCGGCGATCCTCCGGCACCGGCCGGCGGCCCTACGGCACCCCCGCGGCATCCCTCGCCGCGATGTATCCGAACGTCATCGCCGGGCCGATCGTCGACCCCGCGCCCGCGTAGCTGTGGCCCATCACGGCCGCGCTGGCGTTCCCCGCCGCGTACAGGCCGGGGATCACCGAGCCGTCCTCCCGCAGCACCCGGGCCCGGGCGTCCGTGCGCAGGCCGCCCTTCGTGCCGAGGTCGCCGGGGACGATGCGGAAGGCGTGGTACGGGGGGAACCAGAGGGGGGCGAGGCAGGGGTTGGGGTGGACCGACGGGTCCGTGTAGTAGTGGTCGTAGGCGCTGTCGCCCCGGTGGAAGTCGGGGTCCTCGCCCTGCCGCGCCTGGGCGTTGAAGCGGTTGACGCTGGTGCGCAGGGCCGCCGCGGGGACGCCGATCGAGGCGGCCAGCGCGTCCAGGGTCCACTCCTTGTGCACCACCCCGGAGTCGTACCAGGCGTCGGGGAAGGGCAGCGTCGGCAGGACGTCCTTGAAGAGGTACCGGTTGCGGTAGTTCTGATCGACGACGAGCCAGCACGGGATGGCCGGGTCGGTGTCGTGGACGTCGTACATGGTGTGGACGACGTCGCTGTAGGGCGCGGCCTCGTTGACGAAGCGCCGGCCCGCGCCGTTCACCAGCAGCCCGCCGGGCAGGGTGCGTTCGGCGAGGCAGAAGTACGGCTCGCCGGGGATCGGGATCGCCGGGCCCCACCAGGCGTCCTCCATCAGGTCGAGCGCTGCGCCCAGCCGCTCCCCCGCCCGGATGCCGTCGCCGGTGTTCTCCTTGGCGCCGACGGTCCACTCCGTGCCGATGGGCTGCCGCTGGAAGCGCTGGCGCATCGCCGCGTTGTGCTCGAAGCCGCCCGAGCCGACGATCACGCCCCGGCGGGCGCGGAGCAGGCCGGGAGCGCCGTCGCGGGTGACGACGGCTCCCGTCACCGTGCCGTTCTCGACGTGCAGGTCCGTCAGGGGCGTGTTGAGCCATACCGGGACTCCGGCCGAGCGCAGACCCGCGCGCAGGCCCGCCGCCAGTGCCTGGCCCATCGTCAGGGGTTTCTGGCCGAGCGTCGCCGCTTTCGCGCCGCGGGCCAGGCACTGGGCGGCGACGGCCGCGCCCCGGGCGTTCACGGCGGCCAGGGCGACCCACTTGTAGTCGGCGCTGAAGACGACCATGCCGGCGGGGACGTCCATGTACGGCGGGTTCAGGTGCGCCAGCTCGGCGCCCAGGAGATTGCCGTCGAACTGGTCCGGCTCGATGGAGCGGCCGTTCGGCAGGCCGCCGGGCAGCTCGGGGTAGTAGTCGCTGTAGCCCTCCATCCAGCGGAACCGGAGGGGGCTGTTCGCCATGACGAAGGAGATCGTCGCCGGGCCGTGGGTGAGGAAGGCCCGCTGCCGGTCGGCGGGGACGTCCGGGCCGACGACCGCGGCGAGGTAGGCGGCGGCCTTCGCGGGGGTGTCCGGGACCCCGGCCGCGAGGATGACGGAGTTGTTGGGGATCCAGATCCCGGCGCCGGAGCGGGCGGCCGAGCCGCCGAAGGTCGGTGCCTTCTCCACGACCACACAGCTCAGGCCCTGGCGCGCGGCGGTCAGCGCGGCGGTCATACCGGCGGCGCCGGAGCCGATGACGACGACGTCGTACGTGCCGAGCGGGGGTAAGTCGGCCGCCCGGGCGCCCTGGTGAACGCCCGTGGCGACCGCGAGGCCGGCACCGGCGGCCCCGGCCAGCAGTCGTCTTCGGGACGGGGCCTGGGCAGTTTCCGCGGTGTCCGTGTGTGTGGTCATGGCCGCTCCAGCCCGAGGAGAACGCGAAGGGGGTGGGGAATGTCGCGCGGGGGTCTTGCGAAGTCAAGACCCGTGCGGGCCCACCGCGCGTCCGCTAGTCGAGGCCGATGGCCGCGCAGTCCGCCTTGTACTTCGCGGTGCAGATGTCCTTGACGGTGTACACGCCGTCCGTGATCACCGTCTCCTTGATGTTGTCCTTGGTGAGGGCGACCACCGGGACCAGCATCGCCGGGATGTTCTTCTGCGTCGGGCTGTCGACCGTCCCCTGGGTCAGCGCCGCGAACTCGATCGAGCGGCCCTGGACCTTGGCCACCGCGATCTTCGCGGCGTTGGTCGCCTCCAGCAGGAAGGACTTGTAGACGGTCATGTACTGCTCGCCGGACACGATCCGCTGTACCGCGTCGAGGTTGGCGTCCTGTCCGGTCACCGGCGGCATCTTGGTGGCGCCCGCCTCCTGCATCGCCTCGATGACGGCGCCCGCCATGCCGTCGTTGGCCGAGTAGACGGCGGCGATGTTGTTCAGCCCGACGGCCTGGATCGCCTCCTTCATGTGCTCCTTGGCGATCGCGGGCTTCCACTCCTTGGTGTCGTACTGCTCGACGATGTCGACCTGGCCCTGGAGTTCGCTGAGCGCGCCGTCCTTGAAGCGTGCGGTGTTGGGGTCGGCGGGGTCGCCGTTCATCATGACGACCTTGCTCTTCTGGGCCTTGTCGCCGAGTTCTCCGACGATGGCGCGGCCCTGGACCTGGCCGACGAGTTCGTTGTCGTGGGAGACGTAGGCGTCGATGGGGCCCTCGGCGAGCCGGTCGTAGGCGATGACCGGGATGCCGGCGTCCTTGGCCTTCTGCACGTCCGTGGCGATGGTCTTGGAGTTCAGGGCGTCGACGAGGATGACGTCCACCTTGTCGTCGATCATCTTCTGGAACTGCTCGCTCTGTCTGGTGACGCTGGCCTCGGCGTTGGCGTAGCGGACCGTGCCCTTGTTCTCCGTGAGGGACGCGACCTCCTGCTTGATCAGCGGGTAGTCGAACTTCTCGAAGCGTGCGGTGTCCCGGTCGGGCAGCAGAAGGCCCACCGTGATGTCGTTGCCCTTCTTCGCGGCGGTGTCGTCACTCCCGCCGTCACCGCAGGCGGCGAGGGACAGGGCCGACACGGAGACCGCCAGGGCTATGGAGAGACGCCGCACGGCGGCCTGGCGGGGGTTGCGCGCTATCACTGGTGGTGCCTTCCGATGGGGGGAGCATCGTGACGAGGTGGTCGAAAGCCAACGGGCAGACGCCCGGCGTCGTCAAGAACCACGTGTGAAGAGATCGCAAAGGTGGCTCACCGCGTGTACAGACCCTCCACTTCCGCGGCGTACGCGCGCAGCACGGCCTCGCGGCGGAGCTTCATCGAGGGGGTCAGATGGCCCGCCTCCTCCGTGAAGTCCTCGGGGAGGACGGCGAAGCGGCGGATGGACTCCGGGCGGGAGACCATCTTGTTGGCCTCGTCGACGGCGCGCTGGAGGACGGCGCGCAGTTCCTCGTCGTCGACGAGGAGCCCCGGCGGTACGGGGTGCTTGCCGTTCATCTGGCGCCAGTGGGTGATGCCGTCCGGGTCGAGGGTGATCAGCGCCGAGACGAAGGGGCGGCCGTCGCCCAGGACGAGGCACTGGGAGATCAGCGGGTGCGAGCGCAGCCAGTTCTCCAGGGGGGCCGGGGCGACGGACTTGCCGCCCGCGGTGATGAGCAGTTCCTTCTTGCGGCCGGTGATCGTCAGGTAGCCCTCGTCGTCCAGTTCACCGAGGTCGCCGGTGGCGAGCCAGCCGTCGGGGGCGGCGGGGGCGACGCCGCCGGCCTGCGGGTCCCAGTAGCCGCGCAGCACGTGGTCGCCGGCGACGAGGATCTCCCCGTCGGCGGCGATCCGGACGCGGGTGCCGGGCAGCGGCCAGCCGACGGTGCCCAGCCGGGGTTTCAGGGGCGGGGTGACGGTGCTCGCGCCGGTGGTCTCCGTCAGGCCGTAGCCCTCGAAGATCTCGATGCCGGCACCGGCGTAGAACGCGGCGAGGCGGCGGCCGAGCGGGGAGCCGCCGCAGATGGCGTAGCGGACTCTGCCGCCCATGGCGTTGCGGATGCGGCGGTAGACCAGGGGGTCGTAGAAGGCGCGAGCGGTCCTGAGGGCGCGGGAGGGGCCGGGGCCGGTGCCGGTCTGCTGGGCCTCCAGGGCCTCTCCGTAGCGCTGCGCCACCGCCACCGCGCGGTCGAACGACGAGGCCCGGCCGCCCGCCTCGGCCTTGGCGCGGGCCGAGTTGAAGACCTTCTCCAGCATGTACGGGATGGCCAGCAGACAGGTCGGCCGGAAGCCGGCCAGGTCCGGGAGCAGACGCTCGGCCTTGATGCTGGGCGCGTGGCCCAGCCGGACCCGGGCCCGGACGCAGGCGATGGCCACCATGCGGCCGAAGACGTGGGACATCGGCAGGAACAGCAGGACCGAGGCCTCTTCGCTGGTCTTCGCCCGGAAGACGGGGTAGAGCAGCTCGATGGCGTTGTCGACCTCGGCGAAGAAGTTGCGGTGGGTGAGCGCGCAGCCCTTGGGGCGGCCGGTGGTGCCCGAGGTGTAGACGAGGGTGGCGAGGGTGTCCGGGCCGAGCATGCCGCGCCGCACCTCGACCTCCTGGTCGGCCAGGTGAGCCCCGGCTTCCGCGAGCCGGTCCACGTGGCCCTTCTCGACGACCCAGAGGTGCTTGAGGTCGGGCAGGCGTTCGCGCTCGGGGCCGAGGGCGGCGGCCTGCGCGGCGGTCTCGGTGACCAGGGCGACCGCGCCGGAGTCCTGGAGGATCCAGCGGGCCTGGAAGACGGAGGAGGTGGGGTAGACGGGGACGGTGACCAGTCCGGCCGCCCAGGCGGCGAAGTCCAGGACGGTCCACTCGTAGATGGTGCGGGCCATCACGGCGACCCGGTCGCCCGGCATCAGGCCCTCGGCGATCAGGCCCTTCGCCACGGCTCTCACCTGGTCGGCGAACCGCGCCGCCGTGACGTCGCTCCAGCGCCCGTCGGCGTCCTTGCGGCTGAGCGCCACGGCACCCGGGTCCGCGCTCGCGTTGTCGAAGGGCAGGTCGGCGAGCGACCCGTGCGTCCACGGCGGGGCCAGCGGCGGTACGGAGGCTTCCCGCACCGCCCCGTCCAGCCGCCGTACCTCGGGCTCGACCAGCACCGGTCCTCCGTGGGCGTCGCCGTAGGCGGAGGAGGGATACGCAGTGGACACGGGCGGCTCCTGGGGCGTGCAGCGAAGAAACTGCTTGCTGCATGACGTACGTGCCTCGCACGCCGAGGCGCTCAACCGGCTGAACCCCCAGAAAGGGGTTATTGACGGTAGGAACGGGATCGTACGGTGCCGACGTGGCGAGTTCGTGCGGGTTCGGGGATGATCCGGAGCCAGGCCTGTGCATGCTCGGGGATTACGTGAGGGCCTGTCAGGTTCGGTGGGCCCCCCACGCTCCGGCCCGCTCCAGGATCGCCGTCACCCCCTGCCCGCCCGCCGCGCAGACGGAGATCAGCCCGCGGGCGGGGGCGTCCCGTTCGGCGAGGAGCTTGGCCAGGGTGGCGACGATGCGGGCGCCGGTGGCGGCGAAGGGGTGGCCGGTGGCGAGGGACGAGCCGGCGACGTTCAGCCGGGCGCGGTCCACGGTACCCAGGCCCCGCTTCTCCCAGGCGGCGAGCGTCGCCAGCACCTGGGAGGCGAACGCCTCGTGGATCTCGACGAGGTCGAAGTCGTCCAGGCCCAGCCCGGCCCGCTCCAGCATCCGCGGGACGGCGTGGGCGGGCGCCATGAGCAGGCCGTCCTCACCGCCGGCCACATCGCCGCCCACGAAGTCGACGGCCGACGTCTCGTACGCGGTGAGGTACGCGAGCGGCTCCAGGCCGCGCTCGCGGGCCCACTCCTCGCTCGCCAGCAGGACGGTCGCGGCGCCGTCCGTCAGCGGGGTGGAGTTCCCGGCCGTCATGGTCGGGTCGGGGTGGTCGAGCCCGAACACCGGCTTCAGGGACGCGAGTTTCTCCACCGTCGAGCCGGGGCGCAGGTTCTGGTCGCGGGCCAGGCCGCGGAAGGGGACGACCAGGTCCTGGAAGAAGCCGCGTTCGTACGCCGCCGCCAGCCGCTGGTGACTGGTGGCCGCGAGTTCGTCCTGCGCTTCGCGGGCGACGCCCCGGGCGCGGGCGGTGACGGCGGCGTGTTCGCCCATGGACAGGCCGGTGCGCGGCTCGGCGTTGCGCGGGATGTCGGGGACGAGGTGGGCGGGGCGCACCTTCGCCAGGGCCTTCACGCGCCCGCCGAGGGACTTCGCCCTGCGGGCTTCCAGCAGGATGCGGCGCAGGGAGTCGTTGACGCCGAGGGGTGCGTCGCTGGCCGTGTCGGCGCCGCCCGCGATCGCCGACTCGGTCTGGCCGAGGGCGATCTTGTTGGCGGCGGCGATGACGGCCTGGAGTCCGGTGCCGCAGGCCTGCTGGATGTCGTAGGCGGGGGTGCGGGGGTGCAGTTTCGAGCCGAGGACGGTCTCGCGGGCGAGGTTGAAGTCGCGGCTGTGCTTGAGCACGGCCCCGGCGACGAGCTCGCCGACCGCGCCGGGCTCCTGGAGCCCGTACCGCTCGACGAGGCCGTCGACGGCGGCGGTGAGCATCTGCTGGTTGGAGGCGGTGGCGTAGGCGCCGTCGGAGCGGGCGAAGGGGATGCGCGCTCCGCCGACGATCGCCACGCGCCGCACCGACGGCGACAGTTGCTGGGGGCTCATCTCGACCTGCTCCTCGTCCGTGACGTAGCCTTACCTCCGGTAACCTTACTCCAGAGTAAGCAGGAGTGGGGCTTCCGTGAGCCGTCGTCGGGAACTGGGAGTTGTCATGGCCGACCGCTATCTGCGCTTCACCGGTACCGCGCCCGGCCGCTTCCTCACCCGCCGGCTGGGGCTACCGCAGCCCGCGGCGCTGACCCGCTGGTCCCCCGGGCGGCCCGCCCTGGACGGCGGCCTGCTGCACCTCACCGCCGGCCGGTCCGGGCTCGACCTGGCGCCTGTCCTCGCCCGCACCGGGATCGGCCCGGCCGGCTCCGGCCGCGCGGCCGCCGTCGTCCTGGACGCGACCGGCGTGCGGGACGTCGAGGGGCTGGCGGAGATGCACGCGGCCCTGCACCCCGTCCTGCGGCCGGTGGCCGCGAGCGGACGCGTGGTCGTGCTCGGCGCGCCGCTCGACCCCGCCGACCACCACCAGGCCGCGGCCCAGCAGGCCCTGGAGGGGTTCACGCGCTCCCTCGGCAAGGAGATCGGCCGGGGCCGGACCGTGAACCTGGTCCGGCTCACGGACGCCACCGCCGCGGAGTCCACCCTCCGCTTCCTGCTGTCGCCCAAGTCGGCGTATGTGAGCGGGCAGGTGATCGAGGTGGGCGCACCCCAGGAGACCGCTCCCGCCGACCGGGACCGCCCCCTGGCCGGCCGCACCGCTCTCGTCACCGGTGCCGCCCGGGGCATCGGCGAGGCGGTCGCCGAGACCCTCGCCCGGGACGGTGCCCGGGTCGTGGTGCTCGATGTGCCGCAGGCCGGGCAGGACGCCCGGCGCGTCGCCGAGCGGCTCGGCGGCACCGCGCTGCTGCTCGACATGACGTCCGCCGACGCGGCCGCCCGGATCGCCGAGACCCTGCCCGGGGGCCTGGACCTGCTGATCCACAACGCGGGCATCACCCGCGACCGGCGCCTGGTGAACATGCCCGCCGAACGCTGGATCTCCGTCCTGGAAGTGAATCTGGCGAGCGTGCTGCGCACCACGGACGCCCTGCTCAAGGACGGGACGCTGAAGCGCGGCGGCCGGATCGTCGCCACCGCCTCGATCGCGGGGATCGCCGGTAACGCCGGCCAGACCAACTACGCCGCGAGCAAGGCGGGCGTCGTCGGTCTGGTCCGCTCCCTCGCGCCGCGCGCGCTCGAGGAGCACGGCGTGACGGTCAACGCGGTCGCGCCCGGCTTCATCGAGACGAAGATGACGGCGGCCGTCCCCCTGTTCATCCGCGAGGCGGGCCGCCGCATGAACTCCCTCGCCCAGGGCGGCCTTCCGGCCGACGTCGCCGAGACCACCGCCTGGCTGGCCCAGCCGGCCTCCGGCGCGGTCAACGGCCAGGTCGTCCGCGTCTGCGGCCAGAGCCTGCTGGGGGCGTGATGGCCGGCCCCACCGATCTCGCGCTCACCCGGCCCCCCTCCCTCGCCCCGCTCCTCGCCCGCGGCGCCCTGCTGTCCCCCTTCAAACGCCCCGGCCCCGACGCGGAGTTCCCCCGTACCCGGCTCGTCCTGCCCGGCCTGCGCGTCGACCTCGCGCGGCTCGCGGCGTACGAGCGGGTCTGCGGGTTCCCGACCGGGGAGAACGCGCTGCCGGTGACGTATCCGCACGTGCTCGGGTTCCCCCTGGCCATGCGGCTGATGAGCGGCCGGGACTTCCCGCTGCCGCTGCTCGGTCTCGTCCACACGTCGGTCACCGTCACGCGTCACGCCCGGATGCCGGCGAGCGACGCGTACGAACTCTCCGTGTACATCGAGGGGTTGGCCCCCCACCGGCGCGGCACGCAGGCCACGGTCGTCACCGAGGTGCGCGGCGGCAGGGATGTCGTGTGGGAGTCGAGGAGCACGTACCTGGCCCGGCACCGCACACACCACCTGGGCGGGACCGCCCGGGAGACGGAGGCACGCAAGCCGCTGCCCGAGGTCGCCGAATGGCGGCTCGCCGGGGACGTCGGGCGCCGCTACGGGGCCGCGTCCGGGGACCGCAACCCGATCCACCTGCACCCGCTCACGGCCCGGCTGTTCGGTTTCCCCCGGGCCATCGCCCACGGCATGTGGACGGTGGCCCGCTGTCTCGCCGCGCACGGCGTCCCGGAGTCCTGCCATCTGCGCGCCGAGTTCAGGGCACCGGTCCTGCTGCCCGGGACGGTGACGTACGCGGCGCGGGACGGCCGGTTCGAGCTGCGCGGCCGGGAGGACCGGATCCATGCGACGGGGGACGTCTACCCGGTGTGAGAGCCCGGCTGCCCCTCCGGAGGCGCCCAGGGCCGTCCCGCCATGAGGTCGCCGAGGCCCGCCCAGGCGAAGTTCATCAGGGTGGCCGCGGCCTGGCGGGCCGTGACGCCCTGGGTGGCGTTGGCCCAGGCGGCGAGCGACTCGGCGGCGCCGACCAGGGCCTCGGCGAGCCCGGCCACCTCGCGCTCCGGCAGGTCGGGGTCGCGGTGCGCCTCACGGGCACCGGCGAGGATCAGCTGCGTCACGAACGCGACGATCTCCTCGCGCATCGCGGTGACCTCGGAGGCGAACGGCTCGCCGTGCGTACGGGCCTGGAGGTGCAGGACCGACCACGCGTCCGGGTGCTCACCGGTGTGCGTGAAGAAGGCTCCGAGGCCTTCCCAGAGTTGCCGGTCGGCGGGCAGGTCGCGGCGGACCCCGGCCCGTACCGCCTCGACGAGGGCCCCCGCCTCCCGGCGGATGCAGGCGGTGAAGAGGTCTTCCTTCGAGTTGAGATACAGGTAGACCAACGGCTTGGACACGCCTGCCAGTTCCGCTATCTCGTCCATCGACGCGGCCATGTAGCCGCGTTGGCCGAAGATCTGCACGGCGGCGTCCAGCATCTGCTGTTCACGGACCGCGCGCGGCATCCGCTTGGTCTTCACGGCACCCATACCGCTTAGCGTACGGGCCCCTAGGGCCCGTCGTTTGGATCATCCCGGCGTCGCGGGGCTCGGGTCGGCTGACAGGAGCCGAGCCTCACAGCCGACCTGATCCAAACGATAGGCCCTGGACGGCCCCCGCCCCGGAAGCCGGGGAAGGACCGCCCAGGAGGCCCGTCAACTCGTGCGGCCGGTCGGCCGGTCAGGCGGCCGCGGGGACCGGCTCGGCCTTGTCGCGCGGCTCGTCGAGCGGCTCGTCCAGGGAGGAGCCGTCGGCCGTGGCGTACGCGTCGCGGTCGAGCAGGTTCTCGCGGGCCGAGACCAGCACCGGGATCAGCGCCTGCCCGGCGACGTTGGTCGCGGTGCGGATCATGTCCAGGATCGGGTCGATCGCGAGGAGCAGACCCACGCCCTCCATCGGCAGGCCGAGGGTGGAGAGGGTGAGGGTCAGCATGACCGTCGCGCCGGTGAGACCGGCCGTGGCGGCGGAGCCCACCACGGAGACGAAGGCGATCAGCAGGTAGTCGCCGACGTTCAGCTGGATGTCGAAGATCTGGGCGACGAAGATCGCGGCGATCGCCGGGTAGATCGCGGCGCAGCCGTCCATCTTGGTCGTGGCGCCGAACGGCACCGCGAAGGAGGCGTACTCCTTCGGCACGCCGAGCCGCTCGGTGACCTTCTGCGTCAGCGGCATGGTGCCCACGGACGAGCGGGAGACGAAGGCCAGCTGGATCGCGGGCCAGGCACCCTTGAAGAACTGGATCGGGTTGACCTTGGCGACGGTGGCGAGCAGCGTCGGGTAGACGCCGAACAGCACCATGAGGCAGCCGACGTAGATGTCGGCGGTGAACGTCGCGTACTTGCCGATCAGGTCCCAGCCGTAGGTGGCGATGGCGTGGCCGATGAGGCCGACCGTGCCGATCGGGGCGAGCCGGATGACCCACCACAGCGCCTTCTGGAGCAGGCTGAGCACGGACTCGCTCAGGGTGAGGATCGGCTGGGCCTTCTCACCGAGCTGGAGCGCGGCGATACCGGCGACGGCGGCCATGAAGACGATCTGCAGCACGTTCAGCTCGGTGAACGGCGTGATGACGTCGGTCGGGACGATGCCCGTGAGGAAGTCGATCCAGGAGCCGGTGCTCTCGGGCTTCGCGCCGTCCTTGGGCGTGAGGCCGGTTCCGGCGCCGGGGTTGGTGACCAGGCCGATGATCAGGCCGATGCTGACCGCGATCAGCGAGGTGATCATGAACCAGAGGAGGGTGCGCGAGGCCAGGCGGGCCGCGTTGTTGACCTTCCGCAGGTTGGTGATCGAGACCAGGATCGCGAAGAAGACGAGCGGGGCGACGGCCAGCTTCAGCAGGCCGATGAAGAGGTCACCGACCTTCTCCAGGGTCGTGACCAGCCAGGACACGTCCTGGCTGCGGGCGAGCCAGCCGAGCAGCACACCCAGAACGAGGCCGGCGATTATCTGGGCCCAGAAGGGCACCTTGAAGGACTTCGTGTGTGAGGACACGGACTGACTCCGTTGGGGGGACGCGTAGGGGAACTGACGTGGGAGACGGCGGAGGGGGTTGCGCTACGTCAGGGACGACAGAAAGCGGACGCGCACCGACAGAGATCCACGTGCAGGCGCGCCACGAGCGGAACGCTCAGGGGCGAGTGGGGCGCGACTGCTGACTTCATACAACGACCTTAACACCTGAGCTTTGGGGACCTCAAAGCCTGGCTTTGATAGGTGACGACGCACACACACCCATACAACGCAAAGCGCCCCGTTTCCGAGCATGTACGGAAACGGGGCGCTGGAACGCGTGCGAGGGACCTTACGAGGTCTGCCCCTGGGCGCGGGCGGTGTCGTCGGCCACGTCCTCCTGGCTGCGGTTGGCGTCCATGGTGGCCTTCATCCGGTCGACGCGCTGCGCGACCTGCACGGACGCCCGGTCCCGCTCCTTGCGCAGCACGACGAAGCTGATCGGTGCGGAGATCAGCAGGGCGAGCAGCACGACCCACAGTCCGTTGCTGTCGCCGAGCCCGCGCGGGGCGATGCCGGAGTAGACAGCGCCCCAGACGACCACGAGGCAGCCCACGAAGATTCCGAGGCGCATCAGCGTGTAGCGGAGCATCTCAATCCACTCTTCCGGTTCGAACGGCCAGAACGCACCCAAAGGGGCACCGTCCAGTGAAGCACGCCGAACGGCCGATCTTGCAGGGGGGTCAGTCGAGCGGCAGCAGCATGATGACGTCGTCCCGGTCGTCGCCCGGCGCCACCCGGATCGCCCCGGGGATGCGTCCGACCTCCTTGTATCCGCAGGACGCGTAGAACCGCTCCAGGCCCAGTCCGCCCCGGCAGGTCAGCCGGATCGCCTCGATCCCGTCCATCCTCCGGGCCGCGTCCGCGGCGGCATCCAGCAGATCCCGCCCGTACCCCTTCCCCTGGTGCCGAGGGTGCACCATCACCGTGTACAGCCACAGCCAGTGCGTCATCAGATGGTGGGTGTTGAACGTCAGGAACGCGGTCGCCGCGACCCGCCCCTCCTCGTCGTGCCCGACGAGGAGTTTGACCCGCCCGTCCGCCATCGACGCGAAGTGCTGCACCAGCGCGGGGCGGATCTCCTCCCGCGTCACCGGAGGCACGTACCCGACGGCGCCGCCGGCGTTGGAGACATCGGTCCACAGATCGAGCAGGCCGTCACGCAGCTCGGGGGTGACGGCGGGTTCGAGCGTGAAGGTAAGGGGCATGGAGGGATTGTAGCTATTACGACAGGGCGTCCGCCGCCACTTCGAGGTCCGACACCAGTCCCCGGTACGCAGCCTCCCGGTCGTCGGACCGCAGCACCGACGACGGATGCACGGTCGGCACCAGCCGTTCCGGCCGCCCGTGGATCTCCTCCTCCAGCACCGTCCCCCGCACCTGCGTGACCCGGAAGGACGACCCGAGCAGCGCCTTCCCGGCGGTGGCCCCCAGTACGACGATCAGCTCCGGCTCCACGACCGCGAGCTCCGCGGCCAGCCACGGCCCGCACGCGGTCATCTCCCGCAGGTTGGGCGCCTTGTGGATCCGCCGCTTGCGGGGCTCGGCCTGGGTGAACTTGAAGTGCTTCACGGCGTTGGTGACGTAGGCCTCGGAGGGATCGATGCCGGCTTCCTCAAGGGCCCGGTCCAGCAGCTTCCCGGCCGGCCCGACGAACGGCTTCCCCTGCCGGTCCTCCTGGTCCCCGGGCTGCTCCCCCACGAGCATCACCCGGGCGTCCTTGCTCCCGTCCCCGAACACGGTCTGGGTGGCGTCCCGGTGCAACGGACACCCCCGGCACCCGGCAGCGGCCTCCCGCAGAGCGGGAAGACCACCCCGACCAGGAACAAAGGGTTCAGCGGTATAGGCATCCTCAGGTGCCTGGGTCCTGCCCATGCCCCCCGGGTACCCGACTTGGGGGCGCGGGGAACTGCGCGAGCAACCCCGCGGACGGGAGGACGCGATCAAACCCGCATGGGCTGCGGCGATTCGCGAAGCGAGGGGTCGGGCCCGTCATACTCCCGAATGATCTCGTAGCGAGTGTTCCGCTCCACGGGCCGGAACCCGGCATCGCGAATCAGATCCAGCAGATCCTCACGCGTCAGCTTGTTCGGCGTCCCGTAGTTGTCCGCGTCATGCGTGATCTTGTACTCGACGACGGACCCGTCCATGTCATCCGCACCGTGCTGCAACGCGAGCTGCGCGGTCTGCACCCCGTGCATCACCCAGAAGACCTTGACGTGCGGCACGTTGTCGAAGAGCAGTCGCGACACGGCGAAGGTCTTCAGCGCCTCGGCACCCGTCGCCATCTGCGTCCGCGCCTGAAGCCGGTTCCGCACCTTGCCGTCCTGCATGTCGACGAAGTCGTGCTGGTACCGCAGCGGGATGAAGACCTGGAAGCCGCCGGTCTCGTCCTGCAGCTCACGCAGCCGCAGCACGTGGTCCACCCGGTGACGGGGCTCCTCGATGTGCCCGTACAGCATCGTGCACGGGGTCTTCAGACCCTTCTCGTGCGCGAGCCGGTGGATGCGGGACCAGTCCTCCCAGTGGGTGCGGTGGTCCACGATGTGCTGCCGGACCTCCCAGTCGAAGATCTCCGCGCCGCCACCGGTGAGGGACTCCAGCCCCGCGTCGATGAGCTCGTCGAGGATCTCCGACGCCGACATGCCCGAGATGGTCTCGAAGTGGTGGATCTCCGTCGCCGTGAACGCCTTCAGGGAGACGTCCGGCAGCGCGGCCTTCAGTTCGCGCAGCGACCGCGGGTAGTACCGCCACGGCAGGTTCGGGTGCAGCCCGTTGACGATGTGCAGTTCGGTGAGGTTCTCCGACTCCATCGCCGTCGCGAGCTTCACGGCCTCCTCGATCCGCATCGTGTACGCGTCCTTCTCCCCCGGCTTGCGCTGGAAGGAGCAGTACGCGCAGGAGGCCGTGCACACGTTCGTCATGTTGAGGTGCCGGTTGACGTTGAAGTGCACGACGTCGCCGTTCTTACGCGTCCGCACCTCGTGCGCCAGGCCGCCGAGCCAGGCCAGGTCGTCCGACTCGTACAGCGCGATGCCGTCCTCACGGGTCAGGCGCTCACCGGCCCTGACCTTCTCCTCCAGCTCGCGCTTGAGCCCGAGATCCATGCCCACACCTTTCATCGACAACGCCCCAACCGTACGACTACTCCTCTTCCGGCAGCTCTCCGACCCGGTTCTCCCACTTCGTGGAGAGCACGATCGTCGTACGCGTCCGGGAGACGCCCTCGATGCCGCTGAGCCGCCGGATCATCTTCTCCAGCCCGTCCACGTCCGCCGCCCGCACCTTGAGCATGTACGAGTCCTCGCCGGCGATGAACCAGCAGTCCTCGATCTCCGAGAGGTCCTTGAGGCGCTGCGCCACGTCCTCGTGGTCGGTGGCGTCGGACAGTGAGATGCCGATCAGGGCGGTGACGCCGAGGCCGAGCGAGGCGGCGTCGACGGTGGCCCGGTAGCCGGTGATGACACCGGCCGCCTCCAGCCGGTTGATGCGGTCGGTGACGCTGGGTCCCGACAGTCCGACGAGGCGCCCCAGCTCCGCGTAGGAGGCCCGGCCGTTCTCCCTCAGGGCCTGGATGAGCTGCCTGTCCACCGCGTCCATTGCGATCGAAGCCTTCCGCTGAAGTTGTCGTTGAGTCCGATGAGGTTCGGGTGCTGTTCAGCCGTCGTGGCGTGCGCCGCCGCCGAGTTCACCCTGCCAACGGCGGTAGAGGCCGTGCGGCACGCCCGCCGCGTCGAGTACGCGTCCGGCGACGAAGTCCACCAGGTCCTGGATGTGCGTCGCGCCCGCGTAGAAGGCGGGTGAGGCGGGCACGACCGTCGCGCCCGCGTCGTCGAGGGTGACCAGGTGCCGCAGGGTCTGGCCGTTCAGCGGGGTCTCGCGCACGGCCACGATCAGCTTGCGTCCCTCTTTGAGGGTCACGCTCGCCGCCCGCTGCAGCAGGTCCTTCGACAGACCGAGCGCGACCCCGGCCACGCTCGCCGTCGAAGCGGGCACGATGAGCATGCCCCTGGTGGGGTACGACCCCGAGGAGGGCCCGGCGGCCAGGTCGCCGGCGCTCCAGTGCCGGACGGCGTCGATGTCGACGGAGAACGTGTCCGGCTTGCCGTCGGCGCCCCGGGACAGCCATTCCCGCAGGTCGGCCTGCCAGTGCGCGTCCCGGAAGGAGATCCCGGTCTCGTCCAGCAGGGTGAGCCGCGAGGCCCGGGACACCACGAGATCGACGCTCTCGCCGGCGGCGAGAAGGGCCCGCAGCACGGCAGCGGCATACGGGGTGCCGGAGGCCCCGGACACCCCTACGATCCAAGGCGTACGCGGCATCTCGCCTGGCTTGGCTGGGTTCACAACACCGAGCCTATCCGGCGTCGCAGGGTGGGAACCGGCCAAGGGGTGCGGGCCGTTGCACGGAGGGGACGAGCGAGCACTGGGGGTCGCCGTGTCGGGTCCGGAAGCAGGATGGTCACAGAGCGCTCGTGCGCTGGCCGCGGGCAAGCTGATGCTGGCCTGGGTGGCGCTGCTGTGGCTGCTGGAAGTGGTGGACGTGGCCACGGGCCACGCGCTGGACGGCTTCGGTGTCACCCCGCGCGCCCCCTCCGAGCTGGTCGATGTCGTGCCCTCGTCCTTCATCCACTTCGGCTTCGCTCATCTGGCGGCGAACACCGTGCCGCTCCTGGTCCTGGGGTTCCTCGCCGCGCTCACGGGCCTGCGCCGGTTCCTGCTCGTCTGCGCGCTGATCATCGTCGTGGACGGCCTGGGCGTCTGGCTCATAGCCCCGGACCGCACCAACACCGCGGGCGCCTCCGGCGTGATCTTCGGCCTCTTCGGCTTCCTCCTGGTGAGTGGCTTCGTGGAGCGCCGCGCCCTGGGTGTCCTGGCCGGAGTCCTGATCGCCGCGATCTGGGGCGGCTCCATCCTCACGGGCCTGGCCCCGACCCAGGCGGGCGTGAGCTGGCAGGGCCACCTGATAGGGCTGGCGGCGGGTGTGGCGGCGGCGTTCGTCTTCCGCCGCCGCCCGGAACCGAGCCGTGCGCTCACCGCCCCGTGATCAGACGGTCAGGCCCCGAACCAGCAGATCGAGCAGCGCGCACACGAACAGGGCGATCCCGATGAAGCCGTTGACGCTGAAGAACGCGCGGTTCACGCGGGACAGGTCATGGGGGCGGACGATCGAGTGCTCGTACAGGAACGCACCCGCCACGATCAGCAGACCCAGCCAGAAGAAGGCGCCGGCGTCCGTGGCGAGGGCGTACCAGACGAACAGGGCCGTCGTCACCGTGTGGCAGACCCGCGCTCCCCAGATGGCCGCCGGGATGCCGAAGCGTGCCGGGACGGACATGACGCCGATCTCGCGGTCGGTCTCCACGTCCTGACAGGCGTAGATCAGGTCGAAGCCGCCGATCCAGATGCCCACGGCGAGACCGAGGATGACCGCGTCCCATGACCAGGAGCCCGAGATCGCCAGCCAGCCGCCGACCGGGCCCATCGCCTGGGCGAGGCCGAGGATGGCCTGCGGGAAGTTCGTGAACCGCTTGCCGTACGGGTACAGCACCATCGGGATCACCGCGATGGGGGCCAGCGCCAGGCACAGCGGGTTCAGCAGGGCCGCCGCGCCCAGGAACACGGCCAGGGCGATCAGCGCACCCGTCCACGCGTGCTTCACCGACATCGCGCCCGTCACCAGCTCGCGCTGCGCCGTGCGCGGGTTCCTCGCGTCGATCTCCCGGTCGATGATCCGGTTGACCGCCATGGCGAAGGTGCGCAGGCCCACCATGCAGACGGTGACCAGCAGCAGCTTGCCCCAGTGGATGTTCTCGTCCCACTGGAACATCGCCGTGAGCGCGGCGATGTAGGCGAAGGGCAGCGCGAAGACCGAGTGCTCGATCATCACCAGCCGGAGGAAGGCCTTGGTGCGTCCCGGCTGCGGGATCGCGGCGGATGCGGAGCTCACAGACCGTACTCCTTCCAGCGGCGGTCCACCTTCGCCGCGGTCTCCGGATCGGACTCCACCATGTCGGGCCAGCCGCCGTCGCGCGTGTAGCCCTCCTCGGGCCACTTCTTCGTCGCGTCGATACCGGCCTTGCCGCCCCAGAACTGCTGGTAGGAGGCGTGGTCGAGGTGGTCGACCGGCCCCTCCACGATCGACAGGTCGCGGGCGTAGTCCGTGTTGCCCAGCGCCCGCCAGGCGACCTCGTGCAGGTCGTGCACGTCGCAGTCGGAGTCGACGACCACGATCAGCTTGGTCAGGGACATCATGTGCGCGCCCCAGACGGCGTGCATGACCTTCTGCGCGTGCTTCGGGTACTTCTTGTCGATCGAGACGATCGCGCAGTTGTGGAAGCCGCCCGCCTCCGGCAGGTGGTAGTCCACGATGTCCGGCACGATGATCTTCAGCAGCGGCAGGAAGAAGCGTTCCGTCGCCCGCCCCAGGGGCCCGTCCTCCGTCGGGGGCCTGCCCACGACGATCGACTGGAGCAGGGGCCGCTTGCGCATCGTCACGCAGTCGATCTTCAGCGCGGGGAAGGGCTCCTGAGGCGTGTAGAAGCCGGTGTGGTCGCCGAAGGGGCCCTCGGGCAGCATCTCGCCCGGCTCCAGCCAGCCCTCGATCACGACCTCGGCCTGCGCCGGCACCTGGAGCGGCACGGTCTTGCAGTCGACCATCTCGATCCGCTTGCCCGCGAGGAACCCGGCGAACAGGTACTCGTCGATGTCCCCGGGCAGCGGGGCGGTGGAGGCGTACGTCACCGCGGGCGGGCATCCGAAGGCGATCGCGACGGGCAGCCGCTCACCCCTGCGCGCGGCCACCTGGTAGTGGTTCCGGCTGTCCTTGTGGATCTGCCAGTGCATGCCGATGGTGCGCTTGTCGTGCCGCTGGAGCCGGTACAGCCCGAGATTGCGGATGCCGCTCTCCGGGTCCTTGGTGTGGGTCAGTCCCAGGTTGAAGAACGATCCGCCGTCCTTCGGCCAGGTGAAGAGGGCGGGCAGCTGGTCGAGGTCGACGTCGTCCCCGGTGAGGACGACTTCCTGCACGGGGCCGTCCTTCACCTTCTTCGGCGGCACGTGCGTCATCGCGCCGAGCTTGCCGAACGCCTCGCGCACGCCGACGAACCCGTGCGGCAGTTCGGGCTTGAGCAGCCCGCCGATCCGCTCGGAGATCTCGGCGTACGACTTCAGGCCCAGGGCCTTCAGCAGCCGCCGGTCCGTGCCGAACACGTTCATCGCGAGGGGCATGCTCGACCCGCGCACGTTCTCGAAGAGCAGGGCTGGACCGCCGGACTTCTGCACCCGGTCGACGATCTCCCCGACCTCCAGATACGGGTCGACCTCGGCCTTGATGCGCTTGAGGTCACCCTCGCGCTCCAGCGCCCTGAGCAGGGAGCGAAGATCGTCGTAAGCCATGGGGTCCAGTATCCCCGAGCCGCTACCCTGGCCTGGAACCGCCCACCGCTTTCGCTGAGAGGCCGCATGCTCCGGGTACTGATGTTCCTCGTGCCGCTGGCCCTCAGCGTGTACGCGTTCATCGACTGCATCAGCACGAAGGACGACGAGATCCGCCACATGCCCAAGCCGCTGTGGGCGCTCCTCGTCCTGCTGTTTCCGCTCGTGGGGTCGATCTCCTGGCTGATCGCCGGCAAGAAGCGGAGCGCTGCCGCAGGGGGCGGCCGTCCCCGGCAGTGGGTGGCGCCCGACGACAACCCCGACTTTCTGAAGTCCCTCGACGAGGACAAGCGCAAGGACGACGACCCCAGGCCCGACGAGGCCTGAGGGCCGCAGCCGGTCCCGGGGGCGGCGTCAGGTTTGCGTCCGTGTCGCGCGCGTGCGGTATTCGCTCGGGCTGACGCCGTGTTCCTGCGCCCAGGGCGTACCCGAGGAGTGGGTACAGCTGTCCGTCGGCCTGTACGAGTACGTCGGCTCCGGTGGCCTTGCCACACTCAGTGACGGTGTTCAGCGTTCGCTGGGCCGTGCCCCACGGGACTTCGCCGACTACGCCCGGGCCGCTGCCCGGCAGGGGCTCTGGAACGCCTGAGCTCTCCCTCTTCGTTCAGCGGCGAACGCCGGAGAGGAACGCGGACCAGGCGGACCGGGTGACCAGGAGTACCGGTCCGTCAGGGTTCTTGCTGTCGCGGACGGGGACGGTTTCGGGGAAGCCGGGGGCTATTTCTATGCAGTTGCCGCCGTTTTCGCCGCTGTAGCTGCTTTTGATCCAGATCGCCGCGCAGAGTTCGTGCCTCTTCATGCTGCTCGTACCCTTCCATCGCGTCGCTGATCAGGGCGACCGACTCGCGGACGGACAGAGCGTCTGCCCTGAGCACATCATAGGCGTGGCTATGACGTGTGTAGACGGTCGGATCGTCCGTGAAGTGGCCACGATCCAGGGACTCCGAGTACACCCATCGGTGCCCGTCTGGCAGCTCGATCAGAGACATGGAAACGTTGGGCCGCAGGAGGTCCGAGAATCTCGCCGGAGCCACCTGGACACGGACGTTGGGGCGCTGCCCGACGCTCAGCAGATGGGCGCACTGGTCCCGCATGATCGCCGGGCTGCCCACCACGTTACGCAGGCAGCTTTCGTCGAGGACGACGATGTACAGCGGGCCACCCTCCGCCAGGAACCGTCGCTGCCGACTCAGCCGGGCGCGGGCGCGTTCCTCGACCTCATCCCCGCTGGCGACCCGCGCGAACAGCGCGCGGACGTAGTCGCCGGTCTGCAACAAGCCTGGGATAAGACGCTCTTGGTACTCCCGCAGGGAGATGGCCACCTCGTCCATCTCCGCCCGCCGCCGGAACCAATCCGGATGCTCCACCTGCGGATACCAGTCGATCCGCCCCCACAGCCGCGCCAACACCCCACCCGTGCCCAACAGTTCGTCACAGGTCTTGGCGAACGTGTCCTGCGGAACCCTCGTACCGGCCTCCACCCGCGCCACATGCGAACGGTCGCAGGGGATCTGCCTGGCCAGTCCCTCCTGCGTGAGCAGCGCGGCCTCGCGGAAGTGCCGCAGCACCTCCCCGAACACGGCGGCCGTGCTCGCCCCCGACTCCGCTCCGCCGTTCCGTCGGCTCACGGCTTTCCCCTCCGTGACAGTGCACCGGTGTCACACGCCAAGCATTGATCCGGACTGTTCCCGTGCGCAACGCTCGATACACCCAGAGTGACGGAGGTGCGCGAAATGGAACCGGGAACGCTCGTCTACGACCCGCAGACGTGCAAGGTCGGCGAGTACCAGGACAGGACCGGCCCGTATGTGATGCTGCGCCCGGTCGGCGGCGGCCGGGAGTGGCAGGCGGACCCGGCGCGGATCCGCGAGGCGACCCTGGACGAACGGCTCAGCGCGGGCGTCCGCGCACTCAACGACCGTTCCAGTCAGGCGTGGTCGGCCGATCCGCACCAGCCCCCGGCCCCGGTGCCGGGGTGCGCGGCATGCGAGGAGCTGGCGCTCCGGCGGGACAGGGCGCGGGCGGCGTTCGACGCGAGTGCGGTGACGGACGCGAACGTCCTGCTGCGCCAGCACCAGCGCGCGGAGCACGGTGGGGAATCGACCGGTCGCAGGGCCTTCCGGTACGTGCCGTACTCGATCGTGCAGGACGCGTCGGCCCTGCCCGAGTACGAGGCGTGCTGCGTCTCCGGCGAGGAGGAGGACTGCGGGGCGAGTTCGGGTCGGTGTCAGGGGCCCGGCGAGGTCGAGGAGTGGCAGCGCAGGCACACGCAGGAGACGAGGCACCTGCGCTACCGCCGCAGTTTCGCCGACTACGCGGTGCTGGAGAGGCAGGGCTGACACGGCAGCGTCGGCGGCGCTCTCAGCGACTGGAGCGGTGGGGAGGGCTCACCGCAGCCGGGACGACGACAGGATCGACAGCAGATGGGCCGGGACCATCAGCCAGGTGATGAGGGCCAGCGCGCCCAGCGCCCAGCGGGTCGGCTCGATGCCGCCGGTCAGCTGGTCGGCGACGGCCGCGGCGAGGAGGACCAGGGACGCCTCGATGCCGTTCGTCACGCGGTGGATCTTGAAGGCGGCGGCGACGCGGCGGACCGTGGCCACGCCCTGGGAGCGCGGGCGGGTCGCCTCGTCGTCGACGACCGTCAGGCCGCGCCGGGCCCGGGCGACGTCCACGAGGTCGGTGGAGGCCTTCAGCAGGACCACGCCGAGCGCGGTGGCGATGCCGACCGACAGCCAGCCGCCGACGCCCGACTCGGCGGCGCGGTAACCGGCTCCGGCCATGAGTGCCGCGTCGGCGAGGTAGGCGCCGAGACGGTCGACGTAGATGCCGGACGCGCTGTTCTGGCCCTTCCAGCGGGCGACTTCGCCGTCCACGCAGTCGAAGAGGAGGAACAGCTGCATCAGGACGACGGCCAGCACCGCACCCGTCAGGCCCGGGATCATCAGGGCGGCGCCGGACGCCACTCCGCACACCACCATGGTCCAGGTGAGCTGGTCCGGGGTGACGGGGGTGCGCACCAACTGCCGGGTGAACCGCAGGGAGATGCTCCGCATGTACAGCCGGCCCGCCCAGTGCTCGCCGTTGCGGCTCGCCAGCTTCGCCTGCGGCTGGCAGACCTCCCGCAGCTCCTCGAGAACCGGGGCAGCACCCATGACCGTTCCTCCACACCAGGGGACCCGAACGCCGCCCGCGCGGCGATGATCGGGCCAGGTTACAGAGGGGCGGGGTGAGGTCATGGATGAGGTCATGGACCAGGCACAGGCACGCTCATGGCTCACGACCGCCGTCGAGGAGGCCCGGACCGGGCTCGCCGAGGGCGGTATCCCGATCGGTGCCGCGCTGTACGGAGCCGACGGCACCCTGCTGGGCCGCGGCCACAACCGGCGCGTCCAGGACGGCGATCCGTCCCTGCACGCGGAGACCGCGGCCTTCCGCGCGGCCGGGCGGCAGCGCAGCTACCGGGGCACGACGATGGTGACGACCCTGTCCCCCTGCTGGTACTGCTCCGGCCTGGTCCGGCAGTTCGGCATCTCCCGCGTCCTGATCGGCGAGGCGGCGACGTTCCACGGCGGCCACGACTGGCTCGCCGAGCACGGTGTGAAGATCGTGCTGCTGGACGACAGCGAGTGCATCAGCCTGATGCGGGGCTTCATCGCGAGCAACCCGGCTCTGTGGCACGAGGACATCGGCGTCAACTGAGCGCACCTGTCAGCACTCGCATCACCGTTCGGGATGCCATCCGTTCCATTGAAATGTGGCGACACCCGGTGTCGCCGGTAGCGGGTTCGCCATTCCTTTGGTCGGGTCTATCCCACCTGCGAACGGAGACGCCCTGTGCGAATGACTGACATCCAGCGCTGCGAGGTGCGACCTGGGCGACTCGTCGAATGGACGCTCAGCCCGGCGACCGTCGCGACGGCGAAGGCCCTGCCGGAGGACACCAGGCCGCCCGCCTACATCCAGGAGTCCCATCTGCGGACGGCACGGTCCGTGCGCGAGGACGGTCTGTTCGTGCCGACGTGGCTCGGCGCGGCGTTCGACATCCCGGGGCGGGTCGACCTGGACGCGCTCGGCGAGGCGCTGCGCGGCTGGACCCTGCGGCACGAGACCCTGCGCAGCGGCTTCCGCTGGGCGGGCGGGCCCGGCGACTCGATCCGCCGGTTCACGCTCGACGCCGACGCCGTGGCCCTGCACCGCGAGGACGCCGGCGAGTTCACCGACCCGTCGGCCCTGGCCCAGCACCTCCAGGACCGCTTCGACACCACGGCGGACGCGCTGCGCTGGCCGAACCTCATCTACACGGCCGTCGTCCGGGACGACTGCACCAGCGTCTACATGGCCTTCGACCACAGCAACGTCGACGCGTTCTCCATCTACCGCATCCCGGCCGAGATCCACGAGCTGTACACCGGCCACGTCACCGGCCGCACCCCGGATCAGCCCCCGGTCAGCAGCTACGTCGACTTCTGCGAGGCCGAGCGGGCGGACGCGGACCGGATCGACGCGGACCACGAGATCGTCGCCCGCTGGCGGACGTTCATCCACCGCTGCGACGGGCGGCTGCCGAGCTTCCCCATCGACCTCGGACTGGATCCCGGCGGCGGACTGCCGACCCAGAAGCTCATGCGCGAGATGCTGGTGGACGCGGACGCCGCCGCCGCCTTCGAGGCGTACTGCCGGCCTCACGGCGGTTCCCTGGTCGGGCTCCTCGCGGCCACGGCCCTGATCGTCCACGAGATCGGCGGTGAGCCGGTCTACCGGACGGTGGTGCCCTTCCACACCCGGGCGAAGTCCGCGTACTCGGACTCGGTGGGCTGGTACGTCGGCGGCGCGCCGATCGAGGTACCCGTGGCGGAGGCGCCCGACTTCCCCGCCGCCCTGAAGACCGTGCGCGCCGCGCTGCACGCCACCCGGCCGCTGGCCCGCATGCCGCTGGCCCGGGTGCTGCGGCTGCTCGGCGCGGACTTCCGGCCCACGTCCCCTGACATGTACTCCATCGTGTCCTTCGCCGACGCCCGGGGCATCCCGGACTCCGAGCTCTGGACCGAGCGCAACGCCTACGGCCTGATCCGGGTGTCGTACGGCGACCAGGTCTGCGCCTGGGTCACCCGGCTCCACGAGGGCCTGTGGTTCGCGGCCCGCTACCCGGACACCGATGTCGCGCACAAGAACCTGCGGCTGTACACCGACCGGCTGCGCGACATCATCGTGTCGGTCGCGGACCACGCCCCCGCCCCGCGGAGGTGAGTGCCCCGGCGGGTCCTACACGCCCGCGTAGGAGTGCTTGCCGGAGACGAAGATGTTCACGCCGTAGTAGTTGAACAGCCAGCACCCGAAGGCGATGAGGGCCAGGTAGGCGGCCTTGCGGCCCTTCCAGCCGGCGGTGGCGCGGGCGTGCAGGTAGCAGGCGTAGGCGACCCAGGTGATGAAGGACCAGGTCTCCTTCGGGTCCCAGCCCCAGTAGCGGCCCCAGGCGTCACCGGCCCAGATGGCACCCGCGATGATCGTGAACGTCCACAGCGGGAAGACGGCCGCGTTGACGCGGTAGGAGAACTTGTCGAGGGAGGCGGAGGAGGGCAGCCGCTCCAGCACGGACGTCGCGAAGGTGCCGGGCGTTCCGCCGCTCGCGAGCTTGCTCTCGTAGGAGTCCTTGAAGAGGTACAGGATCGTGCCGACCGCGCCGACGTAGAAGACCGCGCCGCAGAAGATCGCCGTCGAGACGTGGATGTACAGCCAGTACGAGTGCAGCGCCGGGACCAGCTGGTCGCTGGCGGTGTACAGGACCGTCACCGCCAGGCCCAGGTCGAGCAGGACCGAGGTGATCAGGAACAGGCCGAGCCAGCGCACGTTCTTCTTCAGGGCCAGCAGCCCGAGGTACACGCCGACCGCGACCGTGGAGAACGTGATGTTGAACTCGTACATGTTGCCCCACGGGGCGCGCTCCACCGACAGGGCGCGGGTCAGGACACCGCCGAACTCGACCAGGAAGGCGAGCACCGTGAGGGAGATGGCGATCCGGCCGTACAGGTCACCCTGCTCGTCCCCGCCGTGCGCCCCGGGGCCGTCCGGCACGTCACGCTGACCGGCGGCGGCCCGCACGGTGACCTTCGGCCGCTCCAGCACGGCGGTGCCGCCGGCCTGGTTCACGGTGACGGCCGGTGCCTTCTTGGCGTCGGGCCGGGTGGTGAGCGCGGCGGCGGTCCGGGCGACCTTGCTGCGGCTGCCGAAGAGCCATTCGGCGATGTACGCGAAGAAAGCCAGGGTGTAGACGGCCATCGCGGAGTAGATCAGCACATTGCTGATCTGCGCGAGGTTTTCGTTGGTGGCGGCGGCGAGAGTCACTTCTCAGCCCCTTCGGCAGGTACGGGGGTTTCGGTACCCGGCTCCTGGTCGGGGTCGGGGGAATCTGCGGGGTCGTCGGGGCCGGGGGCGCCCGGTGCCTGCTCGTAGAGGTCGCCGGCGAGGTGCCCCAGCTCCTCGGGAACCTTGGCGGACTCGCTGCGGCCGAGGCCGGCCATCTCGACGACGGTGACGCCGTCGGCGTCCCTGACCGCTCGCACCCAGACGCGGCGGCGCTGGATGAACAGGGAGGCGGCGAGGCCGCCGATCGCGGCGAGGGCACCGGCGAGGGCCCAGCCGCTGCCGGGCTGCTGGACGACCTGGAAGCCGGCCCACTCCCTGATGTCCTTGCCGAAGGTGACCGAACCGGCGCCGTTCGGGAGCTTCATGGTCTCGCCGGGCTTCAGCAGCTTCTTGAACAGCTTGCCCTTGGAGTCCTTGAACTCCTTCATGTTGGTCCGGTCCATCTGGTACACGCTCTGCGGGATGCCCGAGTCGGCCCCCAGGTCACCGTGGTAGGCGGACAGTGCGAGCAGCGGGCTGTCCAGCGCGGGGAACTGCGACAGCATCGTGCCGCTGGCGGAGCCCCCGAAGGTCGGCACGAAGAACGCGTTGAAGCCGAGCTGTTCCTTCTTGCCCTGGGCGTTGCGGTAGCCGTCGAGGACCTTGACGACACCGGAGGAGGTGACGTTGGCGTCCAGCGGCAGCAGCGGCACGGCGTCGTCGAAGACGACCTTGCCCTTGGCGTCCCGGACGGTGATGACGGGCGCGTAGCCGTGGCTGACGAGGTAGACCTTGGAGTCGCCGATCTCCAGCGGGTGGTTCACCTCGACGGTGTCGTTCTCGTCCTTGCCGTAGGCGCCCGCGCTGTAGGTGATGTCGGCCTGGTAGACGCGCGGGGTGCCCTTGTTGGGGCCGGTGCGCTCGTAGGTGCCGGTGAACTTCTTCAGGTTGAAGCTGAACGGCACCAGATCGTCGGACGTGAAGAGGTTGCCGGACTTGAAGTCGTCGTACTGGGTGAGGGTGTTGGAGAAGCCGTTGCCCTCGACGACGAGCTTGTTGCCCTCGGACTTGTAGAGCTGGCCCCAGGCGAAGGCGGTCAGCATCACGATGAGGGCGATGTGGAAGACGAGGTTGCCCGTCTCGCGCAGGTAGCCCTTCTCGGCGGCGACGGCGTCCCCGGTGAGGTGGGTGCGGAAGCGGCGCTTCTTCAGCAGGGCCAGGGCGGCCCGGTGGACCTGCTCGGGTTCGGCCGTGGTGCGCCAGGTGGTGTGGGCGGGCAGCCGGTTCAGCCGCCGGGGCGCGCCGGGCGGGAGGCCGCGCAGCTGGCCGACGAACTGCCAGGTGCGGGGCACGATGCAGCCGATGAGGGAGACGAACAGCAGGATGTAGATCGCCGAGAACCACACCGAGCTGTAGACGTGGAACATGCCGAGCTTGTCGTAGACGTCCGAGAGGGCCGGGTGGGCCTTGCGGAAGTCGGCGACCTTCGTCTCGTCCTGGCCGGACTGCGGGATGAGCGAGCCGGGGATCGCGCCGAGGGAGAGCAGCAGGAGCAGCAGCAGGGCGACCCGCATGGAGGTCAGCTGCCGCCAGAACCAGCGGATCCAGCCGATGACGCCCAGGGCGGGCAGGTTGGGCGCGTCCTCCTTGGGGGCGGTGGACAGCTGGGATCCGGCGGCGCCCAGCTCCCGGTCCTCGGCGGCGGACGGGGCCGGGTCGGAGGCGGTGGTCTTGCTCATCGATCAGATCCCCACAGTGAAGCCGTCGGACCAGACCTGCATCTCCTGCACGATGCGGTCCCACGCGCCGGTCAGCAGCAGCAGACCGGTCACGATCATCATGGTGCCGCCGACCCGCATCACCCAGACGTAGTGGCGCTTGATCCAGCCGAAGGCTCCGAGGGCCTTGCGGAAGGCGACCGCGGCGAGCACGAAGGGCACGCCCAGGCCCAGACAGTACGCGACGGTCAGGACGGCTCCGCGTCCGGCGCTGCCCTGGTCGGAGGAGAGGGCGAGCACGGAGGCGAGGGTGGGGCCGATGCAGGGTGTCCAGCCTATGCCGAAGAGCGCGCCGAGCAGGGGCGCGCCGGCCAGCCCGGCTACCGGCTTGCGGTGGAGGCGGAACTCGCGCTGGGTGAACCAGGGCATGAGTCCCATGAAGAAGACGCCCATGAGGATCATGAGCACGCCGAGCACCTTGGACAGGACGTCGCTGTGCTCCTGGAGCGTGGCGCCGAAGTAGCCGAACAGCGCCCCGGAGGAGACGAACACCGCGGTGAAGCCGAGCACGAACAGGGAGGCGCCGGCGACCATCCGGCCACGCCGCGCCTCGGCCAGGTCGGTGCCGGCGACCCCGGTGACGTAGGACAGGTAACCGGGGACGAGCGGCAGGACACACGGCGAGAAGAAGGAGACCAGTCCGCCGAGCAGCGCGATGGGAAGGGCCGCCAGCAGGGCGCCCTTGAGCACCGTGCCGTTGGGGTCCGCGACCGCGGCGAGGGTGAGCGCGCTCACGTCACTTCTCCGCGACGACCGGCTTGAGCATCTTCAGCAGCCGTTCCTCGCTGAGCGCGGACAGCGATCGGGCCGCGACCTTGCCGTCCCGGTCGAGGATGAGCGTGGAGGGGATCGCCTGCGGGTTGAGCGTGCCCTTCTTGAAGCGCAGCAGCAGCTTGCCGGTGGGGTCGTAGAGGCTGGGGTAGGTGATGCCCCAGTCCTTCTCGAAGGCGAGGGCCGCGCCGGTGGAGGTGTCCCGGGTGTTGATGCCGACGAACTGCACGCCCTTGCCGGCGTACGCCTTGGAGACCTTCGCGAAGTACTTGGCCTCGGCGCGGCAGGGGTTGCACCAGGAACCCCACACGTTGAGGACGACGACCTTGCCCTTGTAGTCGGCGACGTCGAGGGTCTTGCCGGCGATGGTCTTGCCGGACAGGTCGGGCGCCGGGGTGCGCTTGCCCTGGGCGACCGTGGCGACGCCGTCGGTGCCGGTGACGAAGTTGGTGTTGCCGCCCCCGCCCGAGGTGCCGCCGGAACCGCACGCGGAGACGAGCAGCGCGGTCGCGGCGAGAGCGGCGGTCAGGGCGGCGCTACGGCGGACACGGCGGGTGCGCTCGGCGGCACGGGTCGTGCGGTCCGAGCGCAGGGGGGCGCGGCTGGCGGCACTCATGTGAAAAGTTTCGCATGTCCGTTCCGGGAATCTCGCCCACCCCCCTTGCGGGCGGAAAACCGCATTTCAGGCGGCGTTCTGCGAGGCGTCTCCGCTCGGTGTGGAGGCCGGGCCGGTGAACTCCCGCCAGCCACCGGCCGGCTGCTGCCCGACGCCGAGCGTGCGGAGCCTGTCGAGCACCTCGGGCTTCTGCACGTCGAGCCAGTCGGTGAACTGCCGGAAGGAGACGAGGCGCACATCCGCGCCCTTCTCCTTCTCGCGCGCGATGTGCTGGAAGGCCTCCTCGACGGCGTCCATGTAGATGCCGCCGTTCCACTGCTCGAAGTGGTTGCCGATGAAGAAGGGTGCCCGGTTTGTCTCGTATGCCCTCTTGAATCCCTGGATGTACGCCTGCGCCGACTGCTTCCGCCAGCCCGGGTAGTTGTGGGCCGGGGCCTTCGTGGAGTTGAGGGACTGGTTGGCCAGCATGTTGTAGTCCATCGACAGGACCTCGAAGCCGCGGCCGGGGAAAGGTATCTGCTGCAGGGGCAGGTCCCATATGCCCTGGCGCTTGCGGGGCCAGACCTGGAGGCCGCCCGGCGAGGAGGCGTCGTAGCGCCAGCCGAGCTCGCGGGCGGTGGGCAGCAGGTTGTCCTGGCCGAGCAGGCAGGGCGTACGGCCGCCGACGAGTTCCTTGTCGTAGTCGAACGGCAGCGACGGCAGGTCGGTCCAGCCGGTGTTGGTGCGCCACTCCTTGACGAAGGACTTCGCCTGGTCGATCTCGCTGCGCCACTGCCGCGGCGTCCAGTTCTTGACCGAGCCGTGGGACTCGCCGCAGAAGTGCCCGTTGAAGTGGGTGCCGATCTCGTGGCCTTCCAGCCAGGCGCGGTGGACGTTCTTCAGGGTGTCCTGGACGTGCGCGTCGGTGAGGTAGCCGATGTCGGAGGCGCCGCGCGGGTTGTTCGGCGGGTTGTAGAGGCGCTTCTTCGACTCGGGCAGCAGGTACAGCCCGGACAGGAAGAAGGTCATGCTCGCGCCGTGCTCCTTGGCCAGGTCCAGGAAGCGCGGGAAGAGCCCGTTGCCGACCTCGCCGGCGCCGTCCCAGGAGAACACGACGAACTGCGGCGGGGTCTGACCCGGCTCCAGCGGCTCGGGCCTGCCGGGCTGGTGGGGCTGCTTGCCGGTGTGGGCGGTGGAGCCGTCGCCGATGGGACGGGCGGTGGGCTCGGGCTTGGGCTTCGATCCACCCTGTGCGGAGTCGCCGCCGGAACCGTCAGCGTGGCCCGAGTCGTCCGAGCCCGTGAGGCCGCCGCATCCGGCGAGCGAGACAGCGGCGGCGGCTCCCGCGCCGAGTCCGAGCATTCCCCTGCGGGAGAGAGCGCGCATGGCATCCCCGATTCGTCACGTCGTGCTGGTCACCCGGTCAGAGGTCGTGACGAACGAGGAGGTTCCGCTGATATGCGCAGATTCAGTAACGAAGCAGTCGTAAGCGATCAGAAGGGGGCGAACGAAAGGCGCTCACGCGCCTTCCGAGCGCCCCCTCACCCAGGTTCGCGGACCTACGCTCCGAACGCCTTGTCCTGGCCCTTCACCGGCTTCGCACCCGCGAGGAGATGGGCGGGGACCAGGTCGCGGGCCGGCTCGGTGTAGCCGACGGAGACGATGCGGTCGCCCTGGTACGTGAACGTCGTCAGCGAGGCGAGCGTGCACTGCCGCTTGCGCGGGTCGTGCCAGAGGCGGCGGCGCTCGACGTACGACCGGACGATCCAGATGGGCAGCTGGTGGCTGACCACGACCGCCTCATGCCCGCGGGCCTTGTCCTTCGCCGCGCCCAGCGCGCTCATCATGCGGACGACCTGGTCGACGTACGGCTCGCCCCAGGACGGCCGGAACGGGTTGACCAGGTGCTTCCAGTTGCCGGGCTTGCGCAGCGCCCCGTCCCCGACGCCGAACGTCTTGCCCTGGAAGATGTTGTCGGCCTCGATCAGCCGCTCGTCCGTGGCGAGACCGAGTCCGTGCGCCTTGGCGATCGGCTCGGCCGTCTCCTGCGCCCGCTCCAGCGGCGAGGCGACGACGTGCGTCACATCACGGCCGGCCAGGTGCTCGGCGACCCGGTCGGCCATGCGGCGGCCCAGGTCGGACAGGTGGTAGCCGGGGAGGCGGCCGTAGAGGATGCCGTCGGGGTTGGCCACCTCGCCGTGCCGCATGAGGTGGACGACCGTGATGTCCTCGGCGCCGTGGTCCTGCCGACCGCTCATGCCGTCGCCTCCGCGGCCGCCCGGGCCGCCGCCGGAAGGGCGTCGGCGATCCGCTGCACGGCCCGCTCGTCGTGCGCGGTGGACACGAACCAGGACTCGAAGGAGGACGGCGGCAGGTAGACGCCGTTCGCCAGCAGCGAGTGGAAGAACGCGGTGAAGCGGAAGGACTCCTGCGCCTTGGCGTCCTCGTAGTTCCGCACCGGCCGGTCGGTGAAGAACACGGAGAACATGTTGGAGGCGGTCTGCAGCCGGTGCGCGACGCCCTCCTTGGCCAGCGCCTCGGTGACGAGCCCCTGGATCTCCTTCGACACGGCGTCGACCCTGGCGTACGCGGCGTCGTCGAGGAGCCGCAGCTGGGCGAGCCCGGCGGCGGTGGCGACGGGGTTACCGGAGAGGGTGCCTGCCTGGTAGACGGGCCCGGCGGGGGCGAGGTGGGCCATGACGTCCGCGCGTCCGCCGAAGGCCGCCGCGGGGAAGCCGCCGCCCATGACCTTGCCGAAGGTCATCAGGTCGGGGACCACGCCGTCGACGCCGAACCAACCGGCGCGGCTGGTCCGGAAGCCGGTCATGACCTCGTCGGAGACGTAGAGGGCACCGTTCTCGGCGCACAGGTCCTTCAGGCCCTGGTTGAACCCGGCGGCGGGCGGTACGACGCCCATGTTGCCCGGGGAGGCCTCGGTGATCACGCAGGCGACCTCGCCGGGGTGGGCCCGGAAGGCCTCGCGCACGGCGTCGAGGTCGTTGTACGGCAGGACGATGGTGTCACCGGCCTGGGCGCCGGTGACGCCCGGGGTGTCGGGCAGCGCGAAGGTGGCGACACCGCTGCCGGCCGCGGCGAGCAGCGAGTCGACGTGCCCGTGGTAGCACCCGGCGAACTTGATCACCTTGGTGCGCTGCGTGAACCCGCGCGCGAGCCGGATCGCGGACATGGTCGCCTCGGTCCCGCTGGACACGAGCCGCACCTGCTCCAGCGGCGCGACCCGGGCGGTCATCTCCTCGGCGAGCGCGACCTCGCCCTCACCGGGCGTACCGAAGGACGTGCCGTGGGAGACGGCGTCCTGCACGGCGGCGATGACCTCGGGGTGGGAGTGCCCGAGGATCATGGGCCCCCAGGAGCACACGAGGTCGACGTACTCCCTGCCGTCGGCATCGGTCAGATAGGGGCCGGTGCCGGACACCATGAACCGCGGCGTGCCGCCGACGGCTCGGAAGGCCCGCACCGGTGAGTTCACGCCGCCGGGCGTGACGGCCGCCGCGCGGTCGAAAAGAGCCTGCGAGGCCGGGGCTTCATACGGATATGCCAGTTCACTCATGACCTGCGACTCTCCGACCTTCTCCGACGCTGTCGGGCTCCGGGTGCCAGTGACCTGTTCAGGGTAGGCCAGGGGCGTGGGGTGACGGGGCGTGGGACAACCGGCCCCCCGGCTCCCGTCGTCTGCGAGACTGGACCCTGATACCCACAGCTCAAACGGCCCGGGGTGGTCGCAGGCTGCGGAGATCCTGCGGCCGGATGTTTCGGCGCACGTTTCGGCGGGCGGCCGTGGGGGAGGTCACTGACACGATGATCGGGTTGCGCGGCGGGGGCGACGCGTCCTAGAAAAGCAGTCGGGTGGAGATATGCATCGCGGTGGCGGACTGGGCGAGGGGACTGATGACCTGGGTCCTCGACGTGCCCGGCGGGGCAGGCACCGGCGCGAGGCGGAGGACGCTCAGGAACCGCGTCAGACACAGGGTCGGCCGAGTGAACCGGAGCGGGCCGCCGGACGTACTGAACGTCGGGTGGACGATCTTCGGGCCGGGAGCAGCGGGAATGGTGGTCGGGTGGGGGTGACGTACAAGTACTTCGGCGCGCCCGACGGCGCGACCGCGGCCCGCGTCCCGATCTCGATGCGCCCCGAGGAGCTCGGCGGCGACGAGCTCGGCATGAACGGCATGTTCACGAAGATCAAGCCCGAGACCATGGCGGCCATGGTCCTCACGGGCATCGAAGGCGTCCCCCTGCACAAGGTGCCGCCCCTGGAACTCGTCGTCCTGCACCCCGACTACGCGGTGGTCAAACTCCCCATGACGGTCGTCGACCCCCTGCGCGGCATCGGCGAGGAGGCGGTGGGCGCGGCGGCCTTCATCTGGTCGACGGTCCCGGACCGCGGCGGTCCCCGGGACGCGTTCAACGTCTACCAACTGCTGCACGAGTGGCAGGACTTCTCGCATCGGTTGCACGAGGCGGGGCATCAGCCTTACTGCCTGGTGTGGCCCTGAGCTGGGGTTTCGTGAGGGGCGGGCGGGGTCTTCGGGCCTCGCCCTTTTGCGTGCCGGGGAGGGGCCGTCACGCGGCCAGGGCACATTGGGGAGCAGAATGGGCCGACGGCACCCGTGCCGAGGCCGACGCGATCATCTGGTGCACCGGCTTCCGCCCCGCCCTCTCCCACCTCGCACCGCTGCAACTGCGCGGCCGACGCGGCCACATCGCCACCGCCGGCACCCGGTCCGTGGACGAACCGCGCCTGCACCTGCTCGGCTACGGAGTTGGGACCGGGCCCGCCTCGGCCACCCTCATCGGCGTCGGCCGGACGGCCCGCGAAGCCGCCCAGCAGACCATGACCTTCCGCGCTGAAGGCCGAAGAGCTCCCGGACCAATTACGCGAGCCGACCGCAGTTCCCACCCCACGCTCCGAGGCGCCCCACAACCCTGCTGTCTGATCGCGTCAGTGCCTTTGCGCGGCGCACCCGTCTTGCAAGGTCAGAGAATTGGGCGCAGTCCGTCCAGGGTGACCCGCTACGGTCGCCGCCGCCGGCGCGAGCAGAATCTCCTGCCGCACTGAACATCTCTCCCGGGCCGGTCGGTCGCTGGGCATCGCCAGTTGAACCGCTGCAGCGCAAAGGCGCCCGGGTGCACCCTCTGGGGGTGCACCCGGGCCCGCTTGAGTGTGCGAGGTCAGTGGTAGGCGTGGACGACGGCGTGGCCCTTGCCGCGGCCGATCATCCACTTGTTGACCGGGGTCGTGATCACGAAGGCGACGGCGAAGCCTCCGAGCAGCGCGGTCCAGAACAGGGTGTCGGACAAATGGGCGTCCATCGCGCCGCTGAGGGCGATGACGCCGTTGTCGACGAGTTCCATGATCGCGATGGAGACGGTGTCCGCGGCCAGCGCCACCTTGACGGCGCTCTTGAAGTCCAGGCCCGCCCTGCGGAGGGCGAACAGGGTGAAGGAGTAGCCGAAGACGAACGCCAGGGTGATCGCCAGGACCATGGTGGGCACGTTGCCCCACAGCAGGGCGGTGCCGATGACCATGCCGAGGATCTCGCCGATCGCGCATCCGGTCAGGCAGTGCAGCGTCGCCTTCGCCGCTGTTCCCCAGGACGCGCCGCCATGCCCACCGTGCGTCGGGTGTGCGGCGTGGTCGTGAGCGGTGCTGGTGTGGTGTGCGGTGTGGTCCATGACCGTCATCCCCATTCCCGTCCAGTGTGACCCGTTCCCGTGTCCCACGTCCTAACCATATACCCCTAGGGGGTATTTCCGGGAAGGGGTGGAACGTGACGAGAGTGGGGGTGTGCGGGCCCGCGCCGGCGCTCGACACCCCCACTGCTGGAGTGGGTCAGCTCTTGCCGAGGAGGTCGTTCATCTGGGTGATCTCGGCGGTCTGCGAGGTGATGATGGCGTCGGCCATCTTCTTCGCGTCGGGGAAGGAGCCGTCGGTCTTCTCGGTCTCGGCCATCGCCACCGCGCCTTCGTGGTGCTTGATCATCATCTCCATGAAGGCGGTGTCGAACGCCTTGCCGGATGCCTTCTCCAGTTGGTCCATCTCCTCGCCCGTCATCATCCCGCCCGTGCCGTGGGCGGAGTGGTCCATGGCGCCCTCGGCGGGCACTTCCTCGCCCCACGAGGTCAGCCACCCGGACAGGGTTTTGATCTCCGGGGCCTGGGCCTTCTTGATCTGTGCGGCGAGCTTCTTCACCTCGGCCGACTCGGCGCGGGACGGGGCGAGGCCGGCCATCTCCACTGCCTGGCGGTGGTGGGGGATCATCCCCTGGGCGAAGGTGGTGTCGGCGGCGTTGTGCCGGCCCTGCGAGGCGGAGGCCGAAGCGGATGCAGAGGTCGCGGTGTGGCCGTTGTGCCCGGCCGCGCTGTCGCCGCTGCCGCCGCATGCGGCCAGGACGAGAGCGGCCGTGCCGACGGCGGCCACGGCGGTGCCGCGGCGGATCAGGGAACGCTTGCGGATCATGGTGGTGCAACTCCTTGACGCGCGCCCGTCTCGGGCGCGCGGGATCAGGGGATGAGAGCAGGCGAAAACACGGCGCCCGCAGGGCGTGCGGGGGCGCCGTGCGGGCCGCTCTAGATCCGCAGGAGTTGCAGTTCGGACAGGTCGGGCGGCGCCCGGCCCTGCACGGCCGACGTCGGCGCGGCGATCGGAACACCGGCAGCGGCCCGGGCGTCGGACAGGGCGCCGGCCAAGGCGGGCGGCGCGTATGCGGAGCCGGTACCGGCCGCCGCGCACGTACCGTCGGCGTGTGCGAGGTGCCCGGAGCCGCCATCGGTGTGCGAGCATGCTGCGCCGGCCAGCTCCGTGGCAGGAGCATGGGCCATGGTCATGGCGTGATCGGGTGCCGGCGCTCCGCCGGGAGCCAGTGCGTGCATGCCCAGGAGCCCGGCCAGCACCGTGAGCACCAGCAGCGCGAAAAGCGGCCCAGCGGGGCGGCGGCTCGTTCGACTGCTGGTCATGCCCGCCATCGTACGGATACACACGCAACAGCGTGACGTTGACGGGACCCTCGCGTGCCTGGCTGCTGGCGGGCACGGACTCATCGCGTGAGGCGTCCCGTGCTGAGTAGGCCCACTTGCCCGTGCCACCCTGCCTCGGCCGCCTGCGGCCCCTCCCGTCGCGAAACTCTTCGTCGTGGGCTGTCGGTGTTACGCCCCGCCTCCGGTCTCGGGTACCGGTGCGCCCGGGGGTGTGAAGGCGGCGAGCACCGTGGCGGTGATGTGGTCGGCGGCATGCTCGGAGGTGAGGCGGCCGGCGCGGATTTCCTCTGCCGCGCTGTGCATGACCGTGTGCAGGACATTGACCATCCAGGCGATCGGCAGGTCCGTACGGAAGGCTCCCCCGGCGCGGCCTCGGGCGACCAGCGTCTCGACCCGGGCGGCGGGCCCGGCATGCAGCTCGCGGATGCGCCCTGCGGACAGCTCCCGTTGCGCGGCGGCGAGCAGGGCGCGCGCCTGGTCCACCAGGTGCCAGCCGGCCTCGATGTACCGGGCCAGGGCGAGCAGCGGGTCGCCGGTCAGGTCGATCGCGTCCAGTACCTCGTTGCCCCGGTCGATGGCGCGGCTCATCGCCGCGTCGACGACCTCTGCCCGGGAGTTGAAGTGCGCATAAAGCGTCACCCGGCCCACGCCCGCGGCCCGCGCGATCTCGCTCAGGCTCGCCTCCGGGTTGCGTCCGAGGCATTCGGCCGCGGCCTGCACGATCGCGTCGATGCTGCGCAGAGCGTCGGCGCGCTTGGTCGCCGTGGAGTTCTTGCTGCCCATGCGCCCACCATACCCCAGCAAGTCGTACAGCCCTGTTTGGCTTATACCCCCCGGGCGTATAACGTGAACAGTGTTGTACGACTTAGCGAGCTAGGGGTGAGCGTCATGAGCGACACGGAGACCACCACCACACGCGCACCGGATGCACCGCATCCGCTGCGCTGGACAGCCCTGGGACTGCTGGGGCTGGCCCAGCTGATGCTGATCCTCGACATCACCGTCGTCGCGATCGCCCTGCCTGACATGGGCGTGGAACTGAACCTGGGCCGTGCGGCCTTGACCTGGGTGGTCAGCGGATACGCCCTCACGTTCGGCAGCCTGATGCTGCTCGGCGGCCGTGCCGCAGACCTGTTCGGCCCGAAACGGGTCGTCCTGGCCGGGCTCGCCGTGTTCACCGCCGCGTCCCTGGCCGCCGGACTCGCCACCGGCGCCCCGCTGCTGCTCGCCGCACGAATCGCCCAAGGGGTGGGCGCCGCGATGCTCTCACCCGCCGCTCTGTCCGTGGTGGTGCGGCTGTTCGACGGCAACGAGCGCAACCGCGCGCTGGGCATCTGGTCGGCGCTCGGCGGCGGGGGCGCCGCCCTCGGCGTACTGCTGGGCGGGCTGATCACGGCAGGTCCGGGCTGGGCATGGGTCTTCTTCGTCAACGTCCCCGTCGGCCTGGGCGTCCTCGTCTCGCTCGCCCGGATCCTGCCGAGCCTGCCCCGCGCGGCCAGCGGTTCCCTCGACGTACCCGGCGCTGCTCTGGTCGCCGCTGCGACGGGCGCCCTCATCTACGCGCTGATCCGTGCCGGCGACCACGGCTGGCTGAACATCGTCACCGTTGCTCTGGTCGCCGCGTCGGCAGCCGCCTACGCGGCTTTCGCCCTCTGGCAGCGCCGGGCGGCGGCACCGCTGATGGATCTGCGTCTGCTGGGCCGGCGCCCGGTGGTGGCGGGCACCTTCGTGATCGCTGTGACGACGGCGCTGATGGTGGGGGCCTTCTTCCTCGGCTCCTTCTACCTCCAGAACCGCCAGGGCCACAGTGCCCTGATCACGGGCGTGCTGTTCTTGCCGGTGGCGCTGCTGACCATGGCCGCCGCAGCAGCCTCCGGCCGCGTGATCGGCCGTCTGGGAGCACGGCTGCTGGCTGTGCTCGCCCTGGCCATCGCGGCCGCCGGGTTCCTAGTTCCGGTCCTGTGGTCCGGAACGACCGCGATGGTCATCGGCGTGAGCGTCGCCGCGGCGGGACTGGGCGCCCTGTTCGTCGTCGCCTCCGCCACCGCACTCGCCAGCGTCGCTCCCCACGAGGCCGGTGTGGCGTCGGGCCTCGTCAGCACCTTCCACGAGTTCGGCGCCTCGGCCGGCGCCGCGGCCGTCTCCAGCGCCGCCGCCACGAGCATCGCCGCCCACGCCAGCGCACAGAGCGCCTCCGGCTTCGACGACGCGTTCCTCGTCGCCACCAGCATTGCTGCGGTTTCCGCCGTCATCGTCATGTGGCTGATCCCCGCCAAGCAGCAGTAGGCCCACGCCCAAGGCCGGCACAGCCGCAGCCGTAGACCCGCCCCATGCACCCCTGTCGGCCACGGCACCGCAGCGATCCCACCCACAGCGGAACGGGCGTACCGCACGCCCTCAAAGTGCTCATGGAGGCACTCGATGAAGCAAGGCAAACGCCGACTGCTGACAGCCGGAATCGCAGCGGCAAGCGTCGGCGCGGCACTGGGCATAGCTCTCCTGATCAGCAGCACGCAGCAAGAGGGTGACAACGGGAAGACCGGTCGGCAGGAAGCGGTCGCCGAGCGCGGCCGGACCGTGATGCCCTTCGACCTCGAAGAGACCACCCATCACTTCACCCCGACCAAGGCGGGCGGCGTCCAGGACGTTGTCGCCGACCAGCCCGACGACGCCACGCAGGTCAACCTCATACGCACCCACCTCCAGCAGGAGGCAAAGGCGTTCAGCCAGGGAGACTTCGGCGACCCCGCCCAGATACACGGCGCCAGCATGCCGGGCCTGGCGGAACTGGAAGACGGCTACAAACGCATCGAGGTGCACTACCGGGAACGTGTCGACGGCGCCACCCTCACCTACACCACCGAAGAACCCACCCTGGTCGACGCCCTGCACGCCTGGTTCGAAGCACAGCTCAGCGACCACGGCGATCACGCCGAATCCGGCCACTGACCTACGGCACGAGCACCGCGGAGGACCATCAGGCGCACACCTCACGATCGGAGTGGATGACTTGTACGACCCGTACGAACTGAGCGTGGGCGTACCCTCCGCCCACGTCTTCCGCCGCCTGCGCACCGATGCCGGCCTCTCGGACAAAAGCCCGGAAGCGGTCGCGCTCGCCCTGCCCAACACCTGGCACGCGGTGGTCGTCCACCACGAGGGAGAACCCGTCGGCATGGGGCGGGTCATCGGGGACGGCGGTACGGCGTTCCAGATCGTCGACGTCTGCGTCCACCCCGCACACCAAGGACGCGGCCTCGGCAAGCGCATCATGGCCGCCCTCACCGAGGAACTGGAGCGCCGGGCACCCGCCACCGCCTACGTCTCCCTGATCGCCGACGGCCCCGCCCGCTCCCTCTACGAGAAGTTCGGCTTCGCCGACACCGCCGCGCACGACTCGATCGGCATGTACCGCGTGCTGGGCGCAGGCTCAGGGTTCAGAGGATCACGAGGGGGCCGATAGGCGGAACGTGATGTGGGCGAACACCGCGTCCACCGAGGCGCCCGGTTTCGTCGGCCAGCCCACGCCGGGCAGCCTTCGGCAGTACGGATGACATGGATCCGATGTCGACACCCGGACGAACGCCAGCCCGGGCCCGATGTGCGAGTCAACGAATGTCTTCATGTTGACATTGAGGCATCGCCTCAGTCACCCTGCTCCGGTCACCGAGTCCGCTCGAAAGGACCGCCGATGTCTCGCCGACCCGCTGTTCACCTGGCCATCCCGGTCGACGACCTGGTCGCAGCCCGCAGCTTTTACGGAGAGGTACTGGGCCTGCCCGAGGGGCGGAGCACCGACCACTGGGTGGACTGGAACCTCGAGGGTCACCAGCTGGTGACCCACTTGGTGCCGACCGCGCCGCAGCCGGCCGGCACCAGCCTGGTGGGACAGCACCCGGTGCCGATCCCGCACTTCGGCCTGCTGCTGGACGAGCAGCACTTTCACCGGCTCGCCGAGCGGCTGCGAGCCGCCGGGCTGCGATTCGACATCGAGCCGCATCGCCGTTTTCCCGGCGAGCCCGGCGAGCAGTGGACCATGTTCTTCCGTGACCCCGCGGGCAACGCTCTGGAGTTCAAGGCCTTCCGTGACGAGTCGATGGTGTTCGCCCGATGAGGGGCGTACTGGTCACCGGCGGATCGCGCGGCATCGGCCGCGCCGTCGCGATGGCCTTCGCCGCAGGCGGTGACCGGGTCGCGGTGCAGTACGCCGGCCGCCGTGCGGACGCCGAAGAGACTCTGCGGCAACTGCCCGGCGCCGGACACACGCTGCTCCAGGCCGACTTGGGCGAACCCGGCGCGGCCGAGCGAGCAGTGGCCGAGGCGGTAGCCGCACTCGGCACAGTGGACGTGCTGGTGAACAACGCGGCCGTGGCGCCCACGTCGGAGACCCGGCATCCGATCGCACAGACGCCGCTGGCGCACTGGCAGCGGGCCTGGCGGCGGATGGTGGACGTCAACCTCCTCGGAGCAGCCGACCTGTGCTGGGCCATGGCCCACCACCTCATCGAACGAGGCGCCGGCGGCGCCATCGTGAACGTCGGCTCACGCGGCGCGTTCCGCGGGGAACCGGACTTCCCGGCCTATGGCGCGACCAAGGCCGCGCTGCACGCTCTCGGCCAGTCACTGGCAGTGGCACTGGCCCCGCACAGCATCGCGGTCACCTCCGTCGCGCCGGGATTCGTTGCCACTGAGCGGCAGACGGCCAAACTGTCCGGCCCCGAGGGCGAGCGCCTGAGGGCGGAGAGCCCGTTCGGCAGGGTGGGCACCCCGGCAGAGATCGCTGCCGCCGTGCACTTCCTGGCGTCCCCGGCAGCGGCATGGGCGTCGGGAACCGTCGTCGACCTCAACGGCGCGTCCTACTTGCGTACCTGACTCCACCGCAGCCTCGGGTCCAGGCCTGCGAACCGCGTCGGGCTTCTGCGGAGGGACCAGGGCCTGGCCGGTCGGCGGGGAGTGAACACCGGACAGGCCCTGGCGGATGGGGGGCGCCGTACGGCGCGGGGAGGCAGCAGCCCGGCGTCGTCCGACGGCCCTGACGCGATGGCTTTCGGGTCCCGCCTTTGTCATGTGCGGGGAGGCGACAGCCGACCACCTCATTGTTCAGGCTTTCCTGAATCCATGAATCTCTGTACTGTCAGGGCATGCTGAGCATCGCCTCCGACATCGACGCCCTGGCCCGTTTCGGCCGCGCGCTCGCCGACCCGATCCGCTGCCGCATCCTGCTCGCCCTGTGCGAGGCCCCCGCTCACCCGGCCGACCTGGCGGACAAGCTGGAGATCTCCCGCACGCGGCTGTCGAACCACCTCGCCTGTCTGCGCGACTGCGGCATCGTCGTCGCCGTCCCAGAAGGCCGGCGCATGCGCTACGAACTGTCCGACGCCCGACTCGGCCACGCCCTGGACGACCTGCGCGGCGCCGTCCTCGCCGTCGAGACCGACCGCACCTGCGCGGACGCCGACGAGAAGGGCTGCTGCTGATGGCGACCGCGACCCCGACATCACCCGGCCCCACGTCGGCCCGACACGCCCGGCTGGCCCGTCGCATACGCCTGCTGGTCGCTGCCACCATCGCCTACAACGTCGGCGAGGCAATCGTCGCCATCACCGCCGGCACCATGGCCTCCTCCACCGCCCTGGTCGGCTTCGGCCTGGACTCGGTCATCGAGGTGTCCTCCGCGGCCGCGGTGGCCTGGCAGTTCTCGGCGCGTGAGCACGCTGCCCGTGAGGCCCGAGAGAAGACCGCCCTGCGCGTCATCGCGCTCTCCTTCTTCGCCCTCGCCGCGTACGTCGCCGTCGACTCCGTGCGAGCGCTGACGGGTTCGGGCGAGGCCGAGCACTCCACTGCGGGCATCGTGCTGGCCGTCCTCTCCCTGGCGGTCATGCCCTTCCTGTCCGCCGCCCAGCGCCGCGCGGGCCGCGAACTCGGCTCCGCCTCCGCGGTCGCCGACTCCAAGCAGACCCTGCTGTGCACCTACCTCTCGGCGGTCCTCCTCGTCGGCCTGCTCGCCAACTCCCTGTTCGGCTGGAGCTGGGCCGACCCGATCGCCGCCCTGGTGATCGCCGCCGTCGCGATCAAGGAGGGGCGTGCGGCATGGCGCGGCGACAACTGCTGCGCAGCGCCCATCGCGACGGTGACGGACAAGGCGGCGAGCCAGCGCGGCTGCGGCTGCGCTCAGGGCTGCGCCTGCCGCGCCCCGGCCGAGGTGGCCGACGCCCGATGACCGGACGGCCTGGCACCGGAACGCCGCACCGGCGACTCGGGCTTCCCCGACCCGGACCTCCTCGTGAGGGGGGCGTCAGCAGCCGCCGGTCGAGGCCGGGGCGCCGGCGCCGATCTGCAGGGTGGCCGGGGCGGCGCAGCACCCACCGCTCTCGCTGTTCGGGGCGGCGTCGGGCTCGTCGAACAGGCCGGCGCCACCGCACACGCCGGTCTCCGGGAGGGTCAGCTCGACGCGCTCGGCGGCCTCGCGGTCTCCGGCGATGGCCGCGGTGATGGAGCGGACCTGCTCGTAGCCGGTCATGGCGAGGAACGTCGGCGCGCGGCCGTAGCTCTTCATGCCGACCAGGTAGACGCCCTGTTCGGGGTGGGAGAGCTCGTTGACGCCGTGCGGGTAGACCGTGCCGCAGGAGTGGACGTTGGGGTCGATGAGCGGGGCGAGTGCGGTCGGGGCCTGGAGGCGTTCGTCGAGGCCGAGGCGGATCTCGGAGAGGAAGGTCAGGTCCGGACGGAAACCGGTCAGGACGATGACTTCGTCGACCGGTTCGAGGCGGCGGCCGTCCTCGTCCACGAGGACGAGCCGGTCCCCGTCGCGCTCCACAGCCTGTGTACGGAATCCGGTCGCCGTGCCGGCGTGGCCGGCTTCGACGGCGGCCTTGGCGCGCAGACCCAGGGCGCCGCGGGCGGGCAGCTGGTCGGCCGCGCCGCCGCCGAAGGTGGAGCCGGTGACACCGCGGCGCAGGATCCACACCGCGTGGGTGCCCGGCGCGTCCTCGGCCAGGTCCGCGAGGGAGGCGAGGGCGGTGAAGGCGGAGGCACCGGAGCCGACCACGGCGGTGCGCTTGCCCGCGTACCGGGCACGTACGGCCGGGTCGCCCAGGTCGGGGACGCGGTAGGAGATGCGGCCGACGGCGGACCTCTCGCCGAGGGCGGGCAGGCCGTCGGCGCCCATCGGGCCGGGGGTGGACCAGGTACCGGAGGCGTCGATGACCGCGCGGGCGCTGATCCGTTCCTCGCGGCCGTCGGCCGACGCGAGGTGCACGGTGAAGGGCTGCTCGTCGCGTCCTGAGTCGACGATGCGGTCGCGTCCGGCGCGGGCGACACCGGCCACGGTCGCCCCGTAGCGGACCTTGCCGGCGAGGACGTCGGCGAGGGGCTGCAGGTACTGCTCGGCCCAGTCACCGCCGGTCGGGTACGCGGAGCCGTCGGGGCGGGTCCAGCCGGTCGGGGCGAGCAGCTTCTCGGCGGCCGGGTCGGTGATCTCCGACCAGGGGGAGAACAGCCGCACATGCGCCCAGTCGCGTACGGCGGTGCCGGCCGACGGTCCGGCTTCCAGGACCAGCGGTTCGATGCCGCGCTCGACGAGGTGGGCCGCGGCGGCCAGGCCGACCGGACCTGCCCCGATGACCACGACGGGCAGCTGGTCGGCGGCGGGCAGGCTGTTGATGGACACGGCCACGATATTCCCCTTTGCTTCGACATTCGTCGATGGCTTCCGTTGCCAGCATGACACCTGATTCGACGATCGTCAACATAGGTATCTATCGAACTAGTACTCTCCTGGATGTCGGCATGCAGCCGGTCACCCCCGCCCGGCCCAGCATGGTTCGACGTATGTCAACATAGATGCATGTCGAATACGAAGGTGCTGCCGCTGCTGGACGCCGAGGCCCCCGAGGCAGCGGCGCCGTGCTGCCCGCCGCTCACCGAACGTCCGTTCACGGCCGAGGAGGCCGAAACGGCCGCGCGGATGTTCAAGGCCCTGGGTGACCCGGTGCGGCTGCGGCTGTTCTCGGCGGTGGCCTCGCACGAGGGCGGCGAGGCGTGCGTGTGCGACATCTCCGATGTCGGGGTCTCCCAGCCCACGGTGAGCCACCACCTGAAGAAGCTGAAGGAGGCCGGGCTGCTGACCTCCGAGCGGCGCGGCACCTGGGTCTACTACCGCGTCGAGCCGTCCGTACTGGCCGCGATGGGCAAGCTGCTGACCATCGCGCCGGCCCCGGCCTGACCCGCCTCCGGAATCCCGGGCGAGGCCGTCAGTTCAACCGGCCGGCACCGAACTTCCGCCGCCAGGCCAGGGAGACGTACACCAGAGCCACCAGCACCGGGACCTCGATCAGCGGGCCGACCACGCCCGACAGTGCTTGGCCGGAGGTCACTCCGAAGGTGGCGATGGCGACCGCGATGGCCAGTTCGAAGTTGTTGCCCGCCGCGGTGAAGGCGAGCGTGGCGGTGCGGTCGTAGGCCAGGCCGATGACCTTGCCGAGGGCGAACGTGCCGAACCACATGACGGCGAAGTACACCAGCAGCGGAAGCGCGATACGGGCGACGTCCAGCGGCTGCGAGGTGATGGTCTTCCCCTGCAGGGCGAAGAGGATGACGATCGTGAAGAGCAGGCCGTACAGCGCCCACGGGCCGATCTTCGGCAGGAAGCGCGACTCGTACTTCTCGCGGCCCAGCTTCTGTTCGCCGATGCGGCGGGTGAGGAACCCGGCCAGCAGGGGGACGCCGAGGAAGACGACGACGTTCAGGGCGATCTTCCACATGGAGATGTCGAGGTGTTCGCCGTCGCCGAGGCCCAGCCGGCCGGGCAGCAGGTCGAGGTAGAACCAGCCGAGCAGGCCGAACGCCAGGACCTGGAAGACCGAGTTCAGGGCCACGAGTACGGCGGCGGCCTCGCGGTCGCCGCAGGCGAGATCGTTCCAGATGATGACCATGGCGATGCAGCGGGCGAGGCCGACGATGATCAGGCCGGTGCGGTACTCGGGCAGGTCCGGCAGGAAGATCCAGGCGAGCGCGAACATGACCGCCGGGCCGACGATCCAGTTGACGGCCAGCGACGAGGCCATGAGCCGCCGGTCGCCGGTGACGGCGTCGAGTTGGTCGTAGCGGACCTTGGCCAGCACCGGGTACATCATGATCAGCAGGCCGATGGCGATCGGCAGGGAGATGCCGCCGATCTCGACCTTCGCCAGGGCGTCGCCGAGGCCCGGGACGGCGCGGCCCAGGCCGAGGCCGACGGCCATGGCGAGCAGGATCCACACGGCGAGGAAACGGTCGAGCGTCGAGAGCTTCGCGACGACCGAGGGCTCCTCGGCGGTCGCGGACGCTTCGGTGCGGGTCACGGGCAGGCCCTCTTGTTGGCGGCGGCGTTGCGGGCGGACTCGGCCAGGTCGGCGAACCGGCCGGCGAGCTGGGCGATGACGTCCGGGCGCAGCCTGTAGTACGTGTACCGGCCGCACGGCTCCGTATCGACGACCCCGGCCTCGCGCAGCACCCTCAGGTGGTTGGAGAGGTTGGTCTGCCGGGCGCCGGTCTCCTCCACCAGGTGGGTGGTGCACAGCGTCTCTCTGGCCAGCAAGGTCACGATGTGAAGCCTGAGCGGATCGGCCAGAACCCGGATCAGATCAGTGTCGACTGACGTCAGCATGGGCTGATACTTTCACATCAGTCCAGACTGATACCAGCCGGGGCTGATGCCTCGCCCTCTTCGAAGGAAGAACCGATGCCCTCCAGCCCGCTCGCCTCCGTGCTGTTCGTCTGCGTCCACAACGCCGGGCGTTCGCAGATGGCTGCCGGATTCCTCTCCCACCTCGCGGGCGACCGGATCGAGGTCCGCTCCGCCGGCTCCGTCCCCGGCGACCGGGTCAACCCCTCCGCCGTCGAGGCGATGAAGGAGGTCGGCGTCGACATCGCCGGATCCGAGCCGAAGATCCTCACCACCGAGGCCGTCCAGGCGTCCGACTACGTCATCACCATGGGCTGCGGCGACGCCTGCCCCGTCTTCCCCGGTAAGAAGTACCTCGACTGGGCCCTGGAAGACCCGGCCGGCAAAGGCGTCGAGGCCGTCCGCCCCATCCGCGACGAGATCAGGACCCGCATCGAGGCCCTGATCGCCGAGATCGACGCCAGGCAGGAGACGGGAGCGGGACCTCGGTGACCGACACCGGCACACGCGAGGCCGACGTCGTCGGCAGGACTTCTCGCACCGGCTGTTCTGCGGGGTGGTGGCGGGGCTTCGGGCCCCGCCCTCGTCGTCGGTGGGTCAGTGGTCGGAGTAGCTGAAATCCCCCACGGTCCAGGCGCTGACATTCTCGATGGCGACGCGGTACATCCCACCCGTCTCCGGGATGCCCACCGCGCCCTGCAGGATGCGGGCGACGTGGAAGTGCAGATGTGTGGGCGGCCCGTCCCTCTTCACGGGGGAGTCGAAGACGGTGGAGAACTCTCCCAGTCGGGCCGAGTTCGTCAGCACCTCCGACACCCTCTGCCTCCACACGGATTCTGGAGCCAGCCGACCGGTGATGACAGCACCATCGGCGACCACGGTCAGGGACATCTGGTTGCTCTGCCCGGACTCCACAAGGGCAGCGATGTCAACGATCAGCTCGTCAGGCTTCGGCATGGGATCGGATTCTATGCACCGCCCGTCCGGGTGCCCCAGGCGGTGGCACCGAAGGAGACGGGACGGGCGCCCCCCGATGCCGTGGGCGGCCGCATCCCCAGAAGATATCTCACCGCCGAGCAGAGCAAAATCTACTCTTGCCGGAGTAGACATTCTCGGCTCGAGTGCTTATGGTCTTTCTTGTAGCCGAGATCGAGCGAGGCCCGGCAGACACGAACTGCCGGGCAGCAGTACCCGCATGACGGTGCGGTGGTGGAGTTTCGAAGCCAGGTGGTTGCACGACGGCGACGGGACTGACGACCGGACCGGGCGGCCCGCGCAATGAGGGGCTGCCACCAGCAGTACGCAGTTCCCCTTCGGCAAGTGATCGGTTCAGAGGGAAGAACGGAGGACTCGAGCGCCATCAGGATCGCCCGGGCGAAAGACATCAGCCCGGGTACCGCAGGACATCGATAGGCAGGTGGTCTCCGGTCACGCATCCGCGATCCCCGCACCCTCGCCGGAGTATCGGGCGACAGTGCGGAAACAGAAGGCCGGCGAGGTTCTAGGGCCGGCAGATGGTGTTGCAGTTCCTTCGGGGCCCCGGTGCCGTACGGCGCCGGGGCCCCTCGACGCGTACTCGTGCCATCGGCGAGACGCGACCGATCACACCGCGCCGGGCGGCCCCCGCCGCTCCTGCCGCCACCGGCTCCGAACAGCACCGCGCCTGCGGTTCTCCCCGGCCGTCGACGGCCGCCTGAGCGCCCGTGTGCCCGCGGATCGGGTTCCGGCCCAACGTCTCGGCTCCCCGATGCGGCTCTACTCCCCTCAGGGACTGATCGGCCTGCCGAGGAGCCGGCCTCCGGGAGGCGGCGGACGATGCCGGCCAGAATTCCGCATGGCCTGCCGGTGCACGGCGGCTCCCCCGGCGCCTCCTCACCCCACCTCGCGACCGCCTCCCCCCGGCCGCCCGCCGACCGTGAACCCGGTCACCGTCCCGCCCCCGTCCCGCCGGAACGCGAACGGCGCTCCCCCGTGTGCGAGGGCCACCTCGCGGACAATGGACAGGCCCAGGCCGGAACCCGGCAGGGAGCGGGCGTCGGCGGCCCGGTAGAAGCGGTCGAAGACCCGGGTGAGGTCGCTGTCGGTGATGCCCGGGCCGCGGTCGAGGACCTCGACCCGGATCGTGCCGGGCCGTGCGGGCCCCGAGACGACGATCTCGATGGGGGCCCGGCCGCCCTGGTCGAACTTCACCGCGTTCTCGACGAGGTTGGACAGCGCCCGGGTCAGCATCCCGGGCCGCCCGTCGGTCGTGGTGTCGCCGCTCGCGCGCAGCAGGATCTCCCGGCCGCTGCGGCGCCGGGCCACTCCCGCCACTTCCTCGGCGATGTCCGCCACGTCCACCCGCCGCGGCGGCTCGGTGTCGGACTGCCCGGCCGCGAGATCCACCAGCTCGTTGACCAGGTCGGTCAGCTCCCGGGCCTCCTGGCCCAGGTCGGCGACCAGTTCCTCGCGGGCCTCCGGCGGGAGTTCGCCGATCCGGCGCAGCAGGGAGATGTTCGTCCGCAGCGAGGTCAGCGGTGTGCGCAGCTCGTGGCCCGCGTCCTGGACCAGGCGGCGCTGGTCCTCCTCGGACTGTGCGAGCCGGCCCAGCATGCGGTCGAAGGCCCGGCCGAGGCGGCCCACCTCGTCATGACCGGCCACCGGCACCTGGATGCCCAGCCGGCGGGTGCGGGCGACGTCCTCGGCGGCGTCGGTCAGCACGACCAGGCGGCGCGTGATCCGCCGGGCCAGCCACCAGCCGAACAGCCCGGCGCCGAGCACCACGGCGGCCATCAGCAGCAGCGTCCGCTGCTGGAGTGCCCGCAGCAGGTCCTCGACGTCGCTGAACTCCTGCGCGACCTGCACCGCACCCCGGCCGCCGCCGAGGGAGACGGTGGCGACGCGGTAGACGTCGTCGCCCACGTCGACGTCCTTGTGCTGGGCCACCTCCCCGGACAGGCCGGCGGCCGCGATCCGCGTGTCGGCGCCGGTGACCGGCAGCCCCGGGCTGCCCCGGTCGACGACGTGCCCGTCCGGGCCGAGCACCTGCACATCCGTCCGGGCCGGGCGCACCAGGTCGTGGCCCGGTGCGGCGGACGAGAAGTCGCCGGGCGTCATGTGGTTCTGCCGCACCTCGTCGCGCAGGTCCTGCACGACCTCGTCGAACACCGTCTGCTGGTCCACCCGCACCAGCCGCGCGGCGGCGCTGTACGACAGGATGCCGACGAGGATCGTCACGGCCGCCGTCACCGCCGCGAACGACACCGCGAAGGTGGTGCGCAGCGAGACCAGCTTCGGCCGCCGCCCGGCCAGCAGCCCGCGCAGGCGGCCCACTCAGTCCTCCCGCAGCACGTAACCCACGCCCCGGACCGTGTGGATCAGCTGCGGTGCGTCCGGCTCGTCGAGCTTGCGGCGCAGATAGCCGACGTAGACGGCGAGGTTCTTCGAGCCGGGCCCGAAGTCGTAGCCCCAGATGCGGTCGTAGATCGTCGAGTGGTCGAGGACGATGCCGGCGTTGCGCACCAGCAGTTCCAGCAGCTCGAACTCGGTGCGGGTCAGCTCCAGCTCACGAGCGCCCCGCCAGGCCCGGCGCGCCTGCGGGTCCATGCGGATGCCGGCGGCCTCGACGAACCGCTCCGGGAGCGGCCTGGGCGCCTCGGCCGCCGGTGCGCTCCCGGTGCTCACCGGGCTGGTGCGGCGCAGCAGGGCGCGCAGCCGGGCGAAGACCTCCTCCACGTCGAACGGCTTCACCACGTAGTCGTCGGCGCCCGCGTCCAGGCCGGCGATGCGGTCGGCGGTCTCCACGAGGGCCGTCAGCATGAGCACCGGCGTGCGGTCGCCCTCGGCGCGCAGCACCCGGCACACCTGGAGCCCGTCGATGCCGGGCATCATCACGTCCAGGACGAGCACGTCCGGACGGTTGCGGTGGGCCTGCGCGAGTGCCTCGACACCGTCGGCGACCGCCATGACCCGGTAGCCCTCCAGGGTCAGGGCACGCTCCAGGGCGTTGCGGATGGCGCGGTCGTCTTCGGCGAGCAGCACGGTGTTGGGCACGCGTCCAGTGTGCCAAGCCGCCCGCCTGCCGGGACCGTCCGCGCTGCGCCGGAGCGTCCTTCTTACTGCCCTCTCACCAGGGGCCGGGCAACCCTGGAGGCGGGCCCTACCGTCCCCTCACCCTCGGTCCCGGGCGAGCCGGGCCGCGTGGGTCGGGGCGTCCGGCACGTCCGCCGGGCGGTCCACGGCGAACTCCTTGCGCAGCACCGGCACGACCTCCTCGCCCAGCAGGTCGATCTGCTCCAGCACGGTCTTCAGCGGCAGCCCGGCGTGGTCGACGAGGAACAGCTGGCGCTGGTAGTCGCCGGCGTACTCGCGGAAGGCCAGGGTCTTCTCGATGACCTGCTGCGGGGAGCCGACGGTCAGCGGCGTCTGCTCCGTGAAGTCCTCCAGCGAGGGCCCGTGCCCGTACACCGGTGCGACGTCGAAGTACGGCCGGAACTCCCGCACCGCGTCCTGCGCGTTCTTCCGCATGAACACATGCCCGCCGAGCCCGACGATCGCCTGCTCGGGCGTGCCGTGCCCGTAGTGGGCGTACCGCGTCCGGTACAGCTCGACCATGCGCTTGGTGTGGTCGGCCGGCCAGAAGATGTTGTTGTGGAAGAAGCCGTCGCCGTAGAACGCGGCCTGCTCGGCGATCTCCGGGGAGCGGATCGAGCCGTGCCAGACGAAGGGCGGCACGCCGTCCAGCGGGCGGGGCGTGGCCGTGAAGCCCTCCAGGGGCGTACGGAACTTCCCCTCCCAGTCGACGACGTCCTCGCGCCACAGGCGGTGCAGCAGGGCGTAGTTCTCGACGGCGAGGTTGATGCCCTGCCGGATGTCCTGCCCGAACCAGGGGTAGACCGGGCCGGTGTTCCCGCGCCCCAGCATCAGGTCCACCCGGCCGTCGGCCAGGTGCTGGAGCATCGCGAAGTCCTCGGCGATCTTCACCGGGTCGTTGGTGGTGATCAGGGTCGTGGCCGTGGAGAGGATCAGCCGCTCGGTGCGGGCCGCGATGTAGCCGAGCATCGTGGTGGGCGACGAGGGCACGAACGGCGGGTTGTGGTGCTCGCCGGTCGCGAAGACGTCGAGGCCCACCTCCTCGGCCTTCAGCGCGATGGCCACCATGGCCTTGATCCGCTCGCGCTCCGTGGGCGTCCGGCCGGTGGTGGGGTCGGGCGTGACGTCGCCGACGCTGAAGATCCCGAACTGCATGCTCGCTCACCCTCCAGGTTGTTTACTGTTCAACCATACCTGGACAACCGGGGCCCACAGGGGGCTATTCCCACTGCGGGTCCCTGCCGGTGCGCGCGAGCAGCCGCTCGAACGCCGACGCGTCCTCCCCCTCCGGCACCGGCTCCCCGAACACACCCATCTTCCTGGCCGTCGGCGCCAGCTCGTCCACCGCGCCGGCCAGCTCCGCCACGACAGCCTCGTCGGCACCCGGGAAATCCTGGCCCGTCGCCCGCGCCAGGTCCCACACATGCACCGTGAGATCGAGCAGCACCATCGCGCCGACCAGCCGCGCGGGCATGCTCATCCCCCCGGTCGTGCCCTCCTCGGCACCGGGCGCGGACCACGCCGCCACCAGCCGGTCCGCCTCCCGCGCGAACCGCTCACGCCACCCGGGGTCCTCGGCGACCACACCGACCGTCCCGCCGAAGTCCGACGCCTCCTTCGCCGCCAGCCGCTGGAACTGCACGACCACCTGGAAAAGGTGATCGACCAGCGCCCGCACGTCGTACTCGGCACAGGGCGTGGCAGCGGCGAGCGCCGCGTCCGGAATGCCCCGCACCACCGGCACCGCCCGCTCCCTCGCCAGATCCAGCAGCTCACCGATGCCGTAGGTCCTCACCGCGTTCGTCTCCATACCCCGACCGTAGACAGGCCCGAGGCCGCCCATCTTGAAGAAACGCGACGTACGATCCGGCCATGGAGGCACCCCGCCACGACACCCGCGGGATCGTCGACCCGTCCGGGCTGCTGGACCGCGTGCGATTCCGCCGCCACGAGCCCGCCGAGCCCCTGCGCCGGTACGTCGAGTGGTACTGGCTCATCGACTGGGACCTGCCCGCGCCCTACGCCTCCCACATCGTCCCGCACCCCTCCGTCAACCTCACCTTCCAGTGGGACGAGGACGAAGGCCCCCCGTACGCCGAGGTCACCGGCGTCGCACTGGGCCTGTACACCCGCAAGCTGACCGGACGGGGCCGCGTCTGCGGGGCGAAGTTCCGCCCCGGCGGCTTCCGGCCGTACACGCCCGAGGCGCCCGCCTCCCGCTGGACGGGCCGCGCGCTGCCCGCGCGGGAAGTGTTCGGGCAGATCACCGGCGACACGGCCCGCTCGGTCGTCACCGCCGCCGGCGACCGCGCCCGGGTGGCCGCCCTCGACGCCTTCCTGCTCTCCCTGCCCTGCGCCCCCGACCCGCAGGCCGACCTCGCGATCGAACTCGTCCGCCGCATCCGCGCCGACCGCACCGTGCGCCGCGTCGGTGACTTCGCCCACACCCAGGGCCTGTCGGTGCGGGCCCTGCAACGGCTGTTCAACGCCTACGTGGGAGTGAGCCCCAAATGGGTCGTCCTCCGCTACCGCATCCACGAGGCCCTGGAACAGGCCGGCACCCGCGACGACATCGACTGGGCCGCCCTCGCCGCCGACCTCGGCTACGCCGACCAGGCCCACCTGGTACGGGACTTCACCGCGACCGTGGGCGTACCCCCCACGGCGTACGCCGCGGAGACCCGGGCCGGACGCTGACCCTCCAGCCGGGCGCGACGTCCCGGCCCAGCGGCGCGAGCTCGTCGTGTCCGCCCCCGCCCCGGCCTCCTGGCGGCGGCGTCACGACGAGGACATGGGAAAGTGACCGCCATGTCCGTGCTCCGCTCCGCCGCCCTCTTCGTCCTCGCCGCCCTCCTCGAGATCGGCGGCGCCTGGCTCGTCTGGCAGGGCGTGCGCGAGCACAAGGGCTGGCTCTGGGCGGCCGGCGGCGTCCTCGCGCTCGGCGCCTACGGCTTCGTCGCGACGTTCCAGCCCGACGCCCACTTCGGCCGCGTCCTCGCCGCGTACGGCGGGATCTTCGTCGCCGGTTCGATCCTGTGGGGCGTGGTCGCGGACGGCTACCGCCCGGACCGCTGGGACATCACGGGCGCGCTGGTCTGCCTCGCGGGCATGGCCGTCATCATGTACGCCCCGCGGGGGAACTGACCGGGGCCCTCGGGTCTCAGAACGACTCGTCGGGCAGCAGCCCCAACTGCCCGAGGAAGTCCATCTCGTCGAAATACAGCCGGTAGTCGACGATCCGCCCCTCCCGCACGGTGGCGATGTCCACCCCGCGGATCCGGACCTCCTTCTGCGTCGGCGGCAGCGTCTCACCGTTGGGCAGCTCCAGCGGCCCGGTGTTCCGCCCGCGGTATACGCCCTCGTCGATGGCCGTGTCACCGGCCTCGTAGGAATGCAGCACCTCGAACGTCGCCTCGGGGACCGCCTCGGTCATCGACCGCCAGTACTCGACGATCGCGTCGCGCCCGCGCAGCTCACCCTCGTCGGGAGTGAAGGCGACCGCGTCCTCCGCGTAGAGCTCGCCCAGGACCTTCAGATCGGCGTGTGTGGTGACCGCGTCCGTGAGCCGGTCCATGACCTCACGTGCCTCGCCCATGATCCACCTCCGGGAGAACAGGGGACCACCCGGTCTCATTCTCCCACCGAAGGGCCCGCCTATCCTGGCCGCACGCCCGGCGCGTGCGCCGGCCCGCCACGCCCGAGGACCCGAGGAGCACCCCATGGCCACCGCAGCCCCGCCCGCAGCCTCCCGCATCGCCGTCGTCACGGGTGCGAGCAGCGGAATCGGCGCCGCCACGGCCCGGCAACTCGCCGCGGCGGGCTACCGCGTCGTCCTGACCGCGCGCCGCAAGGACCGCATCGAGGCCCTGGCCGAGGAGATCGGCCGGGCGGGCCACCAGGCCACGGCATACGCCCTCGACGTCACGGACCGCGCGGCGGTCGACGAGTTCGCCACGGCGTTCAAGACGATCGGCGTGCTGGTCAACAACGCGGGCGGCGCGCTCGGCGCCGACCCGGTCGCGACCGGCGACCCGGCCGACTGGCGCCAGATGTACGAGACGAACGTCATCGGCACCCTCAACCTCACCCAGGCCCTGCTGCCCCAGCTGATCGCGAGCGGCGACGGCACGGTCGTGGTCGTCTCCTCCACCGCCGGCCACGGCACCTACGAGGGCGGCGGAGGCTACGTCGCCGCCAAGCACGGCGCCCACGTCCTCGCCGAGACCCTGCGCCTGGAGATCGTCGGGCAGCCGGTCCGCGTCATCGAGATCGCCCCCGGCATGGTCAAGACCGACGAGTTCGCCCTGACCCGCTTCGGCGGCGACGAGGACAAGGCGGCCAAGGTCTACCAGGGCGTCGCCGAACCCCTCACGGCCGACGACGTCGCCGAGACGATCACGTGGGCGGTCACCCGCCCCGCCCACGTCAACGTCGACCTCCTGGTCCTGCGCCCCCGCGCCCAGGCGTCCAACACGAAGGTGCACCGGGAGGCGTAGAGCCGGCCCGTCAGCCCTTCACGCAGACGACCTGCTTGATCTGCGCCACGACCTCCACCAGGTCGCGCTGCTGGTCGATGACCTGCTCGATGGGCTTGTAGGCGCCGGGGATCTCGTCGACGACACCGGAGTCCTTGCGGCACTCCACCCCCTGGGTCTGCTGCTCCAGGTCCTTCGTGGTGAACCGGCGCTTGGCCGCGGTGCGGCTCATGCGCCGGCCCGCGCCGTGCGAGGCCGAGTTGAAGGACTTGGCGTTGCCGAGGCCCTTCACGATGTACGAACCCGTGCCCATGGAGCCGGGGATGATCCCGTACTCGCCGGAGCCGGCCCGGATCGCGCCCTTGCGGGTCACGAGCAGGTCCATCCCGTCGTAGCGCTCCTCGGCCACGTAGTTGTGGTGTGCGCTGATCTCCGGCTCGAAGGTGGGCTTGGCCTTCTTGAACTCCTTGCGGACCACGTCCTTCAGGAGCGCCATCATGATCGAGCGGTTGTGCTTCGCGTACTCCTGCGCCCAGAACAGGTCGTTGCGGTACGCCGCCATCTGCGGGGTGTCCGCGACGAACACCGCGAGGTCGCGGTCGACCAGGCCCTGGTTGTGCGGGAGCTTCTGAGCCACGCCGATGTGATGTTCGGCCAGTTCCTTGCCGATGTTCCGGGAACCGGAGTGCAGCATCAGCCAGACGGAACCGGTCGTGTCCGTGCAGACTTCGACGAAGTGGTTGCCGCCGCCGAGCGTTCCCATCTGCTTGGTGGCACGTTCCTGACGGAATTTGACCGCCTCCGCCACCCCGCCGAACCGCTTCCAGAAGTCGTCCCAGCCGGCGGTGGCCAGTCCGTGGAAACGCCCCGGATCCACGGGGTCGTCGTGCATCCCCCGCCCCACCGGAATCACCTGCTCGATCCTCGACCGCAGCCGGGACAGGTCGCCGGGCAGGTCGTTCGCCGTCAGGGACGTCTTCACCGCCGACATTCCGCAGCCGATGTCGACGCCCACCGCCGCCGGGCACACCGCACCCTGCATCGCGATGACCGAGCCGACCGTCGCACCCTTGCCGTAGTGCACGTCGGGCATGACCGCCAGGCCCTTGATCCACGGCAGCGTGGCGACGTTCTGGAGCTGCTGGAGCGCCGAGCCCTCGACCGAGGCCGGGTCGGCCCACATCCGGATCGGCACCTTCGCGCCCGGTATCTCTACATACGACATAACGTCCTCAATCCCCCATGAACGAACAGAAGTCTTCAACAGCAAATACCGGAGCCAAGGTCGACGAAAGGGAAATCGGACCGGCGTCCACGGCAGTGCGTGCGATACACATTGTGTTCATCGCCCGCCTCACGGCGGCAAGCCAATATCCGTCTCGAGAGGAGCCGCCACGTGCAACGGAAGGCGTGTGTACCCGGTATCGCAGCGCTCCTCGCGGCGGTACTGGCCGGCTGCACCGGCGGGTCGGGCGACGGGGGCTCGACGGACGACTCCAACCCGGACGGCACCGGCACGGCATCGCCCGCCGCCGAGCCCGGCCGCTACCGCACGCTCCCCGACCCGTGCGCCGAGGTCGGCGAGAGCACGCTCGACGAACTGCTCCCCGGCATCCGGCAGATCCGCGACGAGGAGCAGCGCGAGAAGGCCTACGAGGGCGAGCCGAAGACCACGTTCGACACCGACCGCAAGGTCGGCTGCCGCTGGAAGGTGGACTCCCCGGCGGCCACCGACCATCTGCTGATCGACTTCGAGCGGGTCGTGTCCTACGACAACGCCGTCAGCGACGACAATCAGGCCGAGCAGCTCTTCGCGGAGCAGGAGGCGTCGGCCCATCTGCCCGAGCCGACGGTCACCGGGGCGGCGGCCACCGGCAGTGCTCCGGCGAACGGTCCGTCCGCGTCCCCGAGCGGCTCGCCCACTGCGTCCGGCTCTTCCTCGCCCTCGGCGTCGGTGTCCGCTCCCCCGACCGAGCTGCAGCCCCGGGTGCTGGAGGACCTCGGCGACGAGGCCTTCCTCGACGACGGGCTGAGCAGTTCCGGTTCGACGGCCAAGCAGCGGACGGTGACTGTGGCGTTCCGCACGTCCAACGTCATCGTGACCATCGAGTACGCGGAGCAGCCGACGACTGTCGGCGCGGTCCCGGACAGCAAGGAAATGCAGGACAGGGCGCGGAAACTGGCCTCGCAGCTGGCGGATTCGCTGGGCGACTGAGGCCCCTTCACGGCCCCTTCACGCCTGCCCGCAAAGCGCGCGAAGGAAGAACACACCGTTGCCTCACCGCGTACCGTGACCACTCGGACCCGTTCCGACCGCAGGGAACCACGAGCGTCATGAGTGAAGGAACCATGCAGCGACGAGCACAGCGAGAAGAGCGAGACCAGCGAGCGAAGCGCCTCAACCGCCTCCTTGTCTGCGCGGCCGCCGTCCCCGTGATGCTGGTCGCCGCCGGCTGCTCCTCGGACTCCGGCTCCGGCGACAGCACGGACAAGGCCGAGAAGGCCGCGGCCTCCGCGAGCCCGTCTCCGACCGTGCAGGCGGCGGCGTACGGCAAGCTTCCGGAGCCGTGCAAGGCGGTCTCGAAGAAGACGCTGAAGGACCTCGCACCGAAGAGCAAGTCCGGCAAGGAGGGCAAGTCGGACGACATCTCGACGCGTGGCAGCTGTTCCTGGAACAGCCTCGACAACAATGGCGTGAAGGGTTCGCAGTTCCGCTGGCTGAACGTGTCGATGCTGCGCTTCGAGTCGGACGTCACCCGTGGCCCGGCCGACAAGCTGGCCCGGGAGTACTTCGACAAGCAGGTTCAGGAGGCCCAGGCCGTCGAGGGCGCCAAGAGCGTCAAGACGGAGCCGGTGGCCGGTACGGGCGACCAGGCGACGGCCGTGCGCTACGAGCTGAAGAAGAAGGAAGGCACCTTCAAGCAGCAGACGATCGTGGCGCGTGTCGAGAACGTCGTGGTCACGCTCGACTACAACGGCGCGGGCCTGGCCGGCGACAAGACGCCGAGCAGCGACGACATGCTGAAGGACGCGGAGAAGGCCGCCAAGGAGGCGGTCGCCGCCGTGTCCGAGGCGAACGGCAAGGGTGACGGCAAGGCGGGCGGCGCCCCGTCCGAGGCGGCGTCGAAGTCGCCGTCGAAGTCGTCTTCCGACTCGTCGTCCAAGTCGCCTTCCAAGGGGGCGTCGGACAAGCCCTCGAAGGGCGCCTCGGCCTCGCCGACCAAGAAGCCCGCGTCGCAGAGCTGAACCGTCCCAACCGGAACCGGCCACCCGTTCTCCGCACACATGTGCCACCCTGTTGCGCGCAACAACATGCAAGGGGAGGGGAGTACGGGTGGCCGCGCCAATGCAGCTGACTCGGATGCACCGCGTTCTCATCGGCGTGGTCGTGGCCGGTGCCGTGGTCATCGCCGGCATCGGCTTCGCCGGTTCGTACGCGGCGGTCCGCGAGTTGGCCCTCAAGAAGGGCTTCGGGAACTTCTCCTACGTCTTCCCGATCGGCATCGACGCGGGTATCTGCGTGCTGCTGGCCCTGGATCTGCTCCTCACCTGGATCAGGATCCCGTTCCCCCTCCTGCGTCAGACGGCCTGGCTGCTGACGGCGGCGACGATCGCCTTCAACGGCGCGGCCGCGTGGCCGGATCCGCTCGGCGTGGGCATGCACGCGGTGATCCCGATCCTGTTCGTGGTCTCGGTCGAGGCGGCCCGGCACGCGATCGGCCGTATCGCCGACATCACGGCCGACAAGCACATGGAGGGCGTCCGCCTCACCCGCTGGCTCCTCTCCCCGGTCCCCACCTTCCTCCTCTGGCGCCGTATGAAGCTGTGGGAGCTCCGCTCCTACGACCAGGTCATCAAGCTGGAGCAGGAGCGGCTGGTCTACCGGGCGCGGCTGCGGTCGCGGTTCGGGCGGACGTGGCGCAGGAAGGCTCCGGTGGAGTCCCTGATGCCGCTGCGGCTGGCGAAGTACGGGGTGCCGTTGGCGGAGACAGCTCCGGCGGGGCTGGCGGCGGCGGGCATCGAGCCCGCGCTGATCCCGCCGGCCCCCAGGCAGGCTCTGGACACGGCGGCCGCACCCGCCCAGGCCGCGGGCGGTCGTGCCGCCGGGGCGGCGCCCGTGCCGCAGCGGGCGGCCCCTTCCGGCGAGCAGCGTCCGGAGCTGGACAGTGCCCCCCTCGCCGAGTACGTGGAGGCGGAGCCCGAGCCCGAGCCCGAGCCCGACCAGAGTCCTTGGTTCAACACCCCTCGCGAGGTCGAGTACCAGGGCGGTTACGACCCGGCTTACGACCCTGACGGGTACGCCCGGTGGATCGCGGAACCCCAAGAGGCCGAGCGGTACCAGCTCCAGGACGACCGGGAGGCGTCCCCGGAGGACACCGGCAGTTTCCCCATTCCGGTGGGCCCGAACCGCACGCGTGAACTGGGCGACGGCGGCGGCCCGCCGGAGCCGACGGAGGAGGACTACTACCAGGTCTTCCGAGAGTCGACCAAGGGCGGGAACGGAGCGCCCACACCGCGCGGGTTCATCTCCGACGTCGAGGCGACGTACGGCGTCTCCCTGGACGAGGCCGAGGGGAAGCGCATGGTGAAGCGTTTCTCCAACCGTCTCAACGCAGAGCTGACGGACGAGCACATCGCCTGATCCGCACAAGGAAAGGGGCCCTCACCGGAGGGCCCCTTTCCTTTCACCGCGGCGAAGCCGCTTCCCTGCTGCTGCTCCTACGCCGCGAGCAGAGCCCGGACCCGGTCCTGTCCCACCGCCAGCAGCAGCGTGGGCAGCCGCGGCCCGGTGTCCCGGCCGACGAGCAGGTGGTACAGCAGCGCGAAGAAGGACCGCTGGGCGGTCTTGATCTCCGGCGGCAGCTCCTTCGGGGTGGCGTCGGCGGAGAATCCGGCCTGCACCTTCGGCACGCCGTAGACGAGGTGCGTCAGACCGTCCAGCGACCAGTGGTCGGCCAGCCCGTCGAGCAGCAGCCGCAGCGACTCGCGGCCCGGCTCGTCGAGCGACTTCAGCAGTTCGGCGTCGGGCTCGTCCCGCACGATCGTCCGCTGGTCGGCGGGGACGTGCGTGTTGATCCAGGCCTCGGCCTTGTCGTACCGCGGCCGCGCCTCGTCGAGCGAGGTCAGCGGCTGATCCGGGTCCAGCTCGCTGAGGATGCGCAGCGCCTGGTCCTCGTGCCCGGCGGTGATGTCCGCGACGGACGCCAGTGTCCGGTACGGCAGCGGCCGGGGCGTGCGCGGCAGCTCACCGGCGGCCGTGCCCACCGCACGCGCGTGCGCGGCCACGTCGGCCGGCAGGGCGCTGCCGTCGGCGACCTTGGCGTCCAGCCGGTCCCACTCGTCGTAGAGCCGCTGGATCTCCTGGTCGAAGGCGACCTTGAAGGACTGGTTGGGCCTGCGGCGGGCGTAGAGCCAGCGCAGCAGCTGCGGCTCCATGATCTGCAGGGCGTCGGCCGGGGTGGGCACGCCGCCCTTCGAGGAGGACATCTTCGCCATGCCGGAGATGCCGACGAAGGCGTACATCGGCCCGATGGGCTGCTTGCCGCCGAAGATGCCGACGATCTGGCCGCCGACCTGGAAGGAGGACCCCGGCGAGGAGTGGTCGACACCGGACGGCTCGAAGACGACCCCCTCGTAGGCCCAGCGCATCGGCCAGTCGACCTTCCAGACCAGCTTGCCGCGGTTGAACTCGCTGAGCCGGACCGTCTCCGAGAAGCCGCACGCGGTGCAGGCGTACGTCAGCTCGGTGGAGTCGTCGTCGTAGGACGTGACGGTGGTGAGGTCCTTCTCGCAGTTGCCGCAGTACGGCTTGTACGGGAAGTACCCGGCGGTGCCGGAGCTGCCGTCGTCCTCACCGGCCGCGCCGGAGCCCTCGGCGGCCACCAGCTCGGCCTCGTCGACCGGCTTCTGTCCCTGCTGCTTCTTGGCCGGGGCCTTCTTCGTGCGGTACTGGTCGAGGATCGCGTCGATGTCACCGCGGTGCTTGATGGCGTGCAGGATCTGCTCGCGGTACACGCCGGAGGTGTACTGCTCGGTCTGGCTGATCCCGTCGAACTCCACGCCCAGCTCGGCCAGCGACTCGATCATCGCGGCCTTGAAGTGCTCGGCCCAGTTCGGGTACGAGGAGCCCTTCGGCGCCGGGACGGACGTCAGCGGCTTGCCGATGTGCTCCTCCCAGGCCTTCTTGTCGACACCGGCGATGCCCTCGGGCACCTTCCGGTACCGGTCGTAGTCGTCCCACGAGATCAGGTGCCGCACCTGGTGTCCCCGGCGGCGGATCTCGTCGGCGACGAGGTGCGGGGTCATGACCTCGCGCAGGTTCCCGAGGTGGATGGGGCCGGACGGTGAGAGTCCGGACGCGACGACGACGGGTTTGCCCGGGGCCCGACGCTCCGACTCCTCGATGACCTCATCCGCGAAACGGGAGACCCAGTCGGTGGTCTCGGTGCTCTGAGCCACGATCGGCACGTCCTTCTTTCTGCATCGGGCAGCCGGTACGGTCGCACGGCTGACCGCACCATTGTCCCAGACCCCCTCGCGCCCGGAAAAACGGCTTTCCCCCCATGGGATACTGGCCGTGTCTATCGATTCCCTCGAGGAGAACGGCACCCTTACCTATGGCCTCGGTCACGTCCCTCAGCGACTCCGTCCACCAGCGCCTCGCGGCGGCCCTGTCGGCGGCTCTGCCGCAGGCCGGTTCCGCGGACCCGCTGCTGCGACGAAGCGACCGGGCCGACTTCCAGGCCAACGGGATCCTGGCCCTCGCCAAGAAGGAGAAGGCCAACCCGCGGGAGCTGGCCGCGCAGGTCGTCTCCGGGGTCGAGTCGGGTGAGCTGATCAAGGACGTCGAGGTCTCCGGGCCGGGCTTCCTCAACGTCACCCTCACCGACCGCGCGATCACCCAGAACCTCGCCGCGCGCTACGCGGACGACACCGGCCGCCTCGGCGTCCCGCACGCGCAGCAGCCGGGCACCACGGTCATCGACTACGCCCAGCCGAACGTGGCGAAGGAGATGCACGTCGGCCACCTGCGCTCCGCGGTGATCGGCGACGCGATGGTGCAACTGCTGGAGTTCACCGGCGAGAACGTGGTCCGGCGTCACCACATCGGCGACTGGGGCACCCAGTTCGGCATGCTCATCCAGTACCTGGAGGAGCACCCGCACGAGCTGGACCACGGCGACGGCGAGAACCTCCAGGCCTCCGGCGAGCAGGCGATGTCGAACCTGGACCGCCTCTACAAGGCCGCCCGCAAGTTCTTCGACTCCGACGAGGAGTTCAAGACCCGGGCCCGGCGCCGGGTGGTGGACCTCCAGGCGGGCGACCCGCAGACCCTCGCCACGTGGCAGAAGTTCGTCGACGAGTCGAAGATCTACTTCTTCTCCGTCTTCGAGAAGCTCGACATGGACATCCGCGACGAGGACATCGTCGGCGAGTCGGGTTACAACGACATGCTCGCCGAGACCTGCCGCCTCCTGGAGGAGTCGGGCGTCGCGGTCCGCTCCGAGGGAGCCCTCTGCGTCTTCTTCGACGACATCAAGGGCCCGGACGGCAACCCGGTCCCGCTGATCGTGCAGAAGTCGGACGGCGGCTACGGCTACGCGGCGACCGACCTGTCGGCGATCCGCGACCGTGTCTTCGCCATCAAGGCGAACACGCTCCTGTACGTGGTGGACGCCCGCCAGTCGCTGCACTTCAAGATGGTCTTCGAGACGGCCCGCCGCGCCGGCTGGCTGAACGACGACGTCGAGGCGGTGCAGCTCGCCTTCGGCACGGTCCTCGGCAAGGACGGCAAGCCGTTCAAGACCCGTGAGGGCGAGACGGTCCGTCTGGTCGACCTCCTCGACGAGGCGATCGACCGTGCCTCGGCGGTCGTCCGCGAGAAGGCCCAGGACCTCTCCGAGGCGGAGATCGCCGAGCGGGGCACCCAGGTGGGCGTCGGCGCGGTGAAGTACGCCGACCTGTCGACGTCGGCGAACCGCGACTACAAGTTCGACCTGGACCAGATGGTCTCGCTGAACGGTGACACCTCCGTCTACCTCCAGTACGCCTACGCCCGTATCCAGTCGATCCTGCGCAAGGCCGGGGCCTCCCGCCCCGCCGCGCACCCCGAGCTGGAGCTGCACGAGGCGGAGCGCGCGCTGGGCCTGCACGCGGACTCGTTCGCGGCGACGGTCGCGGAGGCGGCGGCGGAGTACGCCCCGCACAAGCTGGCGGCGTACCTGTACCAGCTGGCGTCGCTGTACACGACGTTCTACGACAAGTGCCCCGTGCTGAAGGCCGAGACGCAGGAGCAGATCGAGAACCGTCTGTTCTTCTGCGACATCACGGCCCGCACGCTGCACCAGGGCATGAGCCTGCTGGGCATCCGCACTCCTGAGCGACTCTGAGCCCGGGTTTCTCCGGCAACGCCCGAGGGCGGCACTCCCCCGAGTGCCGCCCTCGGGCGTTGCGGTCCGCCGCCCCGTGCGGGGTGAAGGCCGCGGGTGCTTCGACGCCGGTGTCTGATGCCGCGCCGGATCAGCGCTGGGCGGTGGTGCTCGCGCCGTCCAGGGCCTCCCGGATGATGTCCGCGTGCCCGGCGTGCTGGGCGGTCTCCCTGATCAGATGCAGCAGGATCCGGCGCACGGACCAGTACTCGGGCTCCGGCGGCGACCAGGGCGTCCTCGGCAGCGGCACGCTGACGTCCAGGTCCACCAGCGCGGCCACCGCCTCTTCGGTGGCCCGCGCGGCCCGTGCGTAACGCTCCAGCAGCGCGGGCAGGGTGTCGCCCCCGGCCATGCGGTACTGCCCCATGTCGAGCATGCCGTCGGGCAGTTCGCCGTCGCCCTTGACCATGATCTGCGTCCACACCTCTTCTCCCTGGGCCAGGTGCTTCACGATTCCGCCGAGGGTCAGCTCACTCACGGTCGTGGACCGCGTGGCCTGCGCGTCGGTGAGTCCGCGCACGGTGATCAGGAGCAACTCGCGCTGCTCGGCGAACGCCGCCAGCAGGTCCGTCTTCTCCGAGGAAGTGGTCATGTCCGCACGGTAGGGAGCCATTAGGTCAGCTGCTGTCCGCTGTGGAGGACCGCCGGGCCGTTCGGCTTGTCAGTGGCCGGCTTTACAGTCACCACCATGGCGACTCTTCCCAACCCGCTGCCGAAGCTGGCCGCAGACCCGAGCGGCCGTTCGCTCGGTCTTCAACTCCCCGCCGGGGCGCTCGTCGACATCACCGACGAGGGCCCCTGGCACGAGCCGTTGCTGTGGTGCGCGGACGGCCGGGCCCTCCCGGGCGGCTGGGCGGCGCTGGGGCCGGCCCGCAGGGCGGGACTCCTGCCGGTCGTCCTGGAGACGGGCGACGGTCATGGCGGCCCGGACCGCTGGGAGTTGCTGCCCGGCGAGGTGTCCTACGCCGGGGACCACGACGCCGAAGAGGTCCTGGCGGAGTACTGGGAGGAGCACGCCGCGCGGGGTGAGGCATGGCCCGGCCCGGCCGAGCCTCTTCCCGAGGGCCGGGACCCGGACTCCGTGGCCATCGGCGTCGTGGACGCCCTGCTCGACGACGGCGGCCCGTTCAAGGATCCCCGTCTCGCCCTCGTCCCGGCCCGCCGCAGCGCGGACATCCCGACGGCGATCGGCTGGACGGGCCCGGCGCACCACGAGGACGACACGGCCCGCCTCAGCGCGGTGCTGCGCTCCTGGGAGGACCGCTTCGGCATACGTCTCCTCGCCCTCGGCTTCGACCACCTGCTGCTGTCCGTGGCCGCCCCGCCCACCACCGCGTCCGCGGCGCAAGCCGTCGCCGCCGAGCACTTCGCGTTCTGCCCGGACAACATCAGGCGGGGCACGGACCCGGCCTTGCGGGCCTACGCCGAGCACCAGGTCCTCAATCAGCGGACCTGGCACTTCTGGTGGGACTGATCCCCTCCCCCAGCCTGCGCAGCCCCTCCTCGATCTCCGTCGGGGTCTGCGTCACGAAACACAGCCGCAGGGTCGTCCGGTCGGGCGTGCCCGCGTAGAAGGGGGCGCCGGGGACGTAGGCCACGTTCTGCCGGACCACCTGCGGCAGCAGGGCCGTCGTGTCGTACGGCTCCGGCAGGCGCGCCCAGAGGAACATGCCGCCCTCGGGCCGGTTCCAGACCGACCCCGCGGGCAGCGCACCGGCGAGCCCGGAGAGCATCGCGTCGCGGCGTTCGCGGTACACGCCGGCGACGCGGGCGACATGGGCGTCGAGGTCGTTGTCGGCGAGGTAGCGGGCCGTGGCGAGCTGGTTGACGGTCGGGGTGTGCAGGTCGGCGGCCTGCTTGGCGACGGCGCAGGCGCGCCGCAGCTCTCCGGGTGCCCGCAGCCAGCCCAGCCGCAGCCCGGGCGCCATGACCTTGGAGAAGCTGCCGAGCAGCACCGTCCGGTCCTCGGCGCCCGGGTGGGCGGCGATCCAGGGCAGACGCTCACCGTCGTAGCGCAGCTCCCCGTAGGGGTCGTCCTCGACGATCCACAGTCCGCGCCGGGCGGCGACGGCGGCCACGGCGGCGCGCCGCCCGGCGGGCAGTGTCCGTCCGGTGGGGTTCTGGAAGGTGGGCACGGTGTAGAGCAGCTTGGGCCGCTCGCGCGCGACGAGTTCCTCCAGTGCCCGGGGATCGACGCCGTGCTCGTCGCCGGGCACGGCCACGATCCGCGCCCCGGCGAAGCCGAAGGCCTGAAGTGCCGCCAGATAGCAGGGGTTCTCGACGAGGACGGTGTCGCCGGGTTCGAGGAGCGCGGTGGCCAGGAGGGAGAGGGCCTGCTGGCTGCCGGTGGTGACGAGCAGGTCGTCGGGCCCGGTCGGCAGGCCGCGCGCGGTGGTGCGGGCGGCGAGCGCGTCCCGCAGTGCGGGTTCGCCCTCGGTCGTGGAGTACTGCAGCGCCCGCGCGGGCGCCTCGGCGAGCACCGCCTCGTACGCGGCGGCGATGCCCTTGGCGTCGAACAGCTCCGGTGCGGGGAGCCCGCCCGCGAAGTTGATCACCTCGGGGCGGGCGGTGACGGCGAGGATGTCCCGTACGGGAGAGCCGCCGACGGCCCGCGCCCGTGCGGCGAGCGGCGGCACCGGGGAGTGGGTGGGCAGGGGCGGCTCGGCGACGGTCATGACACGGCTCCTTCGACTGCGGTGACGCCTGGTGCCCCGCAGCCTAAGGAAGTAGGTGCCGTCTACAAGCAGGTTTCCGGGATCCGGACGCCGGGCGCGTACGGGCGCGGACCCCGGACCCCGGACCCGCGGTTCATCCCTTGGTGCCGATCGCCGCGTACACGTTGATGTCCGCGTCGGTGACGTCGTTGATGTCGCGGTACCGCACCCTCTCGATCTCTTCCAGTCCAGCGAGGAAGGACTCCTCCGGCTGCTCGGGGACGGGGGCGGCGTGGTCGGGCCGCCAGCGGTGCGCGGGGACGACCCCCGGGTCGGCGATCTCCAGCCCGTTCCCGGTGAAGAACCGCTCGACGTCGGCCCGGGAGCGCAGCACGAAGGTGAACCCGCGCTCGGTGTACGTGCGTTGGACCGCGCGGATGTTCTCGGGGTTGAGGTCCTCGGTGAGGTGGCTCAGCACCAGGCGGCTGCCGTCGGGCAGCTCGTCGAGCAGCCCGCTCACCAGCGGATACGCCTCCTCGTCCGCGACGAAGTGCAGGATCGCGACCAGGCAGAGCGCGACCGGCCGGTCGAAGTCCAGGGTCTTGGCGGCCTGTTCGAGAATGCGGGCCGGGTCCCGCAGGTCGGCGTCGATGTAGTCCGTACGCCCCTCGGGGCCGCTGGTCAGCAGGGCGCGCGCGTGCGCGAGCACCACGGGGTCGTTGTCGACGTACACGACCCGCGACTCGGGCGTGATGCGCTGCGCGATCTGGTGCACGTTCTCGGCGGTGGGCAGCCCGGTCCCGATGTCGAGGAACTGCCGGATGCCGTCCTGCTCCACGAGCGTGGTCACCGCGCGCCGGAGGAAGTCGCGGTTGTGCCGTACGTCGAGGTACCCGCGCGGGTTGGCGGCCAGCGCGGCGGCGGCGGCGTCCCTGTCGGCGGGGTAGTGGTCCTTGCCGCCGAGGAAGACGTCGTAGACCCGGGCGGGGTGCGCCTTGCTGCTGTCGATCCTCCTCTGCAGCTCGGCGGGGTCCTGGCTGAGGGCGTCACCGGACATCGACGTCTCCCTGAAAGTAGGTAGTTCAATCAGCAACCACTACGACGGTCAACAACCTAACGGTTCAACAGATTTGATGGTGCCCGCGCAGAGAGACCACCGGACCACGACACCCCCTGGCGCCGCCCCACCGGCCCCGGGAAACGGGGTCTGGTGCTAGACCGTGGTCCCCTCCTTGACCCACTTCTCGCCGCCCAGCGGGAACTCGTACGCCGGACGCCCGTTGTTGCCGCTCGTACGGAAGGGCCGGCCATGATCGTCCACGGTCAGGGTGCCCGTCCGGTTGCCGCTGGACCAGGTCAGCTCCAGATACCAGCTGACGTCGTACGCGGAGGCGTCGGCCCGGATGTAGTACGCCTCCGGGTCGCTCTCACTCACCTTGAACGGGAAGTCCGCGTGCCCCGCCTCGGGCACGAGCCCGGGGCGCGCGGCGTCCAGGGCGACCGTGAAGAACCGGGTCGGCACGCCACCGCCGCAGCCGACGCCCGGATAGCCCATGGCGTAGTCGTTCCAGGCGAGGGGCGCACGCTTGCCGGCCATACGGACCGTGAGCTTCTTGACGACCACGGTCTCCTCCCCCGTCCCCTGCACGGTCAGCTTCAGGAACTGGTTCCCCGACGGCACGGCCCCCATCGCCGCCACCCAGCCGGGCGCGTCCTGCTCCGGCGGCGGCGGCCCGACCCGGCCCGGCGGCAGATTCACCAGATAGCGCTGGGAGCACGGGCTGTCCCAGGCGTGCGGCTCCGTGTCCACGGTGAGGGGAGCGGCGTCGGAGGCGGTCACCCGCCCGGGGCGGTCGCCGCCGGTGCCAGTGCCGGTGCCGTTGCCGTCGCCTGAGGAGGCCGAGGTGGGGGACGCGGAGGCAGGCCCCTCGTCCTTGTCCCTGTCTTTCCCCTTGTTCTTGTCTTTGCTGCCCGCGGAGGACGAACCGGCCGAGGGCGACACGGAAGCCGCCGGGCCCGCCCCCTCCTGCCCGCCGGCACCTCCGGAGACCGCCGCCGCACCGCGCCGCCCCTCGCCGTCCGTCCCGCCCGACGGAACGGCCACGGCGAGACCGACCCCACCGAGGACCACGGCCGCGGCGATGCCGGCGAGCAGCGCACGGCGAGGGCGCCGGCCCACGGGCCCCTCCGCCGCAGGAACGTCGGCATCCTCGGATCCGGCCTCCGACGCGTCAACGCCGGCCCCTGGAGCGCTCACCTCAGGAACGGCCACCCCCGGGACGGCCACCTCCGGAGCGGCCACCGCCGCAGAGCCCTCCCCGGTACCCCCATCCCTCGAACCACCGCTTCCCGTACCGCCACTCCCCTTGCGCACTCGCCCGGCATCCGCCAGTACCCACCGCCGGTGCAGCTCGACGAGCTCCCCCGGCGACGCCTTGCACAGCCGGGCGAGCCGCTCCACCGGCGCGTAGTCGGTCGGCACGGCATCCCCGTTGCAGTACCGGTGCAGCGTCGACGTACTCATGTGGAGCCGCTTGGCGAGCACCCCGTAGCTCAGCCCCGAGCGCTCCTTCAACTCCCCCAGCAGCGCGGCGAAATCAGCCGCAGTCGTGCCTTCCGACACTGTTCCTCCATGCCCCGTGTCCCGTTCCCCCGTTCCAGGGAATGACTGTTCTCCCTGGTCACGGCATGTGCGGGCATTCCAACGTCCCTGATCGTCCGCCGGGTCTGGCGGCCGGGACGGATCACCGCACAAGCTCTGGTCATCCAAGCACGCCGCTCCCGGCCCACCGGCAGCGCGACCCACATGGGCGTGCTTCCCAGCCGCCTTTGTCCGAAAGGAAACGCAGCCATGCGCACGTACCGCTCCCTCCCCGTCGCCCTCCTGGCCGCCCTCGCCCTCACCGCGTGCCAGGACGGCACGGGCACGAAGGACGAGGGCGCCGCCCAGTCCGGGCAGGCCTCGGCGACGGTCACGGCGACGCACCCGGCCGAGGACGGGAACAGCGGGAAGGACACCAACGGCACGAACGGCGCGACGAGCGTGAGCGGCACTCAAGGCACGGGCAGTGCGCCGGGCACGCAGGGCGCGAAGGCCAAGGAGGCCCCGAAGGGCACGACCCCGACCCGCGTCTCCTGTAACGGCTCCAACACCACCGTCACGGCCCAGCCGGTCCGCCGCCCCGTCAACCACATGCTGATCACGGTGAAGAACACCGGCTCGAAGACGTGCGACCTCACCTACTACCCCGTACTGCGCTTCGACGAGATGCAGTGGGTCCCGCAGCCGATCAAGGACTCCAAGCCGCAGGCGGTGACGACCCTGGCCCCCGGCGAGTCCGGCTACGCGGGCGTCTCACTGTCGGCGGCCGACGGCAGCGGCGAGTGGGGCACCACCAGCCACAAGCTCACGATCGGCTTCCAGGGCCGCACGCCGAACAGCGACGGCGGCCCCTTGGCGATCCCGACCCTGCCGGCCAAGGGCGTGTACTACGACAGCACCCTGACGGTCACCTACTGGCTGCGCGACAGGGACACCGCGCTGACCTACTGATCCTTGAGCTTCAGGGCCACTTCGGTGGCCCAGTAGGTGAGGATGCTGCTCGCGCCGGCCCGCCGGATGCCGGTCAGGGCCTCCAGGATCGCCTGGTCCCGGTCGATCCAGCCCTTCTCGGCGGCGGCCTCGATCATCGCGTACTCGCCGGAGATCTGATAGGCGGCGACGGGCACGTCCGCGGCGTCCGCGACCCGGGCGACGATGTCCAGGTAGGGGCCGGCGGGCTTGACCATCACCATGTCGGCGCCCTCCTCGAGATCGAGGGCGAGCTCGCGCAGCGCCTCCCGGGCGTTCGCGGGGTCCTGCTGGTAGGTCTTCCGGTCCCCCCGCAGGGACGAGGCGACGGCCTCCCGGAAGGGCCCGTAGAACGCGGAGGCGTACTTGACGGTGTAGGCGAGGATGCCGACGTCCTCCCGCCCGATCTGATCGAGGGCGTCACGGATGACCCCGACCTGACCGTCCATCATCCCGCTGGGCCCCACGACATGGGCGCCTGCGTCGGCCTGCACCTGGGCCATCTCGGCGTACCGCTCCAGGGTCGCGTCGTTGTCGACCCGTCCCTCGGCGTCCAGCACCCCGCAGTGCCCGTGATCGATGGTCTCGTCGAGGCACACGTCGGACATGACGAGCAGATCGTCGCCGACCTCGGCCCGCACATCCCGGAGGGCGACCTGGAGGATCCCGTCCGGATCGGTTCCCGGCGTCCCCAGCGCGTCCTTCTTCGACTCCTCCGGCACGCCGAACAGCATGATCCCGGAGACCCCCGCCGCGACCGCTTCCGCGGCGGCCTTCCGCAGACTGTCCCGGGTGTGCTGCACGACTCCCGGCATGGTGCTGATCGGCACCGGCTCGCTGATGCCCTCCCGCACGAAGGCCGGAAGGATGAGATTGGCAGGGTGCAACCGGGTCTCGGCAACCATCCGACGCATCACGGGGTTGGTGCGCAACCGCCGCGGCCGAGTACCGGGAAATGATCCGTACGTCGTCATGCCCTCTACGCTACGCCCGCCCGAAAAGCTCCGATGCCGACGCGATGTCGGTGCACACGCGGCACGAAACCGGGTCGGTCACGCGTACGAAGCACCCCGCCGCCCCGCCCGGCCACAGCCGGTCGGCTCAGCCGCGGGGAGGCTCACCGGCCCCACAATGCGCCCCCACGCACCCGGGTCCATCCTGAAATCGACACCAAGGACATGGACCCCGACGGCCCACCCCCCGCCGCCGCCGTCCCTCCGTACCCGCCCCCACGGAGGACGCGATGACCGCCCCCCACCACATGCCCGACCTCTTCGCCCTGTCGGAGATCAACGGCCCCGTCGTACGCCCCGGCGAACCCGCCTACGCCGACGAAGTCACCGGCTTCAACCTGGCCGCGCTGCACACCCCGGACGTGGCCATAGGAGCAACCGGCCCCGACGACATCGTCGCCGCCATGCGCTGGGCCGGCGCCACCCGCACCCCCGTCGCCGTCCAGGCCACCGGCCACGGCGCGAACTTCCCGATCGACCAGGGGCTGCTGATCAACACGTCCCGCATGACGGACGTACAGGTGGATCCCACCACCCGCACGGCCACCATCGCCGCCGGCGCGAAGTGGAGCCACGTCATGGCCGCTGCCGCCCCCCACGGCCTGGCAGGCCTCTGCGGCACCTCGACCGACGCGGGCGTCATCGGCTACACCCTCGGCGGCGGACTCCCGGTCCTCGGCCGTGCCTACGGCTACGCCGCCGACCTGGTCCGCTCCTTCCACCTCGTCACCCCGGACGGGCACCTGCGCGAGGCGGACCCCCAGCACGAACCGGAACTGTTCTGGGCCCTGCGCGGCGGCAAGGGCAACGTAGGCATCGTCACCTCGCTCGTCACCGAACTGCTGCCCCTGCCCCGGCTCTACGGCGGTGGCATCCACTGCCACGCCGAACACACGGAGACGCTGTTCCGGACGTGGACGGACTGGACCCGCACCGTCCCGGACGAGATGTGCAGCATGTTCTCGGTCCTGCGCCTGCCGCCCATCCCCCAGATCCCGGAGCCCCTGCGCGGCGGTTTCTGGGCCCGGGTGGCGATCGCCTGGCCGGGCGACCCGGCCGAGGGCCAGGCCATGATCGCGCCCCTGCGCGAGGCGGCCCCCGTGGCCGTCGACACGGTCGAGGAGATGGAGCACGCGGCCCTGGACCGCATCCACATGGAACCCCAGGACCCGCTCCCGGCACGGGAGTGCTGCATGCTGCTGCGCGACCTGACCCCGGACGCCATCGGCACGTTCCTGGAGCAGGTCGGCCCCGGGGCCGGCGTCGAGCACCCTCTGCTGGTCGCCTCACTGCGCCACATGGGCGGCGCGCTGTCCCGCCCGTCCGCCGTCGAGGACGCCGTCTGCGCCCGCGACGCCCGTTACTTCATGGAGTCGGTCGGGATCATGCCCGCCCCACCCGTGGCCGAGGCCGTCGAACAGGCGACCCGCCGCCTCTACACCGCCATGGCCCCGTACGGCACGGGCCGCACCATGGTCAACATCCACGGCACCCCGGGCGACGAACAGGACCGCGCCCGAGCCTGGACCCCGGAGGTCTACGAACGGCTACGCCACGACAAGGCCGTCTACGACCCGTCGAACCTCCTGCGCTACGGCCACGCGGTGACTCCCGCGTAGCCGCAGCGACAGGACCGGACGCGATTACGTCGTGGACCGCCTGCGCCGTGCCCCCGGCCGCCGTTCACTCGGCCGCGTCACCGGGTCCCCGGCCTCCACAGCCGCCGCCCGGCGCTTCGCGCCGAAGTCGGCCAGGGCTTCCGCCAGCTTGTGGACGGACGGCTCCGGAGCCATGACGTCCACCCGGAGTCCGTGCTCCTCGGCGGTCTTGGCCGTGGCCGGGCCGATGCAGGCGATCACGGTGACGTTGTGCGGCTTGCCGGCGATGCCGACCAGGTTCCGCACCGTGGAGGACGACGTGAAGAGAACGGCGTCGAAGCCGCCGCCCTTGATCGCCTCACGGGTCTCCGCCGGCGGCGGCGAGGCCCGCACGGTCCGGTAGGCCGTGACGTCGTCGACCTCCCAGCCGAGCTCGATCAGCCCGGCCACCAGCGTCTCGGTGGCGATGTCGGCACGCGGCAGGAACACTCTGTCGATCGGGTCGAAAACCGGGTCGTAGGGCGGCCAGTCCTCCAGCAGACCGGCGGCCGACTGCTCACCGCTCGGCACCAGGTCCGGCTTCACGCCGAACGCGATCAGCGCCTTCGCCGTCTGCTCGCCGACGGCCGCGACCTTGATGCCCGCGAAGGCACGCGCGTCGAGCCCGTACTCCTCGAACTTCTCCCGCACGGCCTTGACCGCGTTCACCGACGTGAAGGCGATCCACTCGTAGCGGCCCGTCACCAGGCCCTTGACCGCGCGCTCCATCTGCTGGGGCGTGCGCGGCGGCTCGACGGCGATCGTCGGCACCTCGTGCGGCACGGCCCCGTACGACCGCAGCTGGTCGGAGAGCGACACCGCCTGCTCCTTCGTGCGCGGCACGAGCACCTTCCAGCCGAACAGCGGCTTGGACTCGAACCACGCGAGCTGGTCGCGCTGGGCGGCGGAGGAACGCTCCCCGACCACGGCTATCACCGGCCGGCCGCCGTCGGGCGAGGGCAGCACCTTGGCCTGCTTCAGCGTCTGCGCGATCGTGCCGAGCGTGGCGGTCCAGGTGCGCTGCCGGGTGGTCGTACCGGCGACGGTGACCGTCATCGGGGTGTCCGGCTTGCGCCCGGCGGAGACGAGCTCACCGGCCGCCGCGGCGACGGAGTCCAGCGTCGTGGACACGACGACCGTGCCGTCTGACGCCCCGACCTCCGTCCAGCACCGGTCCGACGCCGTGCGCGCGTCCACGAACCGCACGTCCGCGCCCTGCGCGTCCCGCAACGGCACACCGGCGTACGCGGGCACGCCGACGGCGCTCGCGATGCCGGGGACGACCTCGAAGGGCACCCCGGCGGCGGCGCACGCCAGCATCTCCTCGGCGGCGTACGTGTCGAGGCCCGGGTCCCCGGACACCGCACGCACGACCCGCCTGCCGCCCCGCGCGGCCTCCATGACAAGATGTGCGGCATCCCGCACGGCGGGGGCGGCTGCGGCGGTTGACGTGCCGTCAACTACCGTCAGCTGGGGCGTTCCTGTGCCCGGCGCCGGGTCCTGGGAGGGATCCGGGTCCGTGTGCACTTCGGAGACGCCCTGCCTGGCGTGCTGACGCACGACGTCGAGCACCTCGTGCTCGGCGACGAGGACGTCCGCGTGCGCCAGCGCCTCCACGGCGCGCAGAGTAAGCAGTCCCGGATCTCCGGGTCCGGCACCCAGGAAGGTGACGTGCCCGTGTTCAGGACCGGCGGAAAGGGTGGTGGGGCTCACTGCGCTCGCTCCCCCATCAGACCGGCCGCGCCCTGGGCGAGCATCTCGGCCGCGAGTTCGCGACCGAGCGCCATTGCCCCGTCGTGCGTCTCGGGCGCGGGACCGGTGGTGGACAGCTGCACCATGCGCGTGCCGTCGGTCGTACCGACGACGCCGCGCAGGCGCATTTCCTTGACAATCTGCCCGTCGGCCTGGGAGCCCCCCCGCTCGAGCGGAGCCGAGAGTGGGGGAAGGTCGGCCAGCGCGCCCACAGGTGCGCTGCAACCGGCCTCCAGGGCGGCGAGCAGTGATCGCTCGGCCGTTACGGCGATCCGCGTGTACGGGTCGTCGAGTTCGGCGAGCAGGGCGATGAGGTCCGCGTTGACCGCGGCACACTCGATCGCCAGAGCCCCCTGGCCGGGGGCGGGCAAAACCGTGTCGACCGACAGGAAGTCGGTCACTTCGTCGCCCCGGCCGATCCGGTTCAGTCCGGCGGCGGCCAGCACGACGGCGTCGAGCTCACCGCTGCGCACGAACCCGATGCGGGTGTCGACGTTGCCGCGGATCGGGACCGTCGCTATGTCCAGGCCGTGGCTGCGGGCGTACGCGTTGAGCTGTGCCATGCGGCGCGGCGAACCCGTACCGATGCGGGCCCCGGAGGGCAGGTCGGTCAACTTCAGCTCGTCCCGGGCGACGATCACGTCGCGCGGGTCCTCGCGCACCGGCACGGCGGCCACGACCAGTTCGTCGGGCTGCGTGGTCGGCAGGTCCTTCAGCGAGTGCACCGCGAAGTCGACCTCGCCCCTGAGGAGCGCGTCGCGCAGGGCGGTCACGAACACGCCGGTGCCGCCGATCTGGGTGAGCGCCTCACGCGAGACATCGCCGTGCGTGGTGATCTCGACGAGCTCGACGGGCCGCCCGGTCACCTGGCTCACGGCTTTGGCCACCTGGCCGGACTGGGCCATGGCGAGCTTGCTGCGCCGGGTGCCGAGCCGTAGCGCCTTGTCGTTCATGCCGGCCCTCGGTCTTTCTCGGTGGTGCTGTCCTCGGCCCGGGAGACGGCGGCCACCGTCTCGGGGTCGAGGTCGAACAGGGTCCGCAGCGCGTCCGCGTACCCGGCGCCGCCGGGTTCGGCCGCGAGTTGCTTGACCCGCACGGTCGGCGCGTGGAGCAGTTTGTCGACCACGCGCCGCACGGTCTGGGTGATCTCCGCTCGGTGTTTGTCGTCGAGACCGGGCAGCCGCCCGTCCAGCCGGGCGATCTCGCCGGCCACGACATCGGCGGCCATGGTGCGCAGGGCGACCACGGTCGGTGTGATGTGCGCGGCCCGCAGTGCTGCCCCGAAAGCCGCGACCTCGTCGGAGACGATACGCCGGACCTGGTCCACATCGGCAGCCATCGGAGCGCCCGCGGAGGCCTCGGCGAGCGACTCGATGTCCACCAGCCGCACCCCGGACAGCCGGTGCGCGGCCGCGTCGATGTCACGCGGCATCGCCAGGTCCAGCAGGAAGAGCACGGGCTCGGGCCGCTGCGGCTCCTCGACCGGCTCGGGCCGGCGCCGCTCCGGGATCCGCCCCACGGTCGCGGCGGTCGCGGCGAGCGCGGCGATGGCGTCGGTGTCCGCGGCGGGGTCGAGCGTGCCGGCCGTTCCCGGCCGGGCCGCAGCGCCCGCCGCACGCTGGGCGTCGCCCACCGTGCCCTTGTCCACCCACGCCGCGTGCTGCTCCAGCTCGGCGGCGGCCATTCCGGCCACGGCGGCGTCGCCCAGTACGGAGAATCCGGCGGTGCCCTGCACCGAGGACAGCTCCAGCGGGCAGCCGTCCTCGCTGCCGAGGCTGGTGCCCGACGGACCGCTGCGCTGCGCCCCGGCCGTACGGGCGGAGTCGCCGCCCGGCGCCGTCGGCCCGTCCTCGCCGTGCACCGCCGACGGCGGAGTACGGCCCTCGATCGCCTCGGCGACCGACTCGGCCGTCAGGACCAGGCCCGTCGCGCCGGTGCAGGAGACGGTGACGTCGGCACGTGTCAGCTCGGCCGGCACCGACTCCATCGGTACCGCGCGGGCCGCCACGTCCGTGTCGTCGCCCTCCATGAGGATCTGGGCGAGGCGCTCGGCGCGGTCGAAGGTGCGGTTGGCCACGACGATCTCGGTGACACCGGCCCGCGCGAGCGTGGCGGCGGCCAGGGAGGACATCGACCCGGCCCCGATGACCAGGGCCTTCTTGCCCCGCGCCCATTGCTGTACGTCCCCGCCCCGGGCCAGCTGCTCAAGGCCGAAGGTGACCAGGGACTGGCCGGCGCGGTCGATGCCGGTCTCGGAGTGGGCGCGCTTGCCGACCCTGAGGGCCTGCTGGAACAGGTCGTTCAGCAGCCGGCCCGCGGAGTTCAGCTCCTGCGCGCGGGCCAGGGAGTCCTTGATCTGGCCGAGGATCTGCCCCTCGCCGACGACCATGGAGTCCAGTCCGCAGGCCACCGAGAACAGGTGGTGGACGGCCCGGTCCTCGTAGTGCACGTAGAGATAGGGAGTGAGCTCCTCCAGGCCGACCCCGCTGTGCTGGGCGAGCAGCGTGGACAGTTCGGCGACACCGGCGTGGAACTTGTCCACGTCGGCGTAGAGCTCGATGCGGTTGCAGGTGGCGAGCACCGCGGCCTCGGTGGCCGGTTCGGCGGCGACCGTGTCCTGGAGCAGCTTGATCTGCGCGTCCGCGCTCAGCGAGGCCCGCTCCAGCACGCTGACCGGGGCGCTGCGGTGGCTGAGTCCGACGACGAGGAGGCTCATGCCGGCATCACGGCGGGCATGTCCCCGTCAGGCCCCTGGTCGGCGGACTCGCTCCGGGCGGCGGCGGCCGGGACGCCCCCGTCGGAGGCGGCTCCCTCTCCGGCCTTGCGCTGCTCGTGGAAGGCGAGGATCTGCAGCTCGATGGAGAGGTCGACCTTGCGCACGTCGACGCCTTCGGGGACGGACAGCACGGTCGGCGCGAAGTTCAGGATGGAGGTGACACCGGCGGCCACGAGCCGCTCGCAGACGGCCTGGGCGGCACCGGCCGGGGTGGCGATGACACCGATGGACACGCCGTTGTCCTGGATGATCTTCTCCAGGTCGTCGGAGTGCTGCACCGGGATCCCGGCGACGGGCTTGCCGGCCATGGCCGGGTCGGCGTCGATCAGCGCGGCGACCCGGAACCCGCGGGAGGCGAAACCGCCGTAGTTGGCGAGGGCGGCGCCGAGGTTGCCGATACCGACGATCACGACCGGCCAGTCCTGGGTGAGCCCCAGTTCGCGGGAGATCTGGTACACGAGATACTCGACGTCGTAGCCGACGCCCCTGGTCCCGTACGACCCGAGGTAGGAGAAGTCCTTGCGCAGCTTCGCGGAGTTGACCCCCGCCGCGGCCGCGAGCTCCTCGGAGGAGACCGTGGGAACCGAGCGCTCCGACAACGCGGTCAGAGCGCGGAGGTACAGCGGAAGCCGGGCGACGGTGGCCTCGGGAATCCCTCGGCTGCGGGTCGCCGGTCGGTGAGTTCGGCCAGTTGCCACGGTGCTCCTGCGGGTAGAGCGGGGCTGTAGGCGGTCATACGTCCCTACATGACCGCCCCGTCGAATGCAGGCTATGTCTTTGTGAACGCGTGCACAAAGATGGTGTCCGTTTTGCCCGCCCAACGTGACCGGGCTCACGCGCCCCCGGCGCACGCCCAGGGAACCGGCGCACAGGCGCCGCCGTCCCTTGTCTTCTGGGGGCAAAACGCACACTCTCCTCAGTGAATCCCGCCCCCGAGACCAAGTCACCGTCGATCCTAAGCGACCCGGCGGGCACTTTGGACTGGTCGGTCAGTCGCTCACCGGGCGGGATCAGTCGGTCAGCGCCTTGCGCAGGCGGTCCTCGTTCACGCGCCAGAACGTGTGCTGCACGCCGTCCACCAGCACGACCGGGATCTGCTCCCAGTACTGGTCGTGCAGTTCCCGATCCTCGGTGATGTCCTTCTGCTCCCAGGGGACTCCGAGATCACCGCACACCTTCTCCACAACGACCTGTGCGTCATCACACAGATGACAGCCGGGCTTCCGGATCAGGGTGACGAGCCGGTCCTGAGGGGGCCTGCGACGGAATAGGGGACTCATGTCGGCCATTGTCGCGCGCCCGCCGGCAGGGGAACGCTCGCGAAAGCGCCAGGGAGACACGCCGGCCGCGTCCGTCCCGCGCGGCATCTTCGACGAACGCTCGCCGAGAGTTCACAGCGTCCCGACCTCTCGACTCCGGAACCCCCGAACAAACTGGCTATGCTCACGCCATGGCCGCTCTAGGATGGCTCACTCCCCGTAGGCGCTCCGCCACGGCGCGGAGCGTTTTGGCAGGCGAGGCCTCGGCGGAGGCAGCGCGCAAATCCACCCAGGAAGCCGCCGGCACGACCGAGGAACCGCAGTTCCCGGTGCACGGCGACGACCAGGCCGCCGCCTTCTTCGACCTGGACAACACCGTCATGCAGGGTGCCGCGATCTTCCACTTCGGGCGGGGCCTGTACAAGCGGAAGTTCTTCGAGACGCGCGACCTCGCGAAGTTCGCCTGGCAGCAGGCGTGGTTCCGGCTCGCCGGGGTCGAGGATCCCGAGCACATGCAGGAGGCCCGCGAGTCGGCCCTGTCGATCGTCCAGGGCCACCGCGTCGCCGAACTGCAGTCGATCGGCGAGGAGATCTACGACGAGTACATGGCCGAGCGCATCTGGCCCGGTACCCGCGCCCTCGCCCAGGCCCACCTGGACGCGGGCCAGAAGGTCTGGCTGGTGACGGCCGCCCCCGTCGAGATCGCCACGGTCATCGCCCGCCGCCTCGGCCTGACCGGCGCCCTCGGCACGGTCGCCGAGTCCGTCGACGGCGTCTACACCGGCAAACTCGTCGGCGAACCGCTGCACGGCCCCGCGAAGGCCGAGGCGGTCCGCGCCCTGGCCGCCGCCGAGGGCCTGGACCTCGGCCGCTGTGCCGCCTACAGCGACTCGCACAACGACATCCCGATGCTCTCGCTGGTCGGCCACCCCTACGCCATCAACCCGGACTCCAAGCTGCGCAAGCACGCCCGCAAGCTGGACTGGCGCCTGCGCGACTACCGCACCGGCCGCAAGGCGGCCAAGGTCGGCATCCCGGCGGCGGCCGGAGTGGGCGCGGTGGCGGGCGGCACGGCAGCGGCCATCGCCCTGCACCGCCGGCGCCGCTGACCTCACCTGATCAATCCGGGACACCTTCGCTTGCGGGATGACAACCCCCGTAAATCCAACTGGCGTACCCCCACAACCTCGTATCCAGTCCTCTTGGCTGGACACGGCCACAACACGCCCCGGACCCGGCCGCAATCCGAACCATTCTGATCAACAACCGTTCACACTCTGGCACTTGATAGGGCGCCAATCGGTTACGGAAGCGACGTAATCGATGATTTGAGCAACTCGGTGTAGCAGTGCCTGCACGAAGCGTTATTCTCCTCAGACGCAATCCGGTACCCCTCCGTCGCTACGACGGGTGAAAGGTCCCGCACTGCACGTGATGGAAGCTCTGCCTCTGGGAGTCCCGTGTACCCACACGTCGGGGTTGACGCCTCGGGCCTGGCTACGCTGCGCGCAACGGTCCAAGACCTGTTGCGCGGCTTCGTCCCCACCGCGTACGCCGTCCCCGCATTCGCCACCGCCGCGCCCGTCGGCCCGTGCTACGCACTGGCCGACGGCAGCGCTGCGGTCGGCAGACGAGGCCGCCCGTCCGGGGCGGCCACCGCCCGCCGACCGGCGGCGGACAGCGACAGCGCCCGGATGATGGACCTCGTGGAGCGTGCCCAGGCCGGCGAGTCCGATGCCTTCGGCCGCCTCTACGACCAGTACAGCGACACCGTCTACCGGTACATCTACTACCGGGTCGGAGGAAAGGCCACAGCCGAGGACCTCACCAGCGAGACCTTTCTGCGTGCCCTGCGCCGCATCGGCACCTTCACCTGGCAGGGCCGAGACTTCGGCGCCTGGCTCGTCACCATCGCCCGCAACCTCGTCGCGGACCACTTCAAGTCCAGCCGCTTCCGCCTCGAGGTCACCACCGGCGAGATGCTCGACGCCAACGAGGTCGAGCGCTCCCCCGAGGACTCCGTCCTGGAGTCCCTCTCCAACGCCGCCCTGCTCGAGGCCGTACGGCGGCTCAACCCCCAGCAGCAGGAGTGTGTGACGCTCCGCTTCCTCCAAGGCCTCTCCGTCGCCGAGACCGCCCGGGTGATGGGCAAGAACGAGGGCGCCATCAAGACCCTCCAGTACCGGGCCGTCCGCACCCTCGCCCGGCTCCTCCCGGAAGACGCCCGCTGACCGCCCCGCACGCTCGGCGACACCCAACTCACTGTCCGTGAAAGTCCGTTGACTTCGGCATCCGATCATCCGGCGTCCGTAACCCAAGTGCCACGCCACTCGTTGTGCGGGATGCAGGCTCCCTGTGGTCACCCCCTGACCGTCTCCGATCACTCGATCGTGTGGTCGTGGTCAGGGTGTGCAACCCTCAGGACCCCCTGGGGAGTCGACCGTCATGACGAGAGGAGGTGCCGCCAGTGATCGCGAACGTATCGGCGCACCGGCGGGCGAACGCCTTCGCCCAGGCCCTGGAGGAGCAGTCCGAGCAGGGCACGGCGGCCGAGCAGCCCGAAGGATCGGCACCGGCCCCGGCAGTCGCGGAACCGAGCGAACAGGCCCGCCATCTGGCGCTCGCCTCGGGTCTCGGCGCGCTGCCCAAGCCGGAGCTCGACCCGGAGGTCAAGGTCGTCCAGCGGGCCCAGCTGGTGGCCGCGTTCGAGGCCATGCTGCAGGAGGGCACCGCGGGCGGCGGGGCGACGGACCGTGCGGTCCCCGAGCAGCGGGCCCGCGGCGCGCACCGCGCGAGTTCGCTGAAGAAGTTCCGACCGCGTTCCCGGCTCGCCAAGGGCCTCACCGCGGGCGGACTCAGTGTCGGGGTGGCCGCGAGCGCCTTCGGCGGAGTCTCCGCCGCCAGCTCGGACGCCCTGCCCGGCGACTCGCTCTACGGCCTCAAACGCGGCATCGAGGACGTCAAGCTCGGCCTCGCCGACGGGGCGGACGAGCGCGGCCGGGTCTACCTGGACCACGCCTCCACCCGGCTCAGCGAAGCCCGCCGCCTGATGGAGCGCGGCCGCAGCGGCCCCCTGGACCACGAGTCCCTCGGCGAGGTCCGCCGCGCCCTGTCCGGCATGCGGCACGACGCGTCCGAGGGCCATCGGTTGCTGAGCGAGGCGTACAAGCGCGATCCGGACTCACTCGGCCCCATCCAGGCCCTGTCCGCGTTCTCCCGCTCCCACCGCGAGGCCTGGGGCGAACTGCGCGAGCGACTGCCCGTCCAGCTGGGGGACGTCAGCGAGGAGGTCTCCTCGGTGTTCGACGCCATAGAGGAGGACGTCGCCCCGCTGCGGTCCCTGCTGCCCGAGCCTCCGGCCACCAGCGGCCGCGACGGCAAGCGGCAGGGCGCTACCGAGTCGGCTCCCAGCGGCTCCTCCGGCACCGACCGCTCGACCCGCCCCAGCGACAGCGGCGGCAGGCACAGCGACGAAGGCAGCACCGGCAGTGGCAGCCCCAGCCGCTCGGCCGGCTCCGGCATCGACGGCGACGGCCTGCTCGGCGGCAACACCGGCGGCCTGCTCGACCCGCCGAAGGACAAGGACAGCGAGGCGAGCACCTCCCCGTCGGCAGAGGGCAACACGCCGTTCCCCGAGCCGGACGTGACGCTCCCGCCGCTCCTGCCCGGTCTGCTGCCCGGGCTGGGCATCGACAGCGAGGACGCGGACTAGAAGGCGACGATGGGGGCGCCTCCGGACAAGGGGCGCCCCCATCGTCGTACGCGACCGGCGGGCTGTTGCGAACGTCGGCGTCAGAAGAACACCGACCGCCGCTGCACCAGCAGCTTGTACAGGGTGTGCTGGATCTGCTCCCTGACCTGGTCGGTCAGGTTGAACATCAGCATCGGGTCCTCGGCCGCCTCCGGCGGATAGCCGTCCGTGGGGATCGGCTCGCCGAACTGGATCGTCCACTTGGTCGGCAGCGGAATCGCCCCGAGCGGCCCGAGCCACGGGAACGTGGGCGTGATCGGGAAGTACGGGAAGCCCAGCAGCCGCGCGACGGTCTTGGCGTTGCCGATCATCGGATAGATCTCCTCCGCCCCGACGATCGAGCAGGGCACGATCGGCGTCCCCGCGCGCAGAGCCGTCGAGACGAAACCGCCGCGGCCGAAGCGCTGCAGCTTGTAGCGGTCCGAGAAGGGCTTGCCGAGGCCCTTGAAGCCCTCCGGCATCACCCCGACCAGTTCGCCCTGCTCCAGCAGCCGGGACGCGTCCTCGGCGCACGCCAGGGTGTGACCGAGCTTGCGGGCCAGCTCGTTGACCACCGGCAGCATGAACACCAGATCCGCGGCGAGCAGCCGCAGATGCCGGCCCGCCGGATGGTTGTCGTGCACGGCGACCTGCATCATCAGGCCGTCCATCGGCAGCGTGCCGGAGTGGTTGGCGACGATCAGCGCGCCGCCCTCGGACGGGATGTTCTCGACGCCCTTCACCTCGACCCGGAAGTACGTGTCGTACAGCGGGCGCAGCAGGGACATCAGGACCTGGTCGGTGAGCTCCTCGTCGTAGCCGAAGTCGTCGACCTCGTAGTCCCCGGTGAGGCGGCGGCGCAGGAAGGCCAGGCCGCCCGCGATCCGCCGTTCGAGCCCGCCCTCGCCGTCCCGGGAAGGCTCCGGCGGCTGTTCCTCAGAAGTCACAGGAACATCATCCTGCGCAGCAGCCCTGGTGGGCAGGGGCTGCACCTCACGGACCGGCACGGACTCCGTGCCCGGGCGGCGGTTCCCGGCGCTCCGGCGCCGCTGGGGACGCTGAGCGGCGCTCCCCCGGGACCGGTCGTCGTCGAACGGAATGACCTTGGCGTCCGCCATCGTTGATGCGCTCCTCAGTTGGCGCTCTGCGTCGGGGAGTGTCCGCCGCCCGCGAGGGGCAGGTCGGCGATCCTGTCGACGGCCCCCGCAAGGGCCTGCGGCGGAAGAAGTCCGGGACCCTGACTGCGGGCGAAGTCGGCGAACGTCTCCGCGGTCGTGTACTTGGGCTGGAATCCCAGCGTCTCGCGCATCTGGCCCGTGGCCACCACCCGGCCGTGGGTGAGCAGCCGGATCTGCTCGGGCGAGAAGTCCGTCATCCCCAGCGTACGCACCAGCGAGCCCGCCCAGGTGACGGCCGGGAGCAGCAGGGGCACGGTGGGCCGCCCCAGGCGCCGGGAGCACTGGGAGAGCAGCAGCACGCCGTCGCCGGCGATGTTGAAGGTGCCGCTGTTGAGCGTGCCCCGCCGGGGTTCGTGGGAGCCGATCCGCAGCACCTCGATCACGTCGTCCTCGTGCACGAACTGCAGCCGCGGGTCGTAGCCGAACACGGTCGGCAGGACCGGCAGCGCGAAGTACGAGGCGAGCGGCGTGTCCGCGGTCGGGCCGAGGATGTTGGCGAACCGCAGCACGCAGACGGCGACATCGGGCCGGCGGCGCGCGAAGCCGCGGACGTAGCCCTCGACCTCGACGGTGTCCTTGGCGAAGCCGCCGCTGGGCAGGGACTTGGGCGGGGTCGTCTCGGTGAACACGGCCGGGTCACGGGGCGCGGAGCCGTAGACGTTGGTGCTGGACTTCACGACCAGCCGCTGCACGGACGGGGATTTCTGGCAGGCACCGAGCAGCTGCATGGTGCCGATGACGTTGGTCTCCTTCAGGGAGGTCCGGTTGCCGCTGCCCAGCGGCGTGCCCGTCACGTCCAGGTGGACGATCGTGTCGGCGCCCGTCTCGGCGAGCACCCGCGCGATTCCGGGCTGCCGGATGTCGGCCTGGACGAAGTCCGCACCGCCCAGATGGTGCTCGGGCGGCACCGCGTCCACGGCGACGACCCGATCCACCTCGGGGTCCCGCTGGATCCGCCTGACGAACCGGCCCCCCAGCTGGCGGGCCACTCCGGTCACGAGCACGACCTTGCCCAAGATCAGCGCCTTCCTTCCAGAACCTCTTGCCCCGCCGCGTTCCCCCGTGGGGCCAACTTAGCGGGTTGTCGTTGCGCTGTGATGACCGCCCGGAGCGCGAAGTGACCGAAGCCGGCCGGACGCAGGAGCGGATATGCGTGTGGCCCCCCACCGGTGGGTGGGGGGCCACAGCAACGCTCTCGCGGCGTCCGCGTCGCGAACTTACTTCTTGTTGCGACGCTGAACGCGCGTGCGCTTGAGCAGCTTGCGGTGCTTCTTCTTCGCCATCCGCTTGCGCCGCTTCTTGATAACAGAGCCCACGACTACCCTCGCTCACTTCTCATCACTCGGTGTTTGGGCGCCATGGGCCCATACGACCTACGAGGGGCCAGCCTACCCGTCCGAGCGCTGAGGTCGTAATCGAGGAGGCCGGGGAGATCCGGAAGTGCCCTGTGGGGATCGCCCCGACCCTGCCGTCAGGCGGTTTCCACCCCCACATAGCTCTCGCGGAGGTACTCGTGCACCGCTTGCTCCGGGACGCGGAAGGACCGCCCCACACGGATCGCGGGCAGATGACCGCTGTGCACCAACCGGTACACGGTCATCTTCGACACTCGCATCACCGAGGCGACTTCCGCCACGGTAAGGAACTGAACCTCGTTCAGAGGCCTCTCGCCAGCTGCAGCCATGACACACCTGAACCTTCCGCACTCGACGGCCACCGGCTTCCCCTTCCGGTGACTCTTCGTCGTTGCGTGCTCACTCCCCAATGTAGGGGCCAGTGATGCGAGTGGGGAAGAGGTGCACCCATCGGCGGCCTACTGTGACAGACACGCCCGATTGAGTACGTAGCGGGTAAGCGGCAGGTAGTAATCAGACCGCACGCCGTCATCAAGTGGAACGACGACGGACACGGACCCCTCGGCCTCCCCCACGAACAGCGCCGGGTCGTCCGTGTCGGCCGGCCCGATCGCCTCGAACCCCAGCTGACCTGCCCCGCAGACCCATCCGTGGTCCCCGATCACCAGCTCGGGGAGGGGCCCGCCGGCCTCCGCACAAGCGGCCAGTACGGTACGAACCGGGAGAGGTGAGTGCGTATGTGCGCCGGGCTCACAACCGGGGCGTTCCGTGCCCGGGGTCCGCACCAGCGCGACTCCTCGTACGTAGTCGAGGTTGTACGTGCGTAGGCCGAACCGGGTCGTTATGTCGATACGACGACCCTGCGCGGGGGTGAGGACGGCACATCCCGCCGCCGACAGCGCGTCTGCCAGAGCGCCGTAGAAACCGAGCAGCCGGTGTGGATGCCCGGTGCCGAGAAGCACCGGAGCACAGCGTCCGGCGGCCTCGGCGAGGCGTTCCGCGAAGGCGTCCAGCGCCGCCAGGGTCCGCTCTGGATCGATCACGTCCTGACCGGAAACCTGCCGGGAATCGGCTGAAACACCACACCGGTCCGCCATCAGCTCGATCAACTCCCGCTGCTTCCACGCACCTTCCGGATCGATGCCGAGCAGCACGCGGGGGTCCCGGGCGGCGAAGAGCCGGTAACTGCGCAGGCTGACCTCACGAGAGGTCGCGACGGTCCCGGCGAGCCGCGCGCCCACCAGGTGCGCACGGAGGGCTTCGGTGGTCAGCACACGCAGATCGTGCGTGATCGGCACTCCGCCTGTCCCGGGAACCGGCGAACACCGCACGGTCGGCCTACGCCCGACGACATCCCCTCACGCCAGCAGACCCCGCAGCGGGAACACCGCCCGCCGGGCCGCCAGCACCGCCTGGTCCAGCCGGTCCGCCGGGTCGTAGCCCTCCTCCCAGCCGCTCCAGGCGACGGGCCAGCGCCCGTCCGTCATCCGGGCCGGGGCCAACTGCCGCGTCTTCGCGAACACTTCCTGCCGCCAGCTTTCGGGGATCATCGCCTCGGGCTCCACGGCCCGGCCCGCCGCGATCGCGACCAGATGCGTCCACGAGCGCGGCACGACGTCGACCACCGCGTAGCCACCCCCGCCGAGGGCGATCCACCGCCCGTCGGCGTACTCGTGCGCCAGGTCGTGACAGGCCACCTGCACCGCCCGCTGCGCGTCCAGCGACACCGCCAGATGCGCCAGCGGATCCTCGAAGTGCGTGTCGGCCCCGTGCTGCGTCACCAGCACCTGCGGCCGGAAGTCCGCGATCAGCTCCGGCACCACCGCGTGGAACGCCCGCAGCCATCCCGCGTCCCCGGTCCCGGCCGGCAGCGCCACGTTCACCGCGGAGCCCTCCGCGCAGTCCGCCCCGGTCTCCTCCGGCCACCCGGTCTGCGGGAACAGCGTCCGGGGATGCTCGTGCAGCGAGATCGTCAGCACCCGCGGGTCCTCCCAGAACGCCGCCTGGACCCCGTCCCCGTGATGCACGTCGACGTCGACGTACGCGACCCGCTCCGCCCCGAGCTCCAGCAGTCGCGCGATGGCCAGCGAGGCGTCGTTGTAGATGCAGAAACCGGACGCACCGCCCGGCATCGCGTGGTGCAGCCCGCCCGCGAAATTCACCGCGTGCAGCGCCCCACCGCGCCACACCGCCTCCGCCGCCCCGACCGACTGCCCGGCGATCAGCGACGACACCTCGTGCATCCCGGCGAACGCCGGATCGTCCATCGTCCCCAGCCCGTACGACTGGTCTGCCGCCGCCGGATCCACCGACGCGGCCTTCACCGCCCCGATGTAGTCCTGTCGGTGCACGAGCCGCAGCGTCGACTCCCCGGCCGCCTTCGCGGCGACCACGTCCACCTCACGGTCCAGTCCGAAGGACTCGACCAGCTTCCGGGTCAGGGCGAGCCGGACCGGGTCCATCGGATGCCCCGGACCGAAGTCATAGCCCGTTACTGCCTCGTCCCACATCAGCTGTGCGCGGCCGCTCATGCCCGCCACCGTATCGGTCCGGTTGAGCCTCGAACGACCGGGCGTACACCAGCGTCACCAGCACCAACACCATCGGCACAAGCATGGCCCCGCGATAGCTCCACAGATCCCCGAGCGCCCCGACCAACGGCGAACCGATCAAAAACCCCACATAGTTGAAGACATTCAGCCGCGCGACGGCCGCATCCGAAGCCCCCGGGAACAGCCTGCCGGCCGCAGCGAAGGTCTGCGGCACCAGCACACACAACCCCAGCCCCAGCAGAGTGAACCCCAGCATGCCCACCCACGCCCCGGGCGCCGCGGCCACCACCGCGAACCCGCCCGCCGCCACCAGCGCCCCGCCCCGCACCACGGCGACCGCCCCGAACCGCCGCACCCCGAGGTCCCCGATCGCCCGCCCCAGCAGCGTGGTGACCATGTACACGTTGTACGGCACCGTCGCCATCTGCTCCGAGGATCCGAGCACGTCCTGCAAGTACTTGGCGCTCCAGTTGGAAACCGTCGAGTCACCGATGTACGCGACCGTCATCACCAGGCACAGCGGCAGCAGCCACTTGAAGCGGACCGCCCGTCCCTCCCCCGCCGTCTCCTCCGCCTCGGCCGCCGCACCGCCCCGATCGTCGGCATACCACCGGCTGCCCACCAGCACAGCCGGCAGCAGCACCAGCACGACCGGCAGATACGACACCCACAACGCCAGATGCCAGTGCGCACCCACCCACGCCAGCGACGCCCCGACGATCCCACCCAGGCTGTAGGCCGCGTGGAAACTGAGCATGATGCTGCGCCCGTACGACCGTTGCAGGCTCACCCCGAGCATGTTCATCGACGCGTCCAGCACACCGACGGCGAGCCCGAACGCCGCCAGCGCGACGCCCAGCTCCACCATCCGCTCCCCGGCCCCGACCCCGAGCAGCGCCAGCAGCACCACGGGCTGGGACCACCGCAGCAGGCGGCTCGGCCGCACGCGCTTCACCAGCCGCTCGGTCGTCACGCTGCCGACCCCGGCGAGGATCGGCACGGCGGCCAGAAACGCGGGCAGCAGCGCGTCGGAGACCCCGTAGCGGTCCTGGATGGCGGGAATCCTCGTCACGAGCAGGGCGAAGGCGACACCCTGCACCACGAAGCTGAACGCCAGCGAGGCCCTGCCGCGCCGCAGCACATCAGTCATGGCGGCGAGCGTAGGGCCCAGACTTACCCGTGGGTAGATCCAGCCAAAGATGAATTTGCCTCAGCTTCAGCGGGCCCAGGGGAGCGACTCACGCCAGGAGGCCGGTCAGCTCCCCCATGTCCGAGAAGAGCCTGTCCGCCCCGGCCAGCTTCTCCGCCGGCGTCATGGCGGTGAACCCGTAGACGTCCATCCCCGCAGCGACGGCGGCCTGCACACCCAGCGGACTGTCCTCGACGACGGCGCACCGCTCCGGTGGGACCCTCATCCGCTCGGCGGCGTACAGGAAGAGATCGGGGGCCGGCTTGCCTCGACCGACGTCCTGCGAGCTGAAGATCCGCCCGTCGTCGAACCACCGGTCGAGCCCCGTCGTCCGATGCCCCACCCGGATCCGCTCATGACTCCCGGAGGAGGCCACGCAGTACGGCACCCCGTCCGCGGCCAGCTTCTCCAGGACTTCGGACGCCCCGGCCACGGCCACCAGTTCCTGCTCGAACGCCGCGAACACCCGCGCGTGAAAGACGTCGTCGAAGCTTTCCGGCAACCGCTGCCCGGTCCGCTCGAGGACCAGCTCATGAATCCGGTGCATTGCGGATCCCATGTAGTCCCGGATGGACTCCTCGTACGAGGTGGGGTGCCCCAGTTCGGTGAGGTACGCCGCGAGCAGCCGGTTGGAGATGGGCTCACTGTCGACGAGCACACCGTCATTGTCGAAGATCACGAGGTCGTAGCGCATGGATTCGAGCCTAAACGCAGAAAACCCCCGCATCCGAAGATGCGGGGGTTTTCCCAAAAATTGTTCGGCGGCGTCCTACTCTCCCACAGGGTCCCCCCTGCAGTACCAT